>CAZKGR010000019.1:0-65724 GCA_964552465.1 uncultured bacterium
CGAGATATGGACTACGGATTCACTGCCCGCTGGGGTATTACACCGAACTTGACGTTCGCGACAACCTACAATCCGGACTTTTCCCAGATCGAATCCGACGTTTTCCAACTGGATGTTAACACGCGTTGGGCGTTGTTCTACCCTGAGCGCCGCCCGTTCTTCCTCGAAGGAAACAACTTCTTCAATACACACGACCGCCTTGTCTACACGCGAACCGTTGCCGACCCAATTTGGGGTGCGAAAATTACCGGCAAAGAAGGGTCAAACGGAATAGGGGTGTTCGTCGCACAGGATGAGTACACCACAATGCTGTTCCCGTCCGCTGAGGGTTCAGAAGCCGAGTCGTTAGAACGCAATAGTATGACCGGCGTAGTGCGATATAAACGCGATGTCGGCGAATCGTCTTATATCGGCGCCACAATCACCGATCGGGAATCATTGAACGATCCGAACGGGGAGCATTATGGAAACCGGGTCGGCAGCCTTGATGCGACCATTGATATCAATCAGAACAACAGGCTGCGACTGCAGGCAATGAACAGCTGGACCGAGTATCCAGCCAAGATCCAGCGAAACTACGATCAGGAAGCATCGATTTCCGGTGAAGGCACGCGGGCAGTTTACATCCACAGCTCACGCAGCTGGGATTCTTGGGCATATGGTGTCCGTCGTCATCCCGACTTCCGCGCTGACGCCGGATTTATCAATATGACCAACGTCGCCTCCTACGGCGGCGGTACGGACTACGCCTTCTTCGGCGATGCGGATCATTGGTACAGCCACTTGGAGATTGGCGTAGAAGCCGAGGAAACCCGAACCTATGATCACAGCCGTACACTGGAACGGCAGATCAACGGTTTCATGTGGGGGCAAGGCCCGATGCAATCGTGGGTCAATGTCTTCGCGGAAGCGGAACGTACGTGGTACGGCGGCAAGGAATACAACACAGACAGCATATGGATGGGGGGCGGCTTCTTCCCGCATCCTGACCTGTTCACCGAACTCGGCTTCTTTTACGGCAAACAGATAGACATCAGGAACAACCAGCCGGGTGTTGAATTTGGTATCAACCCCGAATTCCAATGGCTGGCCGGAGAAAATTTGCGCCTCGAGCTGGACCACGCGTATAACCAGCTCGACGTGCCCGCTGGACGGTTGTACTCTGCAAATGTCAGCAGGGTGAGGGTGGTCTATCAGTTCAACCGCCGGATGTTCGTGCGCACCATCGTGCAAAATGTTCACATTGATAACAACAAGCAGGCATTCAATGAGCCTGAAGAGGTGGAAGATGTTGAACAGTACATTGCAACACAGTTCCTGTTCAGTTACACAGTGAATCCGCAAACCGTTGTCTATGTGGGATATTCAGACAACATTCGTGCGTACAATCAGCAAGCTCTGACACAAACCGACCGAGTGTTCTTTTTCAAGCTCGGATACGCATGGGTCATTTAGGATTATAGACAGGTTATACAAGCGTCCGTTTTGACGCTGTGCACAATATGCCCTCCGCCACACGCTTTGGCGGAGGGTTTTTGATAAACCAGAGAAAGTCCGGTTATTGTCATAACCAATTGGTTATTAAGCTATTACCAACGGTTTTTCGCCTTCCCCTGCAAACCAGGCACAACATTCTGCACATTTTGCGCAACAACTCTGGTTTCTATTCTCTCTGGCGAGTGCAAATAGCCCGTTAACGATCGAGTCCTCCATTCACGGCTTCTGTAATCCGGCTGATAAACACGAATGCTGGTTGAACAACTGGTTCTGGCCTTGAACTTGCTTTTGCATGATGTGGATACAGGGCAATACTGCGAACAATACTGGGACTCACGCCCACGTGTCCATGCCCCGCTGGATCTCTCCGGCAGGAGCATGAAGCACAGTATTCCATGTCGGAGGTGGGAGGCCGGCTGGAGTGCAGAAGGGCGTTGATGTCACAGGAATTACCCTGAAAGGAGGGTCGGTTCCATGACACTGCGACCGCAGGAGTATCGACGGCGAATTCGATCAGCCCATGGTTACGATGGAAACAATCCCGGCACTTGTCTTGAGTGCGGGAACCATTACCGATGGCGCTCCGTCAACAATCGGTGCCGTACATGCGAAGTTGATAGCATGAAGGAGCGTACACCCATGTGGGTTGAACGCGAGATCCTCATGGCCGCGACGAGTAGCGATTAGTTCGTTGGGCGCCATTGTCGATTTCAATATGGCAAACAGCACTTTCCAATATGAGAGCACCCCGGCTGCATAGAACGCGGCAGGGGTGTTTTCTGTCCCACCGAGCTCACACCTTTCAGAGTAGCGCTTGCCTGCGCACATGCTTCTATCGTAAATCAGATCATTCTGATCACACGCTTAACCATTGCTCTGGAAACCAGTGCTCGCAGGACAGCGTGCAACGGGGCAGGAGGCCATATCATGAGACAATACATCTCGCACCTCGCTATTTCGCTGGCTACTCTGATTCTGATCGTCGCGTGCTCACAAGTAGCAATCACCGGGCGCGACCAACTGATACTGATTCCATCGTCGCAGTTGAACGCGATGAGCTTCAGCGAATACAACAACCTGCTGAAAGAGTACAGAATAGAAGAAGGTACGGCGGACGCACGAACCGTCAAGACGGTCGGCGGAAACATCAAGCGGTCAGTCGAAACATATTTTCGCCAGGAAGGGATGAACGACAAGCTGCGTGATTTTGAGTGGGAGGTGAACCTCCTCGTGGACGATGACATGGTGAATGCGTTCGCCATGCCCGGTGGCAAGGTTGGTGTCTTCACCGGGATGATGGATGTTGCAAAAACTCCCGGTCAGCTTGCGACAGTGATGGGCCATGAGGTCGCGCACGCCATCGCCAACCACGGCAACGAACGGATGAGCCAGCAACTGTTGACATCATTGGGCGGTGTTGGGCTGGCTCTCGCCATACGTGACAAGCCGAAGGAAACCCAGGCGCTCGCATTGGCAGCATTCGGTCTCGGCACGCAGATAGGCATCCTGCTGCCATATAGCAGGACGCATGAGTCTGAAGCCGACCACCTCGGCCTGATCTTTATGGCAATGGGAGGGTATGATCCGCACGAAGCGGTCACCTTCTGGACTAATATGGACAAGCTTGGCGGACTCGCACCCCCGGAATGGTTAAGTACCCACCCGTCACATCAGACACGTATTGAAAATCTGAACGAATGGATGCCCGAAGCGATGGAGTATTATCGCAACAACGGTTAACAACTTTCGACCAGACTCACCACCCAGAACATGTTAGCTCGACAGAATGCATCATTATTCTCGAGACAACGGAGGCACTTTTAGTGCCAGAGGAGCTAGACTTTCGAGCCAATATGACCTCTAAGTAACCCTCAATTAACACTTCATGTATTTCCGCAACATCTTGTTTAATCATAAGTAACTCGTCACGAAACTTAAAGAACAGCTCACAATGAGAGCCTCCTGAGTCCCAATCCACTTGTTTCAAACAAAAAACACGAAACTCTTGCCCGCGTAAGACGAATGCATGGAAAACATGTATGAGTTTTGTTAGCTTGTGACGCAATTGGTTCAATGTCAATCTGGTAGTGCGACTGAACGTAGCGGGGTTGCCAACAATCGCCGGAAGTATGCCTTGTACATGGATTCAATGGGGTTGAGCTAAACATGGATCGGTTGAACCTGGCCGTTACAGGAAACGTTAAAGAGTCGATTGCAACCGTTATCGACGACTTGCTGAAGCAGGGGTGTACGGTTACAGCAATTGACAGCAGCTCCAACACCCCATCGTCCGGTGTGGACGCAGTATTGATCCCGATCTACGCCGATGACCCACCTGATGTTTCCGATCACGGTTTCTTCAACGAATACCCTGCACCCCGTGTGCTGCTGGTGACAGAAAATGACCTGATTGGGAAGTATGACCCTGTTTCGCTTGATGCGCAGGCGATGGTGTTTCCGCCACTTCACCCGGCCGCAGTACAGAACGCCATTCACACAGCAATTAGAATCTTCTCTCAGCACGCTGTCCTTGAAGAGTCTCTGGCACACTATGTAGAAAGCCACCGCCATCTGGGCGAAGGTATTCTTCTCGCAGATAAACAGGGGATTGTTCGATTTGCGAACGATCTGAGCAAAAATATGCTCGGCCTGAACGAACGTGATATATACGGCCAGTCTATCGGTGATGTATTTCCAATCATAGATAAAGAATCGGAGAATCCGCTTCACAGCATTAATGTCCCGTCGAACACGGAAAATGGTCAGCTTGTCAAGCCAAGCAGGACTACGGTCCGCGGAGGCGACGGACAATCAATGGAAGTGCTGTTCCAGGTGAAAACAGTGGGAGATGGGGACGAGCCGGACGGCATGATGCTCATTTTCCACGAATACAGGCTGCGCCAGAAACCGAAGCAGGTCGTTGCGTTCAAGGAAACACAAAGCGCTTCGTCTCCGCAGGACACGGAAGCCGACGATGGCTATATCCGGCATACTGTGCGAATTCAGACTTTCGGCGAATTTCAAATCAGCATAGACGACGAGCTGATAGATATTCACCGCTGGCGGTCCAAAAAGGCATTGGACGCGCTTTGCCTGCTACTTCATTCATATGGAAAACCAGTTCAGAAGGATATTCTGATTGATTTCCTATGGCCCGAAGTGGATGCGGCAACGGGAAACCGCCGGCTGCTGAATGTTATCAGCGAGTTGCGTAAATATCTCGAACCGGACGCACGCCGTTACTCCCGCAACAACTTCATCAGGCACGAATCCGGGATGTATCGACTAAGCTTCGAGGACTATGTTTACCTCGATTCTGCCTTGTTCAGAGACCTCATTCGCCAGGGTGACTATCACTGGGGCGTGGGTGAGTTCCGCATGGCACGGACATATTACCAGGAAGCACTGCAACACAAGAACGGCTTCTTTATGCCACGCTACATGAACTCGCTTCTGTTTGAAGAGGCTCGTGAACAGTATGAAGAAACTGAGGAGCGCATTCGAGAACGGTTGGGATTTGAGATGGAAAGCTAGTTGTTTCAAGATATTAGCAGAATACGAGAAGGTACCTGGAATCGGAATGGTGTCACGACTGGGAAGTCATTAACGGCAGGGAGGCATGTAATACAACCCTCAAACCGGTCGAGTTAGTTTCTGGTCTGTATGGACGATAAATCTTTGTTTGACAAGGATTTGAGAAGACCGACAGTGTATTTCGAACATTTGGAGCTTAACAGAGAATTAATTCGCAACCGATAATAGTTAGCACGGTTGAGATAAGCTCCGTAAGATAAATACTTGTGACGACGGTTTCAGATGGGACAACGGGGGCTTCCCACTGAAATGCGGCAACGACAATCCTCTTAGCAGGAATGAATATGAGGGCGAAAAGCACATCTGAAACACCGGAACTTGTGTCCACAACATCGAATGTGAGCAGCGTACTGCAACCATCGCGTAAAGTGGATATTTTGCTGCGACGGATTGACCATATGGCAGAAGCGTGCCTGATTGTTGATCCTGGCGGCAAGATAGTTACCGCTAATCGCGAAGCAGGACGGCTGTTTCAGACCGATCATGACACACTGCTGGACCAATTGGTAACCGATCATTTGCTGATGAATGATGATCAGTTGCTGATGCCGGACGAGCAGTTGTTGATGGATGATTACGGTTATCCGTTGATCGTGGCGATGCGGGCTGACCACTCGTTCTTCCTCGCGCAATTACGCGGGGTCCGCATTATGATCAACGAGGTTGAACGCATCTTCCTGATGGTGTCGGATGCCAGCCTCGCTGCGCAGAAGGATGAGGAACGGGTTCGCATGATTCAACAGGAATCGGTGAACGTTATCCTCAACACCCTCGCGCACGAGATCAACAACCCGCTCATGATCATCCAGGCTATCGCTGACAGCATGCGTCTTGGATTCATCAGCGAGAATAGCCGGGACCGCAGCCTGCGTCAGATTATCGAACAGGTTCGCCGGATTAATTCCGCGCTGGAAGAGTTGCGAAAAAATCCGGAACTGAAGGAAGTGACCTACCACGGTAAGCAAAACGTGTATCAACTGAAAACCGATCCACCACCGGAGTCATGATCACCTTGATACCCTTGAATTATATAACCCGACTCAATTGAGTCGGGTTTTTCTTGCGGCATACTCATCTTCTTCCCAGTAGCGTCAGGTCGTTTTCGAACAAATCACACGGCAAGCTTGTTGCAAACAGCTTTGCACCGACTGTTTTCGTGCAATGGTCGAGGATGTGCCGGACGAACGACGAAAAACGGGTGACGCATCTTCATAACTATCAGCGCGGGACAGCAGCCACGCCCGCCTCATGCCTGACTCGAGAGAAGCGGTATGTTCCGACATTTCAACCAAATAGAAACATTTGGCAGTTTTATTATTTTGTCAGATTGCTTTTTTTTGCTTGACTCCGAAAAATCCTCGACAGTACTTTCCACATCGAATGTGACTTTTATCGTATATTCTGCGATCAATATTTGCGCATGTATCGATGAATGAGGCTCAATACCCGCGCGCGGAGCAACTTGTTGTTTGACAGTTGTACAGACAAAGGCACCACGGAGGTTTGATATGGAGTCTTTCCACCTGGGGCTGGTGGGAGCAAAACATTCGTGCCATCCGCAACTGGTAGCTCAGCTCGAGGACGCCGGCTGTCGTGTCGACTGCTTGCCGGAATCAAAAAAGAAGGCGCTGGCCAAGCTCAATGAACTGCAACCTGACGTCGCGCTCTACATATACAACAAAGACACTTTCCGCGAAGCCGCAACCATCCTGAACGATGATCAACAGCACAGCCCCGTACCTTGGGTGCTGATTGTTGAAGATGAAACAGCGGTCAACAAGCTTCCTACCCAGTCTTTACACACGCACGGTATCCTCTTCTATCCATTCCAGCCGCAGCAGATATCTGCGATGATTGAGCTCGCCATTCACCTGCACCGTAAAGAACGGTTAAAAGATGTAATATTATCCCATTACGTGGAAAGCCTGCGCAATGTGAATGAGGCGGTCATCCTGTCCGATCCCGGGGGGCAGGTACTGTTCGTGAACGAAAAAGCGATGCTGTTGACCGGATATGAGGATGCGAACAAACGCCAGGTGGATCAAATTTTCCAAATTGAAGGCAACAAGAACTCCGGATCGAAACACCCCGTCTTACACACAATTCAAGAGTCGGATAACGGACACAGCTCATACCGCACTAGCCTTGCAAAACGAAACAAGGAAGCGTTACCGATTCAGTACCAGGTGAAACGAATCGAGAAAGAGAATGAAGTTCTTGGCGCATGCGTGCTGTTCCACGAAATCAAGGCACGTGCGACTGACCAATTAAACATCAGTCTGAATGAAACATCCAGCGACGAAGCCGCCAAGGAAGTTGTGGAAAAGGTCAAGCTGGCCCGTCCGGACGAAAACCGGGAAATGCGGATTCAGGTACGAACTTTTGGCGAATTTTCGTTGATGGTCGAGGGCAACCGCATCGAAACGAACAAGTGGCGCTCGAAGAAAGCGCTCGATGTCTTCTCCTACCTGCTGCTTCATTACAGCCAGCCGGTGCACAAGGAAGTGCTGATCGATTTCCTGTGGCCGAATTTGGACACGCACACCGGCAATCGCCGCTTGCTGAACGCCGTCTCCGAGCTGCGCAAGTACCTCGAACCGGACGCGAAACGTTACGCCCGCAACGCCTTTGTCCGCCACGAATCAGGCGTCTACCGTCTCGATTTCGGCGAGAACGTGTACATTGACACGTTGGTCTTCCGTGAACTGGTCCGCAATGGCGACTACCAGTGGGCGACCAACCAGCAACGTATGGCGCGCACCTTTTACCTCGAAGCGTTGCAGCACAAGGACGGTCAGTTCCTCCCGCGCTATCTGTACGAACGTGAATTCGAAGAAGCGCGTGAACAGTACGAGATTACCGAAAGTCGGCTCCGCGAACGCTTGGAACAGACCTGATATTCGAGACTTGAGATGCGAGATACTTCGCGGGGACGCCTTTTTATGAGGGCGTCCCCGTTTCATTATACATGCCCGTGTGAATCCATGAAATGATTCGCAGGATGATCAAACGCTTCTACGTTCGTCAATCCGCGATAGCCGTCTTTGACGGCTATCGCGGGCACCATGCACTAGAGGCGCCGAACGTATCTCACACCCCTCACCCTAAGAGTTGCCAAGCCACCCGGACAAAAGAGAGATCCTTCGCTACGCTCAGGATGACGCATAGAATCCCCTATATTCCACAATCGATCATCAACCCGGACATGCCCATGAAAGGCATCATCCTCGCTGGCGGCAGCGGATCACGTCTGTTCCCCGCGACACGCAGCATCGTCAAGCAACTCCTGCCCATCTACGACAAGCCGATGATTTACTACCCGTTATCGGTGCTGATGCTGGCGAATATCCGCGAGGTGTTGATCATCTCGACACCGGAAGACACTGATCGCTTCGAAGCTCTATTCGGGGATGGGTCGCAGTTCGGGATGCGCTTCGAATACGTAGTCCAGCCCGCGCCGGAAGGCTTGGCGCAAGCGTTCCTGTTAGGTGAGGATTTCCTCAACGGCGACGACGCGGTGCTGGTCCTCGGCGACAACATTTTCTATGGGCACGGGCTGGTAGAAACTCTCGTCCGAGCCTGTAGACGGGTTGAACAGGACCGCCGTTCAGTCGTTTTCGGTTATGCCGTGCAAGATCCGCAACGGTATGGCGTGGTCGAGTTCGATGTGACCGGGCGCGTCCTGTCTATCGAGGAGAAACCGTCCGCGCCGAAGAGCAATTATGCCGTCGTCGGACTGTATTTCTACACCAATGACGTTGTCGAGATCGCGAAGAACGTGAAACCATCCGAGCGGGGGGAGCTGGAGATCACTACAGTCAACCAAACGTATCTCGACATGGACAAGCTGGATGTCGAGCTGTTGGGACGCGGGTACGCGTGGCTGGATACTGGCACACACGAGAGTCTGCTGGAAGCGTCGTTGTTTGTTCAGACCATCGAAAAACGGCAGGGGATGAAAATTTCGTGTATCGAAGAAATCGCGTACCGAAAGGGGTGGATTGACATTGACCGACTGAAGGCGCTTGCCGAACCGATGGCAAAGAACGAGTACGGGCAGTATCTGCTTCGTCTCGTGGACGGAAAAACTGTGTAGGCAAATGTCATCGCCCGCGCCGGCATAGCCAACACGGGCTAAAGATTCTCCACTATGTGTCCTGAATCTTACGCCTGGTCGACCTGATCCTTACAGGTGCTCAATCCGAAAGGCAGATACAATGGGCAGCGGCTAGTTGCCGCCGTTGCCAATGGAATAATCCCAACCGCACCCCACCAACTTTGGTAGTAAATCCCCACACCAATAATCACAACACCAAGAATCAAGCGGATAATCCGATCAGCACCGCCCATATTCACCTTCATAATCTATCTCCTGTCGTGCAAAGTTACCCCCAACTGTATGCCATGTTAGATGCGGAACAAGGCGTGCGTTGTCCCTGAAAGAGTGGCAATATCCCGAATTGGAGACTTGATAGTTATATGACACCTTGGAGTATTCATCCGAACCTCCCTGCTGAAAAAGCCTGCCTCGGCGGACAAACCCGCAGGGGCACCTGATCGTTGTATCTTCCAGTCCAAACAAGTACACGTGGATTATCATGACCCCGTTCTGGAAAAAGATTCGGCCCCGCAGCCGCTTGTTGCTGTTCGTGTTTCTCTCGGCGTTCATCGTGACGCAGGTGAGCTGGTGGGCGATCTACCAGACGCGAACTGCCGACCGCATAGCATCGTTGCAGGAAGAGGTGTGGGAACGTGAGATCGGAGTCGCGGAACGTCTGATCGCGCAGCATGAATCAGTGATGTCGGACAGCTTGTTTGGAATGATGAACGTGCTATTCGACGACTTGCGATTCGACGACGAATCAGCGCGTGTGGTTGTCAGCCACGAAGCGCGCGAACGGCTGGCATCTGAAACGACCGATGTCGCTCGCATGTTCGCGATGGAAAGCGCCACCTTCCTGATCATCATCCTCGCAGGAATGATTTACATGTACGTCACACTCCGCCGTGAAGTTCAGGTAGAAAGGCAATACGCAAATTTCCTTTCGGCAGTTACCCACGAATTGCGCAGTCCGGTGGCAGCACTTCGATTGTTGCAGGAAACGCTACATGGCGATCTCGCACCGGACCAAAGATCGCAAGTACTAAGCAACATGGAGCGCAGTCTCGATCGGCTGCAAAACCTGATTGACCGCTTGCTGAAAACGCGTGAATTTACTGGCGATCGCCGCGCAACGAACGATCTGGAGCGTGCTGATCTGGGTGTGCTTTTAAAATCGGTAATACGCGACATCAACACTCATCACCCAATGGCAGGCGGACGGTTGACGGTAGTTGCCGAAGATTCGGTGTTTGCTCGCGTTGACATTGAGCACTGGCGCATCATGGTCAGCAACCTGATTGATAATGCGCTGAAATACTCGAAGGCTGGCCGACCGATTACTATTTCGATGCAAAACGTCGGTAACAAAGCCACACTTGTTGTGAAGGATGACGGGGTTGGGTTTTCGATGGCGGAACGTCAACGTATCTTCAAACGATTCTATCGCATCGGCGATGAAAACACGCGGACGACTGACGGCAGCGGGCTTGGCTTGTACCTGGTGCGTGAGATAGCGCGGTCATTCCGTGGTAATGCGTGGGCATTCAGTGAAGGGCCGGGAAAAGGCGCGACATTCACTGTTCAGATCCCGCGGGCGAAATGAGACCTGAGATTCGAGAGACTAGAGACTAGAGACAAAAGACAAGAGACATTCATGTCCCACCGAATACTGATAGTCGAAGACGACGAAGCGATTGCACTCGGACTGCAGATAAACTTGCAGCACGACGGTTACAGCACTGAACTCGCTGTGGACGGCGAGGCCGCGTTGGTAAAAATCAGCGGGTGGAAGCCCGACCTGGTGCTGCTGGACGTTATGCTACCAAAACTAAGCGGATTCGACGTCTGCGAGCGAGTGCGGGACAGCGGTAATCGTGTTCCGATCCTGTTTCTCACAGCGAGAGATTTGCTCGACGACCGTCTTCAAGGGCTCGAGTTGGGTGGTGACGACTACATCACCAAACCGTTCTCGATGGATGAGCTGCGTGTTCGGATCAAGGCGATGCTGCGGCGACAAACGTGGTACGAGGTCGTTCCGGATGTAGGAAGCAGCATCAACTTCGGCAGTAACACGGTAGACCTGTCTGCGTATCGCGCGACAACGCGCGAAGGTAAGGTTATGCTTACCCAAAAAGAGACCATGGTACTCAAGTTACTAGTCGAGAACGAAGGCAAGGTGATTGATCGAGGCACGATTTTGAACAAAGTGTGGGGTGAGGAGATCTACCCCAGCGGACGGACGGTTGACAACATCATCCTGAATCTTCGGCGACACTTTGAGGACGATCCGAAGAATCCACAACACATTTTCACCCACTACGGAGCCGGGTACTCGTTCCAGAGGTGAACACGGTAGAGATGTCCCTACTGACAACGAATATCCCATATCTTCCCTCCTATGGACTGGCTTGACTCACTCCTGCTTCCTTTGTACAAGATCACTGGCGATCCAGCGACAGCGTTTTACGTGGGTACGTTTTTACTCGCGCTGATAGCGGCTGTAATCGGCGAGATTACTATTGTTGGGCTTTATCTCAGTAACAGCGCTGCATTCCAACGTTTGCACACCGAACTGTCCAAAACTCATATCCTGTCCATCGACGCTATCGAGCGAAATGACAAGATTGCTTATGAGACTCACCACCGTAGAGCAAACACAGCGTTCACCAAAACAGTCGCATTACAAATGGCGTTAACCTTGGGTTCCTTGTGGCCGGTCTTTTTTGCTGCGGCATTCCTGAACACCGAGTTCGGCGATGTGCAATATCCTCTGTTCGGGCTAAATGTGCACATACACTACATCTTCATTTTTTTCATCTTCTACGGTCTGGCACGATTAGTACTTCATCCAGCGAAATATCTGATCCCCGGCATGCACCGCCTGAAGGATTCGTTGGATGACGCTCGGGCAAAGGCAAAAGAACTCGATTCGTTACTCACGGACGAGTCATAAGCCTGACAAAGTCTAACGAGACACAATCCTAATGCGCCGCCGCCGATCAACACGTCCACGGCATCAAAGACGCGGTAAATCACGTCCGCACAGCACCAAGTCTACCGCGCGCGGACAGGGTTTGCAGCAAGCGGTAGAATCCTTCTTCGAACAACGTCCGAATATAAGCTTCCGAACCCGTGACCTCGTGCGCGAATTTGCCTCAACACCTTCGGACGAAAAAGAGGTTCGCCGGATCATCCATGCGCTACATGCGGAAGGGCGATTAAAGCGAATCAAAGGCGAACGTTTCCAGCAGACAACAGATGAATCACCGCGAGCGGTGGGACGGATCGAACTTACCGAAAACGGCGCCGGTTTTGTCCGCATGTCTGACGGGGACGGCGACATTTTTGTGCAACCATCACGACTAATGGGTGCGCGGCACGGTGATCGTGTCGAAATCGCAATCACCGGCCGAGGACGTTACGGCAACCGTTCCGGACGCGTGATCCGTGTCGTCGAGCGGGATGATACTCCGGTTATCGGTCGGTTCATCGCCCTGCCGGGACGTGGCGGATTGGTTTACCCGGATAACCCGCGGATTCCCGGTCCGGTACAGATCCTGGAAGGAAATCGGCGCGGTGCGAAGCACGACGACCGTGTGCAGGTGAAAGTCGACCCCCACATTCGCACTCCGCAGCGCCGGGTTGTGAGAATATTCGGTCATGTGGACGATTCTGACGCCCGATTTGCCGCACTGCTCGCCGAAGCCGGTTTTCCGGAAAACTTCTCCGCTGACGCACTTGCTGAAGCTGATGACAGCACCCTTGAGATCAACGAGCGCGAACTCGCCTTGAGGACTGATTTTCGTAACGACACTGTGATCACAATTGATCCAGCATCGGCGAAGGATTTCGACGATGCGCTGAGTTTGACACGCTTGAAGAACGGTGATTATGAACTAGGCGTACATATCGCCGATGTCAGTTGGTATGTGAATGAAGGCGGGCTGCTGGACAAGGAAGCGCGCGCACGTGGAACCAGTGTCTACAGCTCGCATGGTACATCGCCTATGCTTCCGCACAGCCTGTCGTCCGATAAATGCAGCTTGGTAGAGGGTGAAGATCGACGGACCATGTCCGTGGTCATGACCATCACGCCAGACGGCAAAGTGATCAACGCGAAACCGTGCCGCAGTGTGATCCGATCCGCGCGACGCCTGACATACGCACAGGCGCAGACGATGATCGACGAAGGCCGACAAAAGTGGGGCGACGAACTTCCTACCCTACGTAAAAACAGCATCGGCCCGCTCGTTTACCACCTGATGATACTGGCTGATGCCATGCGTAAGCGGCGTTTTCGTGGCGGAGGCCTGAATCTCGAATTGCCAGAGTACGAGGTAATCCTTGACGGCGCAAATGCTGTCGATTCAATTCAGAAACGCGTTGTACTCGAATCAAACCACCTGGTTGAAGAGTGCATGCTCGCTGCGAATCGGACGGTGACTGAATTTGTCAACCGGTCGCGTGAGAGTAATCCCCGAACGTTCGTTTTTCGCATCCACGACCGTCCTGAGCCAGATCGGCTTGAGGATCTTGTTGTCCAACTGGACGCGCTGAACATTGACTGGCCATTCAGCCGGACCAACCTCGAGAACCTGCGTTCAAAACAGCTTAACGACTGGTTGGAATCGCTGAACGCAAATCCGCTCGCCGAAATTATTCGCTACCTGATCCTGCGCGCGATGGCGAAAGCCGCTTATGACACGGAAAACATCGGTCATTACGGCCTCGGCTTCGTAAACTACACACACTTCACTAGCCCGATCCGGCGCTACCCGGACCTTATGGTGCATCGCATTCTGAATGCGATCCTGGATCGCAAGACAAAATATGGACCAGACATTCGTCAACATCTACAGCGAATTTGCGACCTTGCCAGCGAAAGGGAACGTGCCGCCCAGATTGTCGAACGTAAATCACTGAGCATTCGGCAGGCAGAATACTTCGCGCGGCAAGTTGGGGTCGAATTCAGCGGTTTGATCGTCGGCGCTATACCACGCGGCGTATTCGTTGAAATTGCCAATACCGGTGCCCAGGGAATGATTCTCGCCGAAGATTTGGGCAATGTCTACTTTGACCGCGAGCTGCTTGGCTTCGTTGAAATAACCGGCGACAAGCTGTTCCGGCCAGGAATGAAATTGCAGGTTCGTGTCCTTTCGGCTGATCCCGACGCCGGTCGTTTCGAGCTGGAACCCGCCTGAGTCTCTGGAGCACTCTCGCTGCCAGACGAGTTTAATCCCCGAAAATCCAAAGCACAAGCCGTTTTTGACCTGACAATTACGTAATATCCGAATCATCAGAAATTTACGAATTTTCTAAAAAAAACTTGATTTACCCCCCCCTCGCCGTAATTATTCTATGAATAGTCAGACCTTAAAAGGTACGCTCTCGCACGAGATCCAAAAAATACCGACGCGTGACTGAGAATTCTCAGCAAAAGAGTTGGATCTCGTTATTTAGTAGTAAGCATGAAACAAGAGGAGTCTGACATGGAAGCCGCATTCAATCTGCTACTCGTCATCCTTGGGATGGGATTTGTTGGCGGCATAGCTTTCACAATCGCCCGTATACGTAGTGGGCGCACGGTTATGCCAGATTTTCGCGTTCCTTTGAGCGTGAACCCGAACCAAACCTCAGAACAGTTCTGAGAAATCCAGTAAGCGAATATTATCGCCTGGGATTCGATGTAACCCTGGAGGCATGAGAGACATATTCGATGATGTAATTCATCCAATCGTTTCTGGATCTCTTAATATCTTCCTCCACTCCGGCTCCCGCATCATCCATTCCCTCAAGTGATATTTTATCTCACACACGCGCTGAACTATTGAGCAGGATGTTTGCAGGTTCTCGTCCGTGTCGTATGTTGATACAACTGCCGACAATGACGTGCGTAAGTTATTGAAAATTACTTGTGTGGAGTAATCGGCGGAGGGGAAGATGGAACAGGTTTGGATCAACCTCGCTTACATCGCAGGCGGGGTAGGATTTGGTCTGGCAATGGTCGCAGTAGTTCAAAAACTGCGTCGTTCCTGAATATAGAAACAAAAACGCCTTGGATATGATCAGGTGTGGCGGTGCTTTGTTTTGCCCGTGTTCGGCAGTTACCGGACGCGGGTTTTCTCTCTATATATGCCCCAGACATTTATGCTGGGATGAATCACCACCTGCGTGGCCGAGGGCATGTACATTGTGCCTGTGATAGACCGTGAAACGGCTATAGCGGATTATCCACAAGCCCAAATGTGTCGGTCATCCCTGCTGGCAGAGCCCGCAGGGGCACCGTACATGCTTCAACCAACAGGAAACCCGGGATTGAAACCCCGGGCTATACATATCAGAGAATTTGCACGGTTCTTAGAACTCAGCGCCGGTATACACCAACCGGATGAACCGCGGGCGGTATATGTCCGCGTAAGTGAAATGATCCCAGAAATCCAGGCAATTGACATTGTAACTAATCAGCAATTCACCCGGTTCAGACAAACTCGGATGAGCCTTCGCGTTGTAGCACCAGGCGTCTGCGTCGGGGAAATCGTCCGGGACGGTGCTGGTATAAATGGGGTGCGTGATGCTCCACGGACCGCGAGGACTGAGCCCAATACGGAAGCCGATGGTACGGGTGATCGTGTCTACGGTGAAAATCATGATGTAGCGGTTGTTCGGTAACGGTGTTACACTCATTTCCGATGACACCCGATTTGTCAAGCGCGCCGCCTGGGTGAAATCCGCCACCCACTGCTGTCCGTCAAAGAAACGCCACTGGTCTAAATCTGTGAACTGTTCTTCGGGCACACGCGCCACCAGCGAGTACTTGTCATACGGCACTTCTTCCAACCCGTAGATGTAAATGAAACCGTCAGGATTCGGTGCCCCGGCACGCTCAGTGTTCGCCATCAGCCCCGCTGTGAAACTGATTTCACCACGATCTCCTTCCGCGGGTGCGTGAAACGGTAGTTCGTATTGCTGGTAATTGTTGAACGGTGGGGATGAGCCCGCCGGAATCCGAATGATAGCAGTGCCTGTGCGCACGAACCACAATTCCTGATCGCTGCGCATGCGCAACGCCAGGATATAGACAGCGTCCGGCAGCGAGATTCCGTCTCCCAGCCAATACCACTCGCCGGGCTGGCTGTTCGGTGTGTCGGGCACGAACATGGACGCCGCATTACCACCCTGCTGCCGGTAAATGAAATGGATGCTGTCTGGATCGACAATACCCGGTGGCAGGTAAGCCATGGTGTTGTTGATCATTGTAGTCCCGCCCAAGCGATTGCCCTGATCATCCACCTCGCCGATGAAAGTGTCGCTGAACACGAACAGAGTCTGGTTGGTGTTATGGGCACCGAAATGATCGTTGCCATCAACCGGGATGGAATAGATGCCGTCCGCGCCGGACCAGCCGGAATGCTGGTCAAACATCGCGTCCCATTCCGGTGCTTCCTCCACATACCAGTTCTGGGCGCTGGATACGCCGAAACCCATCAGAAGGAAGACAACGAGCAATAAAGCAGCAATTCGTGGCATCTTGAAATCCTCGACAAACATGTCAGTTTGCTAACCAGCTATTTCACAACGGTAAACTTCTGAGTTGGAATGTTGTCCGCACCGTCAATTTGCAGGAAATATGTCCCGGACGAGAACAGGTTTGCATTGAGCGACACGGTTTGTAGACCGGCGGATAGTTCCCCCCGGTGCAGGGTTTCAACCAGCCGTCCCATGATATCATACACCGCAATGTTTACATCGGCCGTCATTGGCAGATCAAAGTTTAGCACCGCGGACGCATTAAATGGATTCGGCGCGATCACAGGGGCAGGAGTTAACGTGATTTGCGATCCGATTTCGGCTCCTGGATTGTTCAGGATGCCTTGATCAAGAATCAGCTTCACGAACCGCGGGTGGTATATATCCGCATTGCTGAAATGCGCCCAAAAATCGCTACAGTTGATGTTGTAACTGACCAGCAGCTCGCCCGGTTCGGACAGATGCGGATGCGCCTTCGCGTTGTAAGTGGTGATCGGGAGATCTGGCCAGATATCCGGTTCAGGCACCGTGTAGAAGACGTGATAGTCGCCCCACGGCCCCCACGGGGTCGGTGCAAGACGGAAAGCCAGCTCACGCCCAATCGTTCCGACCTGAAATACAAGGATATAGCGCCCATCCGGCAGTGGCGTGACACTCATTTCATGCGACACTCGATTAGTAACCCTGACAGCATCATTCATGTCATCCGACCACTGCCCCTGTCCGGCATAGAAACGCCACGCGCTGGGAATGGGGAAATGTTCTTCCGGCACGCGTGCGACTAGCATGTGCTTGTCCAGCCACGCATCTTCAGCACCGTAGATATAAATGTAGCCATCGGGGAAGTATGCGCCGGCACGTTCTGTGTTCGGCATAATCCCAATCGAGAACCTGCGTGTCCCGCGGTCGCCATTTTCAGGCAGATGGAACGGCAGATCGTATTGCTGATAATCGTTAAATGGTGGGCGATCGTGGTATGGCATACGAACCATCGCCGTTCCGTCGAGTGCAAATCCTCCTCCCATCGGCGTCCGCATGCGCCAGACGATAAAATAGACAGCGTCCTCGAGCGCGATTCCGTCACTAGGCCAATACCACGTTCCCGGCGGTGCATTGGGAGTGTCGGGGACAAACATCGACTGTGGATTGTTGAACGTGCCCTTGTAGTAGAACTCAGACGTTATCGGATGAGGTCCATCAGGCGGCCACCACGCTAAAGTGTTGTTGATCATGTGCGTATTCAGGCGGTTGCCGTTATTGTCGACTTCACCGATGAAGGTGTCGCTGAAAATGACTAGAGTATTATTCGTGTGATGTGCGCCGAATTGTTCGTTACCGTCCAATGGGACGGTGAAGATGCCGTCAGCGCCAGTCCAGCCATAATCACGGGTGACGACGCTATTCCAGCCCGGTGCGAGTTCCGTGTGCCAGTTCTGGGCACACACCAATCCGGAGTTGGCCAGGACCACGGTCAGGACGAATGCCGCACAAGTAGTTCTTTGCATCTACATCTCCGCTCACTATCGACACAATGGAGAAACGAATTCACAGAATCGGCTTCGCGGTCACCATTGCTATATAGATAATTAACCTGCCTATCGCTAAAACCGATTCCCCAAATAAATCAGTCGCACAAATCGTGGACGGTAGATTTCGGCGTGGTCGAAATGCGCCCAGAAATCATGAACGCTGACGTTATAGCTGACCAGAAGCTCGCCCGGCTCGGACAAGTGTGGGTGTGCTTTGGCGTTGTAACACCACACTGGCATCCCGATATAGTCATCCGGTTCAGGGCAATGATAGAATATGTGATACTCACCCCATGGTCCCCATGGAGTTGGACCTATTTTGAACGCGAGATCCCGCCCAATGGTGTCGAGTTGGTAGACCACGATGTAGCGTCCATCGGGCAGCGGCGTCACACTCATTTCTGGCGAGACGCGTCCCGCAGTGCTGACCGCGTTGCGGAAATCAGATATCCAACCATCCTGTCCGGCCCAGAATCGCCAGGCGTTGCCGTCTGTAAACTGTTCTTCGGGAACGCGGGCAACCAACAACCGTTTATTCATCGGAACTTCTTCAACCCCGTAGATATAGATGTATCCATCCGGGAAAGGAGCGTTCGCACGTTCAGTATTGGGCATGATTCCGACACCGAAACTTATGCTACCACGAGTTTCATTGGCTGGTTCAAACAAATCCAGTTCCCACTGCTGGTAGTGGTCAAACGGTGGTCGGGCGGTTGCTGGTAAACGGAGCATCGCGACTCCGTCACGGGCAAAACCAACCTGCTGGTCAGGTCGCATCCGCCAAGCGAGGAAATAAACCGAACTGTCAAGAGCGATTCCATCACTGGGCCAATACCAATGGTCAGGCTCAGAGTTGGGGGTATCAGGGATAAATGTCGTAGCTGGAGAGCCGTCATCTTCAGCGTAATAGAACTGCGCGGTTTCAGGGTCAGGCACCCCAGGCGGCATCCATGCAAGAGTGTTCTTAACCATTTGCGTGCCGGGCAAACGGTTCCCAGCGCTATCAACTTCGCCGATGAATGTGTCGCTGAAGACGAACAGCGTGTTCACGTAATTATGCGACCCGATGGTTTCATCACCGTTCAGTGGGATAGAAAAAATTCCATCGGCCCCGGTCCATCCTGAAGTACGGTGAAACACAGCACTCCACTCAGGGACTTCTTCGACATACCAGTTTTGTGCGTGGGATATGCCGAAGCCCGTCAGAATGAAGACCACGATCAGCGATGTTGCAGTTCTGGACACGTGTAATCCTCGTTATAACATCGGTTAGCTGACCAGCTTACTTCACGACAGTAAATCTTTGAGTTGGAGTGTTCTCCGCTCCTCTGACTTGCAAGAAATACGTTCCTGACGCGAAACGGCTGCCGTTCAGCGAC
Source organism: uncultured bacterium (assembly GCA_964552465.1). GTDB lineage: Bacteria > Electryoneota > Electryoneia > Electryoneales > Electryoneaceae > BMS3BBIN04. The sequence goes on from CAZKGR010000019.1 coordinate 19,629, forward strand.
AACGCTTGTTGTCCCGCTGGCAGCATTCCGGAATACAGTTGCTGGACCATGCGGCCAGCAATGTTGTAGATCGCGACATCCACTTTCCCTGCCTGCGGCAAATCGAATGTGATGACGGCGGACGCATTGAACGGGTTGGGCGCGATCAGCGGGGCGGGATGTACGGTCAATGTCATCCCTTCGGCGAATGTCGCTGGCATCAGAGCCGCGGGATTGTAGACGAGATTGATAAACCGCGGTCGATAGATATCGGGATAATCAAAGTGCGCCCAGAAATCAACATTATTTACTGAATAACTCATGAGCAATTCGCCGGGTGCGCTGAGGTGCGGATAAGCCTTGGCGTTGTAAACGAAGGTGCCCGCCAGCGAATCCGGCTGCGGACAAGTGTAGAGTTCGTAGTATGGTGACCACGGTCCGACCGGACTCGCCCCGACCCGCGCAGCGACACTCCTGCCGACAGTGTTCAATTGAAAGATCATCAGGAAGCGACCGTCGGGCAGCGGACTCACACTAAGATCCATACCGCACTGCCCAGTCACCGGCACGGCGTCACTGAAATCCGGCACCCAGGCGAACCCATTCCAGAAGCGCCACGCGCTCAGTGTTGCGATTTCATCCTCGGGCACTCTTGAAACAAGCACGCGCTTGTTCTGTGGATTCACTTCGGCCTTGACGCCGTAGATGTAGATATAGCCGTCGGGGAAGGGTGCACCGGAGGTGGTTGTGTTCGGCATTATGCAACCGCCGAAAGACTTTCCCCACATATAGTCGTTCGCCGGTGCCCAGAATGGAATCTCATGCTGAATGTGATCTTCGAACGGCGGCAACGATCCGGGCGGAATCTCAAGCACTGCAGAACCAACCAATGTTGGTTCCATGCCTTCGACAGTCACACGGTCAGTAAAGAGATATATGGTGCCGTCGGAAATGATTCCGTCTTTAAGCCAGTATTGATCACCGGGATTTGAGTTCGGCGTGTTCGGAATGAACATCGTTATCGGATTGTCGTTACCGTCAGTTCCCCAGATGAACTCGATTGTCTCAGGATCGGGCGGGCCAGGAGGCATTATGGCAAGCGTGTTGTGGACCATTTGCGTGCCCGGTTGACGCTGACCGTTTACGACCTCGCCGATGAATGTATCGCCGAAGGTGAACATCGTGTAATCACTCAGGTAGCCGTTGGGTTGCTCTAGCCCCGACAACGGAAATCCGAAGGTGATATCCGCTCCCGTCCAGCCTGAAGTCTGGGCGAACAACGCGGTCCACTCCGGCGCTTCCTCGACATACCAGTTCTGGGCGTGAGCCGCGTAGAAACCGGTAAATACGAGTACTGTCAATACTATGGAAACCGTTATTTGTCGCATCATCCAATCCCTTATTTCATCAATACCGCCTTTTGCATCTGGGTACCCTGATCCGTGACTGTGGCGGATACGAAATACACACCACTCGCCAGGTTTGATCCATCAAGCACCAGCGAATGCTGACCTGCTGTATAGCTGCCCTGAGCGAGGATTGCTGCCTGACGTCCGAGTGCGTCGTAAACAACCACGTTTACATGCGCAGCTTCGGGAAGCGTCAAGGTTAACGATGTCGTCGGATTGAACGGGTTTGGATATGCCGTACTCAGCACGAATTCAGACGGCGCAGTGATATTTTCAGCCGCTGATCCAGCCAATTCGTCACCGAGTTGCGCTAATCCATCGCTGTGCCAGCCGCCAACAGCTATACCGTCTGTTCCTACCGCCAGCTTGCTGAAGCCGAAGCCGTCTTGAGCGATTGGCGTGGACGGGTCTGGTCCAGCGTACACGTTGAAAATGTAATCGCCTGCCGGTGCGAAGCCGGGAACATCTTGAGTCAGCAACGGCACGAAAATGTTCGCCTGCGCAGGCAGAATCACCGGAACACTTTCCACGAAGTACTCGAAACCGCTGGGCATGGTAGCTGTCGTCCAAATGCTGCCGAAAAACGGTGTCTGGTAGGTCGACGTAATACCCAGGCTCCAGTTGAAGCTCCCGCCCAGCGCCGGTATCTGAATTGGTGGGCTCAGAGGGTTCGCATCAAGAACCAGGGTTTCCGGTGTGTCGCCGAGATTCATCCTGCGGACGGTTGACGCGGTCGTGAAATTCGGATCGGTTTCCCCAGGATATGAAAGCGCAAATGCGACTTCACCGTATCCCGGCGTATACCACGAATACGCCTTAGATACCGGAACTTCATAAATTCGACCGATTGGAACTTCAATCGGGATGCCAAAGAGATACCAGATCCCGACCGCATCCGCGTAACCGCCGACCTGCGAATACACACGGAGAGCATCCACGTTGCCGCCGGGTAGAGTGACCGTACCCCAACCATCGCAGAGATTCTCGCCGCCAATCGTGATTTCAATTCTAATCTCGTCAAACAAGGGGATTGGATAGGGGATGTCATTCACGTCTATTGTAACCTCATGATAGATATTGATGCCCCAGGAATCGTTGTAGTCCAATGGCAACGGCATCAAAGGAATTTCAAATGGGAATGGGAACTCACCGCCAAGCTCTTCCACGTACAGAGTTATCCCGAGAACAGTCCATTGGCTGGCTGTGACCTGGTCATAGCGCCACGACGGTCCTTCGTCCAGGCCGAACGGAACCGGACCATAAGTAGCCCGGTTGGCCGCGGGGAACCACAGGTGCCATGGTGTATCTGACGGTGTAAAGATCTCTTCGTTTTGGATGGTGAACTGGGAAACTTGTGAGAAATCCCAAGACTGGTTCGCACCAGAAGCGCCGACATTCACCGCAACATCCGATTCGACCATGTATTCGAAGATCGTACCCGGTGTCATCGGAACATCCTGATCCGTGAAATTGATTTGTGCCAGCGCGTTTGAACCACTTGACACAAGCAAAAAGACCAGCAATCCCGTAATTAACGTTTTCATCGTTCTTCCCCCTTCTCTATGCCCGGCATACGGCAGCCGTTATCCCCAGCTTTGTATGATCAGATTAATCCAACTAGAATAAAACGAAGAACTCCAAAAATCTCTCCAATCAGTGTACGCACCGAAAGTTATCAGTCCAAGGAAAAGCGTGGGACGTCGCCAATAAGTAGGTCCAAATTGTCTCTCCGCTCCATAATCCAACCATCCGGCTCAGAGCGCGTAACGGTTTGCCTTTTCCATTCGTCGCACGTACGTTCCAGACCATTCATCAACATTCCAATTTCAGATTCAAGGAGTAACCATGCACGACCCGCGTCACGACAAGCTTGCAAACCTGCTCGTCAACTATTCCTGCGAAATTCAGCCCGGTGAAAAGGTGCTGATTGAGTGTTACGATACACCGGTCGAGTTCATCGATTCGATCGTCAAGGCTGTTTATGCGGCGGGCGGCCATCCGCTGCTCGAACTGAAACACAACAAGCTGATACGTACCATGCTCAACGGCGCATCCAAGGAATCGCTGGCGGCGATCCAGGATAGCGAACTGCATCGAATGAAGAACATGGACGCGTTCATCGGTGTTCGCGGTGTGTCGAACGCGAAAGAGTTGAGCGATGTGGAGTCTGACAAAAACGCGCTGTGGGGGACCGAGGTTTTCCAGCCGGTGCACGCGAACGAACGTGTGCCGAATACCAAGTGGGTTGTTCTGCGTTACCCGACTCCGGCGATGGCGATGATGGCAGACATGAGCACCGAAGCGTTCGAGGACTATTACTTCAAAGTGACCTCCGACGTTGACTACAAGAAAATGTCTGAAGCGATGACCCCGGCAGCTGATTATCTGCGTAACGCCGACCAGGTCCACATCACCGGCCCCGGCACCGATCTCAAATTCTCGATCAAGGGTATCGGAGCGGTCAAATGCGACGGACAGCGCAACATCCCGGACGGCGAAGTCTACTCCTGCCCGGTGCGCGACTCGGTGAACGGTACAATTCGTTACAACACACCGTCCAGCTACCATGGGTTCACGTTCAAGGACATCGAACTGACTTTCGAGAACGGTAAAATCGTCAAGGCGACCGCCAACGACACCAAGCGCATTAACGCGATCCTCGACACGGACGAAGGCGCACGCTACATCGGCGAATTCGCACTCGGCTGCAACCCGGCGATCGACTTCGCGATGGATGAGATCCTGTTTGACGAAAAGATCGGCGGCAGTTTCCACTTCACGCCGGGCAACGCGTACGACGACACCGATAACGGTAACCGTTCGGCTGTGCACTGGGACCTGGTTCTGATTCAGACGCCGGAATATGGCGGCGGCGAGATTCACATGGACGGCGAACTGATCCGCAAAGACGGCCTGTTCGTTCATCCGGCGTTCGAAGGATTGAATCCCGACAAGTTGATGGGGTAGACTTGATATGCCCACGACATTTATGTCGTGGATGAATTGACATCGTGAACTTGGGATAATCCCTGACATAAATGTCAGGGGCATGTGAGAACCAATATTTACTTGCCACGGGCGTTTGTCCGTGGCATTTTCTTGTCGGGTTCCCCATCGAAGCCTGATCATTGGATGATCCCTGTTGGCGAAGCCCGCAGGGGCACCATGAAAACTGGAGATCACCAGATGTCGGAAGAAGTACGCGTTGTCCCGATGCAAGAGGAACACATCGAAGAGCTGGTCGATGTGTATTTACAGGCATTCCACGATCGCCCCTCAGGTAAGATGGGGCGCCGGTATGTGCGCGCGTTCTTCCGCTGGTTCATAAGCTACGAGGACGGTATCGCACTGGCAGCCGTCGAGGGCGAGACACCGCTCGGCTTCGGTGTCGGAGCGGTGATGGGCTACCAGAAGCCGATGAACCGCGACCTGTTCTGGACTGTATTCTGGTCAATTCTCCCCCGCCCACAGCTGTGGCTGAACAAAGATGTCGTAAACAATATTACCCTGCGAATCAAGGTTGCGCTGGGCTTGTACCGTAGACCAGCGAACCTGCCATCAATCACCTACCCGCAGCCGTGTGTTTCGTATGTCGGGGCGGGAGTGTCGGATAAGGCGCGCGGAAAACGGGTCGGCAAGAAGATCTATACCGCCTTCACCGCCGCCTGCGAGAATTCAGACAAGTACCGTGCGATCCGTGGTACGGTTCATGAGTCAAACGCACCGGTGAACAAGATACTTGGCGGGCTCGGATGGAAAGAGATCGCGAAAAAGGATGCCGGCTACCTCGAATGGGCGAAAATTTTCGATGAAATGGTTGAGTGAATAGAGACTGATACCCGGTGGGTCATTCTGAAGCCGGTGGTAGCCGGATGAAGAAGGTCTGACTTCGCTTAAGTTCGGGAGAACCGTTACCCTTAGATATGCTGGATCTTCTTCCGATGACTGCGTCATCGTCGGAATGACGTACTTGGCGAGAGTATCCTTGATTTCCGACGACGAATGGACACATCACGATATCGCCTGATGAAACCTCGCCTTCGGTCAGTTCGTGTGCTAAGTTATGGAATAGCAGCGGACGGGACTTTTTGTTATGAAACAACAGCACACCATCATATTGATTGCTTTCCTGGTTGTATTCCTTAACGTTGGAATCGCGCGCGCTGCCGCTCCGAATCAATCACCAGTTCAACATCGAGAATCCTCATTCGACTTCGACTTTCGTGCGCAAACGTGGTATGGCCTGAACGAAGCCACATCCGCCCGTTCCAACGAGGAGGCTGCGCGGGAGTATCTGCTACGTTACCCTGACCGATTCGGCGGAGTCGAATCGATAGAGGAGCTCGAATTTATCAGCGAGAGGACAAGCCCCTCCGGCCACCATCTGCTGTTTCGGCAAATGGTCAGCAATATCCCCGTATACCGTGGTGAAGTGCGGGTGCACATGGACCAGCAGCGGGTTATAAAAGCCGTGACCAGCACTGTTCTGCCGGTCTCGCAGTTGGTTGTAACACAACCCGCAATACCCGCAGAAACGGCGATTCAGACTGCGATTGACCGCATCGGAGAACCACGACCAGACTCACAACCTGACACCGATCAATTGATTGTAATTGATCATGAATCTGGCGACGGGTACGTTGTGTGGCGAGTACGCCTGTCTTGCATCAATCCTCTCGGCGACTGGGAGTTGCTGATCGACGCATTAAACGGCGATGTCCTGTACATCGACAACCGGATGGCGTTCGAAAACGGTGAAGGGTTGGCATTCGATCCGGACCCAATTAGTACCGCTGGGGTTGAATATGGCGAACCGGGCTACACGGACGACGACGATGCCGACACGCCCGAGTTGAACGTCGAACGCGTCCCCGTGCTGCTGCGCGACATCAGTTTCCATGAAGGCGCTTATTGGTTAGAAGGGCCGAATGTCGAAATTACTGATTTCGAAGCTCCTGCAATCACGCCTGTTTCTTCAGCAACATTGAACGGATTCACCTACACCCGCAGCGAGTCCGGGTTCGAAGACGTGAACGCGTACTACCACATCGACTCGATGCAGCGCCTGATACAATCACTCGGTTTTACGGACCTTCAGAACGGACCGATCTCGGCAGATCCCCATGCCTGCAACGGGCAGGACATGTCTTACTATTCGCCGGAGTTCAACCGTCTTGGATTTGGCGAAGGCGGAGTGGATGACGCCGAAGATGCCGATGTGCTCCGTCACGAATACGGCCACGCGTTGCACCATGACGCGGTCGGAGGTGAAGTGTGGGGCGTAGACATCCGTTCAATTGCCGAAGGCATCTGTGACTATTGGGCATCGAGCTTGTCAGATAGAACCGAACCGTTTCACAGTTACTGGGTTTACAACTGGGACGGTCACAATGAGTTCTGGGACGGCCGTTTCGTCACGACGGAAGATGTTTACCCAGATGACTGGTCGGCGGACTTATATCGCAACGGGACCATCTGGGCACATGCGCTGTGGTCGTTCAGCCGAGATGTCAACAATGCGGATGTGGCAGATGCGATCGTCGCGCAATCTCTGTACTACATGGCATCAGGTATTGATCCCGAAGCCGCCGCGCAAGCCCTGCTGCAGGCTGAGGATGATCTGTATGGCGGGCAGTACCGGATTGATGTCGTGACCGCCCTCGCGGAAAAAGGATTCATGGATGCCTATGGTTCAATGGAAGGATACATCGGCAACGAGTTGACTGGGAATCCGGTTGAGGGCGCGCAGATCACCGTCGAAGGTGTGTCCGCCTTCTCCGAAGCGAACGGTCATTACCTGCTTGAGCAAATTCCCATTGGACACTGGGACGCAGAATTTTCTGCCGAGGGATTCCGAAACACTTCACGCAATGTGTATATCGAGACTGAACAAACCCTGCAATTCAGCATATTGTTGTCGCCAGTGATTGCAACTGTTGATGTCGATTCGCTGAACCTGCACGCGTACATCGGCGAGAATGCCGATTCCAGTATCACCCTGACATCGTTGAACAGTGACATTTATTACATCATGCGGGCTGATCCGGTAGGTTTAGATCCCATACCGCCATATGAAGCACATGCCGCAATTCCGCTCAACCTTCCCCCGGAAGAAATGCAGGACGTGGTGTTCGTAAACGGCTGTTATTACGTGCTGCACACCGCAGCGCAGGCAGTGTACAGTGTGTATGTGCTGGACCAGAACGGTTTCCCAGTACGCAGCTTCCTGCAACCTACCGATCTTGGGATACCGTTCCGAGGATTGACCACGGATGGTGAATTCCTCTATTCCATCGTGTCAAGCACCATAGTTAAATATGACACACTCGGTGTAGTTCATCATCAGTTTGAGGACGTTCATCCAACCTACAGGTGGTTGGCTAAGACTCAGTTCGACGGACATTTCTGGTGTGCTCGTGAGGACGGAGTGATCGAACCGTTTGGATTGGGTGTCGGTCACTACTGGGAACCCATTGAGACGGGGTTGCCGATCAATGGGATTGCCTATGATATAGGGCGAGGGGATCTGGCTTCTGTCGTATTACTAACCGATCCCGAAGGTTCGGCGCCGGAAGTGCATTTCTTCGACACGACTCACCATACCCTGGTTGATGAGCATTACACGCTGGCAAACGAATTTGGTGTGCCCCTGGGAGCGGCTGTGTTCACCGGTTTGCAGCAACCGATTGACTACCGCTACCTGGTGACTCTGATGGACGAGGGTGCCGGCCAGCAGCTGCAACTGTACCGTATTCGTTGGACAATCCCGTATATCTCGTTTGATGGATTGTCTGGCCTGGTGTATGAAAACGAGTCAGATACAGTCGCTGTCCACGCTGAATCGCAATTCCTGGAAACGGGCTTCTATGAAGCGATGCTGAAGATTTTCTTTCCGCACGGCGGATCGGCACTGGAAGTGCCGTTTACACTACGAATTACGGCCGTCAATGCACCGCAATTCGCAAATGCCGGACAACCACGCGAGTTCGCCGTGACCGCGCCATCGCCTAATCCGTGCAATGCGGCAACGGTGATGACTGTAACTACACCACGAGCTGGCGAAATCAAGTTGAAAGTTTATGATATCCTCGGACGGCAGGTTGATCATATACGGTGGCAGCAGGATGCAGGATCGCGACGCATCACATGGACGCCCGCACCTGGAACTGCGAGTGGTTTGTACCTGGTGCGAGTGCAAATTGAGGAGTACTCACCAATCACGCGCAAAATTGTCGTTGTGAAGTGAAGCCACAACAACTGCCGGTGTGTCAAACGAAGAGGTACACCCGCCTATTTGGGCCCAAACCGCTTGTTCCACATTTCGTTGATAGCTCTGGGTGGATCATCCCACGGCGTGTCGTAAAAATTCCGCAAATCGTATATGTAACCCTGACGGACCGGTGGACATCGACGCGTACCTTCGGCCATCATCCAGTATTTGGGAATCTGCAAATCGCCAATTAACCACTGGTTGTTTTCAAAAATTGTGTGGAAATGGTAATAGCAACGAGCGATTAATGGATCAACCCCAAACGTGAAGAAGGTGCTCCCTTCATCACCCGTACGGCTGAAAATGTTGTTGTAGTACTGGTTGTTCCACGCTTGAAAATAGATTGGCTCGCCGTAGGGTTCGATGATCCCATCTTCCATGATGTAATCCACCGAATGAATCAGTACAGGGAATCCAGACTGACTGATGATAGTCGAGTTCTGGATTATTGCTTCGTCACATGCGCTGATTAACAATGCGCTGGAACGGAAACGATAGATACGGTCGTCGTCAACGGGACGGCTGTTGCGACTCATTTGACAATTGTCGATCAGAACCGGACCAAAGCAACGTTCGATAAACAGACCACGGTACTGATTGAACATGAGGGTGCTGTTCATGACAGTTATATCGCGCCCGTCCTTGTCGAACCACAGGCCGTGACCATGATTGTACCGTCCGGTATAGTTATCAACATAGATTCGACGGGTACGGAAAAACTTGATTCCGCCAGCGTCATACGCGACCGTGCCAGCATCATAACCACGCCAGTTGTTGAATTCGATAGTACAATTGTTGACGTAGAACGCTTGAGCGTGCGCGATCATCATCCCGTAAATGCCATTTTCGTAAGCGTTTACGTTTTCAATCACGTTCCAGGGCGGATGCGTGTTCTCCATCAGCACCCAATCAACAGGATTATACGGATCTAGCGGTATGGTCGGACAGTTTCGGACCGACAGGCCATAAGAACTGCTGTGGTGGAAATCGCAATCACGGATCGTGACTTTAGGTAACCAGGAAAAATCAACCATCCCCGTTTTGATAAACGGGCTGCCATAAGCAAACTCGATATTGTGCAGTTCGACACCGCGGCTATTGCGCGCAGACAACAATTTCTGGCAAGCCGAGAAATAAACCGGGACTACGTTCGGATCCTGGTTGGTGTTGATGCGGACGGTGCCGGTTCCTTCCAGTGGAACACAAAAGCTGTTTTCCTTGACCATCACAATTTCAGGCAGGGACACCTGCGTGAGGCGAACATCACCCTGCATCAAGAGTTCACGTCGGAGAATAGTCCGTCCATCACGCCATTCACCTGGAAATGGACTGGGCTGGAATATGTCAATCAAACAGCCAATCCAGCCATAAAAACCCTCAGCACCACATGTGAACGCGTCAAGACTCAAATAGTAGCCAAAATCGTACGACCACGGAGCTTCCCACACACCTCCACCGAGTGACGTCCAGTCCGTGATTGGTGTTTCAGACAGGCCGCTGATCACGGGTTTTTCGTCACCGACACCATTCAGAATCAAGTAGGGGAAGTCATAACTGGCGACAGACAGGGTTGAGTCGTCGGTCATGTGGTAAGTGCCCGGCATAATATTCAGTGTGACATTCGCGTCACCAGGAATATCACTGTAGAATTGAATATATGAGAATGCGGTTTGCAGCCCAGGCATGCAGTTCAGGCTGTCAACCCCGTTGAATTCTCCGGACCCTAGAGGGCTGACCCAATAGCTGTACTGCCCCTTTGCGGTGGGGATAAATAGCTGCAGAGTCACAAACAATAACAATAAAAACGATCTAGCGAACATCACGGAATCTCACGGGATAACACAGGAATACAACAGTTGCCGGTCAATATACTTAAAGCCGTCATGAAGATGCGGAGGATAATCGGATTGCGCAATTATTTCTGAGGCAGGAACGTATTTGTAAACAACTAGAATCCAAAGAACTACCAAAGTCCCTGAGAGACACAAGCCCCAAACGAGATGGGGCTTGTCATGTTGGTTCAATGTGATTTCATGTCTAATGGGGATCGGCACAGCAACACTGTTACCCGGCGTGGAGCGATGGAAACGGATGTTTTTTGTTTGACCGCTCTCGCACCACGCGCGGGTCATAACTTCTTGCCAGCGGTTGAGATTAGTCAACGTCGGCACACTTTTGCCTGGCGTAGCGCAGCGGATTCGGACGTTATGTTTGTTTGACCGTCCCCACGCCACGCACAGGCCTGATTTCTCGCCAAACGTCGAACTTTCAACGTCGGCACACTTTTGCCTGGCGTAGCGCGGCGGATACGGACGTTGTGTTTGTTTGACCGTCCCCGCGCCACGCACAGGCCTATACTTATCGCTTGTCAAGCGAAGCGTCTTCTGATGATGACCGGATTCAAGCGATTGACTCAAAAGTTGCCTGGCGTGAACCGATGGAAACGGGGTCCAGTCGCCGAGTGTTGACCGTCCACGATCCACGCTCAGGCCTGAGATCTCTCTCCAGTCGAACTATATCCTGTCAAACAACAGAACTGCTAAACTTTTGCCCGGTGCGGCGCGACGGTTACGGACCGTTGTTAGTGTTTGACCGACCCCGCACCACACACGGGCCAATTCCAATCCTTCCAGATTACGCCTGGAAGGAGTTATTTCTTGATCAAGGTTCCCAATACGGGCTGTCGTAAATGTCTCGCAGATCGTAGTTGTTGCCATATTCGATTGGCGGACAGAAGCGTACCAGTTCAGCAACAGCTTCCCACTGGTGATTGTCTTGTCCTTGAGACACGAAGTAGACTTGATTGAAATCGGTGTGGAACATGTAGTAGCAACGGAACATGATTGCTTCCACCACAAACCACATCCACTGTAAGTCATGGTCTGAACGAACTATCGTGCAGTGTTCGAATTTATTGTTTGCCGTCTGCAAGTATTCTTCCTCGCCATATGGGGCAAACAAACCCGGCTCAAGCAGGAAGTCAGGTGAATGCAACATGACCGGATACCGATATGGATCGCTGATCGTACAGGAACGCACAGTCATGGTGTCCGTAGCGCTGATGCCGATGGCGGACGGTCGAATCCGGTGCATGGACGTATCAATCGGTTGATTATTGTTCTGAACGGTTACGTATTCCAGCAAAATCGGACCAGGGCTGCGTTCCACGTAGAAACCACGGTAGTAGTTATTTTCGAGAACGCTACTGCGCAGGGTTAAATCGCGGCCGTCAAGATCAAACCAGATCCCGGCACCGTAGTTATACTCGGCAAGCACATTGCGAACTTCACTGTTTCGACAACGGAACAGCTTCATCCCACCAGTATCATACTCCATCGTACCAGATTCGTAGCCGCGCAAATTGTTGTGGCGAATGATGTTTCCGTCATGCAACAGGCCCTTGGAATGTGCTATCAACATGCCGTAGAAGCCGTTGTCGCTCGCCGTACAATTCTTAACCTCCCACCAACCTGGGGAATCGGCCTCATCGATGTAGATGAATTCTGATCCTGGATCGTTGACATTCTCTGGACGCATCGGCATGCGGCGGATCGATAATCCATCAGCGTTACTATGATGGAATGTGCAATTCTCGACAATCGCGGTTTCCGAGGTGCTGATGTCGAGCAAACCACCCTTGATGTATGGATTGCCGTACGCGAAATCGATGTTGCGAACTTCGACACCGCGTGTGTCGCGAATTGCCAGTAAATACTCCGCATTCGCTGCGTAAACAGGATGGTCGTTCGGGTCGAGGGTGCTGTTGATGCGGATGACGCCGGTACCTTCCAGCGGAGTATTGAACGTCTGGTCCATGATGTCGACGAATTCCGGCATCGTCACCTGTGTGAACCGTTTGCCGTTCTGAACGATGTATTCACGACGAATCATCGTGTGACCATCACGCCACTGATTAGTCCCAAGGTTCGGGACCCAGTTTTCAATCTGACACCCGATCCAACCGTTGAAGCTGGGGCCGCAGACGTAGTCATCAAGCTCACCGCCAAACCAACCGAAATCATGATCCCAGGACGCAGCCCAAACATTCCCGCCGAGGTTAGTCCACGGACCTAACGGCTCGCGTTCGAGGCCGGATATCAACGGACGATATTCTCCGGCCGCTCCAATTCCACCCAGCCCTTCAAACACCACATACGGCTTATCCCACCCCTGCCAACGCAAAAGTGAGTCGTCGCTTGTGTGATATGTGCCAGGCAAAATCATGAAGGTTACGTGATCGTCGCCGGTTATGTCTTCGTTCATGCGTACTTCCTGGGTAGCTTCAAACAGCCCGGGCATCGAGTTCCCAGGGTCTGAACCACTGAAATCGCCCGCACCAGACGGACTTACATAGTAGATGTAGTCCACCGCGTACCCGCTGAAAGGAACCAGCAACAGCAACAATAGTATTTTGACAATTCCCTTCATGACGACCTCGTGCAGCATGTTTCGCGTTTCCGTAAATTGAGACACGGAAATTGTTATTAACACGAATTCTTACTTTCGTTGGTAGAAGTATCTGAATAATATTTCCCGAAAGCAATAGCTCTCGGAGAATATTATAACGAAAGTAAAACTGTTATAAGTTTTGTGAAACTACAGAGTATGACAGGGGATGCTACATAAATACGGAGAAAAGAGCGGAAAAAAGAACTCCAAACTGAGTGGTGCACTCACAATTTTGCTAACAACTCTCGCGCCTTTTGCTGTGCAGCTTCGTCGTGTTCGTCCCGCAAGGGTAAAGCGAGGGCTGCTTCAAGCTCTTTCCGACCGGTAATCGGATCGTCTTTTTCCAGGATCAGGTGCTCGCCATATTCGACATGAGCCTGAATCATCTTTCCGTTTGCTTCGTCTAACGCCGCTTCAAAGTAGAATGCAATGGAGTCGTCCGCGGCGAATGTGAGGCCGGCGATTACTCGAGCGAGGCCCGATTTGGCCATCAGAGTGCGGTGTGTGCGGCCGAGGATGTAGAAAGCGACTGGCATCGAATCGGCTTCGACAGCGGCAAGGTGAGCGTGGCGGTAAGTGTCCTTGACCAGGCCGGCAGCAGAGAACGGGCCCTTCTGTAGAGCTATCCGACCGCTGGCGGTTGCGATACGGATGTGACCTTCTGGATTCTGCGGCTCAAGTTCGAGCACCGTTTCGGCTTCGTCAACGGCGAGCTCATAATAAGGAAGAGCCAGTTTCTGATCTTCCATACGTTCGCCGATGTTGATTCTCGCACGCGAAAGACGCCAGAGCACGTCAGGCTGCGTAGTGTCGGCATGGAGTTCGAGCACACGGATCGCGTCGACATAACGCCATCCTTCATCAAGAGCATCAGCAGTAGCGAATGGGTCAGAGGCGCCCAGTGAATCAATCAATGCCGCCGCATCGGTATCGCTCATCCGTGTTTTTGCATCAACCATGGCAGTGCCAGCTGTGAAGAAGCCGACCACAATCAACAACAAGACTATTCGCGCACTCGTATTCATCGTTTACACCTTTCCGCCGTTTACATCCGCAGTATCACCAGCATAAAGGAAACGCTTGATCTTCTTCGTTGATGTCTTCTGGAATTCTTCGTCAACGATGCGGAACGTGCGGATTCGCTTGTAGTCTGCAAGTTCCTTCTGAAACTTCTGAATCTCGGATTTGATCAGGTTGTGCACGTCATCCGGTTCAGCTTTGACACCTTTTTCTTCGAAGTGCACGTCTATCTGTTCAAAATCCGGGAAAATGAGCGCCATGATATCTTCGCCCATTCCCTTTTCACGTGGTACACCCAGGACCAGCGACTCACTGATGAACTCGCTGTGGTTGATGTGATGCTCGATCTCTTCGGGGTACACGTTTTTGCCGCCACCGGTGACGAGCATGTTCTTCTTTCGTCCGGTGATTTGCAGGTAACCGTCTTTGTCGATGACACCGAGGTCGCCAGTCAGGAACCAGCCATCGTCGGTGAATGTTTCAGCGGTTGCCTTCTCGTTCTTGAAGTAGCCTTTGAAAACATTCGGTCCTTTGAGGCAAACTTCGCCTACTCCGGCAGCGTTCGTGTCGAGGAGCTTGCATTCCACGCCGGGTACAGTCGGACCGACACAATGGTGCTTCACTTTCCACGGGAGATTGGCGTGAGATACGGGTGATGTTTCAGTGAGGCCGTATCCCTGGAACAGGCGCAAGCCGAGAGAGTTGAAGAAGATTGCAACAGCCGGATCCAACGGGCCGCCGCCACTGACGAAGAGACGAATCTTGTCCAGGCCTGCTTTTTCACGAAGGCCGCGAAATAGAGGATTGGCCAGGTTCAGCCCAACGGCGCGACCGGTTTTTACGATTCCTATCAAAGTGTTGACCAGCTTGTCTTTTCCCGCTTGCTTCATCTTGCGTTGCATGCCGATCATCATCTTTTCGAACAATAACGGCACGCCGACCATGAAGGTGACGCCAGTGTTTTTGATATCCTCAACGATCTCGTTGCTTTTCAGGCTGCGCGCATATGTGATGCTTGCGCCGCTGTAAACAGGCAACAGAAATCCGGCCGTCGCCTCAAAACTGTGATGTACTGGCAACACGCTGAGGAAGGTGTCTTCTGGACCGATACCGAACAGTGTATAGACAGTGGCAACATTGCTCATGATGTTGCGGTGTGTCAGCATTACGCCTTTGCTATGGCCGGTCGTACCAGAGGTATATAGAATGGAGGCGACATCATCCATTTCACGACCCGGTAGCGCAACATCACTAGTCTTGCCATCAGTTATCACCTCACTCAGCTCAAGGGTCGCTGGTGGGGTCAAGGCGTCAAAGGACACAATCTTGTCAAGGGTGCGGATCGGTTCCATTTCTTCAATCATCTCGAGGAACTTGTTGTCCACAAACAGGATTCTGGCTTCAGAATCAGAGATGATGTGTCGGACACCCGAAGATGGCATCAGGCTGTCAACAGGCACACATACAGCGCCAGCCGACTGGATGCCAAGATAGCATGTCGCCCAGTCCGGGCTGTTCGAACCGAGCACTGCGACGCGATCACCAATTTCAACGCCTTGGCCAATTAACCAGCGCGCCACAGCTTCCACACGAATATGTAACTCTGTGTAGTTGATTTCGCTGTATCCGCTTCCATCCCAGATGCGCATGACCGGCATATCGCCAAAATCCTCTGCGCTTTTCTTTGCCAGATCGCTGAGTGGAAAGACACCTCTGTCTTCACGAATCTGCTTGAACCCGCTCATGTCTCACGCCCTCGGCACCCGAGATCGGTCTCGGTTGCGCCCTTTATGGTGATCTCTGATCTTTGAATACTGGTTGGAATCATTGAAGTTGGTCCCCCGAACCCCCGTTCGCAACTCATGGAGTAAACACCAAAACCGAACCCGGAGTCAACGGTTTTCAGTTAATTGTTTTTTTTTATGAGGCTCTTAACCCGGAGAGTCCTGAGTGGGACACAAAGACAGCGTATACACGCCCACATTTTATCTTAGCCTTCTGTTCAATTTTCTGGTCGGGATGAACTTCACCAACAGCGCTGTATTGCCCTTGTATGTCAACGAATTGGGCGGATCGGCAGCTACAGTTGGTTTGTTCATGGGTACCGCTGCCGTGGCAGCTGTTGTCGTGCGCCCTCTGGTAGGAACAGTACTGGACCGCTTCGGCACAAAACCCGTATTAGTCACCGGCGCCTTGCTGATTTCACTGCCTCCCCTTGGATACTGGGCGCTACTGGACGCTGGCGAGTTGACAACATGGGTGTATGTGTTGCGCGTGTTTCATGGCTTCGGATTTGGAGCACATTTCTCTGCATTCTTTTCGCTGGCAGCCTCAATGTCACCACCAGGCCGTAGAAATGAATCCATCGCCATGTATGGAATCTCCGGGCTCGCAGCCCAACTGATCGGACCTCACCTCGGCGAAACTATTCTCGGATCACACGGCCTGCCGGGCTTTTTCCTGTTTATCACCGTGTTCGGTATGCTGGGTGTGCTGACCGCTTTGTTCATTCATCCTCCGAAACCAGAAGTGAATGGTACCGATTCACCATCTATTCTGACGAGCACGTTGAAGCTGTTGTCCTGTCGACCAATGCTGCTGCCATTCACCCTGGCACTACTCTTGAGCGTATGCTTTTCATCAGCACAATTCTTCCTGGGTCCGCTGGCTCGCGATCGAGGTATCGAAGACTTTGGGCTCTTTTTCAGCGGCTATGCAGTGGCTGGAATCACTGTTCGCCTGATTAGCCGCAAGTGGGGAGATCGGTTCGGTGTGCGACGGGTGATGATTCCTGCTTTTCTCTTCTACGCGGCAGGAATGGCCACCATCGTCTTCAGCCAATCCACGGCGATGGTTATCCTCGGCGGAGTTTTCAGCGGAATGGCGCACGGCATCGTCTTCCCTGCGGTAAACAGTTTGGGTTACAATGCTGCTCCAAGCGAATATGCGGGTAGTGCGGTGGCATTAATGACTGGGATGTTTGACTTGGGTAGCATACTGACAGCCTTTCTCTTCGGCGCGATCGCAGAACAAACGAACTACGGTTCGGTGTTTCTGCTGGCGGCTGTAGCGGGAATCATGGCCGCGGCGCTTGCTGTTGCATCAATCATTCGACGACCAGAACTGATCCAAACACACCACTCCTGACCAAGATCAGAAAAAGAGAGCTCTCTTTATACGAGATTTGGGGTTTTACTCGTCAGTATTCCTCCTTTACCTTGCCGGCGAAAAGTAATTTGATTGCCACTCGGGAGAGATTGTGAGCGAAAAAGAAGTCGAGCCAGTTGAGATGAGCAAACCTGTAGTTGAAGGAAAAGTTCTCGTCGTTGAAGAGAGTGTTCTGCTCTGTGAGATGATGCGCGGGTTGCTCGTCGCAGCCGGATATGACGTGGATGCCGTACACGATGCCCAGGAGGCAATCGACAATATCGCCACGTTGAAACCCGACCTCATATTTGTCGACACGCGAATCCCGAAGGTCGATGCGATTATGGCGGCCAAGGTGATGCGGGCAATGTTATCTGACGCTGCCTTGCAGATCATATTCCTCGTGCGACAGAGTGATTTGCTTGATTTCCGCGATCTGTTTGACGAGGGTATTGATGATTACGTTCTGATGCCGTTTGGACACGATGAATTGGTGGCGCGTGTGAAGCGCAAATTCGAAATACGTTCTGGACTGCGCAAGGAAAAAAACCAGGTGCGGCTGGACACAATGTCGCAGGTGATGATTACCATCGCACATCACATTAACAACGCGATCACTTCTCTCGGCGCTCGGGCGCATATTACCAAGAAGGACGACCCTGAAGATGTTCAGGTTCTGGTGGATTTAACACGAAAGCAGACGAAGAGAATTGCTGGTGTAGTAGACAGCCTGGTGGAAATGGCACGCAACCGCGAGTTGGATTCAACTCAGTATATCGAAGGCGGGTCACAGATGTTTGATATTGCCCGCCGCCTTGAGGACAAGATTGGCGAGCCAGTGAAACCCTGAACTGGCAAGCTGTATTACGAACGAAGTTGCTCTTTCCGCCCGCATTGGCTTTGCCAGCGCGGGTTTTCATTGGGTCCATCTGGTGCTATGCTACGCGTCGAGTTCGATGGACATGTGATTCTCGCCGGAAAAGTCAATCATCTTCGGTTTGATTGCATTACCAATAGAATTGTGAGTGAGAATGATTGTGGGTTTGCTCTGATCTTCCAGGTTTGATTTTGTGACAACACCCTTGTATCCAACATAGCTTTTGCTGGCATTGTCCTTGATGCTAACCGTGGCTCCAACCGGATACCATTGGACGACTTTTACAAGCGCCGCGAGTACTGTAGGATTCCACTTCCCCGCTTCCCCGTTTACGAGCTTGGTAATTGCCTGATCAGCTGGATAAACGAAGCCATCATGAGCACCGCTGACCAGATTATCATAGACATTTGCAACACTGAGAATTTCAGCATGTCGGTGAATGTAACCAGAGTCTTTTCCACGATCTTTAGTCGGCGCTTTTCCGAAACTCTTTAGTCCTTGAGGATAACCACTTCCGTCGTATTGTTCGTGATGTTGCAACACAACAGCCTGTTCGACAAACGCCTCCGGCTCGCTGGACTCGAGAATGATCTTGGTGTAAATGGGATGTTCGCGGAGGATCATTTTTTCGTCCGCCGTCATCAGTTCAGCCGGTTTGTCGCGTAATTCCTTGAACGCCATTTTGCCGATATCGTGGACAAGAGCAGCAGCTCCGAGTTGTTTCATCTCCGCGTAATTATAACGGAATTGCCGACTGATCAGGATGGACAACACGGTCGTATCGACAGCGTGCTCGTAATCTCTACCATCTTCTGACCGCATCTGCAATCCGCTGAACATCTTCGTCTGCCGTTCAACAACATCTTCAAGAACCTGCCCGACAACTTTCCGCACAGCAGGCATGTTCACGATCTTCTTCAGTTTGCGGTTTTCTTCAAGACGCTTCTTGATATTATCCGAGGCGAATGCTTCAAAAGCGAGGTTATTCTCAACGTTCTTGAATGTTTCAGCCATCTTTTCATTGGCGATCTGGCGGACGGTAGAGCTGATTACTTCTTCAGGGTTGACATCCTTGGTGAGATCGTTCATGATGTAGACAAAGCGAATGCCTTTGCTGTTCATCATCGCGATCATATCTTCGGTGAGTTCATAGCCAGAGGAGAGAAGCAGCTCTGAATTTTTGTTAAACAGAGACTTGCCTAGAATATCACCCGGCTTGACCTTGTCAATCTTGACAATCTGCATGGAGACCGTTGTTTCTGGTAGTTTTTATGGGCTCCAGCAAGGTCGCGGATTTTCAATTCAGATGCAAACCGAAAGTTCAACATCAAAGAGAGCGAGGAAAGGAGTTGCTGCTATTTCATTTTGGAATTGTCCAATTCGCCTGTTCTATTAATAACCAAGAGGTAACGTTCATCTTTAGTGCCAGCTCAGATCAAATGAAGGATTGCCAACATCCATCCCATCAACAAATTGCCGATCGAAGGTGCCTGAACAAGAGAGGTGTTGAGCGTCCGTGTGGCCACACAACTGTAACCGGAGGTATTCTGTTTCAGTCCCAGAGATGGCGGGAGGGATTTTGGACGACGCCAGTTATTTGCTGAGTCGAAAGGCGAACACGCGCTTCAGCATTCCCTGACGAGACGAGGCGCGCGACCCTCATCGGGTGTTTCCATATACTACATTAATAGACTGTTAACAGCTCAGCCCTGGTGGGGGGATGACCTCGTGACGGTTCGACATGACAACCGGCGGAAAGACTTCCGGCCGGGGGCAAACGAAGGAGGTTTAAGGACATGGCCTTATTGAAACGGTTGTTTTTACTTTTGGTTATTGCGCTTCTGTTTTCCAGCAGCGCGCTAGCAGATCCATTTGACACACGGGCGCGTGAAGATTTCACTGCTGGTGATTTTCCGTTGCCGAACGAATTGGACGAGTTCATTGACTCGATCGCGTATTTCGATCCAATGGGTTCGCTCTGGTACTTTACAGGGCAGGGCGGATTGTATGCTATTGTTCGATATACAGCGCCAGTCGAGTTTGAACTGCAGGGTCTTGGAATGACCTGTAGAGATGTTGCTGGGGTAACATCGTTTTCCGTGTTCGTTATGGACGACAACAATGGGGCGCCTGGCAATACTCTGCAATTCGTATTCGTCGGTACGCCGGGGCTGTACCCGCAGGGAAATAACCTGACATATGTTCTCGCCGAATTCGATGAATGGAACTTCGAGACATTCGCTGGTGGTGAAGATTTCTGGGTTGCGGTGCAAGTGCCAAATATCGCAAACTGGATGCCCTATTTCGACGAAGAGGCGACCGGTGATCGTAACTGGTACGGTAATACACCCTCCAACCCAACGGAACCAATTCCTGGTGACTGGTACATTGCGGCTGGGGGAGAGTTCGCCGGAACCTTTTATGATGTCGAAACACAGTTCCTCGCTAACGATGTGTACAAGTATCACCTGCTCCAGGGTGAATCCACGTCTTTCCTGACGGAACTGGTCAACAACGGTAACGAGATTTCACCAGCCGGGACGCTAACCTTCACGGTGGAAGACACCAACGGCGTGGATATCTGGACGTCCAGCGCAGAAGTTCCCGCGTTGAATCCAGGCCAAACCTACCCGGTGTCATCTCCCGATACATGGGTTGCACCGACAGAAGAAATGCGCTACATCGCCTGGGCCGACTTCCCACTTCTTGACGATGGGCTGCCAGACAACAACAGCTTCCCGTTGATGCAGGAGGTGATGGAATATGGTGTCTCGTACCCGACCTATGACGATGGCGAATCTGAGTCAAACGTCGTAGTTAATCAAGGTTCGGGATCGGGCAACATCTTCTATCCACCGTCGTATCCAGCAGCGCTATCCCAGGCTGTGTTCTTCATGAACGATGACAACACAAACGCGCGTTTGGCAGTGTTTGAATTCGATGATGCTACCGGCGCAATTACCGAGGTCTGGTCGCGCCTCGGGGCGGATCCGGGTCTGAACATCTACCCAATAGTACCGCCAGTTGAGATTACAAGCGGTGGTTGGTTTATCGCGGTGATCGGAAATAGCGGAACTGTTACGATACCGCAAGACAACACACCGCCGGTATCAGCGACCAACAACCTGTTGCTGCATCCGCTGGCGATGCCGTTTGCGTCCGGAACATACTTGGCTCAAGACCCCGGGAACTTGTATATCAACACATCTGGCAACTGGTTGATCCGGGCTATGATTGACGGAGAAGTTCCACCAGATCCACCAGCGTTGGTATTCCCTGACGGGATTATCACAATGGAGGGTGCGATTGTTGGTGAACCGCTGTCGATTATCGTTCCCATCCCGAACAACGGTATCGGTGTAGGTGAGCTGTCTGAAATCACCAACTTCGTTCCAGACCAGATGTTCATTCCAGATGCGGACAACCTGCCGATTATCATCGAGCCGGGCACAACCTACGATATGGAATTTATCTGGACTCCGATCAACACGAACCTGACCAACATCGGTATTCAGGTGACGCATAACGATCCGAATCTGGACACTAACCCCGTGTTGTTGCCGTTCCAGGGAACAGCAGCAGAGAATGCTGTCGAAGACGGTATCGCGGCAATCCCGGCCGAGTACTTCCTCGACCAGAACCGCCCGAATCCGTTCAACCCGGAAACTTCAATCAAGTTTGGTTTGAAGGCTCCAGGCTTGGCGCAACTGCATGTGTTCAACGTGATGGGCCAGGAAGTTGCAACCGTGCTCAACACTGAGCTGGCTGCTGGCGAACACACCGTCAGCTTTAACGGTTCAGAGCTACCGAGCGGCGTCTACTTCTACAGCCTCGAGGTAAACGGCTACCAGTCGATCCAGAAGATGGTACTGATGAAGTGATAAAAGCAGCTTTGAGCAATGAGCTGTGAGCTTTGAGCAAAAACAACGGGGACACTTACAGAAGTAAGTGTCCCCGGTCTTATCCTAATCATATTTCGCACCTGAAGCGCTACCCACCCTCACGACTGGCTACGCGACCGAAATACAACTGCGCGAGCTTGTGCGTTTCCTCGTCAACCTCATGATGATGTTTATCGAGAAATGCCGTCAGCTCTTCTTCGCCAATGGCGATGTCTTTGTCCTCAAGGACCATTTCCAGCAAGGTCAAACGTCTGAGGAAAACTTCGGTGGCTGCGGCCAATGGCTCTAAACGACCCGTACTGAACAGTTGATTCAGTACCCTGAAGGCCCGGCTCTGACCGTAAGCGTTCTCGCCAACCAAATCAGACAAGGGATCGTGCATTATCCAATCCCCAGAGCGTCTTTGGCGAAGTCGCTCATCATGTTCATGTTCCACGGGGGTTCAAAGGTGACTTCGACCAGCACGTCTTTCACACCTTCAACGCCAAGCACAGTTTGTTCAACATCTTTGGCGATCGACTGGCCCATTGGGCAGCCCATCGAGGTCAGAGTCATGATGACATGAGCTTCGTTCTTTTCGTCAATCTTAACGTCGTAAATCAGCCCGAGATCAACGATGTTCAGATTAAGTTCAGGGTCTATGACGGCTGTCAGCGCGTCGTAAATCGTTTCTGATGAGGGGGTTGCCATGAATTACCTCAATGCATCACAGGTTCGTTAACACTTGTCCACACAGATTCGGCGAGTTTACGGAACACATCGCCGACAGGATTGTCTTGAGCAGCGGCCGGTTTGCCGGCATCAGATCCTTCACGGATCTCAGGTTGCAACGGGATTTCACCAAGGAATGGTACCCGTTGACGCAGGGCTTCCCGTCTCGCACCTCCGCTGGAAAATATATCGTAGCGCTTCCCGGTATCCGGCGCAAGGAAATAACTCATATTTTCGATAAGACCCAACACCGGTACTCCAACTTTCTGGAACATGCCGATCCCCTTGCGGGCATCAATCAACGCCAATTCCTGCGGTGTGGTTACCATGACCGCGCCGGTCAACTTCACTTTCTGGGAAACGGTTAGCTGAATGTCGCCGGTTCCCGGAGGCATGTCGAGAATCAGCACATCCAACTCGCCCCAGGTAACATCACGCAACAACTGCTCCACAGCGCTGGAAACCATCGGTCCACGCCAGACGAGCGGAGTATCGCTGTCCACCAGAACGCCCATGGTCATTGCTTTAACGCCGTACGCTTCCATCGGCTTCAGCTTGTTCTCACCCTGAGCGGGTTCAGGATCACTGTCGAGGCCGAGCAACATCTGGATTGATGGGCCGTAAATATCGGCGTCCATCAAACCAACATTCAGCCCGAGCTTCGCGAGCCCAATGGCGAGATTGGCTGCGACGGTAGATTTACCCACCCCACCCTTTCCTGAAGCTACGGCGATGACATGCTTCACTGAGGGAAGCAGGTCGGGCGCGTCGCTGGTTTCACCTTGAGCGGTGTTCGCCTGAGGATTATGCTGACTGACTTGAATGTCTACATTCTCAACACCAGCCGCACTCAGGGTTTTGCCAACCTGTTCAGCGACCGCCTGGCTGATGGTTTCGTCGGACGTTGAAAACTCGAGGGATATAGTTACCTGCGGGCCTTCAGCTTCAATGCCCCGGACAATCCCGAAGCGGACAATATCCCGAGTGTAGCCGGGATATGGAATCTGCTTGAGCAGATCTTCAATCTCTTTAGCGTTCAGTTGCTTGTTTGGCATGTGTCTCACGTGAAAATTGAATTCTGACGGACTTTATCTTCTTTAACGAACGTGCCTCTTTTCAGAACGGGCAAGGTAAGCTCGGATGGTCAGAGTTGAAACCCGTCGCTCCTGAAATCAATGCTTGATGCGTACGGAAAAACAGCAGTTGACCCATCTTGAACCCGTATATTTATCTGTCATCCACGACTCGCATGGCATGATGTTTGTACCCATCTGCAGCAGCCATGATGATGTGAAACGAAATGCTGAAAAGAGTCAATTCCCCAGACTCCGACCAAACTTTCGTTCGCTCGTCTTTCAAGGTTTGAACCTGAGGAAGCGCTGGGACGTTCCCTGCGCGTGCTCCATGGCAACCAAATCGACTATGACGTATTTAAACAGCGTGGTTATCGTATAATAACTGTGGAGACTTCTCTACTCTGACGCATAACTATCGTAAGGCTGGAAGAAATCCGCACACACCTGACACAGGTATTTAATGAACGCCATTAAGCAAGAACGTTTCGATTTCACACTCGCGATACTACTGACAACACTCGTTGTTGTCAGCGCGATCATGGTCACCAAAGTCATGTTCGCACCGAGTGACCGTGACGCCGTCATCGCCGCCTTGAGTGAAACCGGCGAAGAAATTCTTGCAGCAGCCAAAACGTATCCCGACCGGGCACACCTCTTCAATTCTCCATCTCAGAATGATTCGGCGACCATCACGCAGACATCCGAGGGATCATCTCCTGAATCCGGTCCGTTCACAGGCCTGCGTTTTGATCGCATCGGATATTTTGATCGGTTGAGTCCTGATGCCCGTACCTACCACACTGAAACGGGTCGGTTTTCTCTGCAAGTTTCGCCTGACGGACAATCCTTCACACTGACCGCCTATGGTCCGGAAGAAGTATCGATCCAGTGGCACGGGCGGGTGGAAGAAATAGAATAGCTAGATTACTGTTTATAGGTTTTATCTTGGGATATCCTTCGAACCGAAGGGGCAACACATGTGCCGTGCACTCCTTGTAGCAACTCTCCCCTTATTGTTGATTGTTTTGTCATGCAGCGAAACTCACGAAACCGTATCCAAAGACATCGCCAACCCTGATTATTACCTGCCGCAGAGCAAAACATCCGATCCTGGTGAATTCGCCCGGCTGTACGAGGATCTGCCTCAAGACAACGACTCGCTGGTTGATCTGATCAAGAGCCAGTTGATTCACCCTCTCGAAGTTGGCCGATATGGGGATGCCATCCCTGAAGAACGAAGCTACGAAGATACCCTGTATACTTCCGCCGAGCAGATGCTGAATGGCCTGGTCGGGTACGATTCCTTGGGCTTAACCTTTTCCAGAGAACTCAGAAACCGGCTGGTTGTGGCTTGTTTTCATCACAGCCTGCTCTTCGCTTCAATCGTTCGTGAGCGAGGGACTCCGGTGAGGATGCGCTTCGGATTCGCTCCGTACATCGGCGAAATGGTGGGTATGGATGTCAATATATCGCATGTGGTTTGCGAGGTCTGGAACGATGACGAATCGCGCTGGATGTATATCGATCCTGATCGCAACATGGTCGACTTTGACAGCGCAGATTTTCTTACAGGAGCGGAAGCGTGGCAGATGATGCGAGATGGCAGCCTTGACATGAATAAAACCCGTTCCGCATTCTACAATGCTGAACGGGCGGTTCTCGACATGTTGCGCCTGGATCTGCACTACGCTCTGCGTAGCGAAATCATGTACTGGTCTGAAGACGGTCCACCAGATGTTCCAGAGTTCACCGATCTCACGGACGCAGATCTTCAGATCCTTGATCATATCGCCCAGCTGATGAAACACGCGGGCGGGCATGTCGATGAACTCGAGATCTTGAGAAGGGACGTAGAATTCTTGAAATAGGCATTGTAAGCGTCAGACGGTACTACCAACGACTCATCCTTCCGAGCCCAATTCCCTCATCTCTGGACGAAGACAAAATCCCGTTGTACTTTGCGCGGCACGACTATCCCACGAACTGTGATTACAACTCTAGAGGAACTCATGGCCAAGGTTGTCGAGTGCGTGCCAAACATCTCTGAAGGCCGCGATAAAAACATAATTGACGCGTGCGCGAATGCCGCCGCCGCGGTGGACGGCTGCACCCTGCTCGACGTCGATCCGGGCGCGGACACCAACCGCACCGTGATCACGCTCGCCGGTGAGCCGGAAGCCGTACTTGAAGGCGCGTTCCAGCTGATCGCGATGAGCCACAAGCTGATTGATATGAGCAAGCAGACCGGCGCCCACCCACGTGCGGGCGCGACCGATGTCTGCCCGTTTGTCCCTGTGTCTAACATGACGATGGACGAGTGCGTTGAACTCGCCAAGCGTTTGGGAAAACGTGTCGGTAACGAGCTCGATGTCCCCGTTTACCTGTACGAGTTCGCGGCCTCAAAACCCGAGTGGGCGAACCTCGCCGTTGTTCGGAAGGGCGAGTACGAAGCCTTGCCGCGCAAGATGTCCGACCCAGAGTGGAAGCCGGATTTCGGTCCGCATGAGTTCCGTCCGAAGTTCGGCGCGATGCACATCTCGGCCCGCAAGTTCCTGATCGCGTACAACATCAACCTGAACTCGACCTTCGCCCGCTTGGCGAAAGACATTGCGCTCAAGATTCGTGAACAAGGTGCGCTGTTGCGTGACGAAAAGCGTCAGATTGTTCGCAACGAAAAGGGTAAAGGCAAGAAGGTGCCTGGCCTGTTCAAAGCGTGCAAGGCGGCTGGCTGGTATCTCGCCGATTACCACGTCGCCCAGGTGACGATGAACCTCACCGATCCGGATGTAACGCTCGCCCACCACGTATTCGAGAAAGTTCGTGAGCTGGCGCAGGATCAGGGAACGCGGGTCACCGGTTCGGAAATCGTCGGCCTGGTCCCGTTGGAAGCGATGCTCGAAGCCGGACGTTACTACCTGAAGAAGCAGAAGCGCTCGGTCGCGTTGCATGAACGGGAAATCGTCCAAATAGCAATACAGTCCATGGGACTCAACGAGATTTCAGAGTTCGACATGGACAAGAAGATCGTCGAATACGCGATCCGGGAAGGTGACGGCGGCGAGCTGGCGAACATGACCCTGGTCGAGTTCAACGATGAACTGGCATCCGAATCCCCCGCCCCGGGCGGCGGTTCGGTGGCGGCGCTGGTTGGTTCGCTGGGCGCTTCGTTGGCCGCGATGGTCGGCAACCTGACGCATGGCAAGTTTGAATACGAAGAAGCATGGGACGAAGTCGAAGCTGCCGGTGTGACCGGGCAGGCGTTGAAGGCAAACCTGTTGCACGCGATTGATGCTGACACGGACGCGTTCAACGCCGTCATGGCTGCCAATCGCCTGCCGGACAAGACCGATGAGCAGGCCGCAGCCAAGGCGAAAGCCGTTGATGACGCGAACAAGACCGCAACCCTGATCCCGTTCAGCGTGTGCGAAGATTCGTTGGCGACATTCGACCTGATCGATGTAGTCGCCGCAAAGGGTAATCCGAACAGTGTCAGCGACGCCGGTGTAGCCGCGTTCTGCGCGCATACGGCCGTGCATGGTGCGGCGCTGAATGTCCGCATCAATTTGCCGGGCATCGAGGACAGTGCATGGGCGGACGAGAAACGCGCTCAAGTCAAGGCGATAACAGACGAAGCCGACAAACGATTGCAGCAGGTTCGTGACCAGGTTGACAAGGTGCTCGCGTCACAGCAGTAGGAATGTGCAGTTTATTGATTGTTGAGATAATGCCGCGCTGTTACTGCGCGGCTTTTTCTTTACAGCTCGGATTTTGGATCATGAACCGCGGGTACTTAAGGCCGTTGTAGACGCAAGGAGAGCGGAGAGTCAAGCGAGCGAAAAATGAGAGACAAACTCCTGAAAAGCTTGTAAACAGACACTTACGGGTAGTAGTATTATTTCCGACAGCCACTGGTGTAGAAGGCCAGGGCACCTAGCTCTACGGGAAGTGAATAGAATCATGCCGCAAGGTACCGTGAAGTGGTTCAATGAAGCCAAGGGATTTGGTTTCATTGAGATGGAAGATGGCCAGGATGTGTTCGTTCACTTCAGTGCCATTGAAGGCTCCGGTTTCAAAACCCTCAAAGAGGGCGAACCGGTAGAATTCGAACTGCAGCAAGGACAAAAGGGCCCGGCCGCAGGTAACGTGAGGCGGCTGAGCGACTAATCACATATCGCTTTTCCGGCTTAGGGGTTGACCGGTCAGGTCAGCCTCTTTTTGTTGGATAACGGTGTTAAGGCTTACCCGTTGATCAATCTAATTCCTAGTTATAAATGATAATTAGGTAGGTGTGCTGCGGGATAGCGGGCCGGTCGAGAGCCAAAAGGGATATATATTTGGAAATTCCGTCTAATTGGTCGTACTATTACGACTGATAGCCTCGGCTAGTCTGTCGGGGCGCTTTTTTCGTTTTACAGGAAGTGAAAAGAATCATGCAGCAAGGTAAAGTGAAGTGGTTTAATGAAGCCAAGGGATTTGGTTTCATCGAGATGGAAGATGGCCAGGATGTGTTTGTGCATTTCAGCGCCATTGAAGGCAACGGCTTCAAGACTCTGAAAGAGGATGAGCCAGTTGAGTTCGAACTGCAGCAAGGACAAAAGGGCCCGGCCGCAGGTAACGTGAGGCGGCTGAGCGAGTAGTTATAGAGCGCTTTTCCGTGAAGAGGCTGTTCCGTAAGGAACAGCCTCTTTTGGTTTATGATCATCTATCACAAGTATAACTGAATGATTCCCCATTGATCCCGGCTACAGATGGGAACGATTCATGAGGATCGTATCATAGTCTACGGCTCCACCAATGGGATGAAACTCGCCGTGTGATATTTCTTCCTCATATCTTAATGCAAGATTCCCGCGAGCGATCTGATCTAACGCGCTAAGTGCGCGATCCACATCCTCTTCGCTGGTGTACAATCCGAATGACGCGCGCACAGCACCTGGAATGAGCGATTTGCTGCCATTACGGACACGTTCCGAGAACGCTCGAGCTTCAGCTTCGCCGACCTCCATCATCGAGAGCACAAATGGGTGAGCGCAGAAGCAGCCGTTACGCACACCGATTCCATGCTCGTACGCTAGCGCCGCCGCAACCAGCGCATGCGGAATGTCGCCGAGGTTGAACGCGATTACGCCCAGCCGACGTTCGAGCTGGTCCGAGCCGAGACCGTACAGTTTCGCGTCATCGATCTGAAGCAGACCGTCAACAAAGCGCTTGCTCAGGCGCCGTTCAGCCTCTTCCAGAACATCCCAACCGATCTCCTGCAGCTCACGCATCGCCGCTGCCATTGAAACCATGCCGACGACATTCGGGCTGCCAGCTTCGTCCCGATCCGGCGGATCAGCCCAGAAAACGGCGTCCGGCTCAACAGCTTTGACTGCCCCGCCGCCGCGCACGGATGGTTCAGTATTCGCGAAGAATTCATGTGACCCAATCAACGCACCGCCACCCATCGGCGCGTACATCTTGTGTGCGCTGAGCATCAGGAAATCAATCCGATCATCCTCGCCAGATCCCGCCATACGGATCGGGAGGTGTGGGGCCAGCTGGGCAGCATCGATCGCGATGGGGATACCGTACTTGTGCGCGACACGCGCGAGTTCGTGAATTGGCTGCACAGTGCCAGTAACATTTGACGCCCCGGTCACACTGACCAGGCGAGCGCGCCCGGCCTCCTTGTCTAACGTGCGATCAAGATCGTCCGGATCGATCTCGCCCGCCGAGCTGACCGGAACGCGCGCAACCTGGCCACGGTTTCGCCACGGCAGGTCGTTGGCGTGATGCTCGGCGTGGCTGATGACCACGCTCTTGTCGTTATCAAACGGGAATTTCGCCGCGAGACGATTAATCGCATCAGTGGTGTTGTGGGTCAGTACGACGCAATGATAGTCAGAATCCGCGCCAACAAATTGCATCGTTTGCTTGCGGGCGAGTTCATACCAAGCGGACGCGAGCTGACTCTTGTATCCAGCGCCGCGGTGGATGCTGGCGTACCAGTCGAGCATGTGGTTGGTTTCTTCGCGAGCGGAAACCAGCGCAGGCGTGGACGCGGCGTTATCCAGGTTAAGATAAGGGACATGTGATCCATCGTGAATCGGGGTCAGTGTGTCTGCCCCGACTATCCGTTTCCGCAGTTCCGCTGTTGTCATCAAAACTCCGCAAGGTGCTGGATAGAAAATTTGAAGAATACGTATGAGATGTGCAGACGGTAAGATCGACGCACATAGCTTGGGATGGTGGAGCCATGAGCCGTGCAGAGTCAAGAGGGACGAGGTTGATAGCAGAAAAACAGGAGGTAATATCGATCAAAGGGACACATTCAGGAGAATGTATCCCCGGTGTATTTGAAAATCTGAGGGGATGATCCCATTATCCCGGTATTATCGTGTTGGGAGAATCGAGGTTTACCGTCAGACGCTCAGCCCGTTCGACCACACCGGCGTGCGGGACGACCGGGAATCTATTGGCGACGCCGAGCTGATGGAAACGCATCTGCACAAACCACGGCACTTCTGCGAGAATCAAATCGCCGCCCTGCTCATGTAACAAACGTTGGACGCTGAGCAGTGTGGCAAACAGAGTGTAGTGCAGGAATTTCATGTCGCCGAGGGTAAGCACAATACGTTTCGCCCCTTGACCAATCAATTCTTCCAGCACTTGTTCCAGCCCGCCACCGAGGTCCATATCGAGAGCTTTGCCGCCGTGCACAAATGCCGTGCGACCATGAATTCGCCGTGCGTAACTGAGAAACGTCATTAAATCTCCAAGGTTGTTTCTCAGTTTACAAGGCAAGCTGTATGCCGAAGCGCATCTTGTTAATAATCATATATTTACAAAACCACGTAATCTGACAGTGGGAACAAGTTTATCTGCGCGGGCGGTGAATCTTGCCGCAACAAATTTTCTGATCGGCAGAAATTCAATGTTTTCAAGCAAAACAATCCCGGTAAACCGTTAATGGTCCACACTGCTTTTTGTACCAATTGTTGATTGATTGCAGGTGCTCAAACGGAACTGGAACAGACATTAAAAGGACGCACAGAGGCTTGAACACTCATATCTTTTGTTAACAGAGAAGCAGGTTTGCATAACCAATTCGAGTATCGATCACTTACCAATGTTTACGCCATGAGAGAGTCTTTTGAAACCTTGTCTGCGCCAGTCAGCGATTTCAGGCTGAGCAACTGGTTGGCAACAACAGAATCGAGTGATTACCAGGAAGCATTGGCTCCGTGGGGAGTGGACGTTGCAGCCTTGCGAATTGCCCGGTTGCTGGGTGGAGCGCAAGGCGAAGTCGGAGTCATGGAAAAGGACGGCGAACTTGAAGCGATTCTGCGCACTCAAAATCTTGATTGGGATGAAGCCGTTCTCGGCATGCCCGTAATTCGTGTCGGAGGTATGGCCGGTGGCGACATTGAAGAACGTCGACAACTGTTGAGCCGGGTGGTGGTGACCTTACGTCCGGGACGAGGATTGCTGACCGCACGTGTCCGTGGTGACGACTATACATCCATGCATGCGCTTGAAGGAGCGGGGTTCCGAGTCGCGGACAGTATGAACATCTTCCTCAAAGATCTGAACAAAAGAGATTCGTCGTCCGACATCATCGAGCCGAGCGTTGGCGAGATCGTTGAGTACGATCGTGATGATGAACGAACACGTGCCGAGCTTGCACGTCTCGGCGCCGAATCTTTCAGGCATAGCCGAATTTACAATGATCCGCGCATGCCGCGTGAACGAGCTGATTACTTCTATAAGGCGCTGACAGAACGCTTCCTTGACGATCAGGGTTCTACTGTTTTTGTGGCGAAAGTTGATGATAAACCCGTTGGCTTTGTCATCGGAAAGGAAGACGAAGGCTTGAGTGAGGCGGGAGGGCTGCAGCTTGGTTATCTGTGGCTGATTACCGTAGATGAACAATACTCAGGCCATAGTCTGGGTGTTGCGCTATACCAGGCGTTTGAACACAAGATGCGAGATCGAGTGCGCCTGCTTGAGGTCGGCACGCAAACTCATAACTATTCAGCTCTGAACATTTACACTCGGGCTGGTCTCAAGCTGGTATCGTCAATTGTAACGTTCCACGCTTGGATCGAGTAACGAACAAAGATCAACGAAACAAATCGGACACGGATGTCCGAATATTGATCTTGAGCTTTGTCGTAGATAGGCTACACCACAATTTGTAGCACCAGGTAATGACCAAGGCTCATAGATGAACTCAGACAATGACCACAGTTTGCAAACAAATTCCTCCCGTTATTGTGATCGTTGTGCAAGGACTCGCTTACTAAACAGGGACACAAACCACCGGTGAATCTCAACAAAAAACGCATGGGCTGGATCGATCAGCCTGCTATTCTCGGTGGAGTGCCATTCGTTGTGAAAGAATGGCCTGAATACAACACGATCGGTGAACGGGAAAAGAAAGCTGTTATCGACGTGCTGGAGAGTGGTGTCCTGTCAGGGTTTACCGCGTCTGCTGATGCCAGTTTTCTCGGTGGCCCGGCCGTGCTGAAGCTTGAGACAGAATGGTCAGACGCATTCCAGGTAAAGCATGCCGTCGCAATGAACTCAGCAACCTCCGCTTTGTTTGCTGCGGTGTCAGCTTGTGAAATTAGTGCCGGAGACGAAGTAATCCTCGATCCTCTGGCAATGTCTGGAGCTGCTGCCGCGATTCTGGGCAACGTTGCAATCCCAGTTTTCGCAGATGTGAATCCTCACAGCATGAACTTGGACCCGGAAACACTGGAAAATTGCATCAGTCCTCGAACCAAAGTGATCATAGTAATTCATCATGCTGGTTTTCCCGCCGAAATGAATCAAATCCTGATGGTAGCAAAAAAGTATGGCTTGGCTGTCATAGAGGATAACGCGCAGGCACCAGGTGCAACGTATCACGGCCAGTTCACAGGCACCATCGGGCATATCGGCGTATTCAGCCTTAATAGCAACAAAATTATCCAGGCCGGTGAGGGCGGAATCGCGGTGACGGATGACGATCAACTCGCGCAGCGTTTGCGATTAATCCGCAATCACGGAGAAAAAGTTGTTCCGGAAATGGATACGCAACAGTCACAGAATCTACTTGGGTTCAACTTGCGGATGACTGAGTTGACGGCGGCTGTGGCAGCGGTACAACTCGACCGCCTGAACGATTTGAAAGCATGGCAAATTCGACTGGCAAACCATCTGACGCAACGTATCCGCAGGGATTATGAGTTCATCGCAGCGCCAGAAATACCTGAGGATTGTACGCATGTGTATTCAGGCTATCGCCTGGAGTTTGATGCTGAAGTTGCTGGAATAAACCTCGCCTTGTTTGCCGAGGCGATACAGGCTGAAGGGGTTCCGGTTCGGATTGGTCCGTCTGATGTTCTCTATCATCAACCCATTTACCGTGACAGATCCATTCGTGGAAATAGCGGATTCCCGTTTGGGAAGAAATGGTATGACGGTTATGTATCCTACGACGAAGGAATCTGTCCACAGGCTGAAAGTCTGGTAAACAATTCACTGTTCATTGATACGCTGATTCGCTATCCAATTTCGACCGAAGACATGGATCGAGTGTTGGACGCATTCTCAAAAGTCATAATGTTCAAGGAAGAAATCGTGGCGTGGGACGAGGCAGGACGACCAGAAAGGAGCTCCAAATTTACATCCGGGAGTGAGACGAACAACGATGAACACAAACAACCCACAGAGATCGAACAACCCAAACTGACTGAGGCAGAAATCGTGACGCCTGAGAGCATTTCC
The DNA here is from genome assembly GCA_964552465.1 of uncultured bacterium. Classification (GTDB taxonomy): domain Bacteria; phylum Electryoneota; class Electryoneia; order Electryoneales; family Electryoneaceae; genus BMS3BBIN04. Next base: position 53,225 of record CAZKGR010000019.1, read on the forward strand.
CAGGCTGAACATGGCGAATCGGTGGTTATTGCGCTTGGGTCAGAAGCGTATGGAAGCGCATATACACTTGCACCGGTTGCCGAAGTGCTGATGGAGAGGTTGGATGTTGAGTTGCATGTCGCGGTTAGCGGATCTGCGATGGATGTTTTCGGCGAACGTTTTCGTACCAGGCTGAAACACTTCGACGAGCCAGATAAAACTAAGCAGAACTTAGACACGATGGTTGAAGAATGGATCGTTGAGATCAAGCCGGATGTTGTGCTGTCAGGATTAACTGGTCCGCTTGATCGATTGGATTTCGCCATGCAGCGGGCTGCGAAAAAACGTGGGATTAAAACGGTCGCAGTACTTGACTCCTGGACGCGATTAAGTGAACGTCTTTCCGATCCAGATCGGGACTCGCCGCAGGCGTATCTGCCTGATAAATACGGTATTCCGGACTTCACCACCGCGCTCGAATACGCCAATCTAGGCGTTGATAAATCGCACTTGCAGCTTGTTGGACATCCATTGCACAACGATCTCAAAAGGATGATTCAACAATGGCGATTGATCCGTGACAGATCTCGACGTTGGATGGAAGTGGATCCAAACATGGATCTCGTTGTCTTCTTCAGCGAACCGCTTGCTGATCAAATTGAGGATGGAATAATTCCCAATCCCGGCTATAATGAGTTTGACGCGTTGAATACGACGGCTTCCGGACTGGCACGGCTCTATCGCAAGCACGCATGTGTTCTGGCGGTGAAGGAACAAGCCGAGCAACGATCATTTGGAGACCGGTTGCAGGGTGGCGAACTAGGGGGTGTGCGAGTCATTGACATAACTGACAGTCCGTTGAATGAATTTGAATGGTTGCTGGCCGCGGATGTGATAGTTGGCATGTCGAGCCCGATGCTCGTTCACAGTGCATGCGTGGGAATGCACACCATAGTGATGCAACCGAATCTGATCCGAAGGAATGATCGTAATCCGTTAACTCGTCGCGGCCTGCTATCAAACCATGAAACACCCGATGATCTGGCGAACGAGATCAACAAGCACGATGATCAGGACAAACGAACACTCGCCCGAATACGGAAAGAGTTTCGTTGGAATGAGGACGCTGCGGCGAATGTTGCCAAGATGGTTGTTGAATTGTGCAATTGATTCTTGAATAGAAACGAATGACGTTGTGATCAGGTTCTGGCGGCCCCTTCATCTTCTCTCCAGAACCACTAAGCAACTTGAGAAAACTGGACATAGCGCAGAAAGAATGCTACGCTGTGACATGCTGATCATTGCATGAGGATTGTTCGATTTCATGGCTAACCAACCGTTCTTTTTTGTAACCGGTATGTTCCGTTCAGGAACGACGCTGCTTGCCCGTTTGCTGAATGCGCACCCGGAACTGGCTGTTGCATCTGATCCGTACGCTCCCTTGTTCAAAGCTTTTCGTAATCAGGTGGTCAGCACAACCGAGCTCGGGCAAGCGTTCGACCCGGAAGCTCCGTTGAGCGACTACTACTTCAGCCTGCGCGAACAAGTCTTTTATCACTCGATTCAACAAACGCCCCTGAATCGACCCTTTTCATCAATGAAACAGTTCACGCTTCAGGAACAGGTTCGCCAGGCGTCGATGACCACCGCCCCGAAGATTCATCCGTTTCTGGAAACACTGAACGGAAATACATATGCCGATCTGATCAGGTCTGGAATCAACATAATTGGTGAGGCATATGGTGACGATCAAACGAAAATGATCGGTTTCAAAGAGCTGTGGGCCAGTGAGTTTGTTCCGCATTTACTGGAGGAGTTTTCAGATGCACGAGCGATTATCGTGCAGAGAGATCCGCGCGCGGTTGCGGCATCTCAGAACTCGACGCATGAAAAGTACCCGTGGATCTTCATCGCACGGCAATGGAGAAAACTGAGTGCGATAGCATGGGCGTTGAGACAAAGCGGTTTCCCACACCGGGACCGAGTAAAGTTGGTGAAGTACGAAGCGCTGATCCGGCGGCCGAAAAGAACTACAGAAGAGATTTGCGACTTTCTGGGTATTCAATTCCACGAAAACATGCTCGATTTCGATCACTTCGTTGATGGATCAGGAAACGCCTGGTCACAGAATTCCAGTTATGTTCGAGGCGTTCAGGCATTCAATCCAGATTCAATCAACAAATGGAAAGAAGTGTTGAGCGTGCGTTATTGTGATTTCATTGAGCGACTCTGCTGGCCGGAAATGGGCTTATTTCAATATGAACCATTGGTAATGAAAAACTGGGTGCTGCCAGAAGAGGTGATCAATCACCCGCCGTTGATTCCAGAGAACGAGCTCGCGGACGCGATCAAGTCGTATTCCATAAACAGCAAGCACGCGTATGTTGAGGAGTTGCGGAAAGAACGTCGCCGATGGAATGCTCTTACAGACGAGAAGATCGTGGAAGAGGAACAACAGTCGTCATATTGCCTGAGTACAAACGTCTACAGGGAGCTGCGCGCGATAGTCAGCAAGCCAAAAGCAGGACTACAGGCTCCAGTCATTGATGATGGCGAGTGATCATGCCAAAACAACAGAATCAATTTGCTTCTTAAATGCGGCGATGTTGGTTTCGACATCGCCTTTGTAAATAGCCGAGCCCGCAACCAGCTCGTCCACGCCATTGCGAACCAAATCGGCAGCATTGTCAGGTGTTACACCGCCGTCAACCTGCAAACGTGCGGTTGATTCATGAGCTAATAACAAACGCGCAACCTTGTGCACCTTATCCAATCCTTCCGGGATGAACGATTGCCCGCCCCAGCCTGGATTGACGGTCATGATCAAAACGCGGTCAACCAGGGGTAGCACATATTTCAATGATTCGGTTACCGGCGTTGCCGGGTTCAACGACACCCCTGCTTCACAACCAGCGTCCCGAATCATTCCCAACACACGATGCAAATGCGCGGTCGCTTCCACGTGAACCGTAATCGACTTCGCGCCCGCATCCGCGAACGCCTGGATCTGTTTTTCCGGCTCAACGATCATCAGGTGAGCGTCCACATGTGCGCTGGTTTCATCAACAATTGCCTTGACAACATCCGCTCCGAATGTGATCGGGGGAACGAACTGTCCGTCCATCACATCAGCGTGTAGCCCGTGAGCGCCAGCAGCTAGAGCGCGTTGCGAGTCACGACCCAGGTTGGCGAAGTCGGCGGCAAGGATTGATGGGAGAATGCGAACAGGATTTCGCGAAATGGTATCCATGATCGTCGTGTGTTTAGTTAATCGGACACAGATGTCGTTTATTCGCCGGATGCTGTTTCATCATCACCCGTGGCCAGCGAATCCGAATGGATCGTGCTAATGTCAGGATCAATCCAGTCTTCTGGAAAGTTGACTTCAAGGTGGACCGGATCATTACGCTCCATAACCCGACGCGGTGGTGGATCCTGGTTCATCACCGCTCCTTTACGCCGGCCAATGTAACGGTCATATTCGACAGATCCAATGGTCAATCCAGCTTTCAAGATCAGATAACGGGCTTGTTCGTGCGGCAAATCCATAACATCTGGAACTATTACGCGTCGCGGTTCCTGCCCCAGACTGACAATCAATTCTACCACGGACTCACGCTCGAGAACGGTTCCAGAATCCGGAAGTTGTGCTATCACCTGATTCTCGAACACGGAGTCGCTGAACGCATAGCCCGGGGTAACGACAACCAAACCAGCAGCTTCTATATCGTGAACGGCTTCTTCACTGCTAAGACCAATAACGAATGGGACATGCGTCATCGGTACTCCGGCAGCGACAATCACGTGAACTCGCCTTCCAGGCTTGGCGGTTCCGTTTGGTGCCGGGAATTGATCGAGGATGATACCTTGTTCAACATCGGCAAGGAACTGTTCGTCAGTAACAACGATTTCTACGTGTTCTTTCTTCGCAACTTCAGCGGCTTCTTCCTGACTTAAACCGCGAAGATCTGGCACCTTAATTTCGCTCCAATTTCTGATATAGACGGGCATTACGATATAATTCATCAACAGAACAAACAGTACCCAGACACCGAGAATAATTCCGATGCGAACGATCCACGCCTGAGCTGTTCTGAACCTGTCCATGAAGCTCATTTTATTCGTTTCCAACGAGTGACAAAAGCGCCATCTACCTTATCTCGAGGTGGCCAGGTTGCGGCAATTCCATTTCCGCCGCGCAAGCTGGACGGAATACTTTCCGGTAATTTATCACGGATAAGCTCTTCACTCGCCCGTTTGTCGAACAATCGGACCCGTTTTTCATTCTCTGCCGGTTCGAGGCTGCACGTGCTGTAAACGAGTATGCCGCCACGTTTTACAAGTGACGCAGCCTTGTTCAATAACTGCCGTTGTACTTTCGCGATCTGATCAACTTGCAATGGCGAACGGTTTACCAATAAGTCCGCCCTGCGATGTGCTACACCGGTTCCCGAGCAAGGTACATCAAGCAGCACGCGATCAAACGGTTGCGATTCGTAAGCGAGTAGATCTTCGGTGATAACCTCAACTGAAGTGTGTCCCAATCGTTCGAGCGTTTCACGGGTCTGGTGATTGCGTTTCATGTTCTTGTCGAGCGCAATCAATTGGCCATCACCAGCCATCATTTCCCAGATAAGTGCAGACTTCCCGCCCGGTGCACAACATAGATCGAGAACTCGTTCGCCCGGCTGCGGGTCCAGTGCTCGTACAGCCATGGACGGGGCCGGGTCTTGAACTGTTGTAAGTCCTTGCTGGAAAGAAGGTAGTTCGGCAGGACGAATTTCGCGAGCGTATACAAACCCCGGCCAGTCAGGCAACGGCTCAAATTTCACACCTTCGTCACGCAGTATTTGCTGCCATTGATCGTCAGATTCGGTGCGCAACAAATTGCGCCGCAATCCAATCGAAGGGATACTTTTGAAAAATTGGATAAGCGTGTCGGTTTTTTCTTCACCCCACTGCTGAGACCAGAAATTGCGCCATCTGTTGAACGGAGTGCCGGGTGTTGTGAACGCGTCGACTGGACGATCTGGAGGAGTTTGGCGCAAGGCGGACCTCAGAACAGCGTTAACCAACCCGCCTCCATTGTTGCCGGCGAGATGACGTGCGTGATTGACAGCTTCATTGACCACGGCGTGATCGGGAACTCGATCGAGATGCCGTAGCTGATACAACGCGACCTCAAGGATTTCGAGCAGGCCGGGTTTCAATTTCTTTAGTGGAGGTTTGACCAGCTTCGACAACTCAATGTCAAGCACGGACTTGTGCCGGACCACGCCGTACACAATTTCGGTTAACAACGCACGATCGCGATCATCCCACTCGCCCTCGGCCAGGTGTTTGTCACGGATAGCGTCCACTTTTCGGCTGGAAGTAGCCCAATCAGTGATGATTTCAGCCGCAGCGCGGCGTGGATTGGGGCGGCTCATCCGGCTTCTCCAACACGTTCGCCGACCTCGACAGGATAACCGCGAAGAAAATCGGACACACGCATCAGTTTTTTACCCTGGAGCTGAACTTCGTTAATCTTCAAAGCACCTTGACCGCATCCGATGACAAATCGACCAGAGTTTGCATCCGCTTCAACAACGACGCCAGGATCACTGAACAGGTCGTCCTGAGGTGCGGTTGAAAACACCTTGAGCTGCTTTCCATGCAGGGTTGTCTGTGCACCCGGCCAAGGAGTCACCCCCCGTGCCCGATTGTGCACTTGTAATGCAGTCTGCGACCAGTCAAGCACACCGTCTTCTTTGCCAAGTTTGGGAGCTTTTGTAACCAGCGTTTCATCCTGCGGGATTGGAGTCAAACCACCTTTTTCCAGCGCGGCGATTGCTTCGAGAATCATCTTGCCACCGACTGGCGCAAGCCGAACCGCCAAGTCGCGGGATGTTTCGTACTGATCGATTGGATGACGGGTTTGCAGCAACACGCCGCCAGCATCTACCTGCTTTGTGATGCGAATAACGCTGACGCCGGTTTCCGTATCACCGTTGATTAACGCCCAGTTGAGTGGCGCGGGCCCACGGTAGCGGGGCAGCAGGCTGGGGTGCACGTTCAAAACGCCATGCTTCGGCATGTCGAAGATTGCCGGTGGGAGAATCTTGAATGCGACCACAACGGCAACATCCGGCTCCAACGCACGGAATTGCTCATGAAACGCCGGGTCTTTCAGCCGCTCCGGCATCAACACAGGCACATTGGACTCATTGTCGGCAACAAATTTACGAACTGGTGTCGGTTGCATTTTTCGGCCACGACCAGCGAGCTTGTCCGGTCCGGTGACCACTCCCACGAGCTCGTGATTGTCACTGGCGAGCAACTGTTCGAGAGTGGGAATTCCGAAACGATCTGTACCTAGAAAAACGACACGCATGGGTATTCTTCTCTGTGTCGAGGGGGGCTAGTTTTCTTCGCTTAAACGCTTGAGTTTGCCACGCATCAGGGTTCGCTGCAGCACTGGGAGATAGTCGGTGATCAACACACCGTCCAAATGATCCATCTCGTGCTGAACCACTACCGCGAGCATGTCATCTGCTTCCAGAACCTGCTTATTGCCTTGTAAATCCTGGTATTCGATGGTGACAGCCTCTGGTCGCTCAACTTGAACATTAATTTCGGGCAACGAAAGGCAGCCTTCTTCGCAGGTTGCTATCTCTTCGCTTTCGGCGACGATTTCCGGGTTTGCCAGGGTGAAAGTGCGCAACTTCTGGACACCATCCTCTTCCATCGGCAATCCGATCACGAGGAAACGGATGCTCAGACCGACCTGCGGCGCTGCGAGGCCGACGCCGTCACCCTTTTCCATCGTTTCCAGCATATCAGCAGCGAGCTGCTCGAGCTTTGGACCAAACTCGGTGACCGGTTCCGCGATTTTGCGCAGAACCGGATCGCCATATACCAGTATTTTCATCTCCGCCATGTAACCGTCTCCGTGGGCACGCAGCTGATCAGCTGGCGTCCGTCTTCCGGTTCACGGCCGAGCGATCGACAATGATCTTGTTTCCCTCATTGATCTTGATGATCAACGTGTTGTCCTGCTCACGGACCCCAGATACGGTGCCGTGAATCCCGCCAATTGTGACAACATTATCGCCCTGCTTGATCTCGGCGATCATCTTCTGCTGTTCTTTTTGCTTCTTGGCTTGCGGACGGATCATCAGGAAGTAAATGATCACAAAAATCAGGATAAACGGCAGGAATCCGATCAAACCGCCACCACCACCCTCCGCGCCTTCGCCGGCGGGTGCCATCATCAAGACAAAGTCCAATGGAATGAAATGCATCGTGTTCTCTCTCGCCTTCGTTTGAATGAGTATCAGCTCGGCAATATACACGGAGGATACGGTCTTTGCTGAGTCACGAGCAGAGCGCGTGAGCCGTTCCACGAGACGAGATGTGAGAGGCGAGACGGTAGAGATGTACATGCCTGTGTTAATCCACATCGTGGTTCACAGGGATTAGGTACCAGGTAGGACAAAGGGGACACCTACGTCCCATTCCGCCGAGCTTCTTTGTGGCACCACTCTCCAATGCTTCAAGTCTGATGACCATTTTCACCGACAGTTCTGGGACGAAGATGTCCCCGATTCGACCATCCCGGCTGGCACAGCCCGCCAGAGGCACACTCTGACAAACATCATGAAATCCGACTTGGCGGAGACCAAGTCGGGCCACCTATTACAGGCAGCATCCGTTGACCACAAGGCCGAGAAACGGTGTGTGAGCCCGTTGACACTCGCAACAACACCGGGATACATTTCTGATTCTCGTTTAGCGCGCATTCACATTGCAAATACCCGATGACAGATCGTCCACTCAGCCGACCGTGGTTCCGTGCCAAGGGATTCGCTCTCTACGCACGGCTGGCGATCTCCCGCAAGGACGATGTCAGCGCTGACCCAATCCCACGCGATGTGAAACGCATACTCGTGCTCGCACCCGTGTTGCGCGGCGATTACCTGGTCGCGACGCCGCTGTTTGCCGCATTGAAGGAAGCACGTCCGAACGCAGAGATTGCGGTGTTGGTGAAAAGTCCTGGTCGTGAACTGGCGGCGCATGATCCGAATGTGGATCGGGTGCTGATATACGAGTCACTACCGAAGTGGTTCGCATCGATGCAGGAAGTATACTGGTACCATCCGGATGTTGTAGTGCTGCCAAAGGGTCACCCGGCGTTCACCGAGAGTTTGTTGATGATGGTCAGCAGGGCGAGGTACCGCGTGGGCTTGTCGCATCCGCATCACAACCCGCTCCTGACACATCCGATAGAGCACGATTGGGACAATGAACATCGGACGGTGGCATACGTTCGACTGTTGAAACCGTTCGGTGCAGATCCAGCATCGGCGAGTCGGCGGTTACATATCGGCAGCATCCCGGAAGCGGAGCGATGGGCCGGACGAATCTGGGCGTCGAATGAGGGAAATCCGCTTTTTTCGGTTAACTTGTCGGCCAGTCGTGAATCCCGGATGTGGACTCTGGATGCGTGGCGAGATTTAATCACAGAGTTGATTGAATACCGTCCGCATGCGCGGTTTATCGTGCTGAGCATGCCAATTGACAGGCCTATGTGTGATACGTTGGCCAGCGAATTTGAAGCAGTTACAACGGTACCTACGCGGAGCCTGTTGGAAGCGGTTGCGTTGACCGCGCGAACAGACATGCTTATCACTGTTGACACTGGAATTGTTCAGGCCGCGGCGGCACGAGGAGTGCCGATGGTTGTGCTGTACAATGGCGACCACGAAGTCTATTTGCGCTTTGCGCCGCAATCAGTGCCGCATCGCGCGATTCTGGCCCCACGAAACGAACCGGTGGCAGTCATCAAGCCTACCGATGTTTCTCATGAAGTAGTCCATCTCCTCGCTGAACTGGAGAAGTTATAATGATCGGATTGACACGTTTCCGGAAACGGTCCGAGTCAAAGAAGAAGCATAGACGTAAGCGTCGCAGTCGCTCGCGTGTCACGCAACAGCAGACACCTGCGCTTATCGTCGATATTCAACAACCGGAAGTGAAAGTAATCTGGTCGCTTCTCGGCCTGATCCTGACAACCGGTCAGACGATCCTCTGTTTTTCATATCCAAGGGGTCCGGAACCATGGTTCGGGATCGGGATCGCAGCGCTACTTGTATTGATTGGAGTAGTTACCAACAGCCTTCCGACACCACGACCGCACCCGGCTTTTCTGCCCGGGATACTGATTGTCCTCGCAATGCCAATATTGCGCATCATCACCGGGGCAGAATTCCTGAAAGCTTTCTCTGAACCCTTTATTTATGCGATAACACTCATCTGGATGTTTGCGTGGTTTGTTCGTGGACGTTGGGCAGTTGGTGTGTCAGCCCTGATGTTAATACTGTTAATTGAGTACTTCCTCTCCGTTCATCTACCCGGAGGTTCGTGGGATACAACCCCGCTGTTGAGCCATACTGAGGGAATTATTTCGCTGCTGTGGCAAGGTGGGCTGAAGTATCGTCTGCTGCTACTGCTGGTACTGGTTTGTTTGATTGCATTAGTATCGCGAGCTAGACGGGAACGGGGACGTTGGGCAAAGCAACGTTTCCTGCGCTTCATGATGAACTCGTCTCTGTCCCTCGGAATCCTCGGGCTGGCCGCAGCTACGGTCTTTCCGAGATATGTACCGGTTGATGCGATATCACTGCTCGGGTTTAGCTTTGGCGTGTCCATCGCAGCACGACAGCGGCTGATTTCGGAAGATCCAACCCGTCACCCCGCAAGCCAGCTAACGCCAATCCGGGGCTATATCGAAGAAATTGTCATCGGATTGGAAACGATACTCCGCTCGATTACCGGCGGCGGTTCCCTGAGCACTGGAACGCCGGATGACCGTCGTAGTCGGCTGATCGATTCGAACAGCGAAATAATCTATAACCCATACGGCAACAAAAATCCAAACTGGGTTCCGGTTGTGTTGCACGCGCACACGAACCGCTGGGAAGGTAAATTCAAGCCAGAAGTTGTGGTGGATCATTTCACACGGTTGGGCGCGAAATCGGTCATCCTGACCGACCACAATCGTATCACCAAAACGAAGAATCCATATCAGAACATTGATGCGTACGAACAAGGCTGGGGTTCGCACAACAACCATGTTCTGGTGGTGGGCGCACACAAGCGAATTCCAGACTCACACATGTTCGGCGGAAGCGTTCGGGACCGGAGCAAGAACCTGAAACGGTTGCGCGGCGTGAGTGAGTTTACCGTATTAGCGCATCCACGGAACAAAGGGGCGTGGTCATCGGACGACGTGGTCCGCCACGATTATGACGCGCTGGAAATCTTCAACAAATCCATCGACAGCTATCGCCGTTGGGATGAAGCACTAAGCTCTGGATTGCTAGTCTGGGCAACCGCTGGCGACGACTGTCATGATATCCGGAGTCGGCACCAGACAGGAAAGCGATTCCTGCTGGTTGATCTTGGTGATATGGCTCCTCATCCAGGCGAACCCGCAGACAGCCAGCTCGTTCTCGAAGCGCTGAAGGCCGGACGGTTCATCTCAGTGCGCCACATGAGCCGAAATGTCACCCGTGAAATACCGCATCCAAACCTGCCGGTTGTGGAAGAATTCAGTTTTGACGGAAGTTCTCTGCGGATCAAGTTCAACAAACGGATTGATACGATCAAAGTTTACGGTCCCTTCCGGACCAAAAAAGCGACCTACACACGCGAAGAAGAGGTGGTAGTCGGACCACGTGAGAACGAAGGGTTTGTTCGGATCGTTGCCGAACACGGACCGTTCCTGATCGTGTTCAATCCGATTGCACGCGTCAGCGGACTGGAATACGGAGTGTGATTAAAAGCAGGTATGAGCTGTGAGGCGTGAGGTCTGAGGAAAAGACAGGAACAGACAGTAAGAGAAAGTCAAAACAATTCTGCCACGGACTTCAGTCCGTGGCATTTCTCTGTGCCGAAATTGGAAATCAGGAAAAGAGAAAACGCCTGGTGGCTCAGACCAGGCGTTTTCCGGGGAAATTGGAGGCAATCGTAAAACGATTCAGCCAACAAATGTTTCGTTAGGGATTACTACATCTGAGCGATTTCCACCGCTCTGCCTTGCGAAGAACACACCAATAAAAATTGCCGCACCAACCAAGCCAATCGCCAAGACTGCATACGCTAACAAGTTTTCCATCTCATCCTCCTCGCCCCGCGGGGCTGGTTCTGTTTTTTCTACCCTCGCGGGATATGGTACGCTGGGCGCGCCACCCAATGCTGTGTTCCTCGTCACGGCGTGACGTGTATCACACTGTTATTACTGCAGGTTAGCTAAAAGGTCAGCCAAAACCCGCACCGTTGTTTGTTCGCACAAAAACAAACTGGGAGAGCCCGTAACCCCATTTCTGACCGGGATCACAACGATCTCGCACACGCTTGTCAAACTTGATGCGGACAATAAAACCGAGAAAGATAAATTTTTCTCCGAAAATACGAGGAAGGCCCGAGGCGTAACTCTCTAAAAAACTAAATACTCAGATTTCTAGCTGAAATTCCGAGATAATGGTTAGGGAATGACGGCGTTTTTACCAGAGATTGTGGGTGTGACGCACCTCACTGGCAAAAACGGATCGGGCCAGGAAAGGTTAGGTTGCAGGTTGTTGCGAGTTACGAAAGAGGATTACGGCCCCATCTTATCGAAGTCGAAGGACTGCTCTGCAACGGGCTGATTCTGGTAGAACAGCTTGCCGATAAATCTGTAATCGCCCGGCGGGGCATTGGCAGGCACATCCAGCGTCAGATCCTGGAAGGCCATGCTCTGAAATGGTGCCAAGGTGAAGTTGTAGTTGATGACTGGGCCAAGCATCCAAATCTCAGGGCCGATAATCCACACCCGATACCACACACCAGCGAAGTTGTATCCCAGTTCATTGAATAGTTGTGCGTCGTAGTATACAGTTCCTCCGGTTGCAGGAAGAACCGTGTTGTGTCCCGTCAGGACGTAAGTAACCGGTTGCCAGTTCGTGGTATCCGGGACTGATACGATGGATTCGCCTTCAGGTTCATAATAAGCAGTGACACGGTAGATATACTCGCCGTATGCTTGTAGCTGGTCGATGAAATACGTCGTGTCGGAGGACCCGATGAACTCGCCGTCTCGATAGATCCGATACTCGACGAACTCGTCCAGTTCGTCAATTGTGGCCCGGCTTGATGTAGTTTCAAGCCGGGTTTCCTGGTTTTGACGGGTTGTGAAATCCGGGTCTGAAGACCCGGGCCACCCAGCAACGTCACGATACCGTGTGTTCCTCGTCTCGACGAACTGTTCCGATCCCACAAACGGGGGAGGATTGTCAGTAGGTTGCCCGGTTTCATCCAGCTGAACTTCAACTCGTTCGCCGTGCTGTGGTTCAACATCACGCGGCATCAGTAAAGCGTTGTTGCTACAATTAATGTACTCGTATCGTGCTGTCACCCAATTGCCCTGGGTGAAACCGACATATCCGCTTGAGTAATTTGGGTTGGTTGCGGTATCTACGTAGATCCCGTTGATGTAGAAA
>CAZKGR010000020.1:0-62220 GCA_964552465.1 uncultured bacterium
CGTTTCGATTGAGGATTGCGGTAAAACTGACTGGCATTCGAAGCACCGTTTAACGCACCAGCATCACCTTCTGCATCAGGCTGGTTTCGCTGGGCACAACTGCACGAACAAAGTACACACCGCTCGCCAGACCGTCGGCGTTCAGGGTTAGCGCGTGCACACCAGCCGTCATGCGTCCGTCGGCGAGGGTCGCGACTTCCTGGCCGAGTGTGTTGAATACTGTGATCGTCAGGTCAGACGCAATGGGGAGCGCTACTGCAACCGTCGTCATCGCGTTGAACGGGTTCGGCCATGCCTGGCTCAGTGAATACGCAGCGGGCAATTCGGTTGAAACAGCGACCTCCGGCTTTGAATCTGGCCAGTTTCCACCGGCGGTCCACTGGCCGGGATCGTCGCTGAACTCGCCGCCGTTTGCTGCAATACCCGTCTTTATGAAGTCAAAGCTGTCGAACAGGCTTGGGTTCGGGAACCAGCCAACGTTACCGGTTAATGTATAGCTGCCCGCAGGAGCGTAACCCGGCACGTCTTGCGACAGGCTGACGGTAACATCCATGAACGGTATCATCACGAACTGTGCCTGGAAGGTCGGGCCAACGACATTGTTGTTCGGCAGCGTTATCATCGTCCAGAAGTCAACACCGTTGTATGTCGTTGGAAGTGTGCTGACCAGGGCAACTTCGTAGTTCAGCGTTCCACCCCCGCCGGGAATGACGGTGTTCTGTGGTGTAAGCGTAAGCGTAACGGGATCGGGCACAGCGCTTTCAGCTGGTGAAGACCAGACGCCACGTCCATAGGAAGCTGCAACGATAGTGTTCGTCGCGACGTGCAGCTCCATCTCCATCACGATCACGTTCGGCAGTCCAGAGCTCCAGTCACTCCAGCTCAGGCCCGCATCATCGCTGAACAGGACGCCGACATCCGTACCGAGGTAGAGATGGTTCGGATTGTCCGGGTGAATGAGGATGCAGTTTATCGGCAAGTTGGGAATCTCGAGGGTGAGGTTGTTCCATGTCTGCCCACCATTGTAGGACACATAGAGCTTGCTGGACGCGTTGTATCCACCAACCGTCACGTAGACCATGTTCGGATTGGTTGGATGCACTGCTACATATGTCAGCGACGATGCAGGAACGTTATGAATAGTCCATAACAGGCCAGCATCATTGGTTACCATGCAGTCACCGTTCGGGTTCACAGCGTACACAGTGTTATGGTCTGATGGCGCGATAGCCATCGCGCTCATACGGTCGGAATAACCTCCGCCTGCGGACTGGCTGACACCCGTCCAGCTGGCACCGTAGTCAGTGCTTTTGTTGATGTATTCAGTCCCGAGGTACATGACATTTGGCGTCACCGGATCAATCACGAATGGCGAAACCCAGGCGCCGCTACCTTCGATACCGTTCGTTGCGGACTGCCATGACTGGCCGCCATCGGTGGATCGTTGCAACCCGGCGTAATAGACCTCTCCATACATGTAGTTGGAATCAAGCGGGTTGATAGCGCATTCCATACCATCACCACCAATGACCGGTGTGACGACGCCATCAATCGAAAGCTTGGTTCCGTTGTCCTGGTTGCCGATGAGCCATGCCGTGGCGTCTGGGTGGGATTGCGAAACTCCCAGGCGGTAGCTCTGTTGCACGACCATGCCGTGACTGATTTCTGTCCAGATTTCTCCACCATCTTCTGTGACATAGAGTCCGCCATCATTGGCCGAATACAGAGTGCTTATCCCCTGAAAGTGCATGCGGTGGTGGTCGGCGTGGACATACGGATAGCTTTCGCTATAGTACCACAGGCCTGTGCAATCCCACGAAAAACCTCCATTCGTGGTTTTCCACGCGTTCACGCCGCCGAGATAGACGTTGTTGAAATTCATCGGATCTACTTTCAGGGTCAGATCGTACCAACCCTGACCGCCGGTTCCGCCGCCCATGGGATCCCAGCCGAGCATGTTTGGGTTGTCAGTACGCAGCCACCAGGTGTCACCACTATCCGAGGTCCGATAAATACCATAGAAACCGCTGTCATTTCCCGAATACAACGCGTATAGCATTTCCGTATACGAGGGACACACAGCGATAGCGATACGTCCAAATCCACTGGCAGGCAATCCTGAGGTTAGCTCTGTCCACGTTTCCCCGGTATCCGGTGATCGGTAAATACCGTCCCCGCTGACACTGACATACCATGTACTGGGAGTGCCGACTTTGACTTCCATGTCGTGCGGAAATCCACCAAAGTTCCAGGTGTTGTTCCAGGTTTCGCCACCGTCCGTGGTCTTGTAGATGCCATTTGTAGATGAGGCGATCAAGGTCATGTTGTCGGTCGGATGCATTATCAAGCGCCCGATGCGTTCACCCTGAATAACTTCGAAGCTGAGGCCCGTCGGATTCCAGGATTGACCAGCATCGGTGCTTTTGAAGATTCCTACTGAATACGTATCCGCAGCATCTGCGTCGCCCGACGCGAAGTACATGACATCCGTGTCAGTGTAGTCGATTACAATATCAGCGACGCCGAGCACGGGCAAATGATCAGTCAGCGGAACCCAGGAAAAACCGCCAGTATACGATTCCCACACTCCACCGGACGCGGCGCCAGCGTAAAGATGGCTGACATTGGTGGGATCGACAGCGATGCAATTGATCCGTCCAAGCCCTCCGACATAGCTGCCGATATTCGGATTAAATGGACCCTGAGGGGTCCAGTTAGCTTCATCAAGTTCGTTGGCAGGGTAGATCTGCTGCTTCATCTCCCATGCATTCCACAGGGCGATAGGATCGAAATAACCATCTTCGTTAAGACGTGGTTCGACGAAGTTGCGCCAACGCATGAACTGTTTGTATCCGGTTCCTTTGCCAGGCGTTTTGTCCGCCCAGTACTCGTCGAACGCATCAATCATCTCTTGAGCTGTAGGGCGATGGTCCAGCTCATTCAGAGATTCCATCCACGGTTGAGCGCCTGTTGTGGTTGCCAGTAACAGCGCGAAAACAACCAACAGGATTCGGTGCCAGTTCATGAGTTTCTCCCAGTGTCGGTTGAAGTACCGAACTCGTATGTTTTCAAACTTGTTAGTCAGGTATGATCCATCCCAATGCAACGCCAGTCGATGGGGGGATCGGATCGCGAGCATCAGGACAATCTACGGTCATAGATATGGAAAAACCCGGTGAATTTGTCACCGGGTTGATAATTTATTCTCAATATGCCCTCAGAGCACGTTCTCCTCAGGTAAACAGGATCAATTACTTACACACGGATCACTTCATCAGCACGATTTTCTGTATTTGGGGTGTGGCCCGACTAGTTACGTCAAGTCGGGTGTCCCGCACGGACGCGTGCACGAAATAGATCCCGCTGGCCAGTGATGATCCATCCAGTGTAAACGAGTGTGAACCAGCTGTATAGCTGCCGTTCGCAAGTACAGCTACCTGCTGCCCGAGAGCGTTGTATACCGTCACGCTTAACTCAGTCGCAACCGGCAGGGCGATGGTGATCGTTGTCGTCGGGTTGAACGGGTTGGGGAATACGTCCTCGACAGCGAATTTCGTATGTCGCTTCACGATCTCATCAGCGAAATATCTGTGGTTGAACTCGCCGCTCGCCGACCATGTATTGATGGATTCGGAACCCGACATCACAGCGCTTTTGGTGAACGGGAAGAAATCACCGAACTGCATGGGATGCTGCGGGCTGGGACCGACCCAGCCCCACATCTCGTATTCTCCGGCTGGCGCGAATGCCGGAACGTTTTGTGTCAGACTTCCGGTAATATTCATGTAAGGTGTCAGGGTAAATCTTCTTTGGAACAGGCGTGGGGGGAAAAAGGAACCGTTCGGCAACCGGACTTTCGTCCAGAACAAAATGTTTGGATACGTATTGGGGACATTGCTGAAGATGTTTGCGTCGAAGAAAAGGGTTCCACCAACCGTCGGAATCACCGTCGAGGCTGTGGGTGTCAATGTGACTACAACTGGAACCAAACCCTGGTCATAATAGAATGCGCCGATATCGGCAACGGTGCCATCCGGATCATGCTCGGTTGCTGGATCTCCGGCATCAACGCACGGGGATGTTTCCTGTAAATGGAAATCGCCGTTGTCGGGATCAACGTAGAGCGGGTCCATGGAGATGTTGAAGAACGCGTCGCAGTCATCACCATTGGCATTCGTACCAACAGTTACGCCGAAGTCAGGATTAATACCGGCTCCGGCAAAATCTCCACCGGTGTTGTTGTAAACATCGCAATAGCTGAGGAAGAGGGAAGAACCATCTACATACACACCTGTACCAATGTTGTCAGTGACCGCTGTGTTGACAAATGTCGGATTTGCTTCTGAATAGCTGTAAATACCTGCACCATCGGTTGCCGAATTTCCAGTAATTGTGCACGATGAGATTGTCGGCTGTGAGCTATACCTGCAATGAATTCCTCCACCGTGTATACTTGCTGTGTTATCAGTAATTGTGCAGAACGAAATTTCAGGATTCGAATGATTCGAAATACAGATTCCCCCACCGTATGCGCTGCTGTTATTTCCCCTTATCGTACAGTTTCTGAATGTCGGGCTGGAAACCTCAGAAATATTAATTCCCCCTCCAGAACCATCAGATCCGCCTGTGAACAGACAATACTCAAAAATATCGTCATCACCGGCATATCTGAATCTCAGATGTCCCCATTCAGTGACGCCGTTGTCGGTGTTGGGCATGAACTTGATGCTGTCCGTCTCCGTTCCCTGACAGAGAAGAGTGTTGCCGCTTCCAACATAGAACTCATACAAGCCGTTAAACAGGAGGGTGGTTCCAGGCATGATGATGAGTGTGTCTTGATGAACAATTGACAAATCGCCATTGACGATATACTCTCCCGGCCCAAGAGTTCCGGACAGAGGACCGATCAAATAGTTGTTCTCCTGGTAGTAGTAATGCGCGCCTATATCGGCAACAGTACCATCGGGGTCAACGTCGGTAGGGTCGCCAGCATCGATGCATGGCGAAGCTTCCTGGAGATAATAGTCGCCGATAGCAGGATCGACATATAGCGGATCCATGGAAATGTTGTTGAACACATCACAGGAATCACCGTTGGCGTTCACACCTGCAATAACGCCGAATAGGGGATCAATCGTATCTCCGCCGAAATCGCCTGCACCGTTGTTGTAGACGTTTGAGTAATCGAGGTCAGGATTTGAGGAGAATTCAGCATACAGACCTGTCCCGGCGTTATTTGAAATCACGGTGTTGCTGATTGTCGGGGAGTCCAATATGCAATGGATTCCATCCCCACCATTCCCGTCAATCGTGCACGATGTGATGGTTGGGCTGACATCAAAGAGGTCGATTCCTTCGCCTGCGTTATTGAAAATCGTGCAGTACGAGATCGACAGGTTGGCCTCAATCGCACCGATTCCATTGCCACTGCTGTTGGATATGGTGCAATGATGGACTCCTACATTTCCATTCCAAACACCATCCACATAGACACTGGCGCCTTTTATCAAGCAGTAGCGCAGTGATCCATATGTGTATTCATCAATCTCGAAGAACTCATAGAACCTTATGCCGCCCCAGTTGGTGATCCCATTGTCAGTGTTTGGCAAGAATTTGACACTGTCCGCTTCTGTGCCGTGGGCGGTCATACTTGCTTCAGGATAGACGGTGATGTTGTACGGACCGTCAAACAATAAGGTCGTGCCAGGCTGGATGCTCCATGAATCCCATTCCTCGACAGTGCAATTGCCGACAACGAGATAGGTACCAGGTCCGAGCTGGCCATCCTGTGGTCCGGAAATTGTCGGTTGGGCGAAAACAGATGAAGCGAAGGCAAACAGCAAGGCTACAACGATCCACACGCTTTTCATTTCCCTGTCCCCTGAGTTAGTCTAGATCAAATGAAATATAAAACAGGTTCCCGGTAATTGAAACATATTTTTACTAAGCAGTGATATAGACCAGAGTAAAACGGCCACAGTAAATTACTGTGGCCGTCAAAGTTAACATTATTGTGAGGGAATTTGACCCGAGATCACTTCATCAGCACGATTTTCTGCATGTTGTTGAGCTGTCCGGGGACAGTTGCGTGCACGAAGTAGATCCCGCTGGCCAGCGATGATCCGTCAAGAGTGAAGTTGTGTGTGCCAACGTTGAACGATCCGTTCGCCAGTTCAGCGACCTGCTGCCCGAGGGCGTTGTAGACCGTCACGCTTAACTCAGCCGCATTCGGCAACGCGACAGAGATAGTCGTCGTCGGATTGAACGGATTCGGGTATGCCGTCAGTACAGCATACTGGCTGGGACTTGTGACAACGGTTTCACCTTCCATCGTCAACTCCGGGCTCTCGAACGCACTCTGGTAGCCGAAACCATTCCAGTCGCTGGCATCAAAAACCGGATCAGCGACGTCTGCGACAACCTCAAACATGAAACTGTCGGTGGCGACTACCAAGTCCGGATACATACCCACATTCATGATGTAGGTATAGGTTCCGATGGAGGCGGACGTCGGGATGTTCTGGCCAAGTGGATCAACTTCCGTCACGGAGTAGCTCTTCATCGGATAGCCATCGACCCACCAGATCGGGCTGTATGGCTTGCCGTCAGGTTGTATCACTTCCGTCCAGACATCGACGAAATTGAGCTCCTGATGATTAGAGGCAATTGCCGCGCGGAAGGTGAAACTTGATCCCCGCGTAGTGGAAATTGCGTCGTCAGCAACCAGGTAAACCGAAAAGGCTTGTTCCTGAGGATAATACCGTGCGCCGACGTCAGCTAACGTACCATCGAGGTCTCGCTGTGAATCAAGGTCGCCGGCATCTATGCACGGTGATGTTGGTAGGAGATTGAAATTACCGTTTGCAGCATCAACATAGTGCGGTTCCATGTCGATGTTGCCGTAGTAATCGCACGGGTCACCGTTGATGTTTGTTTGTTCCAGATTACCGTAGCTCAGGCCAGGCGAGTAATTGTATTCCGTGTTTTTGTGGAAGTTGCTATTCTTGATGGCTGGATTAGAAGCTACACCGACCCACACACCGCCGTTGACATTGGCAGTGACTGAACAATTGACAATCGTCGGATCGGCACGATAATCGCAAGCAACCCCGCCACCATTATTCCTGGCTGAGTTATTAGCAATGGTGCACTGGGAGATGGTCGCATGGGATCCGGATTCGAAATAGATTCCGCCACCGTCCATGCTCGCCGAGTTGTTGACAATCGTGCTGTGAGTTATAACAAGCTGGTCTCCACTTCCACATGTGATACCGGCACCATACGTCGTTGAGTGCCCGCTGACAGTAGAGTTGGAAATTGTCGTGCTATAATCACCTGAGCTGTAAATTCCCATGGCGTTGTCAGTGACATCGCAGAACTCAATCGTTGCATTTGAGTTGCACTCAATTCCCTTGTCGCCGTTATCACTGATCTTACTGTTCCTGACAATCGCGTTGTCACAATCGCTGAGAGTGACTCCGGACAAGGCGTTGTTGCTGACTGTACAGAACTCAACCGTCGGGTTGGCGGAACCCACAAATGCGATTCCTTTTTCCGAATTTTCGGTGACGGTACAATGATCAATTGTAGGACTGGTTTTTGACCCACTATAGATACCACTCTCCCCTTTATTATAACTGACTGTACAATACTGAATCATTGGCTGGGACAGAGTGAGGACGGCGATCCCGCCACCCCACGTAGCTGAATTACCGCTGAACCTGGAATGTACGACAACCGGCTTGGATCCGTTCTGAATGACTAATCCTCCGCCGTACTCAGCACTTCCTCCAGTTACAACACAGTATTCGAACACGTCATCTTTATCGGACGCGTCAAAACTCACGTGTCCCCACTGGGTGACTCCACTGTTGACATTTGGCACGAACCGGATGCTGTCAGTAGCACTACCAACGCACACCAGCGTTTGGTCCGGACCGATCTCGAAGTTGTAAGGACCGTTAAACAGAAAGGTCGTGCCTGGTTTTATCGTCAGCGTTCCGCCGTCGACAATCGACAGATCACCATCAACGAAATATTCACCCGGCCCGAGCGTTCCTCTTTGCGGTCCGGAAATGGTTGATCTCGCTGTAGCGAAGCCTGCCAACAACAACATTGATGCTGTAACAATGCACATGATCTTCATGGTACTTGTCTCCTGTGAAAGAAATCAATCGAACGACAGCAATATTATAACACTTATATTTCGATATAACAATATTGAGTATGCATATAAGTATACGAAGAGAGACACAAAGAAGGCCACAGTAAATACTGTGGCCGTAAAACCTGATTATATCAGGGATAATAGTTTTATGAAACTACTTCATCAGTACGATTTTTTGCATGGTGTGGAGCTCACCGGGGACGGACGCATGCACGAAGTAGATGCCGCTGGAGAGGAATGATCCGTCGAAGGTGAAGTTGTGCGTGCCCGCATTGAATGATCCGTCCGCCAGATCCGCTACCTGCTGACCGAGGGTGTTGAACACGGCAATCGCCAAGTCTGACGATTGCGGTAGCGACACACTGACCGTCGTCGTCGGATTGAACGGGTTGGGATACACTTCCGACAAGACGAACTCGCTGGACGGTGTCACGGTTACGGTATTGCCGTTCGCAGCGGCAGCAATCTGTTCGTGCCCTGTTGAATTCCATCCGTTGCTGGATAACGCATCACCGATTTGAGTGGCAGTCACTGTGAACGGAAAGGAATCAGTTCCGATTGGTGTTCCGATAGACGGCCCGGCGCTGACGACGAAGCTGTATTCACCGAGCGGTGCGACCATGGGGATTTCCTGCATGATGCTTGTGACATTGATGGTCATCGTTGGCGTGAACAGGAAACTGGTGCTGTAGATGGGCCCGTAAGTGTAACCGTTCGGCAGCACGGCTTCCGACCAGATGAAACCGAGAGTTGGATTGTCAAGGTTGAAGTCGATGGCGAGATCGTAGCTGAACGATCCGCCTAGCGGAACAGACACTGGAGCGTTATGAGGAGCAAGTGTGATCGTAATGGGATCCTGGGGAGGAGATCCGATAAACTCCCACCAGACCAGCGTGTTGTCATAGGTTGCCAGACCAACCACATCCAGATCGCCATCACCGTCAACGTCGGCAGGGTCGATCCCCTGCACGACGGCAAATGCATTTGGCAGAGTGGTTTCATGCCAGCTCACGCCTGCGCCGTCCGTATTTTCCCAGCAATATGGACCGCCCAAATCTTCTCGGGTGCCAAGTACATCCATATCACCATCAGCGTCGAGGTCGTCACTCCAGATTCTGTTTAGCCATTCATGGCTACCGATGGAATGCTCCGTTGGCATCGCTTCAGCGGTCATCCACGTCACATCGTTTAGCCAGCTGGGTTCGACATCGTATGACGCGAGGATATCGTAAACTCCATCCGAATTGATATCCGACAGGATGCATTCAACCATAAAGTCATTTGTCGATTGCGTGGTTAATGTCATGGTAAAATTGCCAGCACCGTCGTTGTACCAGAGAAAGAAGACGTCCGCGTCCACGACTCCGATGATAAAATCGGGATCGCCGTCATCATCAAGATCTTCCACATCACACGAGTACAGATCCGATGTCACGATGATATTCTGTCTCGTGAACGATTGCGCGCCATCATTCTCCCACCAGGCAATGCTTGATTCCCAGAGGATCGGATCAAACCAATTTCGAATGATATCCATATCGCTATCACCATCGACATCGCAAACAAAAAGGTCGTAGCAGGTGCCTGACAACTCAAAGACAGGGTGATAGGCAAAATTCTGCGCGCCATCATTTTCCCACCAGCCGTTTTCTGGCCATTCATATCCGCCGATGATGATGTCGATGTCACCATCCGAGTCAAGATCCTCGGCTACCACCTGGTTGATGGTGACCCACTCTTCGGCAAATAGATCGTGTTCTGTGAAGGATAACAGCCCGTCATTCTCCCACCAGCTGATGGAATCGTACCCATAAGTGACAGCATCCATATCACCGTCTTGGTCGAGGTCCACGGCTCGGACACCCGCTGTATTGGTAGCGTTCGTCGAAATGGTGTGTTCAGTCCACTGGAATTCGGCCGATGCAACAAACGGGAACAGGCAGAGCAGAATCACAACAAGCATGATTTTCATCGTCTTTTCCCTTATGGTTAGACGTGTAGACGCACTCCCAGATTCAAAGGTCGCCTAATATATCCTGACAGAACAGGTGCTGCAGGATTCGAGATATCAACTATTCGCAGTCCGCCATAGTAGCTATTATTGTAGTCTACGACGTACGCGTAATTGTTGACTACATCGATATCTTTGCCAAACTCACTTATGGTAAACAATCCAACTTCTGAAGGAGACAATGGATCGGAAACGTCGATGATTCGAACTATGTCATTTGTTGCTTGAATTTGATCTATCACATATACATAATTTCCCTGAACAGCGATGTCTTCAGCGTAGCCCTCAATGATGGCACCTCCAGGGATATAGGGCGCAGCCGGGTTTGAAACGTCGATGATTTGTATACCACTGAATCCGTCAGCTACATATGCATAGTCGCCCTGAACAGCAACACATTCGGCACTTCCAGGAGTGTTGCAGTAGCTAACCTCTTGAGGTGAAGAAGGATTGCTTATGTCCAGGATTCTCAAACCTGTGTATTGCGTAGCTACATATGCGTAGTTTCCTTGAACAGCAACATCAAGCGCATGATCCCAGGATTGATAGTGAGAACCCGCAAGACTTACGTTTAGACTATCTTGCCCCACGGTCATCGATGTCAAAGTCAGCAGCACTGTGAAAGAACAGATTATTCGCTTCATCGATATCGTCCTCCCTATTTGAGCATGTTTTCAAAACATAAACCTTACTCTCAAGCTGATAACAAACGGATTCTACACAATTATTGCAAACAACAGAGTACATAGGACAGATCAAACAATTGTGCCTTTTGTTGTTAAGCAGATTAGGAGAGTATAACTTTTGGCGAAAAATCACATTTACAAGAATTCTGTTGTAGTTGACATGCTAAGTCCGGCAAACCCTGTCCGGCGACAGATGGATCGAGCAACGGGGTTGAAACATCGTATATTCCGCTATGACCATCAACCCGATCCTCGAACGGCATCAGCACGAACTCGACAAGTGCGTCACCTGCGCAATCTGCCAGCCAGTGTGTCCGACGTTTCAGATGACTGGATTAGAAAAGCTGAGTCCGCGGGGACGGATTGTCCTGCTGCGTCGGATGGTGAACGGTGACATTGATCCGGCGATCATCGCGGACGACACGTTCAACTATTGCACCCTGTGTTACGCCTGCCAGACCGCCTGCCCGGCGGGTGTGAAGACCGATATGTTATTCATCGCCGCACGACAGGAGCTTGCCAACGCCAAGGGCTTGCCCAAGTCGAAACAGAAGGTGTTTGAGACACTGGTATCGCCTGACCGTATGAACAAGGCGGTGCGGGTTGGCTCGATTGCCCAGAAGACACTTGGCACGGCGACTGTCAACCGCATCGCGGGCGGGGTGTCGGTCCCGAAGCTGCGTGGTAAGTCGGTGCTCAAGGAGTTGCCGGATGTGATTGAGCCGGATAGCGACAAGATCCGTGCGACGGTCGCGTTTTTCGCCGGCTGCATGAGCAACTATGTGGATGCGCGGGCGGCGTACGCGAGCCTCGAGGTGCTACGACGGTTGGGTGTGCGTGTCGTGATCCCGAAGGAGCAAGTGTGTTGCGGCGCGCCAGCGTTCAACAACGGCGACTTCGCGACGGCGGAATCGTTGGCGGCCACCAACCTTGCGTTGTTCGAGGATGCGGAAGTCGATTTCGTGATCAGTCCGGACGCGACTTGCGGCGGCGCGTTCAAGCACGAGATCCCCGAGCTGGTTTATGACAATGACGAGCTCGCCGTCAGCGCCCAATTGGTCGCAGCGAAGACGATGGATTGGTCAGACTTTGTGCTCCGACAACTCGATCCGCATTTCCAGCCAACACGTGAACCGCAGGTTACAGTCGCGATCCACGATTCGTGCCATCTCGTGCACACGCAGAAGGCGCAGTCATCGGTACATCAGCTAATCGAACGGTTGCCCGGTGTGGAGATCACGCCGTTGCCGGAATCGGGTGTCTGTTGCGGATTTGGCGGATCGTTCTCGTCGATGTACCCGGATGATGCCGCCCGTTGGGCCGGACGCAAGCTCGACACGATTGGTAACACCAGTGCCGAAATCGGGATTGTTTCGAGTCCGGGCTGTTTGAACCATCTGGATATCGCGCGCTCAGACCGCCGTGAGCTGAAGTATCAGTTGAT
Source organism: uncultured bacterium (assembly GCA_964552465.1). GTDB lineage: Bacteria > Electryoneota > Electryoneia > Electryoneales > Electryoneaceae > BMS3BBIN04. The sequence continues at coordinate 12,309 of CAZKGR010000020.1, forward strand.
GCACCCCGCCGAACTCATCTGCGAGCGTTACGGTTGGACGCCGTCGTGGGGACGGATCTAACCGTTATCATCTTTGTTAACCTCCGATAGTTTCAAGAAGAAAGAGCGTCGTTTTTCTGGTCTCACAGCTGAGAGACGATCCGTCGCAGTCTATAAATCACAATTGTCAATGTAAGTAGTAAATTTCCACAGGTTTGTTGAAACAAGACCAACGCGATGCATTTGCTCCATCGTAAATTATTTGATTCCAGAAGGTTATGAAATTCACATTCAAAAGAATAGTTTTTCTTTTCAGCCTGTGAACTATACCTCAAGTGTTTGGAGTTAGGCCGAGTCTGGATGTACTGGATAATCGTCTGTATATCGATGTCGATAGGTCTGTCATTCTGCTAAGAAATCGTTTGAAGTTCGAGCGAACAAGTAGAAACCCGCTGGCGCTAACACCGTCTGCAAAAGGGTAGAAACCGGGGGAGGTTGACATGATGTGGAAAGCAGGTAGTCCTTTGCTGCTTATCCTGATGATGAGCCTGGTATTGATCATCGTTGGATGTAATGATGAAGATTCTTCGGACAACAATCCTATCTACCCGCCGGATGAACCACTATATGACACAAAGGTTGTACAGGGGAATGTTGATCTTCCTGATGGGTTGAATGTCAGCTTGACCGATTTGGATGTTATCACATTTGCCGGAGAATCGGGTGTGGGTGCGAATGGAAGTTTCGCTGTCGACATTCTTTCGGAATCAACCGGTCCCAAAGTCGCTGTAGTTATGGGTGAGGGTGGTGACGAACCCGTATTATTTGGTTTGTATGATGAAGACGATGAACAATTTGAAATCACACTTGAGACGACGGCTTTGGCGATGTCGATGCTGTGTCCAAATCTATTTGGTTTGAGTGTTGAAGAGCGAGAACAGTATTTGTCTGCCGCCCAGGCAAATCCGCTGTATGCTGATTTCATGACCGCGCTTGCTGAAGCCTATGTAGAAAACGGTGAAGATGCATTGGATTTAGAATTGAATCCCAGTTTATATCAACATTTGGTTGCGCTCATGGAAACAACAATGGAATCAATGGGAATAGGCGGCCCACAGGAAATTGAAGAATTAGACGAGCGAGATCCCCCTTATCTAGAGGGAGAAGGTAACGGCAGAGTTGATCTGATGAATCCGACTTTCGTCTATTACGGCGGAGGTATATATGTTGATCAAGTCACTTGGCAACACACCTATACGGTTGATCGCCGGGAGGAAGTTGTCGAGGTTTGGGGCTGGCCTCCATTCATGATTTCAGGCGATGAACCAACCAGTATCACCCTCTCAGATGGAACGTACGCAATAACCTTTGATCGAGGACTAGATTTTGAAAACATGCTGAATTGGGATGATCCAGCAGGACGGGCAACGCTGCTGAATACCGCTCAAATCATTCTTTCCATTATCGATCTCATTGTTGGTAACCTGCCGCTTGTCCCCGATCCTGCATTACTGGTCAGTCATTTCCATGTATCTGGAGATCAGATGGCCGAGCTCACTCTGGAATTAGCCCAGAGGGATGAAACAGGCGTGTTGATTGTATTCATGGATATCATCCAATCAAATAGTGAAGGTATTGCACTGTGGATTTGGCAGGAAAATCAGAACGATGCCGCCCATGCGTTTGTATCGGCTTCAGCATCCGTTCTCAAAAACCTGGCTATTGTGTTTAAGCTGCTTTCCTTCGCGAATTCAACCGGCCCATTCATTTACGATCTGGTGTTCGCGCCGGGGGATGCGACATATTTTGTCACTCTTTCAGGAGGGGATATCGTCGATCTTGGGGAAAATTATCCACCAACTGCCTATTATTCGGTTGATCCTCCAGCAGGAATCATCGCCACAGAATTTCTGTTTGACGCAAGCCTGAGTTATGATGACAATGACGTATTGGATGACTTGGATTTCCGTTGGGATTTCGACGGGGATGGTGTTTTTGAAGTGGGTTGGACGTCCAATTACATGGCGACTCACTCGTATGCATCTCGCGGTGCGTGGGAATTCGTTCTCGAGGTACGCGACCAACAGGGCTTGGTCGGTGCAACCAGCGGTATTGTCAATGTCGGCGGTGGTGCTGGTACAGCGACGCACGTCAAGTACTTCATTGACCGATTACCATGGAATAATGGCGCAAACGGAAACGAATCCATGTACGTTGTTCTGGGATTATTGGGCTATTCTGAGGGCCAGGGGCCAAACACTTATGAAGTACTTCCGTCATCTCAGATGGGAAGCGTTGCCCTTGATCCCGATGAAGACCTGGTGATTATCGCGAACGACCAGGAAACATCGTTCTACATGAACTATGCTGCAAACATGGCCCGTTTCAACAACTTCGTTTACATGGGCGGTTCGATGTTCTGGGAAGCCTGTGATAGAGGTTGGAACCCGCAAGGATTCATGGATCTGGCCGGTGTTGTGCTTCCGGGTAACGTGTATCTGGATTATGACTACCAGAATTACAATTACGTCGCAGACCCATTGCTTCCGCTAACCGCAGGGTTGCCGAATGAAGTGTATCATAACTACGCGAGCCATGAGGCATTCCTGAACCTTCCGCTTGGAACAACAGTCTACATGACTGATGGGCGCGGTCTTCCAACTCTTATCGAGTACAGCTTGGGTGGTGGCTGGGTAGTTGTCACGGGCCAACCTCTTGAGCATCAGTATCACTATCCATCTGGTGTTTTAGATGTGGAAACCTTACTTCCCAGAATCATGGCCTACTTCCTCGGCGTTGAACCTCCGACGAGCATTGATCGAGCACGGGAGCCGGAACAAACAATACCTTCGTCAGGAAGCAGCGATATAAAGTAAATCGTGGCATGATCAAGAGTAACATTCAAGCCCGGTTTTCGGACCGGGCTTTTTGGTGTAATCAAGAAGATCATTCTCTGGAGCGGATTGCGAAAAAAATCACGATTTCCATGTTCCGGCTCTTGATCTCTCCCCGTTTGCGAGGCCATTCTCCTTATCTTCCCGCGCGGGTAGATCCCAAGCAATGCTCCCCCTCAACGTTCAACCATGCCATGAAAGGGAATGGGTGATGGACCAGACTGACATGTTCCTGAATGAAGAGCAGCAGATGTTGCGCGATATGGTTCGTGAGTTCGCAGAAAACGAAGTCGCGGCGATCGCGGAAACGGTTGACGCGGAGGAACGTTTTCCGACGGAAAATGTCGAGCAAATGGCTGAGCTTGGATTGTTGGGGATCTGTTTCTCGGATGAATATGGCGGCGCAGGGATGGACACGTTGTCCTACATCATCGCGGTTGAAGAGCTTAGCCGTGTTTGCGCCTCCACCGGGATCACCCTCGCCGCGCACATCTCGCTCGGGACAGCCCCAATAGATTTGTTCGGTACCGATGAACAGAAGCAGAAGTATCTTCCTGCTTTGTGTTCGGGTGAAAAGTTGGGTGCGTTCGGATTGACGGAACCGAATGCCGGTTCGGACGCTGGCGGTACAGAAACCACGGCTGTCCTCGATGGCGACGAATGGGTGCTCAATGGTTCCAAGATTTTCTGCACAAATGGATCCTTTGCAGGGACAATTGTCTGCACGGCCCTCACCGAAAAGGGTGTTGGTACTCACGGGATCAGCAGTTTCATTGTCGAATCGAGTAACCCAGGCTACCGAGTTGGCAAGAAGGAACGGAAGCTTGGAATCCGCGCGTCAGACACGGTGATGGTCCACTTGGAGGACTGCCGTATCCCGAAAGAAAACATCCTCGGCAAGCCGGGTGAAGGATTCAAGCAGTTCATGATCACGTTGGACGGCGGACGAATCAGCATCGGCGCGATGGCGTTGGGTATTGCGCAAGGTGCGATGGAACGCGCCGTAAAATACAGTCAGGAGCGTGTGCAATTCGGTAAACCGATCGCGGCCTTCCAGTCGATTCAGCACAAACTGGCAGATATGGCGACCGAGATTGAAGCCGCCCGTCACCTGGTCTATCATGCTGCGCGTCTCAAAGACAATGGGATGAGTTTCAGCCGTCAGTCGGCGATGGCGAAACTGTTTGCCAGCGAAGTGGCTATGCGTACCACCAACCAGGCGATTCAGGTGCATGGTGGGTATGGGTATGTACGCGAATATCACGTCGAGCGGATGTTCCGTGATGCCAAGCTGACCGAGATCGGCGAAGGCACCAGCGAGATCCAGCGTCTGGTGATCGCCAGATCGTTGATGGACAACGTCCCACGCAAGATGGGTTGACCTGTAGCCCGGCCCAAAAACGTGTGCCGGGGAGATTCGATAAACTTTGGTAAGCCCGCGTCATGCATGTCGCGGGCTTTTTCGGATGAAATGAGTATGATCGAATCCATACGAACCGAACGGTTATTGCTGATTCCGGCGGATGCAGACCTGATCAATGCGGAACTCGCCGGAGTGGATGTTTTGGCGAGTGCGCTGGAAGCGTCGGTCGGTGATACATGGTCATCGTTAACAATGACCAACATTTTACCGTTGTTTGCCAAACAACTGGACGCGAATCCTGAACTGGTTGGCTGGTTTACATGGTACTGGGTGTTGGCTCGAGATGATGGGCGAGTGTTGATCGGGAACGGTGGTTTCAAAGGTCCGCCGGACGATGCTGGCCAGGTTGAAATCGGTTACGAAGTGCTACCTGCGCATCAGGGGCATGGTTATGCCACCGAAACGGTGGCCACCTTGGCAAAATGGGCGTTACGATGTGCGGATGTGGAAACTGTGGTCGCGGAATGTCTGCCGGACAATTTCGCGTCGATTCGCGTGCTGGAGAAGTGTGGCTTTGTCGAAGTCGGTGACGGTCTGGAACAGGGTTCACGCCTGTGGCGAACAAGCGCTGTTATATCTTCCCATAGCCCATAGCCCATAGCCTGACAAAAAAGAGGAGCCCGGTCCGAAGACCGGGCGGGCGCGGAACTCCATGCGAACATGGAGAGAGGAGACTTATGAGCAAGGTGCTTCTATTACAACTCAAGCAGTGTCCGGATGCCGCGTCATCCTTTCTTGTTGCAAGTTTTGTTCGCGTGGACCCTTCCCGATCCAACGCAAGACTGTAAGACGAATTTGCCACGTCCTCAGATACAGCTTTTTCCTAATTTTCTTCAGACGTGTTGTCATTGAACACTCCGCAGGGGTACCCGTCTTAACCTTGCGGGGAATAAAACACGAAAACTCCCACAATTGTCTGAAAAACCAAAACCTCGAGTTCTCTCAGCACTTCCAGCAAGAGCTGATGTACAGCGCTCGGAGAGCAAAATATACGAATAAGGCAAAAAACAGCCATTTCTTTGTTGTGGCAACCATCCCCATCGCTTACTATTTAAATAAGGTCGGTTCTGCGGGGGAAGCTGGGAGTGCAGATCCTGAATCCGTGAACTAACCGGTGGGTCTGTTTATGTGTTGCTCACTGGTTTTACGGGGATCCGGGGTGTGGATGCGAACAGCTACATCGAGCTCCTCAATCAGATCCGAAAGCAGCGCGGTTGGTCATGGTCAGAGCTTGCCCGCCGGATTGACATCGGCGATGTGGTATTAAACCCTCCAGCTCCATATGTTCCGCAATCTGTGGATTATGATTCTTATCTCGACGATGACGTCATCGTCGCTGAGATCATTGAATCTTCTGGGCTGGGCGTAAACCCGCTGGCGGTTGTCGTGGATGTCGTTACCAGCGGCGACATTGGTCGGGCTGAGATCTACCGTCCTGTCTATGACGAAAAAGATGCTCTTGGCCGGATGATTCATTATTGCCCGATCACGGGTGTTGAATTGCTAAGGTCCTGCGGGCACTGTGGCGCGTCGCTGCCGCGAAAGCTGGATTTACACACCCGTTTCTGCGCAATCTGTGGTGGTAATTTGCCGTTTAGCGTTACCATGTCCGACGTGCAGTTGCATAATTACTGGGTGATTTATCGCACGAGCCACAGCGGCATCCAGCTGAAACGGTTCAAGAATTTTACGCCGTCTCATCCCGCTCGCCAGATTCTGACGAGTCCCTATCCGACATTGAAGCTCAACCTCCACGGTCAGACCACTCGCCTGTTTATTGTCTGGCGTGGCGCTGGGCGCGTTGAACCTCAGGCAGCATAACTGGCAGCTTATCCCATCAACTGTCGAACAGTTCGTTTGACCAGGTTGCTGGCCAGCGGAATTTTATAAGCGTTCTCGCTCAGTGTGTTTGTGTTTTGGAGTACGGATGCTGCCAACGCCTCCAGTCCCGATTCACTTCCGTTGAATCCGGACATGACACCAGACGCTTTCTGTTCCAACCACGGTACCGGCGCGACGCCGCCCAGTGCAATTCGCCCTTTGCTGACAGAGCTTCCCGACATTTCAAGTACCACGGCAACGGAAACAGCCGCAAAATCCCAGCTCTGACGAACCTTGAATTTTGTATAGGCGCTACGGGTGCCGGGTTGTGAGATGGGGATCTCAGCACCGATTACAATTTCACCAGGCTTGAGGATTGTTTCGTTCTCGATGTCGTCTTCTGGCAGCAGGTAGAACTCGCCGATGGGGACTCTGCGGATCTTCTTCCCTCTCTGAATTTCCACTTGAGCGTCCAGCGCGAGCAGCGCGACAGCTAGATCGGACGGATGCACGATGAAGCACGGTCCGCCGCCTGTCACGCAGTGATACTTGTTCCGTCCATCGACAGCGAAGCAGGTGTCACCACCCTTGCGCAGACAGTCGAACGCGTCGTCCCGGTAATACCAGCAGCGTGGTTTCTGACATAGGTTGCCACCCTGGGTTCCGGTGTTACGAAGCTGCGGGCTTGCGGTTTCAGCGGCTGCCTGTTGCTGCACCGGGAAATGTTCGTTGACCAGGTCGCTGGCAGCGATCTCGGCCAATGTGACCAGTGCACCGATGTGAACTGAACCGCCTCGTATTTCGATTGCGCGAAGTTGCGGATCACGGATGGATTTCAGGTTGATCACGTGTTCGGGTGTCGCGATCTCCGACTTCATCAGGTCGAGCAGGTCGGTACCGCCGCTCATCGCTGCGCTGGTCGCAGTATCGGCCAGCATCGACGACGCTTCACGCAAATCGTGGGGCTGAAGATAGCTGAAATTCTTCATCGTCCGTTCCTCCCCGTCGCGTCAAGTATGGCCATCAGCACTCGGTCCGGCGTCATCGGTATGTCATGTAATCGTACGCCGATCGCGTTGTAGACGGCGTTGGCGATCGCCCCGGCAGTTGGGATGATCGGCGGCTCACCGACACCTTTTACGCCGAGGTTGTTTGCGGTGGTGTCGATGTTGTCGGCGATGATGACCTCGATCTCTGGTGTGTCGCTCGCGGTCGGGATCTTGTAGTCATGCAGGTTGGCGTTGACGACTTTTCCGAGGTTGTGATCAACGATCCGCTCTTCCGTTAACGCCATCCCGATGCCTTGCATGATGCCGCCGTGACACTGGTTCTCTACTAGCTTGCGGTTCAGCGGACGGCCGATATCGTGCGCGGCGACGATTTTCTTCACCACGATTTCGCCGGTCTCGGTGTCCACTTCGACCTCGGCGAACTGGGCGCCGAAGGTTTGGATCATCATCCCTTCCGGGTTGGCGGGGCGCATGCCGGTTCGAATCAGTGTTTGCTCGTTAGCAGCAGCCATTGCCTCAGCTAGTGTCCAGCTCGCGTCTGGACCAGTGATCACACCGTCCGCGTAAGTCAGTGAATCAGCTGGAACTTCTGCGGCTGCTTGCAGCGCGTCCAGTAGTGCGGACTTAACATCTACCGCGGCGACATGCGCGGCGGGGGTGATGCTCGGTGCGGTCTGCGAACCGCCGGAGAGTGGAGCAAAGGGTGCGCCGGCAGTTTCGCCGACAGTTACCTGCACCCGATCCAGCGGGACTTCCATGACCTCGGCAACAGTTTGCTGCAGGATGGTGAAGGTTCCGGTTCCCATGTCCTGCGAACCGCAGGTGACATCAAGGCTGCCGTCACGGTTGAGCACAACGGTCACACCCGCCGGCGGACCGCCGCCGCCCCACCAGATTTGCGACGCCATCCCGATCCCGCGCTTGACTGGTTCGGGATCAGCGCCGGGAGTTTTGGAGCGGCGGGTGTTCCAGCCGATGGCTGCTGCGCCACGTTCGTAGCACTCGAGCAGCTTCTTGGATGTGTAGGGACGTCCGGATACCTGGTCGATGTCCGCGTGGTTGTGTTTGCGGAATTCGAGCGGGTCCATACCGACTTTTTCCGCGAGCATGTCGATCACCTGATCGAGGGCGAAGGTGCCCTGCGGGTGTCCGGGTGCGCGGAACGGTCGGGCTTGACCGAGGTTCGTGTAGATGCTGCGGTGCGTATAACGCAGGTTCGGGCACTGGTACATGGTGAGGAACGGCCAATTCATCCACGACGAATATCTTTGTGCGCCAACGGTTCCGTAGGAATCGGTTTCCAGCGCGGTGAGGGTGCCATCGCTGGTGGCGGCAGCTTTCAAACGTTGCACGGAGTCGGACCGGTTGCCGACCGCGATGTTCATTTCCTTGCGGTCAAGTGTGATCGAAACCGGTCGTCCGGCCTGTTTGGCCAGCAACGCAGCTATGACGGTATGCTTGCTGGTGGTCAGCTTGCTGCCGAATCCGCCGCCCACCGCCGGGGCGATGATTTTGATTGATGATGCCGGCATTTCCAGCTTTTCGGCGACGGTGTTGCGCAGCGGAAACACACCTTGCGTGCTGTCGTAGATGGTGAGCTCGCCACCCGTCCAGTACAAGACGGAGTTGTGAGGTTCGAGCGGGTTGTGGATGTCGACCGCGGTGGTGAATTCGCCTTCGACGATTACGTCTGCTGAAGCGAACGCAGCATCAACATCGCCGCGTCCGCCGGTGCTCGGTTCGCCGTTGACGACCGAACCTTCTTCGTGATAGGACGGCGCGTTGTCGTTGAACGCTTCCATCGTCCGTGTCTCGAACGGTCGGATCTCGTATTCAACCTCGATCAGGCTGAGGGCTTCGTCAGCGATGGCCTCTGTTTCCGCGGCGACAACCGCGACCTCATCGCCAGCGTAACGCAAGTGCGGATCGAACAGCTGGCTGTCGGCATACCACGGGATGGACGGTGCATTTCCCTGGTGCATGACAGCCGCGACGCCCCTCAGTCGTTCAGCCGCGGCGGTGCGGATCACGCGGATGTGCGCGTGCGGATGCGGACAGCGCAGTATTTTCGCGACCAGCATATGCGGCAGGTTGCGATCAACGGTGAACATCGCAGATCCGCTGAGCTTGGCGTATCCGTCATAGCGGTCCGCCGGTTTGCCCAGGTACCGCGGTTCGGGATCGGTTAACGGTGCGACGTCATTTTCACGCACCTCCGCGACCTGATCGGTCATCTCTTGTTCGAAGAAACGGCGCTCGCGGATGAATTTTGTGTCGGCCATGGTTGGCTCCTTTCGTTCCGCTTACGCCTTCGCGGCGGCAGTTACGCTGTCGATGATCTTCGGGTAGGCTGCGCAACGGCACAGGTTGCCGTTCAGCCCGTCAAGGATCTGCTCGCGTGACGGATTGGGATTTCCCATCAGCAACGCGTGCGCGGCCATCACCTGGCCCGGCGTGCAGTAGCCGCACTGCAAGCCGTCATGCTCGAGGAACGCCTGCTGCAACGGATGCAACTCCTCACCCCTGAGCAGCCCTTCGATGGTGGTGACGGATTTACCGTTCGCGTCCAGCGCGAGGGTATGGCAGGAGTAAACAGCCTTGTTGTCGAGCAGGACGGTGCATGAGCCGCACATTCCACGTCCGCACGCGACCTTTGTGCCGGTCAGCTTGAGACGGTCGCGCAGCACTTCGGCGAGGGTGGCGCGTGGCTCAATCCGTAGACGGTGCGGCTTGGCATTGACCACGAACTCGAGTGTGGTTGTGCCTTCGAGGTACTGGTGACCATTCTCGCCTGGTTGCTCGGCGAATGTGTCGGGCGGGAGTTTCGCGGCGACAGTCGCGCCGACCGCGCCAACGCCCAGCCGTTGCACGAACGACCTCCGGCTCAGGGTAGACTTCTTTTTCTTGTTTGCCATACGCGCCTCTTCCGTGTTCGAGTGAAGGGACCGATGTTGCGGGCTTGTGGTAGAGCAATTGAGCAAGTACGAATCAGCGAATGGGTCGTCCAGTATGAATGCCCTCGGACTTCAGTCCGGGATCAACGAACTGGAATGCGCCACCTCATCATCGACCTCGGACTTTAGTCCGGGCTGGATTGTTGTCTAAATCTGTGATGCTAATAGGATGGCGTTCGTTGTGTGCAACTGTGAATGTCGGGAAAGCAGAACGCCTGTATGAATATCCGTTTGACGTGGATTTCAGTCAAGCGGTTACGCGAACAAAAACACCCCCGCCGGACTTGCCGACGGGGGTGATTTTCGTGAACGATCATCATTATCGTATGCTACTCAGCCAATTGGATACGACAAACAACATTTTTGTCAAGTTCTAATTCATGCCTAGAGAGGGTCTATTGGGTGAAGTGGATTTAGCACCTTCTTCATGCCTAATCCCTCTATGTATAATTGACCCCTAGTCCCAAGTTGATCTACTGCCTGAACCTGCTGCAAAGGATTTGACGATTCAGATATCCAAGACACTGGCATAGTAATACGGTTGCGATTCCCAATATCTATATTATGAGCCATTCTAAAATTTACTAGTTGCTGAATACTAAGTTGGGTCACGTTATTTGCAGTATTTAGAGGTGGACCTTGACCACGACGAATTTTGTCGGCATTGATTTGTGGCAAAGCAGTAAAATATCGAATTCTATGTAACTGATCAGAGGTGTGTATAAGTGATTTTGATAGATTGACCAAATCTAACCAGAGTACGGTTTTATCACCGGTTTCACAGATACCGTGATAGAGGTTAAAACCATCAATGTAAATATTAGCTCTTGCCATGAGTGAGGTCTATGAGGTTTTAATGGTCACAATTTGAAGCAAGCAGTTTGGATATTTCAACGGGAAATTACACATATCGGATAATTTTAGCAAGAGTAAACCACAAAAAAAGAGGTGCTGACGAATCAGCACCTCTAATATAACCAGGCAGCAGCTACCCCGACGAGGGCAGAATTGCCGCGGCCGGGACTGCACACCTGGGCGGTTATCGTAGTTTCAAGGTAGTGTCATGTATAACACTACCATAGGGAATATCACCCGTTCAGAACGGACAAATCAAGGAGAATATAGGTTCAAAGGTAGTCTCCGAGAGCCACACATTTTTACGGAATCTTGTTGCTTTTGAATAACATGCTATCACTGTCATGTGATGACAAATACGTATCACAATAAATATCAAATGGTTAGTGTGAGTGATTCCAAATATAATTGGAGCGGGAATATACAGCCTCGGTTATAGACAAAGCAACTATCTAAAATCAATAAAACGGGGACGTCTGCTACGCAGACGTCCCCGTATAGATGTTCTCCGAAGACTACAGACTATTCGTCACCGAAGTCCAGCTTGGCGAGCTGGTTGAAGTAGCGCATCTTGGCTTCGTTGCCTTCCTGGGCCAGTTTTGCGTACTTCTCGGCATCTTGCGGATGCGACTTCTGCAACATCCGGAAGCGAGTCTCAGCGTTCATGAACTCGGAAACCTGCATCTTGATCTTCCGGCTGTCGAGCTGCAGCGGGTTCTTGCCTTCCGCGGCGTTTGCCGGATTGTAGCGGTACATGATCCACGATCCGGTATCGACGGCCATCTGCATGTGATCGTGGCCTTTTTCCATCGCGATGCCGTGTGCGATACAGGTCGAGTAGGCGATGATGATCGACGGGCCATCATACGCTTCTGCTTCCTTGAACGCTTTGACGGTCTGCGCATCGTTCGCGCCGATGGCGATCTGGGCGACGTAGACATTGCCATAGGCCATCGCCATCATGCCGAGGTCTTTGCGGGCGATTGGCTTACCACCCATCGCGAATTTAGCAACCGCACCTATCGGCGTCGCTTTCGAGCACTGGCCGCCGGTGTTGGAATAGACGCCAGTGTCGAGGACTAGCAGGTTGATGTTGCGTCCGGACGCGAGCACGTGGTCGAGACCGCCGTAGCCGATGTCGTACGCCCAACCGTCACCACCGACACTCCACACGCTCTTCTTGACGAACGAGTCAGCGATGCTGACGAGATTGACGGCGCGCGTATCAGTGTTGCCAGCGAGTTTCTGCTTCAAGCGTGCCACCCGGTCACGCTGGGCGAAGATGCCTTCTTCTTCCGACTGGTCGGCGTTAAGGATTTCCTCGACCAGGTCAGCGCCGATTTCGTCCTTCAGCTCCATCATGTAGTCGCGGGCGGTTTCGTTCTGCTTGTCGATGGTCAGGCGGAATCCGAGGCCGAATTCTGCGCAATCCTCGAACAGGCTGTTGTTCCATGTCGGGCCGCAACCTTCGTCATTGACGGTGTACGGCGTGGTCGGCAGGTTACCGCCGTAGATCGACGAGCAGCCGGTTGCGTTTGCGATAATCGCACGGTCGCCAAACAGCTGGGTCAGCAGCTTGACATACGGTGTTTCACCGCAACCAGTGCATGCGCCGCTGTACTCGAACAGCGGTTCGAGGAACTGGATGCCCTTGACGTTGAGTTTGGTGGTAGCACGATCCGGATTTGGCAGCTTGTTGAGGAAGAACTCGTAGTTCTCGCGTTCCTGCTCACGAACCGGCGGCTGGGCAATCATCTCGAGCGCCTTCTTGCCGGTTTTTCTGTTGGTGGCCGGGCAGTATTCGGCGCACCACATGCAGCCTGTGCAATCTTCGGCCGCGACCTGGATGGTGTAGGCCATATCCGGGCCGTATTCCTTGCCTTTATAGCCGCAAGACTTGAATGTTGATGGCGCGTCGCCAAGCAAATTCTTGTCATAGGCTTTGCCGCGAATGGCAGCGTGCGGGCAGATCAGAACGCACTTTCCGCACTGGGTACAGATGTCAGCATCCCATTCCGGAATTTCGAGCGCGATGTTCCGCTTCTCGTATTTGGTCGTACCCAGTGGAAACGTTCCGTCGATTGGCATCGCGGACACCGGCAGATCATCACCCTTCTGCTCAATCATCACGCCGAGGACGTTCTTGACATAGTCCGGTGCATAATCCGGAACAGCCGGGGCACGGTCGACATCGCTGGTGACAGCGTCCGGAACCTTGACTTCGTGCAGGTTGGCGACGGATGCGTCAATCGCCTTGTAGTTCATCTGGACAATCTGCTCACCCTTGGCGCCATATGTCTTCTTCGCGGCGTCCTTGATCGCGGCGATGGCGTCATCCGGCGGCAAAATACCTGAAATGTAGAAGAAGCAAGTCTGCATGATGGTGTTGATACGGGTACCCATGCCGACGTCCTTCGCGACCTTGTACGCGTCAGTCACGTAGAACTTCATCTTTTTGTTGACCAACTGTTCCTGTACTGGCTTGGGAAGGTGATCCCAGGCTTCGTCAGCAGGCCACTGGCAGTTGAGCAGGAAGGTTGCGCCGTCCTGAGCGTCCGCGAGCATTTCGATCTTCTCGAGAAAAACCTGCTGATGGCAGGCGACAAACTGCGGGTCGTTGACCAGGTAAATCGACTTCAATGGACGCGGTCCGAAACGCAGGTGGCTGGTAGTAATAGCTCCTGATTTCTTCGAGTCGTAGACGAAATAGCCTTGCGCGAAGTTGTCTGTGCCTTCGCCGATGATCTTGATGCTGTTTTTGTTCGCGCCGACGGTACCGTCCGCGCCGAGACCGTAGAACTTGCCACGGAAGACATCATCCGCTTCAACGGTGAAGGTCGGATCCCACGGGAGCGACAGGTGGTTGACATCGTCAACGATACCAACTGTGAAGTTTGACCGCGGCTTGTCGGCGGCGAGGTTGTCATACACCGACTTGACCATCGACGGGGTAAATTCCTTTGACGACAGGCCGTAACGTCCGCCGACGATCACCGGACGTTCGTTGAAGCTGACGGTACCATCACGGTAACCAGCATCGATTGCTTGCACGACATCCATGTACATCGGCTCGCCACCAGCGCCCGGCTCTTTGGTGCGGTCGAGGACGGCGATCGTTTTGACCGTCTTCGGCATCGCGTTGAGGAAGGCTTCGATCGGGAACGGGCGATACAGGCGAACGTTCAGCACGCCGACTTTTTCACCCTGCGCCTGCAGGTAGTCAACCGTTTCCTGAACAGTCTGGACCGCTGAGCCCATGATCACGATGACTTTATCCGCGTCATCCGCGCCGTAATATTCGACCAGACCATACTTCCGCCCGGTCAGTTCGGCGAACTCGTCCATGGTTTCCTGAACGTGTCCCGGAACCTTGACGTAGTAGTCGTTCATGGATTCACGAGCCTGGAAGAACACGTCCGGGTTCTGGCTCGATCCACGCAGGACCGGTTTGTCAGGATTCATGGCACGTTCACGGTGCGCAATGACCAAATCATCTTTCATCATGGTGCGGATGACATTATCGCTCAACTCTTCGATTTTCTGGACTTCGTGCGAGGTGCGGAAGCCGTCAAAGAAGTGGACAAATGGGATGCGCGCCTTCAGGGTCGCAACCTGTGCGATCAGCGCCATGTCCATGACTTCCTGCACGCTGTTCGAACCGAGCAGCGCCCAGCCGGTTGCCCGGACGGCGTTGATATCGCTGTGGTCGCCGAAAATAGACAGGGCGTGCGTCGCGATGGTCCGCGCGGAGACGTGGAAGACTGTGCTGGTCAGCTCGCCGGAGATCTTGAACATCGTCGGGATCATCAGCAACAATCCCTGGGACGCGGTAAAGGTTGTGGTCAGCGAACCGGTTTGCAGGGCGCCGTGCACAGATGCTGCAGCGCCACCTTCTGACTGCATTTCCTGAACGCGGGTTATCGAACCCCACATGTTCTTCACGCCTTTGGCCATCCACTCGTCAGCCCATTCGCCCATATTTGAGGACGGTGTGATCGGATAGATCGCGGCGATCTCGTTTGTTCTATAGGCTACGTATGCGGCTGCTTCGTTGCCGTCAATGGTTACGTACCGTTTGTCGGCCATGCTATCTCCTTAAACTGTCATGTTGCGTCGTTTGCGTGGTCCGGGCGGGAACGGTATTTCAGCCGTTCTCGTGATCTCGCTATTTCGATAGCGGGAATTGTTGTACCGGGACCGGTAGCAGACGCCGCGCGTGTTGTAAAAAGGTTGGGGCACAATTGCGTGTGAAGAATATCGCAAAGAACAGTTGGTTCTGCAAACTACCTGCCCCGTTAGCCACCTCTAACCCGTGTTGTCTGGCTGTTCTCAGAAACATGCACTTTCGCCTTAAACACAGTCCGGCAAAGATGCGGCTTGTGAAGCAGTGGAACAAGAGCTCGTGAGGCGTGACTGTCGCCCGGGTTCGCCCTGTCCGCCGAAGCTTCAGCGAAGGTGGATGAACCCGGGGTGTGGGCAAATCGAGTACAGGGTGGCCCGGGGCCTGCCCCGGGTTTCATGTGTTTGAATCATCCCTGCTGGCGAAGCCCGCAGGGGCACCACACCATGTCACTCTTCCGGTGGGTGGTCCGATCAGTCTCAAAATCCGGTGTATAACATGAGATAATTATTCACGAAACATCTATTCCTTTGCAATTTATAAAGTTCATGGGTACCTTGCGCTATAATCAGTGGGGGTCGTTGTGAAAACGAACTTTTCAATCATCGTTATCTGCATCGGGGTAATTCTTCCGATCTCAGTTTATTCTCAACCCCAGCCCCCTGTCGAACTTCTATGGATGAATGTGTCCCAACCTCCTAACGTCAATTACGCTGATCAATACACGCGTGAAGTAGTCTATCATGGTGGCAGGTACTTCACTGCGGGTTTTTCAACGCACGGCTTTGAGGGGAATGGCCATGCTCTGGCAGCGGTTTACGATCTGGACGGTAATCGGTTGTCATACAGGATTCTGCATCAGGGAGAGTATGGTTCATCCTGCACTAATTTAATTCCCATGCCTAATGGTACAGTCATGGTATCAGGATACACGAAATATTCCAGCTATTACGACCCAAGACCGGAAGTAAGGGTGTGGGCAGAGCGAATGCTACCGAATCTAGGTCTGCTGTGGCGGCACGAGCATGCCTTTAGCGACACATTTTCGTACTCTGGCCCAGATGCTGTGCTATTAGGTGGTCGCGGGCTGGAGCCAACCATACTTTTCCCCTACCGCCGACTACATCGATGGAATTTCACCGAATATATATTCATAGATGAACTTTCGGTCAATGGTGTCCAGCTGGATCAAACACGTCTAGATTTTACTGAACCAGATGACGGATGGGGTGGTCTAAAAGCATCTACAAACGGTGGGCCTACCCTGTACATGAGCAGCAATCACCAATTGAATTTGCATAATCGCATTTCATTGCAGTTTCAGCATTCTCTCGAGCTTGGCAGCACCATCCAATATCTAATTTCGACAGAAAATGGCGACGCTGTAGTGGGAAGCTACAACTATGACACGGATATCAGCTATTTGACGCGAATCAATCCGGTGGGCGAGGAGCTGTGGAGCACGCCTTGGTTGAACGCTCATGTTGGTGATATTCATGAGCTTCCGGACGGTCGATTGCTGGTACTTGGAAAATCTGCATACGGTGTTCAGGATATTATCAGATTTGCCCGCTTCACTGCCGACGGCGTTCACCAATGGACTTGGACCGGCAGACATGGCTATGAATCTACAGCCCTTGCTCTGATGCCGAACGACTGTTTTGTCATAGCTGGTCAACGGCGCCATATTCTTACAGGTCGACCCTTTCTAGCGATGTTTCAATTCACTGACAATCCTATCCACCCTCCTTTCGGAGTTGCATCGAGCGATGAATTCGCTCTGCTGAGTTTTTCACTCGGGTCTGTCTATCCGAATCCGTTCAATTCTTCCGCGAATGTTTCCTGGACTTTGGATCGTCCCGGCGTGGTGTCGCTAACAATGTATGATTTGCTCGGTCGTCCGGTACGGACCGTTTTTGCGGATCAAACGATGACGGCTGGCGAACACAGCATCAGCGTGGATGGACACGGCCTCGCGTCCGGAACCTACATCCTGAACCTGGATGCTGGCGACACAGGTGTTTCGTCACGCCGGATCACGTTGGTGAAATAGTTGCTGAGTGGCCCGGGGCCTGCCCCGGGTTTCATGTGTTTGAATCATCCCTGCTGGCGAAGCCCGCAGGGCACCGATAACATTCTATTTGAGGATAATCAGCGATAGCCGTCTTCGACGGCTGAATATGACCCGGCAAGCGGGATTGCCGGGCTACTCTTCCAGCTTCCTCAGGATCAGTGTGTCGGCGGCGACGACAGTGTTGGGGTAACGGCCCAGCCGTCCGATGTAGTGATAGATACCGGGCACGTACTCTGCGGGAAAATCCTGAATCAGGTCGTATTCTTCGAAATGTTCACGTCTTATGTATATCGTGTGCAGGCGCATCGGTTCGATGTGCAGGTTGTCTGGTCCGTAGACCGCCGCCCACGCATCCGGGGCGATTGCGAACCTCAGGTTGTTGATCAGTTGAACGGTGAATTCAAAGCTGCCACCTTCTGCCGGGATGTCGATTGTATCGTCCACGACTGGTACAAGATCGATTTCAACGAACGGAGCTCGTGCGGAAAAACGCACAGCGATTACATTCTTGTTCCCAACCTGGCCTTCTGGTGAGCTGTTGCCAGTTATGATGTACTGGGTTTCGTGCTGACCTTCGATGGGGATGAGTCCGTATCCTTTGTCTTCTCCGGTATCGCCGAACCGACCCACCCAGTAGTCCCACTGTTCCCAGCCCATGGCGTTGACATGCACAGCCCACAGGTCACGATCAAAGTTCGCTGTATAGGATGCCGAGTACCCGGCGAGCATCAAGTCGCTGCCGGGCATGGGTTCGATGCGACGGATCCCGTCGAAACCTGTACCACCATAGAAACGGCGATCAATCAGCTCATAGTCCTGATTAGTCAGCATCAGGTAGCCGTCGTTCATGCGTTGCGGTCCTGCCGGATGGTTAGCTTCTCCTGCGAAGTAAATGAAGCCGTTTGGAGTGATGTGGATGTCGTAGATGTATTCGTTCAGGTTGTCGTACTGTTCGAACTCGTGTACCTGTCCGCCGAGTTCGTTGCCGTCACCATCGAGTTGCAGCGAAAATGCGTCCCACGCAGTTGCGACTTCATCCACTCGCGTCTGGCCTGCCACCAATATATAGCCGTCAGGGTGGATGGTCACTGCATGCGCTTCTTCGCGGCCGAGGAATTCTGTTCGAACCGTCCATTGTGTGGATCCATTCGCACCGATTCGGACGGTATAAACATCAGTTTCTACGTTGGGAATGCCATTTTCCTGGTAATATCCCGTTAATATGAAACCGCCGTCTAGTGTGTTCGTGATTGCCAGTGCAACAGTATTTGCGGACACATGTTCGTACCAGCTCCAGAGGAGGTTTGCTTCCGAATCGAACACGTGTAGCAGGCAATTGATATACCACTCGTTGCCTTCCTCATAGTTGTATGAGCCTGCCACAGCGATGTTGCCGTCAGGTGTGAGGGTACATGCACGAGCGTGCTGCGTGTTGTTTTCTTCATGGGATCGCATCCAGACGCTATCGCCATCCACTGTCATACGGGTCAGATTGATATCGAAAAGCAGCGGCGTTTCATTGCTGACTTCGCCAACGAGGATGATGTCACCGTCCAGCAGGCGAACAGCGCCAGCAGTCATATCCTGTGAAAGCGAATCGCCGTATATATGTTGCCAATGGAGAGCGGGCTGCGCGACCGCGGCTGCGGCGAATAAGACAATCGATATTATCAGAAGCGCGGTTTTCATCAACCTCTCCGGTGGACATGTATAAGATGGGGATGAAAACGGGGGAGAGTCGAATTTTGGGGCGAGATTTCAACAATTTTTCATGATACTCTTGCCCGTGTGCGGCAGTTGCTGGACGCGGATCATCCAGATCTGTCAGGAAATCTCAAGCTCGCGGTTTGGGTGTAGGCTGGAACTCGGACCCGTAGACGACATCGACATCGAGTGGACTGACGGCACCGTTCTCCGCTACGACCTGCGTCGCGGCTGCGGCTAACGCATCCGATAGTGGCTTCAGAGTGACATCTCGGCGCAACCGTCCGGCTAGCGCCGCTTCGATTGGATCATGAAACTGAATGTATCCATCACCAAGCGGGAGCAGGGGATCGTCGCTATTTGGTAATGGAACGTGTTCCTTCGGTACGAATTCGACCAGATCGGTTACAGTTTCATGCTTCGACCCAGCACGCACGACTTGGCCCTTCACCCGTTGCCCACCAGCGCGGTGTATTGCCCAGACGAAACCTTCATCTACGCGAGCCGCCAGCATTCGTGCGGTCTCAACAGGCACTACAGGAACCTGCAGCGCTTCCGCCAGTCCGGTTGCGAATGCGACTCCGACCCTCAATCCCGTGAACCCGCCCGGTCCGACCACAACCGCGACGCCTGTCAGGGAATCGCGCCAACCGTGTTCGTCCAGCCAGCGACTGACACCGTCCGCGAGTACTGTATCGTGCTTGTTCACGCCTTCGATGTAAACCGGATCAACGGTGGTACCGTCTTCGACTCCGCACCACATGGTTTGCGGGGTCGAGGTGTCAATGGCGATCAAACGGCTCATGACTTGGACTCGGTCTGGCCCGACTTGGCTTTGCCCGTTGCAGATTTCTTGCGCGGTTTACGTTTCGCGGGTGCGGGTTTGTTGTTGTTCTGCACGCTCGGCCCCGCACCGTGTTCGTTCGCCATATCTTCAGGGCGCCTGGTCCAAGGTGGCGAATGACCGTGCTTGCGGTTGTGCACATGCGCGTGTTCCGGGATCCGTCGTTGTTCATAGTCGGTAGCGTCCTCGCCGAACAGTTCCTTGAACTTGGCGGCAATACGCTCCTTTTCATGCGGAGTAAATGCTGCCCGATGCTCTTTCAGAACCGCCATCGGCACGTGACAGATCATGCAATCGACGATGATGAAGTCGTCGTCCTCGTAATGGACAGGCGTTTTGCTTTCGCCGTCAAATGCCAGTCCGCACAGGTCGCATCCTTCGTTATATAGTTTTAGCGAATCGGACATCGGGCGCATGTATGATCTTGCTTTGCCGCCTACATTTAACCGGTCACGACGGGTGCGCAGCCATTTCTTCCAGCGATACCATTCCGCGGTCTGCCCGATCCCGGCGAGCAACGGAAGCTGTCCCTTAAATCCGAGCATTTCTTCAGCTTTGCTGCCATCGAGTGTCCACCGAGATTCGAGTATGTCAGGCAGTTTATCGACCATGAACGGTGGTGTTGTCAACGCGTTCAGCACTGGATACAGCAGTGGATAGGCATACTTGAGCAAACCCGGTGGGATCGAAAACGCACGTGGGTTGGAGCTGAGCACGGTTGCTATTGTTTGGCCGAACTCGGCCTGACGGATTGGTGGAAACGGGGCAGCATTGAAGATTTCCCCGATAGCGTTTTTGTGTTCGAGTTGTGTAACAACCTGTCGCGCCAGATCCTGCACATGGACAAAACTGATCAGGTGGTTTGGCCCGATCATCGGCATAATGTTGTGCGAAATCATCTTGAACAGCGGCAGGAAAGCGCGGTCACGTGGGCCATACACCGATGACGATCGGATAATCGTCACCGGCAATTTGTCGCGATAACGCAGCAGGATCGCCTCGGCGAGCAGCTTGCTGCGTCCATAATCGGTTATTGGCTTCAGTGAATCGTCTTCTCGTCGCCACTTCGCGCCGGACGGTCCAGCCGCTGCCTGACTCGAAACCAGCAAAAAACGTGGACGTTTTTTGCCAGTGTGAACCTCGAGCACTGCCTTGATCAGGTTATGCGTGCCCTCGCTGTTGTGCAGATAGTAGAGATACTTCTGTTCGGCGGCGACAACCCCGGCGTTGTGCACGATCTGATTGACACCTTTAACGGCAGCGTTCAGGCTGGCAGGGTTATCGAGAGACCCAAAGACGAGCTCGACCGGCTTGTTTTCCAGCCATGTCAAGTCGGATGTGCGCCGGACCATGGCGCGGACATTATACCCGCGTCGTAACAGGCAATCGACAATGTGGCTGCCGACGAATCCATTTGCACCGGTGACTAGGACTGTGGTTGCCATCGAGACATTCCTGAAAGATTAATCTCATTTAAGATAGAAAATCCCACCGGGTGGATGGGAGACACGTCAGGCTGTAGGCTGGGCTGTGGTCTATAGGCCGTAGGCTGTCAGCTGTGGACTGTGGACTGTGGACTCAATATGGTGCCCGTGATAGACCGTCGCAGACGGCTATCGCGGATTATCCTCACTAGCTCACCAGCCTATTCCCCTGTTGGGAGTGCCCAACAGGGGAATATTCGATTACAACTTCTTCTCATACATCCGGTAGGTCTTGGTGGGTTTTGCCCCCATCATTTCGGCGGCTTTGATCATCGGACCGTTGGTCTCAAGTATCCATCCGACCTCGCCGTCTTCATAGCCGTAACGCGGGCCGTCAACGTAGTGATCGTAATACATGACAGCGTCAATTCCGCGTCCCCGGTATTCTTCGAGCACGCCCATCAGCAGGATACGGATCGACTTGAGCGCGCCTTTACGTGAGTGCCACATCAGTTTCGGCAAGCCGAACGGGAACAGTCGTCCATCACGAATCTTGATCACGGCTTGATTGATGTCCGGCAACGCGAGCGAAAAACCGATCAGCTTGTTGTCCTGGGCGGGATCTTCGACGAAATAGATCAGACGGTGATCGTACACCTGCTTCAGATTATTCGCGAGATGCTTGAACTCGTTGTCGGTCATCGGCACCGCGCCCCAGTTCTTCTCCCACGCGACTTTGTATATGTCCCAGATTTTGTAGGCGTCGGTCCAGAAATCCTTTGGGTTGAAGTGACGGTAGATCATCTTCGTGCGCTTGCGCAGAGCTTCCGCAGTACGTTCGACACGTGGTGACATGGTCGAACGGTCAACGTAGAAGCATTGGAGATCCATCGCCTTGCTATGTCCGAGCGACTCGATGAACTCTGGGTAGTAAGCTGGATTGTATGGCATCATGACCGCTGGACGCATCTCGAACGCGTTGATCAGGATGCCGAGGTCCTCGTTGATCGACGGGTTGAACGGTCCGCGCAGCATGTTCAGATTCCATGCGCGTACGTCCTCCTCGACCCTGGCGAACAGGGCGGCGGCTACATCACGGTCCTCAATCGTCTCGAAATGGCCCCAGTGGCAGGTGGTTTCGTCGTGGGTGGAGTTGTGCGCGTCGTCCTTGATCGCGGCGATACGTCCGACGGGCTTGCCTTCCTTGTACGCGACGTAGCGGCGCATCTCGGCGTGCTCGAAGAACGGGTTCTTCTTCTCGTCGAACATCTCTTTGGCTTGCACACGTAGCGGCGGCACCCACACGGGGTTTGCGCCCTGCACGGTGTACGGCACTTCGAGGAAGTCCTTGTACGCCTTCCCGTCTTTCGCCTCAACGATCTGTACGCTGTCGCTCATCTGCGTTGATTCCGGAGACCCGATGATTCGAGTTCTGGCTCTGCGCCGTCGCTGCCGATGAAGCCGAGTTGACGTCCGACCTTGATCAGTTTGTCGATGGCGAAATCGAGATGGCTTTCTTCCAGGGTGGACATGACGGACAGCCGAAGCAGAGCGTTCTGGGGTTCGACTGCCGGGCTGACCACCGGGTTTACGAAGACACCTTCCTCTTGCAGCATCATGCATGCCTTGAACACCAGCATGTCGTCGCGCACATACACCGGGATGATCGGCGTGCCCTGATCATGGATGCTGAATCCGGCAGCTTGCAGGCCGTGGACGAGGTATTTCGTGCGTTTGTGGAGCTGCTGAATGCGTTCCGGCTCACGGTAGATGATCTCGATGGCTTTGGTCACGGCCGCCATATTCGCGGGCGGCGGCGATGCGGAGAAGATGAACGGCCGGCTCTTGTGCTTAAGGAAATGGGCGACGTCTTCCGGTCCGGAGAAAAATCCGCCGATTGACGCGAAGCTTTTGGAAAATGTGCCAACGGTTCCGATAATCTGTCCGTCGAGGTCGAAGTGGGACGCTGTCCCGCGCCCTTGCTTGCCGAGTACGCCGATGGAGTGCGCGTCATCAACGAGCACATCCGCATCATACTTCTTCGCCAGCGCGACGATTTCGGGTAATGGCGCGATGTCACCTTCCATGGAGAAGATGCCATCAACGACGATCAGCTTGATGTGGGAGTTGGTAAGCTTGAGTTTCTTCTCCAGGTCTTCCATGTCGCTGTGATGGAACTTGACGACTTTACCGAGTCCGAGACGTGCGCCGTCAATGATGCTCGCATGGTCTGCACGGTCGATAAACAGAGTTCCATCACGCGGGACGAGGTACGGGATCGAACCCTGGTTAGTCATGAAGCCGGTGGAGAAGACGATCGCGGCTTCGGTACCCATGAATTCGGCGAGCTTTTCTTCGCACTCCTGGTGGATGGCGAGGGTACCGTTGAGGAAGCGAGATCCCGCGCAGCCAGTACCATAGCGGTCGATGGCTGCCTGAGCGGCTTGTTTAACTTCCGGATGGTTGGTCAATCCGAGGTAGTTGTTCGATCCCATCATCACGACTTCTTTGCCGTTCATGATGACAGTTTGGCCTTGTTCGCTCTCAATGGGACGGAAGTAAGGGTACAGCCCCATTTCCATGACACGTTTCGCGTCTTGAAACTCTCGCGCCTTCTCTTGGATTCGACTCATGCACACACCAATGTGAATGAATGGGTAGCACGGAAAGGCCTGGATCGAAAGACACACTCAGTATGGGGTATTTTGCGTGCTTTTCGCAACTGTAATCAGGCGGTTACGCGAGGAACAGTAAAAAACCCGGCTCACATGATATGAACCGGGTTGAGATTGAAAAGAAAACATTCAGTCTTTAACAGCGACCAGTTCCCACTCCGCCGCGATCCACTCATCGAGTTTCACGAGCGCGTCATCGATTGGCAAAACTTCCTTGTCACCGGTGCGGCGGCGCTTGATCTCGAGATTACCTTCGGCGAGATTGCGTTCACTAACCACGACCTGGAACGGATACCCGAGCAGGTCGGCGTCCTTGAACTTGAAGCCGGGGCGGACATCGCGGTCGTCCAATGCGACGTCCAGACCTTTATCCTGCAATAGTTTATAAAGACGTTCGCCTTCTGCTGCTACACTCTCTTCCTTGGATTTGAGCGTGATCACGTTGACATGGTACGGCGCGAGCGTCATCGGCCAAACGCAACCGTTCTCGTCGGAATGTGATTCCAGCGCGGACGCGATCAGCCGTCCGACGCCGATCCCGTACGAACCCATGACAATCGGTTTATCCTTGCCATTTTCGTCGAGGATGGTCGCGCCCATCGGGGCGGAATATTTGGTGCCGAGCTTGAAAATGTGACCGAGCTCGATGGCGCGCACGATCTTCAGAGGACGTCCGCCGACTGGATCGGGTTCGCCCTCACGCACCACACGCAGATCTTTGTACTCGTCCGGTTTGAACGTTTCGCCGACCTGCACGCCGACGACGTGGTACTCGTTCTCGTTCGCGCCGGTTGCCCGGTTTCGCGCATCTTTCAGACGATGATCCGCGTAGATCGGAAGCTTGCCTTCGAGGCCAACCGGCCCGAGGTAGCCGACATCAGCGCCGATCAAGTCCTTGACCTCGTCCGGATGCGCCGGACGCATCGCTGCGCCGAGGATCGGCAACACTTTGTCTTCGTTAAGGTCGTCGTCACCACGGACCAGCAGCATCACCGGACCGTCGTCGCCGACATATACTAACGACTTGATGAACCGGCTCGGATCGAGCTTGAGGAAAGTGGACACTTCTTCGACTGTTTTGTAGCCGGGAGTCGAAACCTTCTCGAATGCAACTGTCTCTTCGTTGTCGGGCTCATCATTCAGCTTCGAGGTCGCGACTTCGACGTTGGCGGCGTAGCCGGACTCTTCATTGATCGCGCACGTGTCTTCGCCAGCGTCCGACTCGACCATGAACTCTTCCGAACCCGACCCGCCCATCACGCCGGAACTTGCCCCGACGATGAAGTATTTCAGCCCGGCTCGGGTGAAGATTCGTTGATAAGCCTCACGATGAAGCTGGTACGATTTGTCGAGACCGTCTTCGTTGGTGTCGAAGCTGTACGCGTCCTTCATGATGAAGTGACGGGTGCGCAGCTCGCCCGAACGTGGACGCGGTTCGTCGCGGAACTTGATCTGGATCTGGTACCAGATCTGTGGCAGCTGCTTATAGGATTGGAGCTCGTTGCGTGCGATGGAGCAGAAGATTTCTTCGTGCGTCGGCGCGAGCGCCATCTCACGGTCTTTGCGATCTTTGAGACGAAACATTTCGTTGCCGAAATCGGTATTCCGGCCCGTTTCGTCCCACAGTTCGATGGGGGTCATCGTCGGCAGGGAGAATTCCTGTCCGCCGAAACGGTCCATCTCCTCGCGGATCAGGTCCATCGCCTTGCGGGCTGCACGTTGCCCGAATGGCAGGTAGCTATACACGCCGGCCATCAGCGAACGCACCATGCCAGTACGCAGCATCAGTTTGTGACTGGTGACCACGGCGTCCGCAGGCACCTCTTTGAGTGTGGGCAGAAATGCTTTCGACAGTCTCATCGGTCTTCTATTGCTATGGTTTGCCTGATTGCGCGAATGATGCGCTCGAACGAACGGTAAACATACAGCGCGGTAGGGGATGGAGCAATGAGGGGAGGTTCCGGTCACGCTCTCACCCGTGAAGGAACGATCATGGTGGATGTGAGCTGATCAGGCTTGACACCGTATGTTCGGATCAACGAACTTGGCGCATCACAACTACGGAGTATCCCCCGATGAACAAGACAGTCAAAGCGATTCTGTTCTGGGTGCTGGCGTTGGTGTTGACAGTTGCCACACTCATTTACCAGCGCAAGACAGGTCCGACCTATCCGGTCAGCGGCGAGGTGACGGTTGCCGGCGAGTTGATCGAGTACGAGCTCGAACGTTCGCACGGTCGCCGGGTCACTGAAGATTTCGGGATGGACCACGTTGTCCGTATCCCGAGCTCTAACCCCGATGTCACCGGCCTGATGTACTGGAAACGGTTGGGTGTGGATGAGCCGTTCTCGGAAATGGCGATGAAGCGTGATAGTGAGGGCTTGTACGCGCCGCTTCCAGCTCAGCCTCCAGCAGGCAAGGTCGTGTATCACATCGAGCTGACGTCGTCGAGAGGTGACCACGCCAGTATTCCTGGTGGGGATGAAACGGTCACTCTGCGCTTCAAGGACCCGGAACCGAATGGTGTTCTGATCCCGCACATCCTGTTCATGTTCCTCGCCTTGTTGTTTGGCGTACGAGCACTTATCTCGGTTTTCACGGGCGAAAATCTGCGGATTCCGGCATGGGGGACATTGATCTTCCTGTTCATTGGCGGACTGATCCTCGGGCCGCTGTTGCAGAAGGCAGCGTTCGGTGATTATTGGACCGGCTGGCCGTTCGGGGGGGACGTCACCGACAACAAGCTGGCGTTGGCATTTCTGGCGTGGGTTGTCGCAGTCTGGCGGTTGAGTGTGGTTGAGAATCAACGGAAGGTGCGTGTGATTGTGGTGATTGCGTGCCTGGTGCTGTTCAGCGTGTTCCTGATTCCGCACAGCTTGGGCGGCAGCACATTCAATTATGATACTGGTTCGGTGGATACGGGGTTGTAGACGAGATATGAGATACGAGACGTGAGATACGAGAGCAAAGATCAAAGAGGAAAGACAGATCCTTCTCGTCCGTTGCTTGTGCAGCGAACGTCAGGATGACATGCTTTCGGACTGTAGACTGTAGACTGTAGACTGTAGACTGTAGACTGTAGACTGATAAAACATTTCCGCCTGGATCCATTGGACCCGGGCGGCGGTATTTCATGGCTGATAGGTGGTCCATCCGGTGGCAATCGGGTGGACCGTTTTATTTTGGCGGGATTACCCGCCAAAAAGCATTCCGAAACGTTAGAACAGCTTATTCAGATCAATGTCTGGTGATTCCGGTTGTTTGTGTGCTCATCTCGTCATGTACTAAGGCAACGTGTATGCCAGAACGGATGTTGTGGCTAACATGTTGATATGGAACATATTAGTAGGGAAGGGGAACAAAAAACTCTGTTACAATGAGACCACAGGGAAGGAGTAGTGTGGTGTGATGGATACAGGGTTTACCAGTCCAAAATACCTAGAGCGTTGGGTGGATCGACCAAATCGTGGGAAGCGACCCGTTCCCGTCCTTCAAACACATCAAGCTTCATCGCGTCGCGGCAGACAGCGTATAGACGATGATCGGCATCGTTCCACGCTACATCAACCACGCCCAGACTGGCAGAAAGGGGCTCTAAAATTTCTCGAGTTATTACGTTGTAACTAAGGATCAACCCTTCACTGTCACCATCGTTCGACCAGCCACCAGCTGCTATCCAGGCTGTAATTTCATTGTTATCGTAACCTATGTTAATTCGTCCTGGCGAATACCCAACACCCAGAATCTCTTCAGGTTCAAGAGTGGTTAAATCGAGAATCCAGACTTCGCCGTTGATGTCAGAGTAGTTGCCGGTGCACACGATGTGCAGCTCTTCATTCGTTATTGCACCGAATTGCGGGTTCATCCCGAGGGCGAGAGTGTCAAGAATTTCACCGGTTGTTGCGAGCGTCTTGTATACGCTTCCGATGTGGAAGCTGAAATCGCTGAAATCATAGCCGGTGTTGATCACATAGAGTGTGTCATGATCAGCGAGGATGCCTTCCGGCGCACGTCCGACGGGGAATTCTTCCACGATTTTCGCGCTGTCGAGGTGGACGATAGAAACTGAGTTAGTCAGCAAATTTGTGACGGCGATGCGATCACCCCAGCCTGCGACGGCGTACGGGCTGGTGTTGCGTTCAAGCCCGAGATCGATAGACGCGGTTTGTTGGAATTCACCAGAATTCAGGACTATTTGTTGCAGGTTATGGCTGATGCTGTTAACTATAACCATTTCATGGGGATCGTAAAATGAAATCCAGTTTGCTCCCAACCCAAGTCCAACAGGATCACGCCAGCTTTCAGTTTCTGTGTCAAAGATTTGCAGCGTAGCGTCTCCCGCAACCAGGATAAGGGGAGATAGACTGGGTGAGTATCCTTGAGGAAGCGTTCGCCCGGTATCGCAGCCCGCGGTGGCAAAAAGTGCGAACGCTATTAATAAGATGTTGGGGATGAAATACAGCTTGTTTCGCGGTTGGAACTGGATGAACTTCTTCATTGTAAGCCTTCCATGAAAGACTCCGTGGAACTGCGGGGAAACGCAACCCCACTTGCGGATGAGCTGCCGAACCCGTATACAACCTGTAATCTACAACGCGCTGGGTGGCGCGATCTTGTTTGAAAGGTACTCTCATGGACTTCGATATTGCTCTGTGGTGGAACACGTGGTGGCCGAACCTGCTTCGGGCCACAATCATCATCGTGCTCGGCCTGCTTATCGGACGGCTGGCTCGCAGCCTGACCGACAAACTGCTGCACAAGGCGCAGGAGGTGGACGATCGTCTCTCGCTGCAACGGGCAAAGACGATCTCCGTATTCCTCAAGAGTGTGATCCGGGTTGTCGTTCTGGGTCTGATTGTGATGTTGATCCTCAGCGAATTCGGGGTTGAGATCGGGCCGATTATCGCGGCGGCTGGCGTGGTTGGTATTGCGGTTGGTTTCGGTGCACAGACTCTGGTTCAGGATTTCCTCAGCGGCACATTTCTGCTCACCGAAGGTTATCTCCGCGTCGGTGACGTGATCGAGGTTAATGGCAAGTCGGGAACGGTCGAGGACATCAACCTGCGTCTGGTGATTATCCGTGACTTCGCCGGGGATGTTCACGTCATCCCCAACGGCGAGATTCGAGCGCTGACCAATCGGTCATATAAGTTCAGCCGTGCGGTGATCGAGGTTGGTGTGGCCTATCGTGAGAACACAGACAAGGTCGTCGCGATCATGGAGCGGGTCGGTGAGGAGCTTGCGAAGGAGATGCCGGACGTTATCGATAACGGTCCAGAAATCTTCGGCATTGACAGTTTCGGCGACAGCGCGATCAACTGGCGGGTCCGTTTCCAGACCAAGCCGACCCAACAGTGGGGTGTCGCCCGGGCTTATCGCCGACGGTTGAAGAACGCGTTTGACGAGGCGGGTATCGAGATACCGTTCCCGCATCGCACGATCTACATGGGCGAAAATCACGACGGTTCCGCGCCGTTTGTGCATGCGAAACTTTATCGTCCTGAAGGTCAGCAGCCGGAAGCTCACCGGGAGAGTGACGATACGGTTACGACTGATGATCACGTGCGCGATGTCGTATCGCGTGTCGGCTCGGATGAGGACGAGTAGCCAGTCAGTCGCAACATTGAAAGCTAATTACTGGGCGCTGTTTCAGCGCCCTTTCTATTTCAACAGAGTGTCTACGTCTATATTTCCCCCACTCAAGACCAGTCCCACACGCCGCCCAGCGAACAAGTCTTGATTCGCCAGCAGGGCTGCCAGCACGACCGCGCCGGACGGTTCGACGACCAGCTTCAGCCGTGTCCATAGCAGGATCATCGCCTCACGGATCTCGTCCTCGCTGACCAGCAGAATGTCCTCGAGATGGTGTTGCAGGATCGGGAAGGTCAGTGTTCCCAGTTGTGTCTTCAAGCCGTCGGCGATAGTGTCCGGGTTGTTTGACGGCTGGATAGATCCGGTGACGAGTGACCGTTTCGCATCATCGGCAAGTGCGGGTTCGACGCCGTAGACTTTGATCTGGATTGGTTTGGTCGCGCTGGGTTGATGCCCGCGCAAGCTTTGCTGGCGCGGATTATCAGAGGGTGAATCAGCGGAAGTCAGGCCCGTCTGGAAAACTTGCAAGCGTGGATTATCCGCGGTAACAAAGTTCCCGCGGGCATCGTAGTCATGCACCGCAATCGCGACACCCGAGCACAATCCACCGCCGCCGACGGGTACGAGGACAGCGTCCAGATCGGGAACATCTTCCATCAATTCGATACCAGCCGTACCCTGCCCGGCGATGACGCGCGCGTCGTTATACGGGTGCAGAAACGTCGCACCGGTTTCCTCGACGACACGAGCGAGCGTTGATTCCCGCGCTTCCAGTGTTGGTTCGCACGGGACCACGTGAGCGCCGTAACCGAGTGTCGCCAAGCGTTTCGCTTCTGGTGCCGAGGTCGGCATGACGACATGCGCGTCTATTCCGCGCCATGCCGCGGCCTGCGCCAACCCGGCGGCGAAATTGCCTGAGCTATGGGTTGCGACACCGCGGGCGGCTTCTTCGTTAGACAGGGAGAAGACGGCATTAGTCGCACCGCGGGGTTTGAACGAGCCCGTCTTCTGCAATGGTTCAGCTTTGAAGAACATGGAAGCGCCAGCGATTTCGTCAAGTTTCTGGCTGGTCAGGATGGGGGTGCGGTGAATCCATGGGCGCACTCGCTCCATCGCGGCGAGGATATCGTCATAGGTGACAGCGAGCTCCGGCATACCGAAAAGCTCCATGTAAACAATCGAGTAGCCTTATATTTGCCCGCAAGGTAAGGGTTATTGGGCAAGGCAGGCATGCGGATTCTCTACACACAAGGGAGCAGACGGTCTCGGACCACCAGTCACTGCACTGACGGGTTGGTATTGCTGTGTCTGCTTTTGATTACAGCGCTGTGCCTTCCGATACGAGTCAACGCCGAACCCCTGGCATCAACGACAACTGAATTCACCTGGAATCAATGGACATCCGGTGCTATTCCAATGGATTCGCTCGGATTACGGGTGAAGCATGTCCCCGCAGGGTTCCTGCCCGAGCTGGAGGTGAATCGTCCAAGAGTGGCGCTTGCGTTGTCAGGTGGAGGAGCACGAGGGTTGGCGCATATCGGCGTGTTGCAGGGCTTTGACGAACTCGGGCTGCCACTGGATTGTGTCGTCGGAACATCAATGGGCGGCGTGATCGCCGGATTATACAGCGTAGGTTATGACGGCAACCGTCTGCGTGGTGTCGCCCGTTCGTTGGATTGGGGCGGCTTGTTTTCGGATGCGCCATCACGTCGCAACCTGTTCCTCGCACAGAAGGAGACGGCGAATCAGGATCTTGTCACCCTGCGTTTCCGAAATGATGGCGAACCGTACATCCCGGACGCATTCGTTACCGGCGAGACATTGTTTCTCGAAACATTCCGTTTGATCCATGAAGCTCCCTATGCGACATCAGGGAACGGCTTTGGTGGTGGATATGTCGATCTCGGACTTGTGACCACGGATATCGTCAGCGGCCAGGGTGTATATCTCGAGGAGGGTGACTTAAGTCTGGCGATCCGCGCGGCGATGGCGGTTCCGATCATCTTCCGCCCCTATCGTCAGGATGGTCGACTGCTCGTAGATGGTGGCGCGGTGGAAAACATTCCAGTACGCGCGGCGATGGAAGAGGCGGACATCGTAGTCGCAGTCGATTGCGCGACACCGACGACTGATCCTGATCCAGACCTGCCGTGGGAGATTCTGAACCAGGTGACCACGTTGATGACAGTGCCGAATGACTCGGTCTCACGCGCCATGGCTGACCTCGTGCTCACTCCGGATATGACCGGCTTCGGCAGCTCGGATTTCGATGCCTATGGCGATATTGTTGACGCTGGCCGTGTGGCATTCGATGATCAGGTTGACCAGTTGAGATCGATTCTGCCACAGCCGTCGAATGATCCGTTGTTATTAGTAGAAGTAGGTCGGGTTCACATCTCGCATGATTATCCGGGCAAGCTACCTGCTGCTCTGCCCGATCTGCCGCTTACGCCAGACATTTACAGCACGCACGAACTCAACGAACTTTTGACCGGTTTCATGTGGCAAGTCCGTCGTCTTGGGTATGGCTTGGCAGAGGTTCAGGCATCCATGACCGCTGGCGATCTGTTGGTCAAGTTGAACATGGGCGTGCTCGGTGGAATGGACGCCGTCGGAATCGATGATTATCGAGCACGGATTCAGCTTCGTGAGATCGGACTGAAGCGTGGTCAAGTACTGCAAACCGACGACATCATTGACGCGCTGCAAGATATTCACGCCACTCAGCGTTACACCACGGTCTACTGTCGGTTGACCAGAATGGCGGATGGTAAGTTGGGATTGTCATTCATCTTGGAACCAGCACCGCCGGCACGCCTGGGAGTTGGACTCGGTTATGGAACCGACTGGGGTGCGCGATACAAGGGTACGTTGGTCATTGAACAACCCTTGCCAACCATCGGAGAGGAGTTGCGCCTTCATGCGATGTTCGGAGAACATCGTCAAGACTATCGCCTTCAGATTCGTGCCGACCGAATTGCCGGATCGTATGCGGGTTGGCAGGGAATGGTCCGTTACAACCGTATTGATGTTCCGCGATACGATAGGGAAGGTGAGAAAACAAGTGTTGCTGTTCTCGGAAAAAGTACCGCCGGCCTGACGGCCTTGTTCAACCTGTACACTTGGGGACGGTTGTCTGCCGGGATGAAGGGTGAGCGTGCTGAAGATGAAATTGATGGTTTCGAACGCGACAACTACTACACAGCGTTCGAGTTTACTGGCGAACTGGACACGGAAGACCGGCGACCATATCCGAATTCAGGCGCTCGAGTGCACGTGTCCTATGATTCATATTTCAGTGAAATAGGCAGCAATCGTACTTTCAGCGTTTTTGATCTGAACATGCGGTACACGATTCCACTCACTCGTCGCTTTTCCCTTCAAACGGGTGCGCGCGGGGGTGTGGCTGAAGTGACAACTCCCTCGACCCACAGGTTTCCCATCGGGAGCCTCGAGAACTTTCCCGCTTTATCCCCATATCGCTATCTGGCGCTTCGTTATGTAGGGACAACAGGTACACTGCGCTACGATTTGATCAGCCGTTTGGTCGCAGATGCCTATGTGTTGCTGAAATATGACGGTGTCGCATATGGAAATGACAAGGATTGGAAGCCTGAACGCGAGGCTGTATTGCATTCGTTCTCAGCGGGATTCGCGCTTGATACGCGTCTCGGTCCGCTCGAGTTCTGGTCGGCATGGACCCCACCAGCGGAATCTCATCGCTATGATCACCGGATTGCGGTCAATTTTGGGTATCGGTTTTGAAAAACAGGCGTGAGGTATGAGCTTTGAGCCGTGAGCAAAATCTAAAATGGATACCTTCGTCCCATAATCCACATCTCACCGACTACATCCACCCCAGCTAGCGACTGTGAAACGTGCTGCCAAATCTCGTATACTTCAACTCTGTTCGCCAGATTCAACTTCTACCTATGAGGAATGCAATGCGGACCGCTCGCCTGTTTGTCTATCTGCCGATTTTGATTGCTCTTACGCTGATGCTCGGTTGTGCCGGAACACGAGACATCCCGCCGACCATTGACGAGCCGGTTGTCGCTCAGGTCGATCGCAGCGCATTGATCGCCGGGGTGGACACTTTGCTCGTGCGACCAATGGAAGCTGACGGTGCGACGGTGAGTGTGCTGGTCGGTGATGCCCGGACCGGAACGGTACTGTACGAGCACGATTCCGACCGCTATATGATGCCAGCGAGTGTGCAGAAGCTGTTCGTCGCGGCGGATGCGATGTTGAAGCAGCCCGACGACTTCCGCTTCGAGACAGTGATCTACAGCAACGGCCCTGTGGTTGATAGCACGCTTCACGGCGATCTGATCTTGCAGGGTGGATGGGATCCGAGTTTATCGGGCATTCGTCCGTACGTTGAGCGTCCGTGGGCGGTATTCGACAGCTTGGCGAGCGAGCTGAAAGCGCAGGGCGTGCACACAATCGAGGGCGATCTGATTGTTGAAGCAGCGGCGTATCTCCCGTCGGGGTGGGAGGTTGGCGACCTGGAGTATCGCTTCGCACCACGAATCAGCCAGTTGACTTGGAACGATGGTCTGGTTTCACATGCGCAACGCGTGTCTGGCATAAATTCAGTTGGGCTGAAGGTTACTATCTTGCCAAATCCGGTGTTCTGGAGTATGCCACACACCGAATTATGGCCGCACAATACGGCGAAGGTCAGCGAGCCGAAACCGCTGGAACCGCCAGCGCCGGTGACTACGATTCAGGAGACGCCGGTGCAACCTTTGGGCGGTTGGGACATTCACTATGTTCCGAGCCCGCGCCCCCGTGTTCTGGCCGGGGACGCATTCCGGGAAGCGTTGCGTCGTGCCGGAATTCAGGGAGGTGATACAACTCGGGCTGTGACACCGTTACCGATGCGCATGCCGCAGACAACTCCCAACGGTCTCCGCTTGATGCACAAATCAGCTCCGCTTGATGATCTCCTCGCGTCAATGTTGAAGGCCAGCTCGAATGCATGGGCGGAACAGATCGCCGCGGGTACGGGTAGCTATAAGTATGGGGAGTATCGGCTGACATGGCCGTCGGTGCTCGACTCGTTTGGGATTGCTGCCGATGAAGGTCTGGTCGCAGCTGACGCATGCGGAATGTCGCGTCGCAACCGGATGAACGCTGAAACGCTGCATGAGCTGCTGGTTGCTGGTTTGGATCATTGGGGTGACCGTTGGCTGATGTTGTTGCCGCACGCAAATGAGACGGAATCCACTCTTGAGGGCCGCATGGTTGGCCTCGAAGGTCAGGTAATCGCCAAAACGGGAACATTGAGTGGCAGCCGCAGCCTGGCGGGTTACATTTTAGACGATAATGGACGGTTAGCATTGGATTTTGTGATCATGGTGAACCACGCTCCAAACAGCCCGACTGCGGCAGTGGATGACGCTGTCCGCGCGATGGTGGCTGCATTGGAAGTGGGGGAGTAGCAAAAAATGTTGTTCGGTGACATGTTCAAGCGGCAGAGGCCGCGCGGGCTGACGTGGATTCCGCGCCATTACGATCCTAACGATGACGAGCAGTACGATGAAATGCGTCGTCGGACGAGGATTGCCTTCAATAATCTGCGCACGCCTGCGAGCAAAAAGCGTGGTCTGAACGCGTTCGTGCTGCTGGCGCTGGTGCTTATGATCGGCTCGATCATTTTCGTGGCATTGCGCGAAAAACCAGTGTCAGAGGTTTCAGAAATACAGATACAGGCAGAAGATGCGGCACCCACTTCTCAAAACGCTCAAGGCGAAATGTTGATCATAGAACGGGATACAGTGAAAGCGAATACAAATCCATCATCTGAATCAACGCCTCCGCCTGAGGTCGTGGAATGAAGGATTCCGGCGCACGTGAAACGCTTGTCCCGCGTTATGCGATTCAGGTTTTGCCGGAAGGATTGGCGAACCGAATAGCGGCGGGTGAGGTGGTCGAACGTCCGTCCTCGGTCGTCAAGGAATTGATCGAGAACGCGATTGACGCCGAGGCGCAGAACATAACCGTGGCGGTAAAAAAAGCGGGCTTGGACGAAATCCTCGTCTCCGACGACGGTTGGGGGATGGACGAAGAGGATGTGCAGACCGCGCTCCGTCGTCATGCAACCTCGAAATTGCGCACGCCTGAAGACCTGCAACGCATCCTGCATTTTGGTTTCCGTGGGGAAGCATTGCCCTCGATTGCCAGCGTAGCGCGCATGGAGATTGTCAGCAAACGCGAGGACCGTGATCACGCGATTCGGTACCGAGTCGATGGCGGCATTGCAAACGGTCCTGAGCCTGCGCAACGTGAACGTGGGACGACAACTCGAATCCGCACCCTGTTCTACAATGTTCCCGCCCGCCGCAAATTTCTCCGCACACCAGCGACCGAATACGGGCATGTTGTCAAGGTGTTCAAGCAGTTCGCGCTGACCTATCCGGAATACTCGTGGACGCTTGAGAAGGACGGTAAGGAGGAATATTCGCTGACTTCGACAGATCTCCGTGGACGGATTGGTCAGCTCTTCGGCGAAGAGGCGATGGGTGATCTGCACCCGTTGGATCATCGGGTCGGTGAAGTGTTTGCGTCCGGTATAATCGGCGGGAAAAGTCTGTTTCGTAAGTCGCGCGGCGATCAGTTCCTGTATGTTAACCGCCGTCCAATTCAATCGAACAGTCTGCATCACGCTGTGGTCAACGGTTTCGGCCCGTTGATCGAACGTGGACAGTATCCGTTCTACGTGCTCAATCTGCGAATCGACCCGGAAGAGTTTGATGTCAATGTTCACCCGGCGAAGCACGAGGTCCGTTTCCGCGACGAGGGGAATGCGTACCGTGCGGTGCTGGTCGCGGTACGGGATGCGCTCGGACTAGCTTTGCGTGCAGGCGGCGCTCCGGTTCAGGCGCCGTTGGGGCAACGTGATCAGGATGGTCCGCGCCCGCAAGCCGGTCATCCCGAGATGGAGTTGCTGCTCGGTAAGCCGCCTCGTCGTCCTGACGAACCAATCCAGCCAGGCTCAAGTATTGGCGGCGCACATACACCCGCGATGCCGCCGCAAGGACGTGGCCCGGTCGCGGTTCCGGCTCCGCCATTGAAACCAACCAAGCCGCACGAACCGATAGACATAATCCCCGCCCGCGCCACGGGTGCCCCAGCTGGTTCTGACAGCAGGGATTACGCAACACTCGAAAATACCGGGGACCCCGATCCGGCAGCTGCCGGATCAGGGCAAACGCCTGAACCTGAGCCCGCGTCCGCCGAGTTGGAAGAAGCTGCGCAACGGCTAAACGTGTGGCAGGTGCACCGGACCTATATCCTCTCGCAGACGAAGAGCGGACTGGTGATCATCGACCAGCATGTCGCGCACGAACGCATCCTGTTCGAGAAAGCCCTATCCGCAATGCGTCAACGGGCGTGGTCGGGGCAACGGTTGCTGTTCCCGGTCGAAGTCAAGCTCGACCCGGCGGAATCGACGTTGATGGAAGAGCTGGTGCCATCGTTGGGACGGATGGGCTTCGAGGTCGAATCTGTGGGCACTCATGTGTGGGCGATTCAGTCTGTGCCAGCCGGGATTAAGGTCCGCAGCGAGGAGAAGTTGCTGCGCGACATGTTGTCCGATTATCAGCAGGAATACGATGTCCGCCTCGAGCCGCAGGAATCTCTGGCGGCTTCTTTCGCCTGCAAGGCGGCGATCAAGGCTGGCGATCCGTTGAAGCTGGACGAGATGAACGCCCTGATCGACGAGCTGTTCACGACAGAATACCCGTTCGTCTGCCCGCATGGACGCCCAGTCGTCGTGAACCTGACCCTCAGCGAGCTGCATCGGCTGTTCGGGAGGGAATAAGAGATTCGAGACGCGAGATGTGAGAGTTGAGGTATGCCCGCGCTTGCTTGCAAGCGCGGATTATTAGCAGGTTAACTACGAGATCATTCGCGTCGCTCAGGATGACTTCCAGGGATACATAAACGGGGACACTTTCTGGAGAAAGTGTCCCCATGGTTTTGATCCAGACTCACGACTCCAGACTCCTAGAACACCACATCGAGCAGGCTGCGGCCCATACGTGAGAACCAACCGGGACGGTGGCTCTGAATGACGGACCCGTCCGGGTTGAGCCAGACTTCGGTGCCGGCGACCCATTTGGATCCGTTGTGGGTGTAGTCCTCCGCCAATGTACAGTTGACGAGGTTTCCGTCCTCGTCAAAGTTGACAGTTGACATAACCCCGCCCTTGACCACGACACCTTGTATGTCTGTCGCTTCACGCAGGTAGCACGATCGCAGTCGTTTGTTGGGATGGAATCCGGTGTTGATTTGTTTGCCGCCGTCTATGGGCAAGCCGTCGATATCCATATCATGCGCGAGGTTCACATGGTCAATGATGTCGTTCCTAAAATGAACAAGGCTGCCTTTGGGCAGGATGATATCGCCGAACGGATAGTCTTCAGAAAGTTCGCTTTGCCGTAAGGTGCCGGTCGAGTCGAACCACGTCCAGCCTTCGAACTCGATGCCATTTATTTCGACCGGATCGTCTATGTATGCACGTTCGAGGCGACCGTTTTCATGGATCCTGCGCGACCCCTCACGGATGGCGTCTACCGGGATGTCCGTTGAAACAACGAAATTAAACAGTCCGAGCAGGACTGGGATGATGGGCAAGGAACTCAGTACGAACAACATTACAGATCTCCCCCCTCCCTGGCGGGCCCACGTCATGCCAACGCGGTTTTCCAGACCCAGGCAGAAATCAATAAACGCAAGACAGGGTATAGCCGTTGCTTACCTATTAGACACATCAACCTGTTTGCTGGTTACACATCTACTCGCATGACCGCTCTCATCGTTAACTCGTCAACAATAATTACGGTTCCATTTCGCAGCCGGTGCCAAGATAAAGGTGGTGTCAGCATTGATCTCTCGAGTGGCAGGATCACCTCCCAGCCGTCCCGGAACGATGCCTGATACAGTTACCTTTTGCTCGCCGCCAATTCCATCAGGAGAAATCCGATGCTCAGCTTATCCTTCCGCAGGCTAGTTCGCCAGCTGCCATTCTATGTTGTTATCATTCTTTCCAGTCTGATAACCGTTGCCTGTGAAGCACAGGAAAAGGGAATACCCCTGGTTTCACCAGGTGGGACGCATACAGTCCGATTCATGGTTGATGATGGCGTGCCGATGTACTCGGTCGACCGCGGTAATTCGCCGATAATACTCCCGTCAAAGCTGGGCTTCGAGCTAAATGGACACAGCTTGGCAGGCGAATTCGAGTTGATTGAAGAGACATTTCTGGATCAGGTAGATGAAACGTGGGAGCAGCCGTGGGGGGAGAAGCAGTGGATTCGCAATAACTACAACGCCTCGGTGTACACGTTGCGCACAATGGGGGAAGACCCGTGGATGCTGCGTGTTCACTTCCGCGCCTACGATGACGGTGTCGCATTCCGCTACGAGATCCTGCCGCACGAAACAATCGGCGACATCGAGATCATGGACGAGCTGACCGAGTTCGTGCTGGCGGCGGATCACAGTGCTTGGTGGATACCCGCGTATCAGTGGAACCGTTACGAATTCCTGTATGAAAACACATCTGTCAGCGAGCTGGATGTTGTGCACACGCCGGTGACCATGGAAACCCACGACGGCTACTACCTCAGCTTTCACGAAGCGGCGCTGGTCGATTATGCGAGCATGGCCTTGCAAAGGAAGGATGGGCTGACCCTTGAGGCTGACTTGGCCGAATGGTCTGACGGTGTGAAAGTGCGTGGTTCATTGCCGATTGTGACCCCGTGGCGCACAATCCAGATCGCGGAGACGCCCGGCGACCTTATCACTTCCTACCTCATCCTCAACTGCAACGAGCCGAACAAATTGGAGGATGTAAGTTGGATTGAGCCGACGAAGTATGTCGGTATCTGGTGGGAGATGCATCTCGGGACCTCAACCTGGTTCCAAGGCGAAAAGCATGGCGCGACTACCGAAAACACCCGTTACCAGATCGATTTCGCTGCCGATCACGGTTTCGATGCCGTGCTGGTTGAAGGTTGGAACGTCGGGTGGGACGGTGATTGGATTGCGAACGCGGACTCGTTCAGCTTCACTCAGCCTTATCCAGATTATGATCTACATGGCCTCGCGGATTACGCGCTTGAAAGCGGTGTACGTCTCATTGCCCACAACGAGACAAGCGTCGGTATCCTGAACTATGAACGGCAAATGGAAGACGCGTACAAGTTGTACCAGAAGCTCGGGATTCGTGCGATCAAATCTGGATATGTTGGTCACCGTAAAGAGATCAAGCGTCGAGATCCAGTATCGGGTGAAGTTCTCGGGTTGGAGTGGCATCATGGACAGTGGATGGTAAACCATTATCAGAAGTCCGTCGAGCTGGCAGCGCAGTATCAGATCATGGTCAACGTACACGAACCGATCAAGGACACTGGGTTAAGACGTACGTGGCCGAACCTGATAACTCGCGAAGGTGCGCGAGGACAGGAGTTCAATGCGTGGGCGGAGGATGGCGGTAATCCGCCGGATCACACGTGCATAATTCCATTTACCCGCCTGCTGTCCGGACCGATGGACTTCACGCCGGGCATATTCGACCTCCATTTTCCAGATTCCCGCCCGGATAATCGTGTCCAGACGACACTGATGAAGCAGCTCGCGCTCTATGTGGTGATTTACAGTCCGCTGCAGATGGCGGCCGATCTGCTCGAGAATTATGAGGATCAGCCAGCGTTCCAGTTCATTGAGGATGTGCCGGTTGACTGGGAAGACACAGTGGTTTTGAACGCGAAGATCGGCGATTATCTGACCATCGCACGTAAGGATCGCAACGGTGACGATTGGTACCTGGGCAGCGTTACGGACGAAAATCCGCGCGAGTTCAGCGTGGTGTTGGATTTCCTCGATGAGGGTCGCGAATACACTGCGCAGGTTTACGCAGATGCGGATGATGCGGATTGGGACACAAATCCATACGCGCACACGATTAGCGAGCAGATTGTCAGTCACGGTCAGACATACAGCATCAGTCTTGCCCCCGGCGGGGGTCAGGCTGTGAGGTTTATTGCGGATTAAACGTTCTTTCTCCCAGCTCCCAGCTGATTTCCCGCCATCTCGCGGATCCACTGCGTGGGATGGTCACGTTGCGGATCGAATCCGTCAGGCAACGGCGGCAAGTGATTCAGTAAGCCGAGTTCCTCGAGACGTGTGCGAACACCGTTCACTCGTGCCCACGACAACGCGATCAGAAACGCCGACTTCAGCGCGTCACCAGGTACGGCCAAAGGCCCGTTAAAGCCTCCGTTTCCGACAGGCATCTCGCCCGTGTTTTCCCAACGTTCTCCGATTTGCCGCGCGACCTCAAGATCCTTGCCCAGTTGCTGGCTGAACACGCGGTGGGTCATCAGGTAGCGGTTGAGGTAGGCTTCCCGTCGCCACTTGATAAACATATCGACCAAAGCACGTCCGACCGATTCCTCACGTTTTCGGTAAGCGGAAAATCTGTAGCGATGGTCATGAATTACGACCGAATCCTGTGCGAACACAATCGGCTGACCAGCCAGCCTCCAACGAAGGCCGAAGTCGGTGTCCTGCAT
Organism: uncultured bacterium; assembly: GCA_964552465.1. GTDB lineage: Bacteria > Electryoneota > Electryoneia > Electryoneales > Electryoneaceae > BMS3BBIN04. Next base: position 53,263 of record CAZKGR010000020.1, read on the forward strand.
GCCATACGGAAGCTGCTCATCGTATCCGCCGAGGGTGAGAAAGTGGTCACGGTGGACCAGCGCGTGCGGCGCGTAGTGCAGGCCCGGATCAAGCTGATCGGGATTGGTGATGTTGGTGTAGGTGAACTGCAGGCCGGAATCGAGCACATGCTGCACGAATGGATCGGACAAATGCTCGGGTTTCTGCACTATATAACCCTGCACCAGCGGGCTGTCGAACTGGCTGTAACGTTCCAAAAGCCTGGACAAGGAGTCAGGCTTTGGCGAGACGTCCTGCGCGAGCAGCCACAGCAGGTCACCGCGGGCATAACGTGCGGCTCGGTTGGTGGTGGCTGATTGTCCGCGTCGCTCATCCTGAATGACCATGATTGCCAGCTTCTGGCCGGCATCAATATCAGGATTCTGATCGTGACCGTCGGCGGAGATGACGACATCAAGCTGAATGCCGTCAGTCCTTTGCAGGTTGGTCAGAGCTTGCAGAGTTACGGGCAGGGTTTCGTTGCCGTTTCGGAACGGGATGATGACTGTGATATGCATTCGGATAAGCTAATTGCCGGAGCAGTCACAGGCCAGCCGATTGACTGGAATTGTTGCGGTAGTTGTAATCTCTCGAAGTACCCCGGTTTGCACGTCAATTCAACCACTTCTACATTTGCGCTTTATCCCTCATGGAACGGATTCTCGAATGTTTGGTACGCGGTTGTGAGTGGTTCTTGCCCGTGTTGGCTTCGCCAACGCGGCCAACCCAACGGTCGCTCCATGGTGCTTCCGCGTTGGCGAAGCCAACACGGGCAAGAGGGATAGATTCTCGGGGGGACATTCTCGGACGGAAGAGGATGGCAAGGTGCAGGTGTGGGGCGTGTATTTTTCCGATCTTATCCGTACGAGTACAACATTCAGGTTATACAGAACAACATCATACATTCAGGACAGGAGCAAGACATGGCGACACGTATCGGCATTAACGGTTTCGGGCGTATTGGACGCCTGGTATTCAAGGCTGCGCACTCACGCAGCGACGTTGAATTTGTCGCGATTAACGATCTCACTGACGCGAAAACGCTTGGCACGTTGTTGAAGTACGATTCGACGCACGGCCGTTTCCCGGACACAGTCACCTTTGATGACAATTCGATCACCGTCGGCGGCAAGCAGATCAAGGTATTGGCCGAACGTGATCCTTCCAATTTGCCGTGGGGCGATCTGGGCGTTGATGTCGTCGTCGAAGCAACCGGTATTTTCCGTCAGCGTGCACAGATTCAGAAGCACATTGATGCTGGCGCGAAGAAAGTCGTGTTGACTGTCCCGGCGAAGGATGAGATCGACGCGACTATTGTGCTCGGTGTCAATGATTACGAGTTGAAAGCGGAAAACCAGATCGTCTCGAACGCTTCCTGCACCACGAACTGCCTTGCGCCTGTCGCGAAGGTGCTGCATGACAACTGGGGTATCAAGCGCGGTCTGATGACGACGATTCACGGCTACACGAACGACCAGGCATTGCTCGATGCGCCGCACAAGGATCTTCGTCGTGCACGTAGCGCGGCGGTCAGCCTGATCCCAACGACCACCGGCGCGGCGAAGGCGGTCGGCATGGTGATCCCGGCGTTGAACGGTAAGTTGGACGGCCTCGCGGTCCGCAGCCCGCATCCGAACGGTTCGATTGTTGATCTGACCGCAGAACTCGAGAATCCTGCGACGGCGGAAGAGATCAACGCGGCGATTAAAGCGGCGGCGGACGGTCCGATGAAAGGTATCCTCGAGTATACTGAGGATCCGATTGTCAGCATCGACATCGTTGGCAATCCGCACAGCTCGATTTTTGACGCGCAGTTGACCCGTTCAATGGGTGGCAACTTCGTCAAGGTCTTCAGTTGGTACGATAATGAGTGGGGCTACAGTAACCGCGTTGTCGACCTGATCGCGAAGATTTCGAATATGTAACATGTAGCCCGGGTTCGTTGAACCCGGGGACGGTATACTGGGTGGCCCGGCTTGTCTCGCAAGCCGGGTTTCACTGGTCTCAGCAAGCCGCGTTGGTAGAACCAACACGGGCAAGAGTAGCGTTTCATTTGAAGGGTTCGCCGCATGGCCAACGAATTCAACAAGCTGACCCTTGACGACATTGACGTTAAGGGGAAGAAAGTCCTGATGCGGGTGGACTTCAACGTCCCGTTGGATGACCAGCAGGAAATCACCGATGACGCGCGCATCCGAGCGGCATTACCCTCGATCCAGAAGGTGATCGATGGGGGTGGACGGTTGATCCTCGCCAGTCATCTCGGACGTCCGCAGGGCGCACCGGAACACAAGTTCAGTCTGTTGCCCGCGACACGTAAGCTCAGCGAACTGCTAAGTAAGGAAGTGAAGCTGCTGCCGGATACCATCGGACCGGAAGTAATGATGTACACCGAGCGGATGGAAGACGGCGACGTGGTTTTACTCGAGAACACCAGGTTCCATGCGGGCGAGAAAACGAATGACCCAGAATTCGCAGCGGCAATGTCTCGCCTGGCGGATGTGTACGTCAACGACGCATTTGGCACGGCGCACCGTGCACATGCGAGCACTGAGGGCGTGACGAAGTATCTGAGTCCGTGTGTCGCCGGTTACCTGATGCAGAAGGAGATTGAATATCTCGGGCACGCGGTGGCCAATCCGAAACGACCTTTTGTCGCGGTACTAGGTGGCGCGAAAATCAGCGGCAAAATTGACGTCATCCAGAACCTGCTCGACAAGGTTGATGCGATTCTGCTCGGCGGGGCGATGACGTTCACGTTTGATAAGCGCGAAGGTCTGAACGTGGGTGGCTCGTTGGTCGAAGATGATCGTCTCGAAATGGCAGGCGATCTGTTGGCTGCATTCAAGGGAGCAAAGGCAGAAGTTCTTCTGCCAACGGATTACATTGCTGCGGACAAGTTCGCTGCGGATGCGAACACGCAAGTCGTTGCACGTGGCGAAATTGCGGACGGTTGGAGCGGGCTCGACATCGGACCGCAGACGGCGGCGAAATACGCTGAGATCGTGAAAAACGCTGGTACGGTTGTTTGGAACGGCCCGATGGGTGTTTTCGAGATGGACAAGTTCGTAGCCGGTACGCGCGCTGTAGCTGATGCGATGGTTGCGGCGACGGAACAAGGAGCCGTCACGGTGGTCGGAGGTGGCGATAGTGCCTCCGCAATCGCGACATTCGGGCTCAAAGAACAGGTGTCACATGTGTCCACTGGCGGCGGTGCATCCCTGGAATTCCTCGAGGGTAAAACGTTGCCGGGTTTAGCCGCCTTGACTGACAAGTAGCTACTGGTGGTAGGACACTTTCGGGTCGAATTCATGGCCCAAACCGTTACAAAGCAGGGACGAATGATGCGTACTCCCCTGATTGCCGGGAATTGGAAGATGAATTTGCTGCGTGCTGATGCGAGCACGTTGACCACGGCCATAGCTGCTTCGGTTGCTGATGTGAAGGACGTTGATGTATTACTCTGCCCGCCTTTTGTGCTGCTGGATACTGTTCGTGCAGCGATGGACGGCAGCTCGCTCAAACTGGGTGCACAGCATGTATACAACGAACCCAGCGGCGCATATACTGGCGAAATCTCGGCCAAGATGCTCACTGATGCTGGTTGTGACTATGTGATTATCGGGCATAGCGAACGTCGTCAGTTCTTTGGTATGACGGATGCGTCCGTGCGTCATAAGGTTAAGGCTGCACTGGATGAAGGCTTGACTCCGATCGTCTGTGTCGGAGAAACGCTCGATGAACGTGAAGACGGTAGCACACCGAAGGTTATCGAACGTCAAATCTCAGGTGCGCTGGAACGTTTCAAGCCGGCAGATGTGCAAAAAATGGTAATTGCGTACGAGCCGGTCTGGGCAATAGGCACAGGAAAGACCGCGACGCCAGAGATGGCACAGGAAGTGCATGCGTTTATACGGGCCTGGCTCAAGGTGGCCGTGAACGAAAAGGTCGCGAACGATGTCCGTATCCTGTACGGCGGATCGATGAAGGCGGCGAACGCGTCCGAGTTATTAGGCCAGCCGGATATCGACGGTGGTTTGATTGGTGGCGCGAGCCTGAAGGCGGATGAGTTCTCCGCGATTATTCAGGCTGCTGCGTAGTTTCATCTGGTTTGCCCCGACTTGCTCGCAAGTCGGGATTAGCAGATGCTTTCATCTTGGGGTGATCCGCACTTGCAGGCAAGTACGGGCATACTGGGATGGTCGAAGAATCTGATTCAAATTCGTTATTGAGCAGTTGCTCATCTCCACTTGCGGAATCCAGAGGTCTCACTTATCTTGCGAGGCCTTTGTCGGAACGAATAGGATGGCTTAAATGCTATACGGTTTCTTTCTAGTGATTCACATCATCATCAGCGTTTTGCTGGTGGTTGCGATTTTGATGCAGGCCTCGAAGGGTGGGGGTCTTGCCGGGATAGCTGGTGGTATGGGTGCCGGGGGTTCGTCCATGTTAGGCGGACGTCAGGCAGCAACCATGCTGCACAAGGTGACGATTGGCTTGGCGCTGGTGTTCGGGATCAACGCGCTATTGCTTGGCGCGCTCTCACGCGGCAGCAATGATTTGCACTCGGTGACACTTGATGCCATTGCAACGGAAGAAAGCTATCCGTTGGAATTCCTCGGTGAATCTGAAATCGATCCAACTGAGCAACAGCTACAGCAAGCAAAAGATGCTGTCCCGACTCCAACTGAGGAAGACGGTGAATCCGCCGGTGACGGCGAGACTGAGGCGGAGTAGAGATTAGGGTACTGCCCGAGTGGTGAAATTGGTAGACACGCAGTGTTGAGGGCGCTGTGCCCTTGGGTGTGCCGGTTCGAGTCCGGCCTCGGGCACTTGAGTTGTGAGATACGAGCACGCGGATGAGTAATCATCCGCGTGTTTTTCTATGTGTTAAAATGAGTACGCCGCCGGGACATTCCCGGCGGCGCTTGGCATGCGCCATCAGGCGCGCAACCTCAATACGCTCGTACATTGATCTGACACGGGCAACACCTCCCTTTCCGTTAGTTGACGGAATGGGGATGATCAATCCATCCCTGCCGGTCGATCCGACACCTTTAACGTAACAGTCATCGGGCTCATACCGCAAGTGCATATCACAAAATAACAAAGGCCGCACTTCTGTGCGGCCTCTTATTATCAAACGGCTTAAGCTGGTCAATCTTACGAATCACGCTTGACCAGGAATTCTTCGACTTTATCCTTAAGATCTTCGACGCGGAATGGTTTCATCAACATCCCATCGAAATCATTGCGCCACTCGTCATCGTCAAGGACATATCCTGACACAACAACAACAGGAACATTGGCGGCTATGTTTCGTGCTTCGTTAGCGAACTCACGTCCGTTCATTTCAGGCATGTCAAGATCGGTCAGAATCAGGTCATACGAGCTGGATCCCCGCAATGCATCCAGTGCTTGCGAAGGCGAATTTGCTCCAGTGACACTGAAGCCCAACAACTCGAGCATCATCTTGGAAGTCTCGAGAATTGTAAACTCATCGTCAAGTAACAGGATTTGACCTGTGGACCCACCTGCAATAGAATCTGGCATCGCAGCACCGTCCTCGTAGACCCGAGTAGAGATCATGAATTGCTGTTTTCTCTGTTTGCGCTCCGGAACATGATATACAGCTCAATGAGAAGCAACAGAAATCTAGACCGAAGCAGAATCTCCAAGAGCGCAGCTTCCGGATAACGCTAAATATAATAAAAATAAGACTGAATTGTTATAGTGTTGATAAAAATGCTCTCTATGTCTCCGAGTATAATCGCCATTTTATAATTTCTTGTTGTTGCTGACTAGGGTTCAACCCGCTCGAGGAAAATGTTGAATTCATGCGTAGCATATGCGCCAAACACACCAATTCCGCCGTGAACATTATATGCAGGGTTGACCGTCCAACTCGGATCACCTTGCTGAGTCAGCGAGAGCATATATTCATAATACGATTCTGAAGCTGCATTGATATACAGGCGGTTCCACCCGGACCATTGAAAAAATATCCACGCAATAGTCATCGATCGTTGATCGTAACGAGCGATAGTCCAGCCGTGTCGTTGCTGGTCATACGGTTCGAGCACATCATCAGGATCGTTCGGATCCCATTCAGGATCGAGGGGAATGAGCTCATCTCTAGGCGTTTCCGCCACGATTCCAGCCACAAATCCGCGTGCGGTTTCGCTCTCAGACCAATTGATGAAGATCTCGTCATCTTCACGGGTTAACGTATCACCTTCTATTTCTATGGGAACCAGCGGATTGTTTTTCTCAGCAGCATAGAAGCTGAAAGTGTCGGGAACAGTAGTTTCCGCCCACAGGTTTATCCCTTCAGACGGCTTAATGGCTTCAATACGATACGTCCACAAGCCTCGCGGACGAAGGTAGTCGTCGTCCACTGGTACATATTCGCCGTAAAACTCACGACCAGCCGTCGTCCTGAAATGGATAACGTAATCGTTGATTTCGGTATCCGATGTGTCGAGTGATGCCCCGTTTTCATCCAATACGGGGAAAACGACAATTTGCGCACCCTGAATTCTGAGTTCAGACAGGTCGTAAAAGTCGTCGTACGCACCTGTCCACTCGAGATTGACGGTATCAACGGGTGCTCCATTTTGGATGTACGAGTACAACGTTGGCAGCGGCTCAAAATTCTCTGCTTCCGTAGGATTCTCCTCGCAACCAACGATAAAGATCAGCATCAGCAGTAGCGTCATCAGCGCGGTCCGGGTAATTGGCGCGCGGCTGGAGTTGGATGTTGCGTTGAATTTCGTCATGGCTAAAACCTCACTTCGTAGCCAATCAATGGGAGGATTGGCAACAGTTTGACATCTTCGTAGCTGATCGGATTGGTGCTTGTATCTTGAATCCGTATGTAGATTGAACGACGGTTGTATACGTTATAAATGCTGAACGTCAGCTTTGCAGGCATTCCAAACAACTTGTGATTGTAGTCAGCCGAAATATCCAGGCGGTGATCTGCTGGATGGCGATAGTTGTTCAATGATCCCCAGTGAGAATTCATACCGTAATCGCCATCGTTATAGTTGCCTTCCGGATTCCGGAAAGTGGTGGCGGCAACGGCTTGTGTATATCCCTGACCGGTATTGAACCTCCATTGACCGGATATGTCCCAGTGGTCCGTCAGGCGGTACATCGCAATACCAATGAAGTCGTTGCGTCGATCCCATTTCGGTGGGAACCAGTCGCCATCGTTTAAGTATGTGTTAGCGAAGCGGCGTTCCGACCACGAAAGTGAGTAGCCGAACCATCCGGTCCATCTTCCAGTTTTCTTACGTAGCATGAATTCGACGCCGTACGATTCGCCTTCACCTTCGAGAAATACGTCGTCGAAGGTTTCGCCTTCGTCTATCCGGCTTCGATTGAATTCAATCAAGTTTTCCATATCGTTGAAATAGGTTTCAACTGTGAACTCGTATTCGGGATGGAAGTCGTATTCCCATCCGAGCACATACTGGTTCATAACAGTCGTATTTACAGTTCCATCATAAGGCAACCAGATGTCATAAAAGCTGAGCAGATCACCGGCGGAGATCAGGTTGACAAACTGGTGGTAACGTCCACCTGCCATTTTGAACCGCATGTCCGGGCTGTGGTGGTAAACAAGTGCGAGACGTGGGTCGAGACCGTAGTAATCGCCGCTTTCGTGCCAATAGGTGCGAATCCCAGGCTGAACTTCAAACATCGAATTGATTCGCCATTGATCCTGTAGATAGTAGGCAACGTTGTAGGCGGTGGTATCAATATCGATCCAGACGAGATCTTCGCTCTCTTCCTTCACTTCAGCTTTTAGTTGGTTGACCTGTATGCCGGTCTTGATACGGTGATTCCGCCAACCCATGAATTCCCAGTCAGCTCGGACAGCGACGTCGTTGAATCGGTTCCGAAAATCGTCAAGCAAATTGTCATCACCATCTGCTTCGTCCAGATCCCAGATCTCAGCGCCACTTCGATAACGACTGTAGGCCATACCTACCGTCAGGAACGAGCTTTTACTCAGTACATGACGAAGGCGTGCGGTCGCAGTACGGTTACCCCAGTAGCTGGATACGCTCAAGCGTGCGTCCGAGGAGCCAAACTCGCCGAAGAAGTCATCGTGTCCGACGTAACCACCAACGGTAAATGTTGTGCTGGGTGAAAGGTCCAGGTTGATTTTGGCGTTTCCGTCATAGAAGAAGTAGTCAGGAAGGTCTTTAAAATCATCACTGCTGTTTCGCATCATATCAAGGACTGGTTCGAAGTATGTTCGTCGGAAAGATCCGGCGAACGAACCCCGGTTATCAGGTAGCGGTCCCTCTAAAGAGGCGCGCGCTGAAATGAGGCCGATCATGAAAGTGCCCTCATACTCCTTGCGGTTACCGTCATTGGTGATCACATCGAGTACCGATCCGGCGCGCCCTCCGTATTCTGCCGGGAAGCCGCCTTTGATCAGTTCGATGTGTTTCACCGCGTCAGCGTTGAAGGTGCTGAACAGTCCGAAGAGGTGAGATGGATTGTAAACGGTCGATTGATCCATCAGAATCAATGTCATGTCCGGACTGGCACCTCGCACGTACAGCGCGCTGGAGATTTCGGATGATGCCTTGACTCCTGGAATAGCCTGGATTGTTCGCAGTACGTCCATTTCCGCACCGAGACTGGGCATAGCCCGCAGAGTGGTTCCATCAACGGGAACTGTGGACACACGAGGGCTTTCACGGATCGCCTCATCATCGTTCTTTTCAACGGTATACGTGACTCCCTCAAGTTTCATCGAGGTGGGATCGAGCTCAATTTCGAGCTGGTCCATTTCGCTCTCGGTGACGGTAACAGTTACATGCCTGGAATAGTATCCGAGGTAGCTGACATGCAGGGTGTAGTTACCAGGCTCGAGTGCTGCGAGCGCAAAGAAACCGTCAATGTTGGTTGTTGCTCCA
>CAZKGR010000021.1:0-56984 GCA_964552465.1 uncultured bacterium
CAACAACAAAACAAGGTCAGAACCTACCGGAATATCTTCCGAACAGTCGTTAATGGCAGGCGTGAGCTGTGAGCAAGCACTTACCACGGATTTCAGTCCGTGGTAATGGCGATATATCCGGGGACACTTTGAGGACAAAGTGTCCCCGGAAGTTTTGCCCCATGTGAATCCACGTCTTTTGTGTTCACGGGGATGATCAAAGGCAGACGACCTTCAGAATTTCACCCATTTCGACGTTTTCCCGCTACTCACACGCCTTTCGACGTATATTGAACGATGACTAATCGTCGAGGTGACCAATGGTCCGCCGCATCGCCATATCTCTTTTCCCCCTCTACGCGCTGATCACCGCTCTATCCTTCGCCCAACCTCCGGACACGCTGTGGAGCCAATCCTACGGTAATGGCACTTACGAATGGATGGAGACTGTCCGTCCGGTTCCGGGTGGCGGGTTCATCATGACAGGTGACACGGACGAGGGACCTGGGGCATACGCGTCCTGGATCATGCGCACTGATGAAAACGGTGACGAAATCTGGTCCCTGCTTGAGGGCGGAGGTGATTCTGACGGAACATCATACATTGAGCCCACATCCGACGGTGGCTTCATACATTGCGGTTCAACACGTTCCTATTCCGGTAATATGAGGTGGAATGGTTATGTTCGGAAACTCGATGCCAATGGTGATATTGAATGGCAACGACAGCTTGGCACGGATCAATCCGAGGACTACATCTCCTGCGTACGTGAGATTCCCGGCGATGGCTACATAGCCTTCGGACAAGTGGCATACGTTCTATGTCTGATCAGGCTTGCTCCCAATGGTATGGTCAGATGGTACAGTAACCTACCGAACGAATCCGTTTTCGAAAAACCTTACTTTTTAGAACCAACACCTGATGGATATCTCCTCGCAGCCTATTATCCAGATCAGTTTGCAATTATCAAAACAGACACACAGGGAACTGTAGAGTGGCACTACTATTATGAGGGATTCTTAGGTAGTGGACGTGCTCGGTGTGTACGGCACATCCCCGGTGTAGGCATCTTTGCCTGTGGTTATGTCAGATTTGGTGATGGGTCCCTCTGGGATGCCTGGTACATGGTCAGGTTGGATTGGGATGGCAATGTAGTCTGGTCCGATTCAATTGATTACATCGTGACAGAACAAGCGCATGAGATCTGGCCTACAGCGGATGGCAACCTGCTCGTGAGCGGATTCACTCAACATGCAGGTTCTTCTGTCGATCGCTGGCTGGTCAAATACGATTATGATGGCAACCGGTTATGGCACTATGCCCTTCCGGGCGGTCGGGCGGAATCATGTGCTCAGGCTCTGGACGGTGGCTATGTATTCAGCGGCACGAACGGAGTACATATCCTAGATGCGAACGACTTCCGCCTGTTCAAGATGGAGCCGGAAGTCGATATCGGGTTGCATGCGTGGACACCTGTCATCCCCGCCACCGGCGGCTGGCTGCGATACGGTGCGCAGGTGACGAACATGCTCGTCGATCCCACGCCGCTGGACGCGTGGATCGTCCTCACCGGCCCGGACGGCACCCGAATACCGCTGAACAACTTCCCCGTCACCCTTCAGCCCGGCTCGACATTCACCGAACCTCGGATCAACGTCCAGATTCCCGCCGCCGCTCCGAACGGCACATATACCTACGAAGTCCATCTCGGCAACGCGACTCAAGTCCTACCCCCTGGTCACGGTGGTAGCCGAAATATGGCAGTAGAATCATTTACGTTCGTGAAGGGAACAGCTGCCGCAGCGGTTGACGATCCATCCAGACCGGGCTATACGGATATGATACCCGGGTCTGAAGGTCCGGGCCACGCAGGTGGCGATTCATCCCGACTTGCGAGCAAGTCGGGGCAAACGCCTGTCTGGCCGCAACTCAGCGACAGTTGGCACCCGTTCACCGGGCAGCCGTTCGGTGATCAAGACCCGGACAGTAGCGAATCCCAACTTGACGAGCAAGGTGCGCGCCGCACCCGAGCGGGGCAAACGTTTTCCGAGCCAACGATTTCCGTGTCGCCAAATCCGTTCAATGCCGCTACTACCATCACACTGACCTTGCCCAAACTCGCACACACGCAAGTTACGGTCTACAACGCTCTCGGTCGTGAGGTCGCGGTCTTGGCTGATGGTCCGTTGCCCGTCGGATCACACACCTTCACCCTTGACGCATCCAACATGGCGAGCGGATTGTATTTCGTCCGCGCGACGGTGCGGGAAACCCGACTTGGCGTAACAAGTCGGGCCACCCACCTGGTTCAGAAGGTGATGCTGGTGAGGTAATCCGTGGGACACTTGTGGGGCAGCGACTTGAACAATGCCCTGCAATAACAATCAAATTTAACTACAACAATGCACCGAAATCGCTGATTCTACTATTGTCGACGCATACAGCTTGTAATGATAATTGGATTTAGTAGGATCCCTAATCAAAAGGTAACAGGTTCGAGTCCTGTCGGGGGTACACAATAGTGACGGGGTCAGCTTTTCAGCTGACCCCGTTTGCTTGTCAGTATCGAAGGATGCTATGTCTAGTATAGTGGCCTCATCGTTCAGTGCCTAAGCAAAAAATGGCAGCCCGGCAATTCGACAAGCACCACGGCGGTAGCCGGGTGGAAACAGGTTGATGAGTTCTTCCAAATCGAGCTCATTAGCTTTGCAGGTTTCGTATGCCGTTGGGATGTTCTGATTGATTCGATAGTAATCACGCAGAAAGTGAATGATCTGCAAGTGCCTGTCCGTCAGTCCCCCGGACAACTTCCACTCACGAATAATCGTGTGTGCAAATCTGTCATCCCAATCTTCGTAGTCCACCAGATAGCCGTGTGAGGTCAAATTGTAATTTTCTTTGGGAAGTGTTGACGTTTCGTAGGTCAGCCAGTAATTGGTTTTATACATGAAATCATGGCTGATACCTGCAATTCTACACGCCCCCCGATGATATCCGGTCGGAAACAGAAACCTGAGATCGCTGAGCCGAAGATCATTCTCCGAGCAAGCGATAACCACTACCGGAACCGTTTCTTCCTCAATGAATTTCTTCCGCAGATAGTTTATAAAGCTCCAGTGTTTGTCGGTCAATCCGCTGTAAATCCCCTGGAGTTCAGCCATTCCTTCGGCAAATACTTCATCCCATTGTTCCGGTGGATCGAGGAATCCATAAGCATCCAGGGTGTAGGTATGATCGATCCCAAAGGTCACCGTGTTCGGTTTTATCTTATCCATACCCTCCCCCATAAGCGTTGCCCCGGTATCATCCAGAGATAGTCTGTCCATCTCCAGATGACAGCCAGTTACCAAGGTAACAGCATCCGACGATCCAAATACGCCGAATCCAAGTGCAGACTGGCCTCTGCACGCTGCTGATCTACATGTCAACTCACCAGATCAGCTGCCTGTACAGTTATTCTGCAACGGTCAGTATTCAACCCGTTCAGCAGCTTTTCCTTCAATCAGAATCGACCGTGAGAGCATGTCGTGAACACCACCAACTGAGAAACCGGCATCGTGATGTTCGATAAGCTGCATGAATTGTCGCTTGCAGTTGGAGCATGCCGTGGCCACATACTCTGCGCCAGTTGCACTTACCTGCTCCATTTTCTTCCTGCCGGAAACGTTCATCCTGAACTCGTGGATGTCATCCATCGCAGATAGACCGCCACCACCGCCGCAGCACCAATTCTGACCGCGGTTCGGTGTCATCTCCCTGAAGTCTTCACAGGTCGCTTTCAAGATAGTCCGCGGTTCTTCGACAATTCCGCAACTTCTGCCGAAGTTGCACGGGTCGTGGTAGGTGACAGGCATCGGATTCTTCGATTTGTCAAATTCCAGACGACCTGCTTCGATCTGTTTTGCAGTCCACTGCATGCAGTTGATGACTTCGAAGGGAAGGTCACCCCACCACTTGGCTTTCTCCATCATCATCTTCATGATCCGGTACGCGTGTCCGCACTCACCCATGAACATGTATTTGACACCCAGCCGTTTCGCTTCCTCGACGTACGGCTTGTTGTCAGCCTTCATATCAGCATCATTACCAGTAAATAGACCGTAGTTTGCTCCATCAAAGCACTTGGAGCTCATGGTCCACTTGTCCGCCATGCCCAAGGCATGAAATACCTTCGCAACGCCAGTTGTCGCTTCTGGATTCACGAGTACATCACCCGACGGCGGAACGTAAAAGTAGTCCGCACCTTCGACATCTACCGGGATTTTAATATCGATGCCGTGCTCGTCCTTCATCTCGTCTTCGAGGAATTCGATCGCGCTTTTGAATGCTTCTGGTGAAGCACCGTCAGTGTTGCACGTTTCAAGCGAGATCTGGACCACTTTCTTCATCGTGTCTGGTGTCAGGCCCAACATGTCCGCGATTCCACGACCCTTCCGTGTGATCACCGAATTGTCTATTCCCATCGGACAGTATGTCGCGCATCGACGGCAGCCGGTGCATTCGTAAAAATCCTCGATCCACTTCTCGATATCACCGTTGAAATCCGCTGCACCCGCCAATGGTCCGAGCAGCTTGCCGGACGATGTCATGTATTTCTTGTAAATGGAGCGGATCATATTTGAACGTTCGGCGGGATTGCGCCGCTTGGATGGTTCCCCATAATAGACAGGACACTGTTCGGCACAAGTACCGCATTTTGCACAGACTTCCATATACAATTTCAATGCAAGCGGACCTTTATCGATCGCCTTGACCGCGTCGATCACTTTTTGCCGCTGCCCATCTGTCATCACATCAACGCCGGCTTCCGTTACTTGGTTATCCACGGTCGAACTCCTTTATGATCGTTGAATTAGTGACTGAGAGAAGAAAATCCCACCGAAATGCATGATCTTGCTGAAGGGGATGTAAATGATCAGCAACTGGACCAGCAGGAAATGAAGCCGGAACATGGAACTCAGTGGAATGTCGCTGGCAACGAGTGAAAATGTGAACAGGTTTGCAAAGTATGTGCGAGTGAGTTCGAGGTCGAAGTGTTCCCCGAATCTCATCATATTTCCTGTGATCAGAATAGCCAGGATCAGAAACAGTGCGAAGTAATCTGCAAACTCCGAGATTTCCCGTACCCGTTTCAGGGCTGCTCGCCTGAAGATCAGCAGTACGGCAAACACCATTATCACAACCCCGGCAGTTCCTCCAAAAAGAGCGCTCATCTGATCCGCGTTAATACCCAATGCTTCCCATAATGCTGGAAAGTCTGTGAAAACTCGAACATGGCCAATGATGATGAGGGCTAGAGTTGCATGGAACACCCAGCTAAACAGCCAGAGCCATCTACTCCCCCTGAAAAGACCAGAAAAGAAGAACGATTCTTTTACAATCCCCCAAAAGGTACCTGCACCTTTCTTTGGTGCTGGAAACAACGTCATCCTTCCGGGTGAGGGAGTTCTGCTCCACGTGACAAATCGAAATCCCATTCCCAGGATAAACACCAACAGCGTGAAGAAAGGCATGAACACAAAGACGAGATAATCCAATGGTCTTCTCCCCATTCTAGTTTATGCTGAACAAACTCGTTGACTTGTGTTTCGCATCGTTCTCAACAATCGCTGAGATTCGTACACCCGTGAGATGGCATGGGTTAAGTCTCAAACGAATTGTTACTCGGCGATCTCAGGTACAGCCGAATGGACGAGGCAGTCCCGCCAAACGGTATGCTCCCCTTGCCACACCGCATGGGAACAACTCACAGATGTATCCAGGAGTAAACCCGGTTACCCTTCCGATCTTTACGATTGGCGGTCCCTGACCATAAGTGGAATAGTACTGTTGTACATACTCGATAATCTTCCAATGATCTTCTGTAAGCGGTCCAATGTTGTTTTTTCGAGCAAGTTCCAAGGCTAAATCCCTTGACCAGGTCGAAATCTCTTTCAAGAATCCATCAGGATTCTCAAATTCACTTATACCCGTCTTTTCTTCACTCATACACCCTCCTTGTTAGTACTAGCTAACCATGAGTTCATGAGTTACTTTTTTTTCAATGGAAGTCGTCTGTAAACGAAGTGCTGAGGCGGGTAGTATCAGGAGCGAGCCTTGACTGATCCCGGCAATTTGCCGTAGATTCCAAGACGAGCAGGCGGGGCACTTGGTCAATCGACCAAGCACCTCTCTGCCCACGAGTCTCGACGGGTGGTTCCGGCCAAGGTAAGCCCGTCGAGGCTTCCTTTATTCCCTCCGCACTTCTTTTACTCCAATTCCGTATTTATAACCTTAAACAATATTTATTGTTTAATAGCACTTCCATTTCCGTTTGTAAGTTCTTGATCTTGTTTGTCTAGGCTGTCGATCATATTCGACATCAATTTCACCGATATTGGTGATTCTATCAACGCAAAAACCTCTTTATCACACTCGTCAGGAATTTCATGTCGCTTACCAACCAGGATAATACGTACAAAAGGTATTCTTGGATCAATCCTTAGTTGTTTGGCAAAATCAAGCGAACGCTCTTTTCCCAGAGAGCAATCAATATGCACATAATCAGGTCGATAATCCTCTATCAGCATCGAACAGTTATATTCACAGTCAGTAAACTTGAGATTAAATGATGCTTCTTCTTTTTCAGATTCTAATGAGTCACGCAACGAATCTTTATCAGTAACAAACAAGACATTTGCCTTCTGTTGCTTCACAAGCTGGTAATAGTCGCACTCTTCGCACGATATACTGCAAAAACTCTTAGAATGACCTTTCGGCAGCTGACTCATCTGGTAACACCGAAGGGCTTTCGCCTGATACACGATACACTGACCACACCCATCAGGAAGTTCACCACTCGACGAGTTGAATTCCCAGCAGTATTGGAAAGGACGTGTACCGAGAGTTTGACGGGAAGTTGAATTCATCGATGCTATGTATTCACGCAATTCAGATCGACGAATGCGGTTGTGGCCACCAGGTGTTCGATATGCAGGCAGTTTCCCGGCTTTGATCCACTTAAGTACCGCGTCCGGTGTAACCGAACACAGATTTGCTGCTTGCCCTGTTGTTAAAAATTCTCGATTCATGATGCGCACGTTCTCTGGAATATCTGGTATTTATGGGTATTATGGGTTGATGTCAGTTTATGGCATTCTCCGGGCGTTGTCAAGAGTGTTAGTCTAGAAATAAAAAACGCTCACTTGTTAGGGGAGTCTAATCATCGTCCATTTTGGGATTCTCACCATATTTGCTGGTTTTTACGTGAAGACTGGGTAAATACGCTTCCCATATTTCAGATCGAGATTCTAACATTGAGTCAGAATTCAGTACTTGCGGAGTGTTTGCTCTACAGGGGGTGAGGGTTTGCTCTTGTATGGATTCTCAATGAAAAACACCGCAGAGATCACTAACTGTGCAGAGACTGTTTGAGATCTCTGGTATCATGTTTGCCCCATTGATTTTCAATGGGGATAGTATGAATAAGCAAAATGCATGTTAATGGAATCGGTGTAATTGGAAATCAGACTTGTCTAATCACAATGCCCTGCTTGTTTTCTCCGGAATGGTGGATGTCTTTCAATCCCCGCACCACACCCGTCCGAACCGGCTTGTGTCAACCTGTTACGTCTTCCACATCATGCAAATCTTGCGCTCAACATGAAATTGTGGAGGATCCATGCGTATCCAAGTATCAAGCCTGGTTGGGCTCTTGCTGGTCGGTGTTTTCACAGTAAGCCTCGCTCAACCCAACTGGAATGAAACAGTCCTGCTGGACAATTACGGTCAGGCAAAATGCGTGCAAGTTGTAGATTTGAATTACGATGGCCTTCGAGACATCGTAACTGCGAGTCGTGACGAAGGCTGCCATTGGTGGGAGAATACCGGTGACTGCTTCATTCCTCATCTGATTATCAACGAATATGATTTCGCCTTCATTGAAGTAGTCGATCTGGACAGCGACATGGATCTCGACATTGCCGCTGCTACCTATTCGGACGATAGCATCATCTGGATCGAAAACTTGTGGGATGACTGGCAGACACACCTAATCACAGATAACGCAGGTGGTGCATATCACGTCGCGACACACGACGTGGATCGTGACGGTGACAAGGATATCCTGGCTTGTTACTACATCGGAAATGAAGTGGTGTTGTGGGAAAACGGGCCTGGGGATGTGTGGCAGGGGCACCACGTCCTGAATACAACAGGTCCCGTTCGTTCCGATGCCGGCGACCTGGATGACGACGGTGATGTCGATTTCGTTATTTCATCCTATGTAGACCATCAGATTCTTGTCGCTGAAAACCTCGGCAATAACATCTCGTTCACTCCTCATGTGATCCTGGACGACTATGCGAATGCATGGAGTGTAACGGTACGTCACATCGACGAGGACGGCATCTGGGATATACTCACCTCAGCGTGGTCCGATGATTCTATCGACTGGCTGCAAGGCACCGCGGAAGGACCATTCATCCGTCCAACATCTCGAGTACGTTCCCCAATCCGCGCGACATCGTCACCCGAAACGTGGATGGACAAGGCCCCGGAGATATTGTCTGCGCCAGCACATCTGATGGGGTCTCATGGTTTGAGATTGACAATCTGCCCGGTGATTGGACCCAGCATATCATCAGCGACACAAACTACAATAACTCCTCCGTTTCAGCGGGTGACCTGGACAACGACGGCGATGTCGATGTTGTAACAGCAGGTTACAGCTCTGGAACGGTCGTCATTTACTACAACGATCCGCAGGTCGACCCCGCTCCTGTCATTCTCCAGTTGACAGCAGAGGTTGATCCGGTGGTGATCCCGGCCGAAGGTGGATTCATCGAATACACGGTTCATCTGGAAAGCTCGCTGCCGGACGCGTACCCCCACTCGCTGTATTCCACATACGCTGTCCTGCCAAACGGCAACGAATTCGGCCCGACATATTCGCAGGAATTCACGATGATCCCGTTCATGAATGCGACTGTTCTGGGTTCGCCCCAGTACATCCCATCTACGGCACCCGCTGGGTTATACCAGTTCATTGGACGGCTTCAGTATGGTGGGAACATAGTGCAGGACGGTTTCGAATTCACCAAACAACCAGGCGCTGGAACCAACGGTGATTTATGGTCCGGAGAAGGTTGGATTTCTGGCGAGATGGCTGCGTTGGGCATCTCAAATACTGAAAACGTCGTGCCGCAGGACTACGTTCTCGAAGCTGTCTATCCGAATCCATTCAACGCTCAGGCGCGAGTAACAGTCCGTCTTCCTGAATCATCCCAATTGCGTATCAGGGTGTTCAACTCAACCGGGCAACTGGTGACCGAACTCGCGAATGAACACCTCGCGGCTGGCCAGCATGAATTCACAATTGACGGTGCTGATTTGGCAAGCGGATTGTATTTCGTTCAAGCTGAAGTACCCAATGCTCTCAGTGATATGAAGAAGATTGTGTTGTTGAAATAGCATCAAACCAGAATAGCTGTAATCACAAATTCATTCGTTCATGATTGAATCACAGGAGGTACAAGGAAATGCGTATTAATAGTGTAGTAGTTCTCCTGCTGCTCGTGCCAGCATTGGTCTTTGCCCGCACGTCGTGGCTTGGAGATTATGAAATCGTACTGGACAATGTCACAGATGGCCGTGATGTATTCGCCGCAGACTTTGATGGTGACGGCGATGATGACCTCGTGGTAACCGCTCGTTCGGCTGGCATCAGCAACGTTGTATTGCTGGTGAATATTGCCGGAGAATTTGTCCCCAGCGTGGTGGATCCAAACTTCACCGGGGCCACCGATGCTGAAGCTGCTGATATTGATGGCGACGGTGATATTGACATCGTAGTCAGTGGTAGTTCACACATTCGCTGGTATCGCAACGATGGCGGGAATTCATTCACGCAATTGGATGTCACCGGCGCATTTGATGATTGTCTTGGACTGCACGTTGTTGACATGGATGGAGACGGCGATCTCGATGTAGCAGCTTCATCCTATGTTCAGGATCGTGTTGGCTGGCTGGAAAACGACGGTGCTGGCAATTTCAGCAATCATGTCATCACATATGATTGCGATGGAGCAAACGACGTTAACGGCGCTGACATTGATAATGATGGTGACATGGACCTGGTAGCAACGTCCAACGTCAGCGACCGGTTGCTCTGTTACGTCAACGATGGTTCAATGGTTTTTACAGAACAGGTCATCAGCGACAATCACAGCAGTATCCGTGGTCTCACAACCGGAGATTTTCAGAATGATGGTCTGACGGACATCGCCGTGGCGGTCAATGGCGCAGATCAATACCTGATCTTCAGTAATAACGGAGATGGCAGCTTCACCGAAGTCGAGCTGGAATCCATCGCCCCTGGCGCGTGGGATGTGCAGATGTTTGACATCGATGATGATGGTGATGACGACATCTTCGGATACTGCCAGTACGATCACGATCCACGCTGGTTTGAGTATGATGACAATAACCGGTACATGGAGCATACCCTCGACAGTGACATGTTGGGATTCTTCGGACTGACCTTTGGTGATTTCAACGGCGACTGCATTCCTGACGCTGCTGCAATGCGCTACAGCCCGGACAATCTTAATGAGGTTCTGTGTTGGTATGGTGACCGAAGCGAGGGTTGGACCGAACGTCCTGTTGATTCTTCCATATTCGGGGCCAATGACGCAAAAGCGGCAGATCTCGACTGTGACGGTGAAATAGACATCGTCGCCGCTGCAAACTCCGCTGACAAACTGTTTGCCTACCGAAATCTTGGAGATAATGTTTACCAGGAGATCCTGATCGCGGATTTCGAGGGTGTCTATGCCCTCCACGTCACGAACATGGATAACTTCGATCTGCCTGACATACTTGTCGCTTCCGCGTTTTCGAACAGCGTTCGTCTGTATCGCAACTTCGGAAACATCGAATTCGTTCCAATCCACATAGATTCAGATCTCACTCAGGCTCAGTCTGTCCATGGTATTGATCTTGACGACGATGGTGACATGGACGTTCTCGCTGGCGGTCACGGCGACAATGACGTAGTGTGGTATAGACAAAACGACAACGGCTTCTACGTCAAGCAGACCATCGATGGAGATTTGATTGGCGTATCAGACGTCGTGGGCGTTGATTTCGACCGCGATGGTGACAAAGACGTCCTCGCTTGCGGTCAATTGGAAGACTGTCTGGTATGGTATGAGAACGATGGCGCAGAATCATTTACGCGTCACAATATTGTTAACGGAATGAACGGCGTGAAAGCCGCTGTCCCATCCGATCTCGATGGCGATGGTGATTTTGACGTGGCCGGCGTCCTGTACACTGCGGGTGCAGTCGTATGGTGGGAAAACGACGGCGCGATGAACTTCACCACCCATGTTGTGGCGTCTGAATTCACGCAGGCGTTTGACATTTACGTCAGCGACATCGACGGTGACGGATCACCCGATCTTGCTGCCAGTTCCTATGGTGACGACACATTAGCCTGGTTCCAGAATGATGGCGCTTGCAATTTCACAATGCGTGTCGTTGATGGCGACTTTGAAGGTCCACGCGGGCTGCATTTACATGACATGAACGATGATGGACGACTGGACCTGATAGCTGCTGCGAACCGTGAGAGCCAGGTTGGTTGGTGGCAGAACCTGTTTGCCGTCCAGAATGACGAGCTCACACTGACTCTTGAACCAAACAATGAGCCGATAATCCTCCCTGCCGATGGCGGAACGTTCAACTACTGGGCCACGATTTATCGTCAAGGTCTGGACATTACCATAGATGCCTGGACGGTTATCACTCATGTACCTACAGGCAATTCCCTGTCGCCAAACTGCTTCAGCGATCTGTCCATTTCAGAAGGGACTCATGAATATCTCCAGTCACAAGCCATTCCGCCGATGGCACCTGGAGGGAATTACACGTTTGGCGTGTACATCGGCGCGTATCCGTGGATTGTAGACGTTTACGACAGTTTCGCCTTCAGCAAACAGGAAGCGGTCGTAACCGATTATACCGTCTTTGATCAACCGGAACATTGGCCTGCAACCGGAAGTTTGGGCGAATCGTCCGAGTCTATTGTCTCAACCAGCAGAGATAGTCAGCTGCCTGCCGAATACGCACTCGGCAAGGCTTATCCGAACCCGTTCAATCCGACGACAACCATCACGGTTGCGCTGCCGGAAGCTGCGGATCTAGATGTTACTGTGTACAACGTTACTGGTCAGTTGGTCGCGACTCTGGCGAACGGTCAGACCAACGCTGGCACTCACAGCTACGTGTTCGACGCGTCCGGTATGGCTAGCGGATTGTATTTCGTTCGTGCGACAATTCCCGGCGAGTTGAGCGCTGTCCAGAAGGTGATGCTGGTCAGGTAAACTATCCCAGTTCAGTAAAAACTTGGCATTTACGTGATGCGCGGGACATGACTTCGGTTGTGTCCCGTGTTCTCTCTGTGCCCTTGTTTTATTTAGGAATCTTTGCGTTCTAACTTGCTTTTTGAACGGTATGAAGTACCTTTCGTTGAGAAGCAACTGTCCATTAATTGCTTCCATATTGTACAAGGATGAGTTGTGGTCAGAAAGGATGAGTCATGAGAATTGCCCTGCTACTGTTGCTATGTTTACTGGTCGCTACAGGATCAGCGCTTGCACGGAACAACGATGCCGAGCTGAAAACATTGCTCGAAGCATATGAGGATGGTGTCGAGCTTACCCGGTCTGAGTATGGCCTGTTGCTTCAGGCTAACCTGATCGGCGGATCATCTGGAAACATCATCGATCATCTCGGTGGACCTGATGCGTTCGGTTACATCTTCAGGGACAGCGACGAGCCGGATGGGCCTGTATATAGCTGGATTGATATCACACCTACCGGAACGTCTGTAATCGGGGACATGTCTGATGACAATACCTCTGGTCCTTACCCGATCGGTTTTACGTTCCCGTTTTACGGTGCAACATACAGCAATTTCTATATTGGTTCGAACGGTGCGATCAACTTTGACGGCCAGTACATCAGCCTCTCAAACCAGGAGATGCCATCCACCAGCTACCAGGCAATGATCGCTTGGTTTTGGGATGACATGGATCCTGCCGACGCTACGGATGCCGATCTGCTCTATCAGACCTTGACGATCGGTGACCAGAATGCGCTCGTTATCAGCTTCCTCAACTGGGACGAATATCCCGGAAACGTGGACCCCAACGGTCAGGAAGATGTAACCGCCCAGATGATTCTGTTCGAAGATGGGAGCGTGCAGATTCATTACATGTCAGTTGAAACAGGCATTGATGTTGGCGGCTGCACCGTCGGTATTCAGAACGATGCTGGTGACATAGGTCTCACAGTACTTCATGACGGCAGTGTACCCAGTTATCCATTCAGTGAATTGGCAATCGAGTTTAACAATTTGCCGGGCGATGCCAGCCTCCACGGCACCGTTCGTGACGCAGGAACTTTCGTCCCTGTTCAAGGCGCCACTGTTCAGGTTGGGAACCTCAGCACGACTACTAATATTGATGGATACTATTCGTTCCCGGATTTGTTCAGCGGAACACTTCCCTACGAGGTCACCGCAATCGGGTATGAAACAGACGCCGGTTCCTTGACGCTGCAACCTGGTGAGAATGCCCGTGACTTCATGTTGAACAATTATGTCGCAGACGCCGATGTTCTGCTGATCGATGTGGATGAAACTCTTGATTCAGGACCTCAGTTAAATACGATCCTCACCGATCTCGGTTACACCACCTACTACACCAACGATTTCTTTGAAGTACCATTCATGGGTTATCAGTGTGTATTTCTATGCGTCGGTGTTTATCCGAATGACTTCGTGATCACGACGAATTCGGCCGAAGAACAGGCGTGCGTCGACTATTTGAATGCTGGCGGCAACTTCTACCTGGAAGGTGCGGATGTATATGCGTATGCATCTCCCGACAATCTGATTGGCATGCTGAACCTGGGTAATCTCGCGGACGGTAGTGCTGACCTGTACAGCGTTGCCGGCGATGATACACTTAGCGGTCTGACCATGAGCTACTCGGGCGAGAACTCTTATATCGATCATATCGAACCGATTAATGGGGCGCGGCGTGTCCTGCATAATCCTGCCGACAATGGTGGCTGCGGTGTGCTTGACAACAACGAGGTCTTTAACTCCGCCTGCTTCACGTTCGAACTCGGGATGCTCGTTGACAATGATGACTACACCCGCACAATGATCATTGAAGCTGTTATGGATAACTTTGGTGTAGATGCCATACCCGATTTGCTGACCCTGGATCTGGTCGGACAGGTTGTTACTATTCCGCCAAACGGGGGCACAGTCATTTATGATGCTATCATGGTCAGCACACTTCCAGAACCAACTCTGATGGATGCGTGGACATTTGTGACCACACCGAACGGCAACGTCATCGGACCACTTTTCGATGTGAGCTACCTGGTCATTCCCGGTACTGGGGTGGAAATGGGCCTGCCGCAATCTGTACCCGCCATGGCGCCGGCTGGTGTGTACATATACTCTGCCTACATGGGCGACCTGCCGGATCTCATCCTTGCTTCCGACAGCTTCATGTTTACCAAGATCGGTGCTGAACCTGACGGTGGCGGTTCGTGGGAAGACGAAACGTGGGCTACGGTAATGTCACAGAATGCGGAATCTTCAGCCGTCACAATCCCATCTGAGTATTCACTGGAAACGGCTTACCCCAATCCGTTCAATCCGACAACAACGATCTCGATTGCGTTGCCGGAAGCTGCAGATTTGACTGTTGTGGTCTACAACGTCACGGGCCAGCTTGTGGCGACGTTGGCCAATGGCCAGACGAATGCAGGCACTCACAGCTACGTGTTCGACGCGTCGGATCTGGCAAGCGGATTGTATTTCGTTCGCGCGGCGGTGCCTGGCGAACTCGACGCTGTCCAGAAGGTGATGCTTGTGCAATAGATAACGATACAAATGAGGTAACTTGATGAAACGGGTGCTCGTTCTTCTTCTACTACTGACTGCTACCAGTGGATCATTGGCGCAAGATAGTTTGAACGTAAGCATGGTCGATTCGATGTTCACAAGCTGGGGGAAGGTCAATGCCGTTCGCGTTTCAGGTGAACACGCCTATCTGGCATCTTCACTCACCGGACTTCGCGTCATAGACATAACAAATCCGACCTTACCAGTTGAGGTCGGATTTGTTGATACACCCGGTAGAAGTTACGATCTGAGAATTTCAGGGAACTATGCCTATGTCGCGGACGGGGATTCAGGGCTGACGATTATCGACATCAGTGATCCCTTGTCCGCATTTGAAACCGGTTCTTTTCGTGAGCCGGACATAGTAGATTACTTTTATGATGTCGATGTGCAGGGTGACTATGCCTACGTGGCCAATGATTCTTCGGGCTTTGTCATACTCGATGTCAGCAACCCTTATTCTCCACTCCTGGTCACTGCGATCGCTTCTTCCGGAAGGGCGCAGGATGTAGCTATTTCTGAAAATCACCTGTATTTGGGACAGCACGAAGCTGGCCTTGACGTGTTTGATGTGTCAAACCCCCAGCAACCCGAACTGGTAAACCATCTCCAACTTGAAACTGTTTTCGACATATGTGTCAGAGACGATTTTCTGTATTTAACCAAACAATACCCGAACAGTCTTGTCGTTTTCGACATCAGCGATCCGGCGAATCCAAGCGAACTGGGATCGGTGGACAACACTGGCTATCCCAAAGCAATTCACATAGATGGTGATCTGGCTTTCATCGCCTCTGATTATCATGGCGTCAATGCGATTGATATCAGTAATCCAGAGTCCATGATAAATCTGGGAGATTTCGATACACCCGGCCATTCGAGTAGCGTTTTTGCTCTTGATGGCTTTGTTTATGTGGCAGATCGTGAATCGGGATTACGCGTTCTTGATGTCAGCAATTTGATGCAGCCGTTTGAGGCTGGCTACTTAAACTTGTATGGATCAACTCTATCTGTTGAAATCGCAGGGGATATAGCATTTGTCAACAGAGGATATGATGGAATTTACCTTCTGGATATCAGCGATCCTGTCTCACCCATAGAACTATCCCACTATTCCACGGGTAATCATTTCTGGGGGGGGGTGGAGGTTTCTGAAAATATTGCCTACCTCGTTCAATCCTACGTAGGAATAACGTTCATGGACTTCAGTGACCCGGAGAATCCGATCATTCTTAATAACTACGGTGCCGATTATCATGCGTACAACATAGAGGTTGTTGACGACATAGGGTTCGTAGTTGCTCATTACGACGGGCTACATATTTTGGATGTAAGCGATCCCTCAACTCCGTTTGAAATCAGTACAATAGAGACTCCGTCATTTGTCAATGCAGTCGCTATTGTCTCGAATTACGCATATGTGGCAGATTATCTGGACGGCATATACGTGTACGACATTGAGAACCTGGAATCACCAACCCTGGACACGTACATACCGAATTTCCTGAAGTGTAGCGACATGGAGTTCGACGATGCTAACCAATTGCTCTATATGGACACGATCCCCGGTTTTTCAATCTTCGATGTCAGCAATCCCACGTCACCGATTGAAATAAGCGCGACACCAGTTCCGACTGGAGTGACCTCACTGCTTCTGCGAGACGCGTATCTTTACATCTCAGCTTACGTGGGAGGTTTACGTATCTTTGACATCAGTGACTTATTATCTCCGGTCGAGGTTGGCTATTACAACACGCTTGGTACCACATATGATGTTGCGTTGACCAATGGCTTTGCCTACGTGGCTGATCAATCTTCATTGATGATCCTTGATGTCAGTTTGGCAACCGATGTTGGTGACGCCACAAGTCAAATTGAACGACCCATTGAGTACGAGCTTGCGTTGGCTTACCCGAATCCTTTCAACCCGACGACGACGATCTCAGTTGCACTGCCTGAAACTGGTGATTTGACGGTTACTGTGTGTAACGTCACCGGTCAGCTCGTGACGACTCTGGCAGATGGTCGGGCTGGCGCCGGTACGCACAGCTATGTCTTCGATGCGTCTGGTCTGGCTAGTGGCTTGTACTTCGTGCGCGCCACAGTTCCGGGTCAGCTTGACTCTGTCCAGAAGGTGATGCTGGTCAGATAAGTCTTGCTAATTAGTGCTCAAATTCAATGGCCACAGCGATTAGCTGTGGCTTTTGATTTCTCAGAAATATCGACTATTTCCGGAATAGTCTTGCAAAGTCCAAGGATATAGAATACAATGTAGAACTGGTTATTGAAGGCTTAATTCAAACCGCACTTGCCTGGGGGAAGATCTGATGAAATCCCGATATTTGATTCTCTTGCTAGTCTGCCTGTTGTTGGTCCCTTCAATCGTAGCTGCTCAAAACCAAGCGGTCCTGTTGGATGGCTCATCCAGCTACGGGCTTATCCCGCATGATCCGATCATGAATATCGGAACGGGCGATTTCACCGTTGAGGCATTGGTAAAGGGGACATCCTGGCCTATTCCTGAACCAACGATTTTTTCCAAGGGAGAAGGATCCTACGGTACTCATTTCTTCTTGGGCATCGGAAATACGGGTGGAATTGGTGACGGTCAAGTTCGCTTTGGCGCACAATCGTGGACCAATCCGTCTGCCAGTGTAGAAGTCCACAGCACGTTCACGTTGTCTTTGGACGAATGGCATCACTTGGCTGGAGTCCGGCAGGGAAACACGTTCAAGATCTATATCGATGGTGTATTTAACGCCGAGGAAAGTGAAACGATCGGCAGTATGTCGACCAATGAACCAGTCTATGTCGGAAACAACAGAACGTTGACTGATTTCTTCGACGGATGCATCGACGAAGTCAGATTCTGGAACGTTGCCAGAACAGATGCTCAAATCGCTCAACATGCTTCGGTGCAGTTGACTGGTAATGAGCAGCATTTGATCGGGTTGTGGCAGATGAATGAGGGAGCTGGATCATCGTTCGAAGACGCCACGGTCTACGGCAATGATGGATCATTTAGTGGCAATTTCGATTGGATTTTCGCCAACTGGGCAACAGATGCCACAGACTGGTATGTTTTGGATGAGCAAACCCAAGCCCTGTGGCGCAATAACGAACCGGCGGGAACGTATGTCGCTCATGACGAATCGCCCGACAATTACTCATTAGCTCTCGCCGAGGGAGCTGAGTTTACTGGACCCGCTACATATAACGGAGCAATCGATTTCACAGGACCGTCATCCGTCGCGATTAACAACTATGAGATCGGAAACGGCTGGGACGCGATCACAATCGACGCACATTTCGTAGCGACCGTCATCGGCGATGACAACACACATCCGCTTGTAACCCGCTATCGTTGGCACAATGCGGGCGATCCATCATTCCTATTCTGGGTGATGCCAACTGGATCTCTATTCGGGCAGGTATACCTGAACGAACCGGGGACTGACTACGTCTGGGCGGAAACCGCACCGGGGAGAATCGTTCCCAACGAACCTTATGATGTCCGGATGACGTGGTCGAACAACCAAACGCTCAAGCTCTACGTGAACGGAGATCTTCAGGGTGAAAGCACGATGATTCATGACGGCGTGATCCGCCCAGGCGATGATCCCCTCGAACTCGGTGCCGTTTATTACACGGGATATCCGGCAGAATTTTTCACCGGTTACATCGATGAAGTCCGGATATCGGATGTTGACCGTTCAGAGGTCGTGCTGGTTGATTTCCTGGGCGATGAAGATTTCGAGGATGGAAACTACACGGAAAATCCCGCCTGGCCGGTCGTCGAATGGCCTGAAGGCGTGCACATGGCTTCGCCGGGACACAACGGATCACAGTGGTGTGTCGAGCTGCACGAATACCAGCAAATTGGGTATGGACTTATTTCCTGCCCGATGGTCGTCAGCGATGATTATGATATTGAGTTCTGGGTCAAGCCCCGTCCTCAGTCCGATCACAATTACTTTGCTGCGAGGATTTCGGATGGTCCATACGATGAAAACGGAGATTGGTTCAGCATCGGTGTGGATGGCCCACAAGGACATCTTCTTGCGCGATGGAGTGGTATATACATCGGTGAATCCAACATCGATTTCCCGGAGAATTCATGGAGTTCTGTCGAGATGAATCGAGATCCGGATGGCTCGTGGGATGTTTACTGGAATGGAGATTTTCAGTTCACGGTACAGGATCAGTTTGGAGACCTGGTCGAACCGTGGTTTACCCTCCGTGGACAGGGCTGGTACGACGACGGCGGCGTCTATGTTGATGATATTTCTGTGAATGGCGAAGTTGCGCAGCCGGAAAATCTTGTTGGTTACTGGCCATGTGATGAAACTGCTGGGACAATTCTTCACGACGCTTCAGGTAACAATCTTGATGCAAACCTGGTTCCGAGTTATTCATTCGTCAATGGACATGTAAACAACGCTCTGCTTGTCTATAACGATAACGGTGGCGGCGGGATTGTTGCCGACACCGAAATTCTTGATCTGACAGAGGGAGTGACGATGGACCTCTGGATTTATCCAGAAGCTGAAGTTCAGTCATTCGCTGATATTATCATTGGTAAGCACGGTGACATGTATGATGCCTCGTACCGGATCTTGTGGGGTTATGATAACGGAGTACCGGGTCTCTTTTTTGAGCTGACGATTGATGGCGTACCAGTCCCCACAAGAACACTCGATTCTCCATCGCTTTTTGAATGGCATCACATTGTCGCCACGTACGATGGTTCAAGAGCTGAGCTCTACGTAGATGAAGAACTCAAGGCATTTACAAATGTTGTTGGAACGATTACTCCGTCCTCACAGCCGCTATTGATCGGCAAGCACCCTTACCAGTCGGACAGAAGTTTTAATGGTAAGCTCGATGAAATCAGACTGTATTCGGGTCAGCCGGCAGCACCGGCAGCAGTTGAGTTGACGTTACTTCCCAGTGTGATAGAAATCCCGCCTCAAGGGGGCACACTCGTTTACGCCGCTCATCTTGTGAGCAACATCTCGCTTCATTCGAACAATGTCTATTACTGGACCAACGTAGTTCTTCCGAACGGAAATTCGTATCCGCCGAACGGTTGGTTGACATCTCAACATCACGTCCTGCGGCCTTACATGGACGTATTAATTCCTGACTTGACGCAAAACATTCCTGGTCACGCGCCAGCTGGTGAATACCTGTTCGAGGGACACTATGGATTCAGGAACGGGCTGCAAGTAAGCGACTCTTTTGCATTCGTAAAAACTGGAGTGGCACCTCCCGGGGAAGGAATCATAGACTGGGATGCAGGTGGCGAATTCTTCAAACCAATCTTGGATGAGCGGATTCCTTCGCTAGGAGATTTCAATCTGAGTTCCGCTTATCCGAATCCGTTCAATCCGACAACGACGATCTCAGTTGCACTGCCTGAAACTGGTGATTTAACGGTTACTGTGTATAACGTCACCGGTCAGCTTGTGGCGACGTTGGCCAATGGCCAGACGAATGCAGGCATGCACAGCTATGTCTTTGACGCGTCGGATCTGGCGAGCGGATTGTATTTCGTCCGTGCGACAGTTCCGGGTGAGCTGAACGCGGTTCAAAAGGTTATGCTGGTACGATAACGACGACAGATTTCTTCTGTGATTTACGAATCAGGAATCACTTTCGGCGGCAACTGCAAACAAAGCGACCTGTTTAATACGGGTCGCTTTTTCTCACACACTAAAACTCGGCCTAATTTAACTTTTTACTTGGCCTTAGAGATTAGATTCATTATTCTATACCGATTTACTGATGAAATTCTGTTAGCAGATTGCTTGTCCATTTGCCTAACTGGTTCTGCTCACCTGCATGAGGATATCGTCTGATGAAGGGCATCAGATTCATGGCAATACCTCCTCGTTTTCGGAGAAGACCGTGCCGTCTGATGTTTCGCAAATACTGGAAGAACACCATAAGAGTATTGCCTCCGGTGTTCTACAGCAGTTTACGGTTATATTGTCGAATTGGTTATTGGCCAAACATTAAACATCCGCAATCATTGAACGAAAAAGTACTTCATAGAAACCATTTCAGCCGTGATCCCCTATTAACACTCGTTTCCGATAAATACAAAGTGCGTGATTACGTAGAACAGAAAGTTGGTTCTAAGTATTTGAATGGTTTGATGTTTGTGACGCAACATCCTGAGGAGATCCCGTTCGACGAGCTGCCTGAGAAGTATGTGATAAAAGCCAATCATGGGTGTGGTTGGAACATCATCATAGATGGTAATGAGCCTGTTAATCGACAACAAGTGATTGCTAAATGTAATGAGTGGCTTAACGCGACTTATGGCGTCTCTGGTTATGAAACAATGTATGAAGGTATAGAACCGTGCATCATGATCGAGAAATATATTGAAACAGACAACTTTAAAGCGCCACACGATTACAAGTTTTACTGTTTTCATGGCAAGGCAAAGTGTATCCAGTACCAGATCGGACGCTTCCAGGGATTTCAACAGACATTCTATGACGAAAACTGGAACGCGCTCGATTTGACGATGCGAATTCCAATGGCTGACCCAATTGCACGTCCTCCCCTGTACGACGAAATGCTTCAGGTCGCCGAAAAGCTGAGTGAAGACTTTGATTTTACACGAGTTGATCTCTATTCTCCGAATGACGAATCAATCATCTTCGGTGAGTTTACCGTGTCACCCGGATCGGGAGGGCTAGGTCTTGAACCTCGTGAGTGGGATTGGAAACTGGGCGCACACTGGAAGATGGATTAACCTGGTCGATAACAAACTGTAAATGGATTCAGATGCCAAAGCTTTTGATCATATCTTCCACATTTCCCCCCTTCAGCAATGTAGGAGCCAGCCGTCTTGGGTGCTTCGCCAAATATCTTATCCGCGACGGTTGGGATGTTGTGTCGGTTACTTTGAAACACGCATCACAACGTTCTGACGCGAGTATCGTTGTAAACATGCCAGATGTTCCCACTGAGTATTATTATGATAGAATGCAACGTAATGGTATTAGCAGTATAATCCATAAAATAGGCCGTAAGTATCGTTTAGAATACTTAAGTTATGGATTACATCCACATTCAATTTACAACGATGGTAAACGTGCAATAAGTGAACTGCTGAAGCAGCATGACGATGTGGATATTTTACTCGCCAGCTTCGTTCGTCCCATCGCCATGCGCCTGGCCAGTTGGGCTCACAAAGAATATGGCATCCCATGGGTTGCCGATTTTCGTGACACGCTTGAGATGATCGATTTCAAGTGGAAAGAGCGTATCATGTTCAAAACAGAAAGACGAGTTATTTCATCAGCGTCTTTCATTGTGACAACAAGCCCGAGTTTGATTAAGCAGTTGAAAACCCGTCATAAGCAGCCGATTCACGTTATAAATAATGGTTATGACCCTGAAGGGTATGAAAATCTTACTCCTGTAAAATGGGATCGCTTCACCATCGTGTATACAGGAAGTTTGCTACCTGGACGTAGCCCTTTGCTTTTCTACCATGCACTTGACGATTTGCTGAGTGATGGCTTCATTCCGTCTGACGACATTCAGGTTGTGCACTACGGCGTCACAAATTTTCGAGTCGACCACCAATTTCTTACCCAGTTGTTGAGAAAGGTGAAACACCGGACGGTTTTGGTCTTCCGTGAACGGATTGCGCATCGACAGGCCATCGAAGCCCAGGTTGGTGCTGATTTGTTACTCTTGCTACCTGGATTGGTGAGTAGACATGGGGGAAATATTCCGGCCAAGCTGTTTGAGTATCTTCGTTCCGGCCGTCCTATCCTTTCCGTTGCCACCTCACCGCAGGACGAAGTTGCTGAGATTATTGATCAGTGCAATGCGGGATTGGCGACATCAGATCTGGATCAGATCAAAGAGTATGTGTTGTCGCAGTATCAGGCGTGGAAACAGAATAACCGGACGCCGGTCGTTAATGAGTCAGTTGATCTGGAACCGTATTCGCGGCAATACCAGACACGTCAGTTGAAGGATCTCATGTTGGAGGTCCTTACCGACCAGCAGTCCTCAGATGTTTCGTGAATTGAATCCGAGTTTCGCGAGCAATTCAAGCCACTTTTCCAGCGATTCATATAACGCCGATAGCGGCCTCGCTTGAGCTTGCGACCACAAGCATTCAGACAGTGCGCACAGGCGGGGTAACAGCATGTATTGCAGATGGGATTCGTTGTCGATCCGTTCGGTCCACAGGTTGCCCTGCCCGCCAAGGACACACGTGCGGACAGATTCCGGCCAATCGCTTGGTGCCGGATCGAACTTGGCAACTTGCTCCAAGGTCAATGTTGCCTCAAATGCTTCCGGCTCGCCGTGTTCGGCCTGAGCATAATCGAAGTAACAGTGCGTGGTCGGGCTCATAACGACATCATGTCCTGCCTCAGCAGCTCTCTGGCCCTGTTGCGTAGATCGCCACGCCATGACCGCCGCTGATTTGGGCAGATCTTGGACAAGGATTTCATCCCATCCGATCAGACGTTTACCGTGAGCGTTCAGGAAGCCCTCTATCCGGCGTGTGAACCAGTGCTGCAGTTCGGCGAACGATCCAACCTTCTCCAGCTGCATCCGCTGCTGACACTTCGGGCAGGCCTGCCAGCGGATGTTCGGGCATTCATCTCCGCCGATGTGGACGAACTCGCATGGGAACAGGTCAAACACTTCGGTCAGAACATCCTCGAGAAATGTGATTGTGTTTTCATTGCCTACGCAGAATACATCATCGAAAATGCCCCACGTTGTTGGAACAGACTGTGTTTCACCAGTGCACGACAACTTCGGATATGCTGCCAGCGCGGCGCGAGCATGGCCGGGCACCTCGATCTCGGGGACGACGGTTATGTGGCGCTCGGCGGCGTAATTAACAACGTCGCGGATCTCGTCCTGGGTGTAGTAGCCGCCGTGACGGGTGCCATCTGCTTCGGTTCGCCATGCGCCAATCTCAGTCAATTTCGGGTGCGATTTGATCTCGATCCGCCAACCCTGATCATCGGTCAGGTGCCAGTGGAAAACGTTGATTTTGTGCAGCGCGAGCACGTCGAGGTAACGCTTGATCACATCAACGGGGAAAAAATGGCGTACGACATCGAGGTGCATTCCGCGCCAGCGGAAGCGGGGGCGGTCCTCGATTTCAACGGTTGGAACTACTAGTTCATCACCCTCGCGGGTAGCTCCGGCGAGCAGTTGCAGCAGCGTAATCAGGGCGTAGAACAGACCGGCTTTGTCCGCCGTACTCAGACGAACCGAGTCCGTTTTGATCTGAAGCCGGTACGCTTCGTTAGTCAGGCTTGGATCGAAACTGGCGATGAGCGGCGGCGTGACATGACCGGCTGAAGTAGCTAACACAAACTCAGGCACCCATGCCTCAGCGAATGGTTGCAGTGTTAGCCATTCTTCCATCGCTTCGTTCGCCGCGCTCCCCACCAAAGGAACATGCAGCGGCATACGGCACGCTGCGCCGTGAACTTCAACAGACGCCGGTGCAGGCAGCAATGTCAGTAGTTCATCCACAGCTTCGGGTACTCCTTCCAACCAATAACGTGGCTTGAGACACGCCAATAGCCAAAGTTGCCGTCATCGTCGACTGGACGCATGTTCTCAATTTCGAAATGGATAGTGTGGTTACCAGCCGTCAGATGGTCGGTCAAATCAATGAAGATCGGATCAACTTCCACCCCAGGGCACCACCCGCTGCGACTGTAGTCGGATGACCATGTTCCGTCGGTCCACTTCGCGGTGTACGGATTACGATCACGGAATTCACGGCAGTCATCACGCCACGGGTATAACCGTTCGACGACTACGCCGTCTACGGAAATCACATTCGGTTTGGAGACGAACTCGTCCTCGTCGCGACCGTCAGTGCAGTGACCCGTCACGATATAGGTAAGGACCACCCGCGCGAACTCGTCTGGAATCTCGATCTCGACATCGACACCGTTTGGCATCTCCTGCGCGTTGAATCCAGTGGTGAAATAAACTGGCGCGACCCAATCGGGCGCATACGCAGAGGTGTCTGGCATGAACTCGAGGTCGAGGGACACCATCCAGCCGGGGCTGACCCAGGTGTCAACGAAGCTGATGAAGTCACGTTTGCCGGTGAGTAAAGGGGCGAGGTGAGTGATATCCAGCTTGTGCGTCGTTTCGCCGCCGTAGGATGTCATGAAGCGGGACAGTTCGATGTCTGGACCGTCCAGGTTGGTCAACCGCAGGTTACCTGCGCGGTCCCAACGATCATGGACCGTCAGCATGTCCTTGGGAATCGGGCTGAGGATGACATGCGCAAAAATGCGTGTGTCGTGATTGAACTCGGGCAGTGTGGCGCTGGTTTGAGCTTCGCGACCGTTGTCGAGAGCGATGTCCGGCGCTTCCAGGTAATAGTCCGACGAGTCCGGATTGAAATGCAGCACCTGGTGATCGAAGATCGGGAAGCGAACCGTTTCATCTTCAGCGAGTACAATTCCAACAGACATCAGCAGAACAATAGTCAACAGTATGGCCAATCTCATCATCATCCCCCTTCATGCCCGTGTGAATCTGTCGTAGACAGTTCACAGGGGTTGTTCAAGACTCATGGTGCCCGTGGTTGACCGCGAATGTGCGTATCTCGAGTGGCTTCATGTTTATGGTGATTCTGCCTGCAGTCGGTTCGCCGATGATCCGTTCAATCAAATCGGTTTCAGCAATCTGATCAAATGGTGTCGCCGAGCTCAAAACGCCGGTTGAATGGCGGCCTCGGGTCTCGACGATGCGCAGGATCCAACTGTTTCCGTCCTCACCGCGCTTGATCGTGGTCAGCGACAGGCCTTCACCGTCCAGCGTGAACGGCAACTGCATCGGTTCGACGAACACGTCTGGTAGAATCAACGGCGGTTGGTTGAGACGCGCGGCAGTTTCGATTACATCGGATCGGATCAGATCGTGCTCATGCGGGTATAGCGAATAGGTGAACTCGTGCGTGCCGCAGTCGGCGTCAGGATCGGGATAGCTCGGCGAACGCAGCAAATTCAAGCTGATCACGTTATCGTGGACGCCGTACCCGTACTTGCAATCGTTGAGCAACGCTGCGCCGTGATCGTTGTCGGACAGGTCGGCATAACGATGCGCTGCACTTTCAAAACGGGCGACATCCCACGATGTGTTGCGATGGATCGGACGGAAGACGTGCCCATACTGAATATCGAACGCTGCCCTGTCAGTCAGCACATTGACCGGGAAATTGACGCGCAACATCTCGTGATCTTCGTGCCAGTCAACGCGGGTAATGAAACGCAGCTCGCGTGAGCTATTGAACAGGATGACATCCTGTTCAATAGTTGAGTTGTTCCACTCAAAACGCAGCCGTAGCGCTGATCCAACCAGCCCTGTACCCAAAGATTCGACGCTGACACACTTCGCCTCGCCAAGCAGATTGGTCTCGTAGAACAGGTCAATGTCCCACGCGTCCCAATCATTCGGACGATCGCCAAACAGCAACAGGCGGTTGCCGGTTTCGTCCTCCGGGATCACGTTCCAGCCGGTATGAATATCTACTGCGCCGATAAGCTGACCGGACTCATTGAATTCGTAACGGATCAGATCGTTCTCAAGAACACGGTCATCACTACTTCGCGCTTCCGGAATTGCTTCATCCGTCATCCGGACGCTGCTAACGGACAATGGCAGTAAATCTACCGCCGCCCACACCTTGTCACCGACAAGCTGCGTGGGTAGTACTTCACCATCCCCATCGACAACCTGCCCTGTCGCATCAGGCAACTGAATAGCACCATTAAACGCTTCGCTAAGTGGATTGAACAGGGTCAGCGCGTTCTCGTCAGCGTTGCCGAGTTGATTGACGGCTTCGCGTTCCAAACCTGCGCAAGTCTGCTCGATCTGCGCGTATTCTTCCAGCGTGACACGGTAGGTTTCGGTTACACTCGACCCCGGCAGGATGTCGTGGAACTGGTTGACGAGCAACGTTTTCCACGTAGCGCGCAACTCGTCCGCCGGGTACTGGTCGAGCGGCAGCAGCGTGTGCAGCATCTCGGTCGCCTGCAGACGGTATTCGAGTTTGCGGTTGCCGCGTTTGGTGCGAGCCTGAGTGGTCAGTGTCCCCCGATGCAGCTCGAGGTAGAGTTCGCCTGACCAGCGGTCGAGTTTTTCACGGTAGGCTTCCAGCTTGTCAAAGAAGTCGGCGACCTTGCCGAAACGAACTTTCGGCGCGCCTTCGGTGTTTGCCAGCCGTCGGCCGTACTCGATGTTTTCTTCCTTCGGGCCGCCGCCGCCGTCGCCGACGCCGTAACTGCTCAGGAAGACATCTACTCGATCTTTTTCCTTGAATCCATTCCGTGCAGGGATCAGGTAGTCGGCGTCGAGCATGCTGTTATAATTGCCTTCGGGCGGAAAGTGGGCGAGCACTTCGCTACCATCAATCCCGCGCCAGATGAAGGTTTGATGCGGAAACTCGTTAAACTGGTTCCACGAGATCTTGATCGTGACGAAATAGTCGATCCCGGCTTTCTTCAACAGCTGCGGCAACGCGGCGGAATAACCGAACACATCTGGCAGCCACAGGTGCTTGACATCAATCCCAAACTCGTCGAGGAAAAAGCGTTTGCCGTAGAGCAGTTGACGCGCGAGCGCTTCTCCGGACGCGAGATTGC
This sequence comes from uncultured bacterium, assembly GCA_964552465.1. Lineage (GTDB taxonomy): Bacteria > Electryoneota > Electryoneia > Electryoneales > Electryoneaceae > BMS3BBIN04. The sequence goes on from CAZKGR010000021.1 coordinate 27,619, forward strand.
AATCGGCTTCGGTGTACATCCCGCCCAGCGGTTCCCAGCGTCCGGCGGTGACGTGCTGCTTGATCCGTTCGTACAGCTCCGGTTTGCGATCACGAACGTATTCGTACTGGTGCGGTTGCGATGCGCCGAAGAAATAGTCGGGGAACCGTTCTAGCAGCGCACACTGTGATGCAAAGGTTCGTTCCGCCTTACGTTTGCCCTCACACACCGGCCACAGCCATGCGGTGTCAAGGTGGGCATGCCCGATGGCGATGGCGTTCAGGTCAGCTGTGGTCGCGGGCTGGCTCAATTCACGAGCGAGGATTCCACGGGCCGCGAGTGTGTTCGCTTGGTCTTCGGCGTACGCGTCCACAGCCTCGCTTCCACAACGGATCAATCGTGAACGACGTACACCGTCTTCCGGCAGCTGCCGGATCAGTCCGAGCATGATGCGCAGGTCGAGCCATAGATCCCACAGTTCGCGGTTGAACACAGCCAAGCGAGCCGACTTAAGTTCGGCGTTCCATTCGCCATAGCGTTTCGATGACTCTTCGGCTGGATCGGGCTCAGTGATCAGACCGAACAGGTCATTGGCGGACGCGTCGATCCACAGTTCGACCGTCTCGCCGCCCTGCGCGTAATCGAACAACGGCAGCAGGTCACGTGAATAATCCTTGTCGAACACCGACCCGCTGCTGATCCCTTGCAGGATCGCGCTGGAGGCATCGTAGACCAATCCTTCTCCACCAACATCGAGGCGTGCTACGATTTCGTTTCCAGCCCATTCGGTGGGCACGGTTCCAGTCATCCGCAGCCACGCCATCTGGTAGTTGCTACCCCAACGATCTCCTTCGTTCAAACGCTCATATGCCAGTGATTCACGTTCCGCGAACGGCACTTCACGGTCCATCCGCGCGATTTCGACCTGCAACGGGATGGTTTCGGCGAGCACCTGCTTCGCGATGCGGTCGCGGAAACGTTCGATGCGGGTGATGTGCAGCTGCTGAAGTTTATCGGTCATGAATGGTCTCGATCTTCACGTGCGATGAAGCCGCTGTCGCTGTCGTCACGGGTCATCGTGCGCAACGAGTGAATCATCTTCTTGAGGTCGAATGCGCCGCCGATGGTGAACCACACCACCGAGATCAACGCGATGCCGAGCTGAATGTAGACATACACTTTCCAGAACGTCATCCAGGTATCGTCGGAGACTTCGTGCGACAAGTTGTAGATGGTGCCGATGACGAAGATGGTGAACCAGAAGAAGGTCCAGACGTAGTTAATGACGAAGATGAACTTGTCGCCGGTGCTGAACTCTTCGGTCATCCCGAGCAGCTTCCAGATTTTCTTCTGGCCGACGTCCACATGCCGGATCTCGCCCGCTTCGTCATATTTGCCACGATTCAACAGCTTGTTCATATCGTGTTTCTGGCCACGACTGGTGAGCAGTGACACAACGAAATAGATCACCGTCGCCGAGCCCATGCTGATCGCCCAGAACACTTGGCCGTTAATGAAGAAATCATCCACCAGCTGATGGATAATGATCCCGCCGACCGCGATGGCGGAACCGACTGTCATCGCTGCCCATGCCGCCGCGGTTGTCCCCCGGCTCCAGTACAATCCGCCAATGATTACCGCGCCCGATCCGCCCGCGAAAATCGCGCCGGTGATCGCGAAGAAGAGGAAAATGTACTGGCTTTGCTTGAACAGCAGGCTGAAGAAGAAGATGAATATCGCCACGCCGATGATCGACCAGCGCAGCACACGGATGTGTTGTTCGGGTGTGAACGGTTTCTTGCGGAACGGCATGATCACGTCCTGCACGATGATGCTGCCCCACGAATGCAGGTACGAGTCATGTGTGCTGATGAACGCTGCCAGCATCACCGCTGCGAACGCTCCGATCAAGCCGATCGGGAGCAGATGCGACAACACCAACGGCACCTTCAGTTGGCTCTGAATCGCTTCACCTTCTACACCGGCGAGGACACTGTTCACATTGGTCGCGATGCCAGCAAAGTTCGGGTGATTGAGCACGGTGTAGGCGATGATCGGGACAGTCATCAGCATCAGGGTCTGCGGAATGCCACGCCAACAGGCGAGCATGCCGGCCATTTTGGCTTCGTGGGCGTTTATCGCGGATGCGTTGTAGCCCTGTGTTCCCTGCCAGCTCATCGCGCTATAGAACACGCCGATGATTCCGATCAGGAAGTACCAGAAGTTGAAGTCTTCGATGTGGCCTGTCTTGAACGGATTGATCAGGCTTGCATCCTGCGGCGCGCCGGACAGCGCTTGCTGGATCGTTCCCCAATCCACCAGCCATAGCAGATATAGCAGCATCGCTACGAACACGATGTTGATGAACACGCCCTGGAAAAAGTCGGTGATGATCACCGCGATCTGTCCACCGGCGAACACGAAGTAGAGAGAAATCGAAAGCAAGCTCGCCATGATCACCGGGAAGGTCGGGATCATCAAACCGAACAGCGCGAATTCGTCCGGCAGGCCGCAGAAATGGATGATGAAACGTGTTCCGACCGATGGGAATATTCCGAAGTTGATCAGGCCGGACACAGCGGCGAGAATACCGGCGTATACGCGAAATTTCCGGCTGTATCTGAGTTCAAAGAAGTGGGCGATGGTCAGCGCACGTGTTTGCCGGTACCTGTATGATACCCAGCCGAAGATGGTCATGATCAGGATGACCACGCTGGTCGTCATCCCCCACCACGACATCGAGAACCCGGCGAGCAGGTTCATCTCGAGGTTGCCGACGACAGTGATCGCGCCGAGCATCGCGATACCTGATGAAACCGTGATCAGGTAACGTCCGGCCGACCGTCCCGCGGCGAGGAAGTCGGCGACCGACTTCATCAATGTCCGGCTGGCGACGATGCTGAGGATGAGGAAGATCAGCATCCCGAAGAAAATGGTCCAGTCGAGTGGGGAAAGGTTCAACGGTTGTCCTGTTTCTAGTTATCGTTATCTGGAGATGGACGCACACCACGCATGTATTCAAGCGCCCATGTTTTGTGATAGGGCATGGTTTTTAATTGGCCGTCCTCGCGGACTCGCATACCCATTTTAGCTTCTTTGTCATAGACGATCATCTGATACCCTCCTCGCATCCAGACGATGCCGGGCGGCCATTCGATTCCCGGATACGGCGATTTCTTCGGCAGGTCTAGTGATTTCATTTTACTGGCGTATACATCGCGTTCTTCGTAAAACCTCTTCTGTGCGTAATAGCAAAGCATGGCAGCGTCGCGTAAGGGATCTTCGATTGTACGATAGCCACCACTTATCATTTGCGTGGGTTCGAACGCAAAGAAGACTCGGCCCCATCGTTCCGGATAATGCATGGCGATCAGACCCTGCGGTGACCAAACCCAGTTATCCTCCGGCAACGGTTCGTCAGTGCTGGGGTTGAGCTGCTTGGTATAAGTCCCGTTTCGCAGGTCAATGTCCAGTTGCCATTGTACACGACTGAAATTCACGTGCATTTGATGGGGATGTGTGCTACCCCGTCGCCTCTCGCGGCTGTCGACCTCGTTGATCAATTCCCACGGAATTGCCCATTCGACACCCCACCCCTCATCCTCATCAGACGGATTATTGAGCGTGCCCACAAGGTGCACCGCGCTCTTCAGACCTGGCATTTCCCATGAATCGATGGCTTGACCATTATCCCGGTATGGAGCGGTCAGCATCAGATCCCACGTTGTGCCAAGAGCATTGATCTCCAATTCGAGGTAATTGTGGTTGTCGCCATCCGGATCGATGAATATCTCGAAATCGTTCTCGTGATAGATCACCATGTCGTGCTGGTCATACGTCGCCCACAAGTGTGGTTCTTCCATCCACGCGAGGACGTAGAAGTAATCATCATCCCACGCCATCTTGATCCTCGTTTCATAGTAGGGAGCGGGTTCATAGTCATAGCCACGGATGTCGACAAACGGCGGCGACCACTCGACAGACTGCCACGCAGGGTCATCTCCCCGGCCATCGATGATGAGCCCTGTTTCTGCTTTTGGCACGCTAGCCTGACGGATGACCAGCGGTCCCTCCGGCACCGGGAACTCAGCCGTTGCGACTGATCCAATTAGCAACACCACTGCCGCACTCATTACAACAACAATGGTTTTGATCTTCATGGCGAACTCCACTCAGTTGGTGGTGCAGATCAAGACTCAGATAAGCGGAATGTGATCAATTCGGTGTTCTTCATCTCAAGTTGTTGTAGTGACAGCTGGATGTCATTTGTGCTAATGGAAGATACGCTGAAACGAAAGCTGTGAAAGCCTCCCAATCCGGCGGCAAAGTTGGTTTCCCAGTAATTGGTCATCAGCCACGCGTACGGCAGCGCTCGGTCAGGATGTGGCTGATCTGGATCATGCAGAACCCGGTCTTCCTTGTACTCCAGCGGTCCGAGTTGAACAAGCGGATTATCCTTCATCGCGACTGCGACAGCGTTCTGTTCGCCTTCAACGACAAACCCGTTCTGCACCGAGTAGAAATCGATCAGGCTGCCGGGGAGCTGGTCGATACGGGCGCGAACGGGTCCGCCCGCTTTATCCAACCAGACGGTGTCCCGTTCGCTCGATCCAAACGGCAGCGACAGGTAAAGGTTTTCCGGCTCCAGCGGTTCTGCTTGTTGATATTCAGGCTGACGTCGACCTGCGGCAATCCGACCACTGTTTCGAGAACAAGGGTGCATTGATCGCAGCCATCGATTTCGACATCGAACTCGAGTCGGCGGTACATCGGGACGGATTGATCGGCACGTTCATCGACGACTGGGTCTTGCGGCGGGGTACCGGAATGCCGTTCACGCACAGCGATCACCTTACCTACGGACCAATGAGCTTCCTTGCCGGAACGTGACAGGCCCATCGCGCTGCGCACCGACCACGACTCGTCGGGATTGGCCATCGGTGTGCATGAATAGACTGGGATGAACGCATTATGATCACAATCGCCGCGCAGTACATCTTGCCCGAATGTCTTGTCGATCCAAGCGGTGATGCCGTCTGGCTTCCGCCATTCGATCCGGTAAGCATCGGTCTCGAACACACCTGTTTCATCTCCGATTTCGCGCTTGGTCAGTTCGGGACGGCCTTCGTCAGGTTTCAGCTCACGAGCCATTAACGGCTCGATTTTCAGTGTCTTCTCTTCGCTGGGTTCAAGCGTCAACGGGACGAGCAGGGTGGTCGTCACCGGTGTTGGGTGTGTCCCGGCGGGCAGAACTTCTCCGCTCGCTTCATCGACTACCCTGACACCACGATAGACATGGTTCTCGTAGTACTCGTGATGTTCGACTTGTAGCCGGGCTGTGCTGGTGCATGTGAAAGGGTGCGGATTGATCACGCGATAACGGAACGGTAGCTCAGGCTTGAGCGTCGCCATCCCGCGCTTCGTCAGTTCGTCCAGCAGCAACGCTTGCGCGAGTTCATCGGCGTGGACGGCGTAGGATCGTTTGCGCGCGGCGAGGGCATTTACCATCGGGTCGAACGGTTCGACGATTGACGCCGCGTGGCCATAGGTGTGTTCTGCGTATAGGGCGAGATTGTCGATCAGCTGGTGTTCAGTCTTGCCCGTGCGCAAAAGATGCAAACGCGGATTGTCTGAGGTTGAACTTTGATCCTGTGGGTCATCCACGACATGAATGTCGTGGGCATGTTGATCCCTCAGTCCCCTCACTACCCCCCATGTCCGTTGCGCCTTACGAAACAGCGCGGTCGCGTCGGGCATGGATACGACGCCATCAGTCCACCAGTCCGGCCAGTCGCCATGATAGGTTGGGATCTCGATTGTTTCGCGGCGTAGTCGTGCGAAGAACTGGTCAAGCGTAGTCATCTCGACACTGATTTCGTCACCGTGCGCGTCATTCCAGCGGTTCACCTGATCGAGGATCGCCTCGCTGGGGGGACCGTTGTCAGTGCGCAGGCCGGAGATCATCACCGGCAGGAAATCGTAGGGGTACTCATCCTTTGCCAACTGTTCAAACAGGCGCGGGATACGGATCTCGGCAACTTTCCACGGATCGTGATATACGGTGTGTGCGTCGCACTCGTCCTTGGTGATATATGACGAAACAGCCCCCGGCGCGAGCCCGAGCTCGTTGCCGAAATGGTAGTGTTCGCCGTTCCAGACCAGCACACGGGAACCATCCGGCCCGGTCCACCAGAACGGTCGGTGGCGTTGCAGAGGAAACATGCCGTGATGGGTGTGAATGCAGGTGAACAGGTTGTCGATGCCATTGTGGTTCAGTGCCTTGCAGAACCCCCAGCCGAATCCGTTAATGTCGGCCGTCATTGCGGACTTGAGATCATAATTGATGGAGTTGCTGAACTCGACAGCGCGCGCGGTCAGTGATTCGAGAGCTTCCTGGCTGAGTATCTCGCTGAAATTCGCGTAACTCGCCGACAGACCGATTGCGCCGGCGTGAACGGCTTCGATGAACTGCGTTTTTTCTTCAGATGACGCTGCCGCGAGGAACTGTTCGACGCCCCAGAATCCTTCGCACTGCCAGCGAAATCCGGAATCCAGCCCTCGTTGTTCGAGGATCGCCAACGCTTGTCGGATGAAGCCAATGTGATACCGACGAATGGTCTCCTGCCGGTGGGTGTAGCCGATGTCGGTGTGCGAATGGTGGATGAGGAACAGTGTCTTCATCACGCGGATTATCCGTTCTTGCAGGCGTCGATCAGTTGTCCGATGGTTGTTTCAGCCAGCCCGACACTCGTGTCGGCCGCGCCGTAGTACAACGACACTCGGCTCTCCGGCAGTGCGAAGCCTTCGTCATCCATCTCCCAAACAACCATTCCGCCGGGGAAGACGACATTTGGCACCTGCCCGACCATTTCATACATCTCGCGCGGTTCGAGTATGTTGCGCTGGGTGCGACACAGCACTTGGCTCGGGTCTTCGAGGTCAAGCAGCGCAGCTCCAACCTGGTAGATGTTCGAGGTCGCAAAGTGTGTGGCGATACCGTGGTAGATCAGCAGCCAACCATCACGAGTTTTCACCGGCGGCGGGCCGGAACCAATGCGTTCATCCCAGAAATGTGGACGACCATGCAGAACCGGGCTGTGCGGAATCCAGCGGGAGAAATCACGACTTGAGACCAGCCAGATCATTTCCCCGGAACCAACATCACCGTCTGTTTGGGGACGGTTTGGACGATCCAGCCGGAAGACTTGACCGTTCAACCGTTCCGGGAACAATACTCCGTTGCGATTATCGATCTGGGATACAATTCCGAGGAATTCGTAGTGGTTGAAGTCATCGGTGACCGCGAGTCCGAGTCGGCAACCACGGCGCATATCCATCGCAACCATGATATAGTAGCGACCGTCGAGCGGGGTGATCCGTGGATCATACACGTGATAGATTTTCGCGTCAACGTTCTCAAAACCTGTAAGCGTGATGGGTTCAGGTTCTACATTGAAGTTTACACCATCACTGCTGACCGCGTGCATCAGGTAGGTTTCACGTCCCCGGTTCTGGACCCGAAGCAGCAGGTGAACCTTGCCATCAACCAACACTGCGCCGGGATTGAAAACTGAACTGACGTCTGTCAGTTCCGGACATGACGCTGGAATTGATTCACGTGTCAGGATTGGGTTCGCGGGATGACGTGTGAAAACCATGCGATTCTCGGTTGGATTCTGTTGTCTGCTGAAAGTACATCATCTCTGTGCTAAATATCCATTCCGGTCAGAGTTGCCAGCTCATCCAACTTCTCCTCGGCGTTTGTGTTCTGCGGATTCAATTCCAACGATTTCTGGTAGAATTCGATGGCCAGAACATACTGCTTGTTGACCATGAACGCTTCGGCCAGGCTGTCGTAGGTGTTGAACGCCCACGGGTAGACTTCAACATTCAACTCAAACAACGCGATTGCATCCTCCACCTGATCCTGACCGAGATATTCATATCCTAGTGTGTTCATCTGCCGTTCAGTGAACAGGATTGCTATCGGGTCTTGCTCGATACGTTGGTGGTAATACTCGATTGCAGCCGTTACGCCTTCCTCTTCAAGGACAGCAGCGAAATCCTCATCCAACGCCGACTCAGCTCGAACCATTCTCTCAATATCAAATCGTGGTTCGCTGCTGATGCAGATCAGTTTATTGTTTTCATATGGCATGCAATATTGATTGGTGTATGTCTTTACCAGCTCCACCTGCTCGTACTGACCTTCCATTCTCCCAATCGGAACACCAACGCTGACATATACATCCTTGAATTCGTGCGTCAGAAGTGTCTGGAAAAAGTACCAACCTTGCAGACAGGCAGGTTCCGGAAGGTTGTATTCATCTTTGAAATGATGGATCGCACCTGCCTGTCCCCAGTTGTCGGTAATGATCCCCACATCGGGTCCGAAGCGGTCGGTTGCCTGCTGATAAGCATCGGCGACATCCTCGACCATCTCCTCCCAGCCGAAGCGATCGGCGAAATGCTGCGGCAGGTTTGCTATCGTTGTGTTCTCGGTCCGAACGCCCGCATCCACTCCTACGGCAGCTACATAAGGAACGAGCTTTTCGACAGGCAGAATAGGCATAGCGAAGGGAAGGAATGGTATCGTGAACAACAGCATCAGCACCGGCAGAATGATTCGAGCACTCCTCCAGGCTGGCTGTTTTTGAGCCTGCCGTTCGATCCAATTGACGACCTGAACCGATCCGGCCGCGTACAACACGCTGAACATTGGGATCAGAAAATAGAACTTGGCCCCGATAATGAAGAAGAGTATGAACAGGAAGCTGAACGCGACTGCGAAGAAGCGGAAATCCCTGTACCGTTTCACAAAGAACAGCGCGAGCAAGCCAGTTATCCAGATTGGTGCCGTGAACGGGTTGTTCGGGAAGAAATGACTCCACACATACTCAATAATATTGGGAGCATATGCGATTCCGCCCGAATAGTCCTGCGCGACACCGACATAATACCAGTCATTCTGAAGCTGCCAGACGACGAAGGGAATCGCTCCGACAAATGCGATCAGCGCCGTGATCCACGGCCATCGTGTTGCGAGATATCGGCGCTGTTTCGTGGCCAGGAAACCTACCAGTAACGCCAGCCCGAAAAACAGAATCGTCAGTTTGTTCAGGAAACCCAGCCCGAGCAGCAATCCTAGTATTATCCACAGTCGCGGTTCATGCTGCTTGAAAAGCTTAATCAGTACGAAAAGGGATGCTGTCTGGATCAGAAAATCCATGCTGTCATACGAGAACAGGGCGCCAAATATCAGTTGTCCGGAGATGAGTGTGGTAAACCCGGCGAGGGAAACTGCCGTCAGGTTACCACCGAGTTCTCGAGTCATCCGGCAGATGATCAAGATGAGAAAAGCTCCAGCGAGTCCTGAGGCGAGATGCAGTACTTTCAGCGAATCGCCAAACAGCGTCATCATCAGCTTCAGGTACAGCGGGGTCAGGGGAAGCACGTCCAGGTTGCTGAAGCTGAACTGATCAGCGATGGCCATGTAGAAGAATTCATCCCGGAAATACCCGTATTCCGGATTGATTTGGTGGATAACCAGCTTGACCAGCATTAAGATGCCGATCACGATCCATTCAGTCCGATCCGTTCGCTTCAGTTCACTCATCATATCGGTCAAACCTCGTCAGAAATCTTCCACGATTTGCCGTAGATCAGATCGTCCAACCATTTTGCAATATAGCGCATCCATGGATTAAGTCGGATCATGAATCGAACGCTGTGGTGCAGGAAATTCGATTTGTGAGAATAAGGGCAGACCGCCATGCAAATGCCACAATCACTTCCTGACAAGCGCCAGTACGCGGAGCACCGTTCGACATGTGTCGACCACAGGTGAATCCCTCGAACTTTTTCTTTTTCATCTCCATTCAGCGACTTGGACGGACATGTCGTCGCACATTTTTTGCAAATCGAACAGAAGTGTTCAACCCCGAGATCAACCGTTTGCGATTGTGGAAGATTCATGTTCGTAAGTACTGCTCCGATGCGTACACGGCTGCCGTACTTGTCAGCGATCAGGATGTTGTTCCTTCCCATCTCGCCGAGTCCCGCCAGGACCGCCAACGGGGGCATAATCGCGCTGTAGTGCTTGTCATATTGTGCTTCCGCGGTGTACCCGAGCTCGACCAGCACAGCTTCCAGAGTTATTGCAATTACGGCAGCATTATAGTACTGTCGCGCTGATTCGTAGAGAACTATCATCTTCGGTGCTTGCTGCATGTGCTGATAGTCCATTTCCACCAGGAAGACGATTCCATGAGTCATCGCCGGATCCGGAATTTTCCCATACATGGGATCTGTGCGACCTTCAACACTGTAGCGCAGTGAGCCGGGAACGTTTGTGAGACCGACCGCCACAGCACCCAGTTCTGATACAATGCTCCTTAATTCTGCCGGTTTGTTTTTCGCCCTGCGCACCCTGTCTGCCAGGTGCACAACCTGTCTGCGCTCAACCTCAATTTCCGGTATACCGGAAAACAGGGATTGAATGGGTTCAGCGAGATTGAACTGGAAGTACCTGGATCCGGGTTGATTTAGACGAGTCATCGCACGCAGCCGATCGTCCACCCGTTTCAATTCAGGACGGCGTCCGTAATAATCTTCATATTCGAAGGTGTCCGGTTTGCGGGCGAGACGGGCAAACATCGTATCCCGCTCATCCACCTGCTGATTGGGCAGAGGAGTTCGCGGCCCGCGCCTGAACCAGTCAAGAGGAAAGAAAAGAGCTGCCAGTGCCAGCCAGAACAGTCGTTTACACGTCAGAAATCCCATGTCTGGAACGTACACACCGAATCATGATCCGGCAAAACCTCGGGCGACCGTTTGATGAAGACCTGATCACATGATATGCTGAGGGAAGCGACGTCACTGCTGCTGCGTAGAATCCGCTGGGTGGCAACATTCCACAGTCAGGGAATCACTGTTCGCTGCCTTATCGATCTTCGGACTGACGTATGGAATGCCAAGGTTCAGCCCACGCAGAATCAGCAGCACTGCGACTGATGCCACAGCAATCGTGGTCAGTTTACGGTAGGAAATGCGGAAGCGGTTGAGGATCGCCATACCGGCGTAACTGGTGACCAGCAGTGCAGGGATGGTGCCGAGTCCGAACCAACCCATGTAGGCCACGGATTGCGGCATGGTATTCATCGCGCTTGCAGCTGCGGCAGCGGTATAGACCAGTCCACACGGCAGGAAACCGTTGAGAATGCCGATCACGAACTGGGTCGGCACCGAGCTGGATTGCGGAAGCTTCATCCATGCGCGGCGTATCCAATTGGTCGGACTTGTTGTTAATTGTTGTGGCAGGATTTTGTTCGTCCACCTGGCTGGCATTAGTACGCTGATCAGTAGAATTGCACCTATGGCAATCGACAGCCATTGCTGAAAGCCCGCCATGCGCAGACTTTCCGCGAGCACGCCAACAATCACTCCGAGCAGCATGTAGGTGAAGGTTCGTCCGAGGTTATACGCCAGCCGTGATGTAATTCCCCGCCAGCTCCTGCCCTGCTTTTGCGATAGGGCGATCACGATCGGTCCGCACATGCCCATGCAGTGCAGTCCGCCGAGAAACCCGAGTGGAAAAGCTGTTGCTATGACAAAGGTTTCGAACATGGATTCTCTTCGGCCTCCGGGACAGTTACTCCGCTAAGTGTCCCGACTTGCATGTTTCACGGGGACACTTTGAGGACAAAGTGTCCCCGGAATTGTCCGCTACGGAAAATACAGCGACTGTTCGTAGAAATAGGCTTGATCGTTTACAGTCCAGCTCACTTTTGCCGTCCACGCACCCTTCGGAAGCTCTTGGGTGTTAAAAACCTGCATTCCGTTCGCGTCGAGGTTGAGGTCAAATGTCCGGTCCCACTCCGCGTTGGATGGACGGTACAGATGCAGCTCGCCAGTAGGCATTGCAGTTGAGAGTGAATCTGGGATGAATGATATCGTCAATTGACGAGTGGCCTGATCCAATTTTATCAGCACCGCCGATGACTGTGCGCGTTGCAACTCTTCTATCCTCTGGTCATAATCCAGGCCTTGTTGGTAGTAGCCTGTTTCCACCAGATCGCGGTTCTGCATGGACGCGAACATCACAAAGCTGATTAACAAGAGCACAAATACCACGAGCACTATAGCGATCCCAATGCCCCAGGGTTCAACCTTACGGCGGGATCGGTTTGTTTGAGTCGTATCAGGCATTGCTTCGTCTCTCGTCTCTCGTGTCTATCAGTTTTTACGGCGATGATGGTCCGAAAAAGTTCGTCTTCACTGTCTCCAGAACCTTTTCGTCGTTGCTGACTTCGATCCTGATGGGTGTTTTCAATGGTTCCAGCATATCCCGTGGGAACCTGACAAAGAACACCTGTTCGAGAATCCCTTCAGCTTCAATATACAGGTCAGCCCCGACGATTTGAATCTCACCTTCTTCGGGTTCAATAATCCTCAGATGCAACGGCATGGCTTCATACGTTTTGTTGATCGCCTTCAGGTTGAACAGGTTCTGAATGATCGCACCGTCTTCTGCTTCCTGGTAAAGCTGGCCGGGAGTTCGCAGGATAGTGGTTTGAACATCGCTGCGTGTCGCAAGCAAGGTGGTAAAGATGGCAATAAGGATTGCGAAGATGAACAGGTATCCGATGACACGCGGCGTGAAATGGAATTTACTGCCATCCTTGACCATGTTGTAGGACGCGTACCTGATCAATCCGCGCGGTTGGTCATATTTGTCCATCGTGGCATCGCATGCGTCCATGCACGCAGTGCAGTTTACGCATTCGAGCTGGATACCGTTGCGGATGTCGATCCCGGTTGGACAGACTTTTACACAGTCGAAGCAATCGACGCAGTGTCCGGCATCAGAATGTTTCTTCGCCTTGATAGCCGGCATACGCTTTTCACCACGGCTGAAGTCATATGTGACCGCGACGCTGTCATTGTCCAGTAGCACGCCTTGCAATCGTGCGTATGGGCAGATCAAGGTGCACGCCTGCTCGCGGAACCACCCGAAGATGAAATAGAACAGGCCGGTGAATCCGATGATACCGATGAACGACGGCATGTTTTGGGCGGGTGACAGACTCACCCGATCGATGAATCCCTCAGTTCCAACGAAGTACGCCATGAAGGTGTTTGCAACCGTGAACGAAACGAAGAAGAACGCTAGCCATTTTCCACCTTTGCGCAGGATTTTCTCTGCCGTCCACTTCTTCCCTTTCAGACGGCGTTGCCTGGCCGGATCACCCTCAAACAGGTACTCGATCTTGCGGAAGACCATCTCCATGAAAACTGTCTGCGGACAGATCCAACCGCAGAACAAACGTCCCCAGATCACGGTAAACAACAGCAGAAAAACGACCAAGCTGATGAAAGCGATGGCGAGATAGATCGCGTCTTGTGGCCAGAACGGTACGCCGAGGATTGCGAACTTGCGGTCGAGAAGGTTCATCAACAGCAACGGGTGGCCGTTGATCGTGATCCACGGGCCAGCGTAAAACAGAGTCAGGAGGAACAGCGAAACCCACACACGAGCACGGTGATATTGACCTTTCGGCTTCCGTGGATAGACCCATTTGCGCTTGCCTTGTGTGTCAACAGTCGCGATTCGGTCACGAAAGGCTTCATCGGTAGCCTTTACGTTTTCTCGGGGCTGATTGTCCTGCTGGTCAGTCACGATGCTGATCATCGAGTTCTCGATCCTTGCTGGGGGGCGAGAGGTGAGTTCTTCCAAGTTTCAAGTTAGCGATTCGGTGCCGCTGTGTGAATCATGGTATGGTAATAATCGGGGACACATACAGAAGTATGTGTCCCCTTGATAGTAGTATAAGAAGTGCTGTTACTCTACGGCAGCAACGAAAACTTCACCCTGCGGCGCTTTGCCGTTGGGCGGGTTCGTACCCTGCAGAGACATTACGTAACTACTAACCTGGATAACCTGATCAGGGCTGATGCTGCGTTCCCAGGCGATCATGCCTTTCAACGGCACACCCTTCTTGACTCGATGGACCACCTCCGGGAACGATCCACCGTACAGCCAGTATTCATCGGTCATGTTCGGACCAATACCACCTTCGCCAAACTTACCGTGGCAGGAGAAACAGTACTGGTCATAGATGGCTTTCCCGGTGGCAAGTGATGCATCATCAGCAAGCATGACAACGGTACTGTCCATCGGACCTTCGTCCACCTCTTCCACGGCAGTAGCCGGTCCGGCACCAAACAGTGAAGCCTGTGTGACTTCCGGGCATGGAACATACCACGGGCTGTGTTCTGGCTTAAAGATGGACGCCAACAGGTTACTTCCCTGATCGCCCGGCATGCGAGTGTAGTTTTCGTCCACCTGCTTCATGTAGCGGACGGTTGACGAGTCACCGATTCCAGTCACATGGAACCACAAGAGGTAGACCAGCGCAAAGACAATGGTTATCCAGAACAGGTTGATCCACCAGCTCGGCATGTCGTTATCGTATTCCTGGATGCCGTCAAAATCATGGTCAAATACTTCATCCTGCTTCTTCTTCCGTGCCATGAATTAATCCTCCTGGTCGCGGTTGACGGCGTTATTCTTGTCGAGGGGCATTGCGCTCATTTCCTCGCAATATTTTTTGTCCACCTTCAGCATCCTCCACGTAGCAGCAACAAACACGGTGAAGAAGATGATCAGTGAGACCACAGGGTAGACACCCAGACCCACCGAAGATGTTCTCAGCATTTCGCCTAACATGGGTCTCTCCTACTGTTGCGCCAGTGGTGGCTTGATGTCAGTTCCCAAGCGTTGCAGATAAGCAATCAACGCCACGATCTCACGGTCGTACTCCACCTCCACGCCCTGGTTCTTCAGGTTCTCGGCGACTTCATAAGCTTGAGCCTCAAGCGCGGCCGCAGCTTCATCCTCGAATCCTTCCGGGTACGGCACACCGACAGCGCGCAACGAATTGATCTTGGTTCCGATGTCGTCATACTTGAGTTCACCAGTAATCAACCACGGGTATGGAGGCATCAACGAACCGGGCGACATCGATGTCGGTTCCAGCATGTGGTTGTAATGCCACGCATCCGGGTACTTTGCGCCAATACGGTGCAGGTCCGGCCCGGTACGTTTCGATCCCCACAGGAATGGGTGGTCGTAGACAAATTCACCGGACTTGGAATACTCACCATAGCGTTCGGTCTCAGACCTGAACGGTCTGACCAGCTGGGAATGGCAGGACACACAGCCTTCGCGGATATACAGGTCACGTCCGGCGACTTCCAGCGGTGTGTACGGTTTCACTGTGGCGATGCTCGGCACATTCGACTGAATGACAAACATCGGCACCATTTCGATCAAGCCACCGATAAGCACGGCGATGAATGTGAACAGCAGGAAACGCATCGGGCGCTTCTCGATCCAGCGATGGTAATATTCTTTTCCAGCGTGCGCCTTTTCGGGCTGCATCGGTGCGTGTTGGTCTTCTTCTTCAGCACTGAAACTACCTTGCTTTGCCGTTTTGACCAGGTTTATGACCATCGAGATCATACCGACGAAGAACAACAGGCCGCCTACTGCGCGAGTGGCATACATCGGTACGATTTGGAGCACCGTTTCGAGGAAATTCGGGTATTGCAGGAAACCGTCAGCAGTGAATTGCTTCCACATTAGCGACTGGGTAACACCCGCCACATACATCGGAATCACCCAGACAAGGATGCCAAGCGTGCCAATCCAGAAGTGGAAGTTTGCCAGTGGACGCGACCACAGCTTCGTCTTCCACATCGTCGGGACAAGCCAATACAGGATGCCGAAGGTCAGGAATCCGTTCCAGCCGAGCGCGCCGACGTGTGCGTGTGCGACTGTCCAGTCCGTGAAGTGGCTGATCGCGTTCACAGACTTCAGCGACATGATCGGCCCTTCGAGTGTGGACATACCATACGCGGTGACAGCGACGACCATGAACTTGAGCACCGGATCTTCACGCACTTTGTCCCATGCTCCGCGCAGGGTCAGCAGGCCGTTCAGCATACCACCCCATGATGGTGCGATCAGCATTATGCTGAACACCGTGCCGAGACTCTGCGCCCAGTCTGGCAGCGACGAGTACAGCAGGTGATGCGGACCAGCCCATATGTAAAGGAAGACCAGTGCCCAGAAGTGAATTATGGACAGCCGGTAGCTGTACACCGGGCGGTTCGCCGCTTTCGGCAGGTAGTAATACATCAATCCCAGATACGGCGTGGTCAGGAAGAACGCTACCGCGTTATGTCCGTACCACCATTGCACCAGGGCATCCTGCACGCCAGCGTACAACGAATAGCTCTTAAACAGATCGACCGGCATTTCGAAACTGTTGACGATGTGCAACATCGCCACCGTCACCCAGGTCGCGATGTAGAACCATACAGCGACGTAGATGTGACGTTCCCGCCGTTTAAGGATCGTCCCGAACATGTTCAGTCCGAAGATGACCCAGACGAGCGCGATGGCAATATCAATCGGCCATTCGAGTTCGGCATACTCCTTCGAGGTTGTGATGCCGAGTGGCAAGCTCACCGCTGCAGACAGGATGATCAGCTGCCAGCCCCAGAAGTGGATGCGTGACAGCAGCCGGGAAACCATCGGCGTTTTGAGCAAACGCGGCAGGGAGTAGTAGATTCCCATGAAAATGGCGTTGCCAACAAACGCAAAGATGATAGCGTTCGTGTGCAACGGACGAATACGTCCAAATGTGGTAAACGGATTACCCAGATTGAGTTCCGGGATAAATAGCTGCAGAGCGATCAGAAGACCAACCAACATTCCGACAATCCCGAAGACGCTGCTCGCAATGGCGAACATCTTCACAATCTGGTTGTCGTAATAGAAGGTGTCCAGCTGTGCGGTAGACGCTCCTTGGCTTGTAGAATCACCGCTGTGGGACATCGTCATCCTCCCTGATTAGATGTTTCCCAGTATCTTCTTGTTTTCTTTTTTGTAAGCCGTCAAGTACAACTCGCCATCCAGGTGTGACTGGATCATCGTACTGTCCCGAATTGACTGCCCATATGAACAGTCCGAGGAAGAAGAGCGCGACAATCAGTCCTGCTCCGAGCAATACCAGAATCACGCTCATGCTTTCACTCCGATCCGTGATGCAGCCAAGTTGGTCAGCACTGTTGTGAACACAATCACACTAATTGAACTTATCGGCATGATAATCGCCGACACCAGCGGCGACAGCATCCCTGCCACCGCGAACCCCAGTCCGGTCAGATTGTAGGCAAACGACAATCCGAATGCGGCAATGATGATGTTCGTACTTGCCCGTGCAAAACGAATATATAGATATAGATTACGTAATGAACCCTGATCCATCAGCACATCACATGCCGGCGAGAATCCGGTGACATCCTGGCTGACCACCAATCCGATATCGGCAGCGTCCAACGCACCGGCATCGTTGAGGCCATCTCCAACCATCAGCACGTGTTCTCCGGATTCCTGCAGTTCATTGACTCGATCACGTTTTGCAAACGGTTCCTGCTGGAATCGCAAGTCCGCGCCATTCGGGAACAGACGTTCGAGATGTTCTCGTTCGCGGTCGTTATCGCCCGACAACAGCGACAGCTTGATCGTATTTGCGAGCCGGTTGAGCAGTCCTTCAATGCCGGATCGGAACCGTGACTGCACTATGAACACGCCCTTGACCTGCCCATCGATTGAAATCCAAGCCTGGTTGCTGGAAGAATTTTCCGAAGCTTCGCGCAATGCATCGTTGCGGTCAATCTGCATGTCATCCTGCCACTCGTGATCAGCTCGAGCATCAGCTCCTACCCACTCTGCTGATCCAACGCGAATTCTGTGACCTGCGATATCTCCAACCAGTCCCTTGCCTTCGACTTCGCGAACATCGTTCAACTCCGCTGGGGTCAGTTCACTCAGAGCGGCGTTGATCTTCATGCTGATCGGATGTGAGGAGTGATGGACGAGTGAACGAATCCATGTTATCTCGGTCTCGTTAAGTTCCTCGCCTTGATATTCTGCGGTACCGCCACCGGTCTTGGTCAACGTTCCTGTCTTGTCAAAGACGATGTGGGTGATGCGCGCCAGCGTCTCGATGACTGACGCCCGCTTCAAATACACCCGGCTGCGTCCGAGGATGCGCATCGACGAACCCAGCGTAAACGGTGTCGCCAGCGCCAACGCACACGGACAGGCGACTATAAGTACTGCCGTGAACACGTACACCGCCTGTCCGGCTCCTGTCGGAATCCAGAACAGGGCAGCAATTGTCGCTATCGCCAACACAGCGGCGGTGAACCAACCGCTGACTCGTTGCGTGAGCGTGTCGAACCTACTTTCTGGACCGGTGTTGCCAGCGTCCTGATTCCAGAGGCGCACCAGATATGAGCGGCTGACTTCCTCGATCACTTCCATTTCGAGCCGTCCGGCGGTCTGGCGTCCACCCGCGTAAATGACATCACCCGACTCTTTGCGCACCGGGTCGGACTCGCCTGTTACGAAGCCGTAGTCAATATCGCCGTCACCGTTGAGTAGAATGCTGTCCGCCGGGATAAGCTCACCCTTACGGATGACAATGCGATCACCAACACCGAGGTCCGTAACAGGGATAGATTGTTCAACACCCACGCCATCGCGTCGCATGATTGCCAACGGGAAATAGCTGCGGTAATCACGATCAAATGACAAAGCCGCGTAGGTTCGCTCCTGGATATACCGTCCGATCAGCAGCAGAAATACAAGACCCGCCAGTGAATCGAAATAGCCAGATCCAGCGTTAAACAACACTTCGTAGCTGCTGCGCAGGAATAGGGCGATGATACCCAGACTGATTGGTATGTCGAGGTTGATCGTCCTTGTACGCAAGCCCTTGTACGCACGGTTCAGATAGCCGCTGGCACTGAATAGAACTACAGGAATCGCAAGCAGGAGGTTGAGATAGCCGAAAGCGTTCGCGATGAACGGTTCAACTTTCGCGCCAATGGCCAGATACTCCGGGAAGCTCATCAGCATGATGTTGCCAAATGCGAATCCGGCAACACCTAGCTGGATTATCAACTTTCGCGCTTCTGACTTGTGTTCCTTCCGACTCACATCTTCGAGCTGGATACGAGGCTCATATCCGATTGAGGACAAGAGTTGGGCGATTTCCCGCAGCGAAATATCTTCCTCGCGATAGGTCAATGTGACCTGTTTCTTGAGGAAGTTGACACGCGAATTGATGACCGCTGGATTAAGACGATTGAGTTGCTCAAGGACGAAAATGCAGGATGCGCAATGCATGTGCGGCAGGGTCAGAGTGACCTTGGAAATTCCCCCGTCTGAAAACTCGAGCAATTTCTGCTGAACATCTTCGTGATCGAGGAATCCCCACTTGATTTTCGCCGATTCGCCGTCGTCGCGAATCGTAGCGCCGGGTGTCTCATTAAGGTCGTAGTATGCACACAAATCACTGGAAGAAAGCAATTCGTAAACCGCTTTGCAGCCGTGGCAGCAGAAGTGCTTTTCCTCTGCGATGATGTCGTGCTCGTCGCAGGGTAAGCCACAGTGGTGACATGCGGGTACATCAACGGGTGATGTCGCCTCGGTCACTTCTGTATTCTGTTGTGACGCCGAATACGCCGTCATGGCGCTCGCCCCCGGTTCCGCTGCTTTGTACTTAAAGTGCCGATCTAATCTGTTTTGCCTGTTACTGCGAGGTCGCCTGTGCCTTTTTTATCTGTGCTCGCCTCTCCTTATCCTCGACTACAATGTCCGCCATCGTTGTGTTATCGAGAAAACGGTCGATATGCTCTTGCGGCTCCAGCCAGCGCCGGTGCACAGCGCAATACTTCGGACCTGGACATTCGTTGAATCCAAGCAGGCATTCACGACTGGAGGATTGCGTTTCGAACAGGTCGGACAACTTCCTCAACGTTATAGTTTCAGGCTCGCGTGAGAGTTGATATCCACCGTTGGGGCCACGCATGGATTCCACGATTCCTGCCTGTGTTAGCGTACCCAACACTTTGCCCAGATATGGCAGGGGAACATCTTCTTGAACCGCTATATCTGCAGACAGTATGGGGCCATCCTCACGGTTTTCTGTGAGGTGGATCAAGGCTCTGATCGCATACCCCGTCGGCTTGGAAAAAATGTTTGCCATCGGATTCCCGATAAAAAGAGTAAAAGGTCGGGAATAGGTTAAATCATTAATACTCTTTGCGCAAGTGGTTCATCTCCCTAAGAGTCGAACCAGATTCATATCTAAACCAGGAATTCTCACAATCGATCGGGTGTGAAAACCGTTCCGATGCTGCATACTTAAATGAGCCCGGCATATTAGACAACTACTGCGGTTGTCCGATAATCGCTGAAAGTTATAATTCCGTGGATTTTTACGTGTATTCGCTGAGGGTTTGCTCTCAATCTCTTCAGAATCTCGAGTGTTTTCGAGATATTCTCTTATATCACTTGCGTCCAGCCTCACAATCGTTCACATTAAGAACACTGAAAATATCACAATTGCATTTATCCCGCTTGGGAGCTAAGAATGAATCGCCGTGAATTTTCTCGTCTAGCTACTGCTGGCGCAGCCGCGCTGGCATTTCCTTCACCGCATCTACTCGCACAACCCGGCAACCAGCCGAACGTATTACTTTTCCTGCTTGACGACTTGAACGATTGGCCGACGTGCCTTGGCGGGCATCCGCTGGCGATCACTCCAAACATTGACGCTCTGGCAGCATCGGGGGTCTTGTTTACCGATTGTCATGCCAATTCGACGGCTTGCATTCCTTCACGAACCAGCATTCTGAATGGTTCACGTCCGTCGAGCACCGGTGTCTATAACAATTTCCAGACGTGGACGGATTACATCCCGAATCCGTTCACCATCCCACACAATTTTCAAGCCAACGGCTACCAGATCACCCGTTCAGGGAAGATTTTCCACCCGTCGATTACTTCGGATTTGTGGGACGAATACACTGCGTGGCCAACGATGTCCCGTCCGGCAAACTACCCGGTTAGCGGGATACCGGAGATTGCAGATTATTCCAAGTATTTCGACTGGGGTGTTGTCGATGTGCCATTGAAGGCGAATCGCACCCATCAATGGGCGAATACGACTGTTCAGATGTTACAGTCCGGCGTGGTCGCACCGTTCTTCCACGCGGTCGGATTTGCGGAGATGCACGATCCGTGGTATGTCCCTCGCGAGTTCATCGAACCCTTCCCGTTGGAAGCAATTGAGCTTCCGGATGTACCGCCAGACGAGCTGAATGACCTGCCTCAGTATGTGATCGACGAGATCACAGACCAGCGCTGGCACAATGCCGTAACCGGTCAAAAGCAGTGGCGGCGGGCGATTCAAGCCTATCTCGGCAGTCTAATGTTACTCGACTATGAGATTGGTCGGGTGATGGACGCGTTGGAAGCGAGTCCGTACGCGGATGATACGATTGTCGTATTTACCAGCGATCACGGTCTGCATCTGGGTGAGAAATTTCAATGGCGCAAATTTACCTTGTGGAAGGAAGAGGTGAATCCAGCAACTATCAAATCGCCATCCGGGAGTTTGCGGATGGACCACGCATCGTCCATTCCATGCGCACCGAAATCACGAGTCCAAATCCATTCACCATTGCTGTCTGCCCGTCCAACGAACACTTGATTCTGGTTCTGTTGGGTAATAGTCAATCCAGTGACAACAAAATCGCCATTGTCCATAACATCAACTGACCTGCCGAAATCTGTCGGTATTCCACCATACCAGTTATGCCACATGAGTTGACCGTTCGCGTCGAAACGTAGTAGCCATATATCACCATGCATCAAGTATCCATGGCCAAACGATTCGGTCTTCCCAGCCGCTACGAAACCGCCATCATCCAAGGCTTTGATTTCGTAGATATGGTCTTTGTTTTCACCGCCGATTGTAGTGAACCATAACAGATCACCGTTCAGATCGAGTTTGGCGATGACAGCATCCCTCATCCCCGACCCGGCAGACCAGGTTCGCCCGGCTATGATATAGCCATCATCCAGAACTTCGACACTCCAGGTTTCGTCCTGATCCCAGCCGCCGTGGTAACGAATCCACTCAACCTCGCCGATCAAATCAATTTTCAGGATAAACGCATCAATCTGCAGCCGGTGGTTGTACGCGTACCGCATGGTTGCACCGGTTACGATATAACCGCCGTCAGGGGTGGGTTCGATTTCGCGGGCGAAACTATCATGTTCAGATTCGTAGACCTGTTCCCACTCAAGCACACCTGCGCTGTCGGTTTTCACTATGTAGGCGTTAGGAATGCCTTCATTCCAATGGGATCCGCTGACGATGTAACCACCGTCTTGCGCGGGCGCTACTGAAAAACCTTTTTGCACGTGGTCATCACCAAATTCACGTTCCCAGATAAGGTTACCATCATAATCTACCTTCAACAACCACAGGGCAGGCAGCGGCTCAAAACCCATTATCATGGATTTGGTGCCGGTAACGACAATGCCATCCTCGACAACCTCTATATCCATTGCCATGCTTTCCCCAACCTCGCCGAAAAGTCGAACCCAGACTGTGTCCACTTCTTGGGCAAAACTCACTGTAGAGAAAAGGGCCAGGAGGAGGGCTGTGAAGATGATGACGAGGTCTTTGCGAACAAGCTCACGTGTCCAGATCATAATTGCTTTCAGTCCTGTTGCAAGGGGCATCAACCAAAATTCTGGCTAAGCAAAGTCTAAATGAAACGTTAAAGGTAGCAGTAGATAAGTGCAGTAACAACCAGACAGGGATATGTATGTCAATTCATGCCTGTTCAACAGAGACATCTCGATCCTTGACCTCTATCGTACAGGTTTCTGCGCGAGGATAAAACGTGCCGCTGCAGCCCCATGCCATCCTTTGGATTTGTCGGCGTAAAGTCCTGGTTGTTCGCGCCATCTCTCCCACACTGCCTCGTAGCGTTCTTCGCCCAGCTTTTGCTGTAACGCCCTGATGTGTGGTAAGATTTCCAAAGATCCCCGGAAATTGTCGAGCGACTCAAACGCCCATTGAGCGTACAGGGCTGATGATGTCAATCGCCCGGCGGCTTCCATAAGCCACGGAAGCGTGTTCTGTTCCCAGTTTGGTTTAACCTGTCCAGCGAGAATATCTGTTACCGCCCAGAAGAATCCTGCCAACGGTCCGTCTCCTGTTGGGACCGGTGGAAAATAGAGTGAGACAAACCATCCACCTGGACGCAGGCAGTTCCACATGGCTTTTGTTGCCGCGAACGGGTCATCAACCAGATGTAGCATGAATATGTTGACGCACATGTCAACCTGGTTGACTGCGGGTTGGTTGGCATTTTCGATGAAGAAACGGGGGATAATCTTAAGTGCGTCGTGATTGCGGCGCATTGCATCTATCGGATCGCTGGATATGTCGCTGGTGATAAATTGAGCTTTGGGATAGAGCGAATGAAGATGTGTCAATTCGACCGCAGTTCCGGCGCCGGGATAGTAAATGAATGGGTCCGGCCGTGTGAACACGGGTAGCCGCTGCAATGCTTGAGTGATGAACAGTCGGTTCAGAGGGATCCATGTCTGCACATACTCATCCCAGTCGACATCATGTTGCCAGGTAGGGAAAGTGTGTTCGGGCTGCGTCATCGTTGCCCTCAGTCATAAATCAGATTTCTTGCAGGCACCACTGGGTTACGGTCCGAATGAGGAACCATTCCGATTCTGGATCGAACAGGTCATTTCCGAACGTTGTCCCGTCACGCTGATCGTTCTCTTCGATCTCCGGATGAAAGGATAGTAATGCCACCCGTCCAAACCCGAGAGAGAAGATGACACCTGCGGAACCACCCGTTTGCACGAATCTGGCAACTTCTCCATAGATTGGAGAATCTATTTGCCATTCCGGACCGCCTCGATAAAGGCTTTGAATGGACTCGATAAACTCTGGATCAAATGTATTATTGGTCAATTCAATTAACGCCAGAACGTGATTTCCCGGTGGCGCCAAGGTGGTGATCGGACCGACCGCTCGACCTGAATACAGTCCTATGGGTGGATTTTCCATGCTGCCAACGCCATCGAAAACCAGGGTGTCAGACGCGAGGTATGACCCACCTCCCAATCCGAAATATGCTCCACCATCGTAGATGAGTTGCTTTACATTTTCACGTCCGGTAAATCCCAGCGCGGCAGCCATTTCCAGTGGATCTCCCCCACCGAAGACGACCATTGAAAACCCATCCAGTCCCGTTTGCGCATCGCCTTCATCGAAGAATTGGATGTCACGTCCCAGGCTATCCAACGCGGCCGCGATAGCGGTAGTGAATTCAGGCCACGTTCCGGCACCGTTGTATATCCCGATGGGATCGCTATGGTCAACTGGCTCGTTGATATCGGTCGGACAGCCGGTGAACAGCAATACGCTGGTCATCGAAATGATAAGTAGTGGTAGTAGTCGTGTAATACTCATGACGAACTCACCTTTTTCAATCCACAAAATCCACTTTTATCGGGACGTCCAGCGGCAAGGCGCGCAACAAGTCATGCGTCCGACCCCAACGCTCGTACCAACTCTCGCAGTCCGCCAAATCCAGACGCAACCCGAGCGGACCTGTTCCTTTCAGCTCGATGGGATGGTCCTGTGTGCTGGCGATCAGCACGGCAATCCGTCCCTGGAAATCGCCCTTCCCCCAGTCCTTGCGGAAAGTGATGAAGGCAACAGTATCGTGTATGTCAATCTTGTCCACACCAACGTTTGCGCCAAGTGTCTGGCTGCGTACGATCTGAAACAAGTTCGCAGCTTCTTCGGGCAGCGAACCATAGCGGTCACGAAGTTCTTCCTCGAGACTGTCTACATCCTGAACGTCCTGCGCACGACTGATCCTGCGATACAGGTCTACCCGTTCCGGAGCATCCGGGACAAAGTATGTCGGCAATATCGCATCCATTGCGACATCGACTTTAACATCTCGTGCGTCCGCTGTGGGTACCGGCGCTTCTGGCAACGCTGCGTCCGACTCGTCACTCAATTCTCGGACCGCTTTAGACAGCATCTGCGTGTACATCTCAAAGCCGACTGCGTTAATGTGTCCACTCTGCTCAGGGCCGAGCAGGTTCCCGGCACCTCGGATTTCGAGGTCACGCATGGCGATCTGGAAACCTGAGCCGAGCCGTGTATGTTCGGCAATGGTTTCAAGACGGCGCTTGGCAATGCTTTGAAGCAGAGCGCGGGGTGGGGTCAGCATGTACGCGTACGCCTGACGGTGGCTGCGTCCAATCCGCCCACGGAGCTGATACAGTTGTGCCAAACCAAAGCGATCAGCGCGATCAACGAGCAGCGTGTTCACATTTGGAATGTCAAGCCCGGATTCGATGATCATGGTGCACACCAGCACGTGGTATTTCTCGTGCAGGAAATCTTCCATGACGCTGGACAGTTCACCTTCCTTCATTTGACCATGCCCGACGGCGATGTTCAGGTTTGGCAACATGCGCTCAAGCTTCGCCCGGATGTTCTGGATGGTCTCAACTCGGTTGTGCACATAGTACACTTGCCCGCCGCGCGCAACTTCACGCAGGATTGCTTCGCGAATCACACGTTCATCCTGCGGCACGATCTCGGTCTCGATTGGCAGGCGGTCATTCGGGGGTGTCGAGATCATTGACATATCACGAGCGCCGGAAAGTGCCATATGCAACGTGCGCGGGATCGGAGTGGCGGACATGGAAAGCACATCGACTGTCGCCCGCAGCTTGCGGATCGCTTCTTTCGATTTCACGCCGAAGCGGTGTTCCTCGTCAACGACCAGCAGGCCGAGATCCTTGAACTTGACGTCTTTTGACAGCAGACGATGGGTGCCGATGACGAGATCGACCTTGCCATCAGCCAGATCCTGAACCACCCGCTTGCGGTCCTTGGTTGTACGGAAGCGGCTCAGGACTTCGATTTTCACCGGGTAGCGACGCAGACGTTCAGTGAAAGTTGCGAAATGCTGTTGCGCGAGGATGGTTGTCGGCACGAGGATGGCGACTTGCTTGCTGTCCTGCAACGCCTTGAATGCCGCCCTGACCGCTACCTCGGTCTTGCCGAAGCCGACATCGCCGACGAGCAGACGGTCCATCGCGATCTGCTTCTCCATGTCGTGCTTGACTTCTTCGGCGGCAACGGCTTGGTCAGGCGTGTCTTCAAACTCGAACGCCGCCTCCATTTCACGTTGCCATGTACTGTCGTCCCCGAACGCATGACCCCCGTGCAACTGCCGCTTGGCGTAGATCTCGAGGATTTCCTTCGCCAGCTTCTCGACAGCCTTCTGCGTTTTGTTGCGCGACTTCTGCCACTCGCCCGTTCCAATTTTAGACAGTTTCGCCTCTTCGCCCTCGGTACCCTGGTAGCGTTGCAGCTTGGCGAACTGGTCGAGCCGGACATAGACCTTGACACTATTCCGGTACTCAACCTGTAGCACTTCCTGTTCGTGATTTCGGACCTTGATTGTCGTCGGGCCGAGATAACGTCCGACGCCGAATTCTTCGTGCACGACCAGGTCGCCACGTTTGATCTGCTCGAAGAATGACGCATCAAAACTTCGTACACGCTTACGGAATGGCGCGGTTCGTTTGTGGCGGCCAAAGACTTCGTGGTCAGTGAGCACGGCGAGGTGCGCGTCCGGCCAGGTGAAGCCGTTGTGCAGCGGGGCAACTCCGAAACGCGGCCCAACCTGCAACCCACCGTGATCTTCGAGCATTTCAGTGAGGCGGTCAACCTGGCGGTCGTTATCGCAAAGGATGTACGGCTGGATGCGATGCTCACCCTGCGCACGCAGGTATCCGGCGACGCGGTCGAGATCGCCGAGGAACGATTCGTGCGTCATCGCGCCCATGTTGATTGCGCCCTCGGTCGGAGCGGCAACACCGCGATGGATCATGGTTGAACGCATCGCGAGCCCGTCGCGCACAGCTTTCTGACGGTGGTAGATCGTGTCCGGTTCAGGAGTCTTACGGTCGAGTTCCAATTCCTTGCGCTTGGCGAACTGGTACTCGATCTCTTCCCACTGCTGGTCGAGGGCGGCGTCGAGCGCGTTTTCGTCATCAATCATGACCACAGTTTCGCGCGGCACAAGCTGCCAGATCCCCGCGCGGCCCTTCTTCGCGCCACGTTCGCCAGCGTAGAACACCAGCTCGTCCCGTTTGCCCAGCGAACGCTGGTTGGACGGATCGAACTCCCGCAGCTCGGTGATCTCATCGCCCCACAGTTCGAGCCGGATCGGCACTTCCGACGACGGTGGGTACACATCAATCACCGACCCGCGCACAGCGAATGCTCCCGGATCCTCAACACGCACCTCACGCCGCATCCCGGCCTCGGTCAGGATCAAGGCCAGTGCTTCACGGTCTATCTCATCGCCGACGGTCAGCGTGATGATCCGGTCCTGGTGGGTTTCCAGCGTGGTCTGACGTTCGACCAGTGATCCCGGCACGACGATCAGCGCGTCAAAATCGCGCTCGATCATGCGTTCGAACGCTGCTGCGCGTTCGTCGAAACGGTGATGCTGCTGCATCGGATCGTACGGGATCGCGAAGTCCGGCGGCAGCAGGATGACGCGGTCTTCGCCGAGCAGGGTGCGCAGGTCGTCACGTGCACGTTCCGCCGCCCGCATCTCGGGCGACACGACCATCACCGGTCGTTTCATTTCATGCACAACGGATGCCGCAACCAGCATAGGCAGCGATCCGGACGCGCGTGCGAATTCGGCGTGACCGGGTGATTCAGCCTTGAGCTGACGATGTAATTCGATTAGTGGGGGAGCACTGAAAGCCTGCTCAAGCAAGCTGGTGAGGGTGGTTGCGCGTGTCGGCAGTGCGTTTCGGGCCATGATCGTCCAACTCGTACAATCCCGGAATGTTTCCGGGCAGCGAATTGTACGGCGAAAAGGGGGCGAGTGAAACTGGAATGTGGAGCGGTGGGAGCATGCGGATCACAAGTTCATGTTATCTGCAATTTCCAAAATTCATGACAAGTTTGTGAAATGACTCGCAGAGTCCGCGAAAAGACGGGAAATATCCTGAGTATTCGTTGAAATTTAGGACAGAGTGCTGTAATATTCAAAGTTAACAGAATTGATGACTTACAAAACATTTGTGTGGGGGGCATCATGCGTTGGATTCACCGGCTTTTTCTGATACCGCTTCTGGTTCTATTTGCCGGAAACATCAGTGTTGCGGAGTGGATAACTATTTCCACGTATCAAGTTCAAAATGGTATTTACTAGGGAATTTGATTACAACGGCTTCCCGTTCGTAATCACCAGATCTCTTTTGATAAGGTTTGTATTGTTGTGTTATTGGATAAAACGATATAGAACTAAGACCTTTTCCAACACTATGATCATTAGAGTTATTGTCAACTCTTTTATCACCTTTTATCCATTCTATCGGCCCGTATACATGCATTCGCGATATTATTACATCGCATGTTTCATCCTCATATATCGTTATTGTCACTTTATCTGTGCTTAATACTGACACATCCGCTTGTGTGTTTTCTTCAACCGAAACAAATACCACCAATAATAATATTATCAGTATCACTATCAATCTTCTTTTCATGTTTCTATCCTTTCACGTTGCAACCTTGGTCAACCGCTAGGCCATTAGAAGTCCCAGGAAGTGCCACTTTGATGCATTATTTTCAACAATTTTGCTTCTTTTGTGGTTTCTCCGAAGAAGTAGTCATTGTGAATCTGACCAAATTCGTCCCTCCCGGCTACCTTCACGCTGACAACAAAATTACCTCTATTGTTTTCTTCAATTCCAGTGGGTGTATAGGTGCAATCATATGGATCATAAATACCTTGTGAGCTTATCACTTGTTTTATGCCTGACTCAACGGCTGAGATACACTTAGCTTCGATATCCCTCTCTGTTTCGCCTGCTGTTCCACCATCTGTCAGATCATTTCTGATCTCACTGATGACAATTAGGCCTACGCCAATCAATGCAATCACTATCAATACCCACCAACCGGCACCCATCTTTTCGGCATCTTGGTTTGGCTGTTCTACAGGTGTTCGCTCTAGCTCTTCGCTCATTCTGATCTTCCCCTGTTACCTGTTTCGGTTGCACATACAAATACAAGCCCGATCGGTTCTTAAATACTGTTTGGTATCATGTTGTTTTATTTACTACTTCTACAAGTGTATATTCACGCCCTTCTTTCTTAAACTTATATACGACATGTATTCCACTTTCAATCCCCACTATTTCATATATGACAACATCCTTAATAGATCTTATTCTCTTTTCATACAAACCAATATAGCTATTATCTAATTTTATAAAACTCCAATCCTCTTTTTCTACAAGCACAGTATCTTGCAATGATGTTTGTTCATATATATTAATATTTATTATTTTCAAAGGATAT
>CAZKGR010000022.1:0-22296 GCA_964552465.1 uncultured bacterium
CGAACCAACGTCAGTTTCTGGCTGGTGTGTTCACCGCTTGGAGCTGTCGCATGCAGAAAATACACACCGCTGGCTTGATCGAACGGTGTCCACGCAACAGGAGTGATGCCAGCAGCTGTCGCAGATACGCTCCATTGATCGACCTGCCGCCCAAGAACATCCGTGATCGTGATTCCGACATCGCCCGCGGACGGGATCTGGAGCTGTACCGTCGTTGATGCATTGAACGGATTCGGGTAGGCGGGCAGAATTTCGAACGTTGTTACAGGTTCCTGCCAAAGTGCTTCACTAACATCAGTAAACCAACTCTCAGGGGGTCGATACCTGGTTAGAGTCATGAAATTGGGATTATCGTTCGTCGAATATCCCATGAGCACGTCGCCGTCTGGATAGTACTTCACAGGGTGTATCCGACTGTTGCTGCCGTCGTGTTGGAACACTCGTCCGCTCCACCTTCGTTCGCCGCGACCATTCAACAACACCAGGAAACCATCCTGGAACCTGAGCAGAGTGGATTGATCTCGCCAACGAGATACAACACCAACTGGATGATCATTCGCCCATCCCGGCAGAGGATACTCGCGATGCCAATGGATTTCGCCGCCCGGATCAATGGCGTAGATCCCGTACCAATGGTGCTCCTGACGTGCAAAGGCATAGATCCTGCCGTTCAATCCTGTACACAAGCTCGTCACATAATCGTCACCCAAATCGTGCGACCACACCAGCAACCCTTCGTGCGTAAAGGCTTCCAATACATAGTCATAGGTATCATGCGACTTAACCGAGTAGAAGACTCTGGTCGGAGTTATCATAACATCCAACTTCCTGCTCAAATAGTAATCCGCGTCCATGAAGACCGTGCTGATATAGTTGCCTGTCTCAGGGTCTAGCTTCAACAGATAACCAGTTTTGGTGTCGTTGCGTCGTGTACAATAGCCTGCCACCGCGAGGGTATCATCATCCAGCATGGTGATGTCACGAACCCAGCGATTTTGCCTTGGCCACGCATAGCCCGTGTCAAATTGCCAAATCCAGTTCCCTTCTGAATCAATACGGACAACATATACTTTCCGTACTTCATCATCGCACGGACCGGTGATCGCGGCAAAAGCAGCGATGACTGACCCATCGGGAAGTGTGACCAGGCGAGCGGAACGCAGCTTCTCATAGGCACCCTGAATCTCGAGTAATCCCTGATCCCATAGCTGTTCACCGGATGCACTTATTTTTCTGACCGAAAGACGATGAACCGGATGCTGAAACTTCTGGACATATAGTTGCACAGCATCCCCGTTTTCATACGTACCAACGTCGCGGCTCGAAATTTCATTGTAGCCGGAAGAATAAGTGTTTTCCATCACCACATACGGTTGAGCGGGGGTATCTGTGGCCAGGATGGTGAATAAGAACATCACTACGATGAGGGGCAGGATAATCTGACCAACGGGTTTCATATGAACCTCACTTCGGTGTTGCGCGCATAAAATGCATGCTGAATACCGCATTAAGCGTACTTTTACACTATTGTTTTCCATTAATTGCAGCTTGATCGATATATCAGCAAACCGCATGCCCCACCTGCTCGCACGGCATCAATTCACCTTGGATTCGATCAAGTTATCCCTACCTTTGGAACTTGCAGACCGTACCATGACTACAACCGACGTGCCCTAGACATTCATGTCTGGGATAATCCGCGTTTGCGAGCAAACACGGCCCTATGCTACAGGATGACAACCGGTAACCAATGACTTTTCTCGCACCAGCATTTTTGATCGGGTTGACGCTCGCCGCGTTACCAATCCTGATTCATCTGCTCGGACGGCGACGGCTGAAGAAACAGCCGTTTTCGACGCTGGAATTTCTCCGCCGTTTGCAGACGAAACGGATGCGCAAGCTCCGTCTCAAGCAGATCCTGTTGCTGATTCTGCGAACACTGGCTGTGCTTGCGTTGGCGGCAGCGTTCCTGCGTCCCGCCTTGCAAACCGCAGGCTTTGCCGGGGCAGGATCAAGCGCGACGGTGATTGTCGCGGACTTGTCGGCGTCCATGTCCGCTCGTCACGGCGAAACGATTCCCATCGACCGTGCGAACGAGATCACGCAGGCGATCTGGCGGGCCGGAGGCGAGGTCGGGCTGGTAGTCGCTGACGAAGCCAGCGACCGGGATATCGCAATAAGGGAAGCGATCGGAGAACCGCCACGGTGGCTACGTGAGCTGGAAACCGATGGGCGCGCCGCTCAATTCGCCCCAG
This sequence comes from uncultured bacterium, assembly GCA_964552465.1. Taxonomy (GTDB): domain Bacteria; phylum Electryoneota; class Electryoneia; order Electryoneales; family Electryoneaceae; genus BMS3BBIN04. The sequence continues at coordinate 2,256 of CAZKGR010000022.1, forward strand.
CGTTGCACCGCGCCGCACGGTTCCTCGATGAGTCCAACGCCGCCAGCAAGGAGATAATCCTGCTGTCCGATTTCGTGGGACAGGCGCCGGACTCGCTGCCAGAGCTACCCGACGATATCACACTGTGGAAGCTGCCGTTGACAGACGATCCGGTGCCAAATGTCGCGGTGACTGGGATGCGGCTTGGAGATGTGATGCTGCGTCCTGGCGCGACGGGAACCATGGAGGTCGAAGTCAGCCAGTTTGGCGGCGATGATCCGTTGCCGGTACTGGTTACGGTCACTCTCGACGGACGTGTCGTCGCCGAAGGCGAAATTACTGTTCCGCGTGATGGATCCGTCGAACAGACCTACACATTCCGAGTGCTGGAAAATGGTCAACACAGCGGACGGGTCGAGCTCGACCTGAACGACGCCCTATACGCCGACAACATCCGTCACTTTGTCTTGACGGTGCCTGGCGAACGGTCAATTCTGCTCGTCGGAGATGATTTCAGCGCGCTGCGTTACGCTGAACTCGCGTTGAATCCAGAAGGCAAGAGCACGGTCTTCGATGTGAGCGTACGTCCCGGGCCGCTGCGTAATGTCGCCCGACTGGACGAGTTCGACGCGATCATCTACACGGGCGCGATCTCACCGATGCCTGCCGATGCGCGTCGTCTGAAACAGTTCACCGATGCTGGCGGCGGGCTGTGGCTGGTGCTTGGTGATAACGCCGACCTCGCAGCGTGGAGCCGCACGATTCTACCTGAGTTTGGCTTTGGTGGGCTGGTCGAAGGCGGAGTTCGCGGGGTACGCACATGGGAAACCCTGAACCGTGATCACCCGGCACTCACCGGGCTGCTCGAAGGTGAAGGGCGGTACGACAAGCCACGTGTCGCACGGGTGTACACCGTTGCCGCAGGATCTGGGGCAGAGGTGCTCGTACGCTTGAACGATGGCACGCCATTTCTCATTGAACGCAGCGCAGGATCGGCACGTATCTGGCTGACACCGTCTGCGATGGACACCGAGTGGACCGACTGGCCGGTTTCAGGTGTGTTTGCGCCAATGTTGCAGCAGGGAGTGTTATGGTTGTCGGGAGCACAACCGCAGGCCAGGGACATTATGTGTGGCGAGCCGATCCTGTGGCCGGTTCCTGAGGGATCCGGGCAATCATCCGGCGAAGTGATCGCACCCGAAGATCAGCGCGTTGCGGCTGAACCGGCGTTCCGAGGGGGACGGCAGGTATGGATTACGGGTGCCACTAGTTGGCCCGGGCATTACGAATTGCAACTGGATGAACAGACGATAAACCTGGCTGCGGCGAATGTTTCACCTCAAGAGTATGATTTGTCGCCAAATCCGGACGCGTGGCCAGGCGAGGAGCTGCGAATTGCCGAGAATGAAACACTGGCTGACGCATTGACGGAAGCTCGTGTTGGACGTGAACTCACGCCATGGCTCCTCCTGATAGCCCTGCTCGCATTGATCGTTGAGACACTCGTCGCGCGCGATAAGAAACAGATCGCGCCGGTGAAAGATGCAGTAAAACAAGCAGCGTAATGTGTATGGTGCCCGTGATAGACCGCGAAGCGGCTATCGCGGCTGATCAAACGGTTGGACAAGCCGCGTTACCCGCCTGCGGCGGTGAAACACGGACACCAACATGAAAAGTCGTAATCAGCTTTACTTTCAGGCTGTTGATCCACTATCTTCTGGTTGAGATGTCTCGGAAACCGGACGGTATGAGCCGTCACCACCGGAGTCACCCACGATGCGCTAAGCACTTCCTCGTTCACAAGTTGCAAGAACCAGTTCCCGAGCGGGGATACTTCCTACTGTTCGTTTATCGGACAGATCTGTTTCCAGTGGACCATTCACTAAGCAGTGCTTGAATTCCATTATTCCGAGATGACATATGAATTCGCTTGAATCCGTACAGTATCTCCCCAGCGAAGGGGAAGGACGGGAAACCGCAGTTCTCGCCGCTGTGATCGGTTCGACGACGCCAGTCTGGGTCGCCGAAGATCACCTGGATGAGCTGGCCGCGCTCGCTGACACTGCGGGTGCGGACGTGGTTGGACGGATCACTCAGCCGCGCATGAAGCCGGATGTCGCGACCTATATCGGATCAGGCAAAGTGTCCGAGCTGACCCACATGGCGAAGAACAAGGGCGCCAACCTGCTCATTTTCGACGCCGACCTGTCACCCGTGCAGATCCGTAATCTCGAAAAGAAGACTCAGCTCAAAGTGATCGACCGCAGCGCTTTGATCCTCGACATCTTCGCACGTCGGGCACGAACCAGCGAAGCGAAGGTCCAGGTTGAACTAGCCCAGCTGCAGTACTACATGCCACGTCTGACCAAAATGTGGTCCCACCTCGAAGGCCAGCAGGGTGGTATCGGATTCCGTGGTCCAGGCGAAACGCAGCTCGAGGTAGACAGGCGAATCGTGCAAAAGCGCATCACGATGCTGAAGAAGAAATTGAAGAAGATCACCCAGCAGCGGGAAACACGGCGTCGTAGCCGTCGTAATACACCAACTGCCGCACTCGTTGGCTATACAAACGTTGGCAAATCCACTTTGCTCAACGCCCTCAGCGGCACCAAGGACGCGTTCGTCGAGAACCGCTTGTTCGCAACCCTTGATCCGAAATGGCGGCAGGTAGCGACGGAATCTGGAAAGCAGTTCATTCTGATCGACACGGTCGGCTTCATCCGCAAATTGCCGCATCATTTGGTCGCGTCTTTCAGATCAACCCTGGAAGAAGCGCAGACTGCTGAAATCATCGTCCATGTCGCCGATCTGTCGCACCCGCTCTATGAAGACCAGATTAAACAGACCAAAGCGGTGCTGAAAGATCTCGAGCTGGAAAAGAAACCAACCATGTTGGTGTTCAACAAGATAGATCTGGCTGACAATACAGCAGTCCTCGAAAAAGCAAAACAGAACTACCCGGACGCGCTATTCGTTTCTGCGGTCAAAGGATTACGCACGTGGGAACTGAAGGAAGAGCTCGAGAAAAAGCTGTTCATCGGTTCAACCAAAGTCAACTTGGAAGTAACTCCAGATCAGTTGACCATTCTGAATGAGCTCGATGGACGGGTTACTCTGTACGACAAGGAATGGCATGAGGGAATGATCCGCTTGACTGTCGCTGGGGCGAAACCGGAAGTCGATAACGCGATGCGGACCATCGGAATGCAGGTAAGGTAGTTGCCTTAAGTTTACCCGACTTGCCAGCATGTCGGGCTAAGCTACCAACAATTCTTATGATGTAGTGAGCGTTTTCACTCCGTATTATCCCGACTTGTGAACAATTCGGGGCATACTTCTGACTGACAATAAACGGGAGCATCATCACGATGCTCCCGTTTTCCCCACACACCCGATGTCGTGTGACACCAGAGTGTTTCCCAACAGGTTATTTCAGAAGCGTAATCTTCTGAATATCGTCGATCTGGTTCGGAACTTCTGTGTGCACGAAATAAATACCACTGGCCAACGCAGAACCGTCAACTGTCAGGTTATGGCTACCAGCATGGAACTGACCATTCGCCAGCTCAGCTACCATCTGACCAGTAACGTTGTACACACGAACCTTGAGATCCGCCACATCCGGCAACGTGATGTTGACCGTAGCGGTCGGGTTGAACGGGTTCGGATAGATTCTGGCGACATCGTACGTAAGCGGCAGTACGATATCATCAGCCAAGCCCGCGAGTGCAAGATCCCACGGTGTATCCGACCACTCACTGTCAGCTCCGCCCTGACCAAACTTCCAGAAGTAGAACATGTCTTCTGACACGATAAAGTTCGGGAAATTTCCAATCGCAGCGTGGAAGGTGTAGATCCCGGGTGGCGCCATTCCTGGAACCCGTAGCGAGAGTACCGGAATGGTATGCCAGCCCGACTGCAAATTCACAGTTGTGTTAACTAGTGGACCATAAAAGTTCTGACCGTCCGGCAGACCGACAAAGGTCCAGGCATCGATGAAGATGGGAGAATCTGTATTGTTTCTCAATTCAGCGGAATAGTAAACCCTGCCGCCGTTTGGAGGAACGGAGGTTCCAGACAGTGGGGTCAGAAGCACCTGATACTCAAGCCCAGCATAGAAGTAGAGGTCATCTATAGCTGCTCCCGAGTAGCTGTCAACTGAACCGTCGGTGCCATGACGGAAGGCAATCCAGAACGGAGTTCCGACAAATTGACCCATCTCAAATGTAACCTCGGTCCAATCTGAGAATTGGGTGAATCCAGGTTCACCATCGAGACCGACAATATCGTTATCAGTATATCCACCAACCGGATCAATCACTTGCCAGTTGGTTCCGCCGTCAGTTGAAACCTGAACATTATACCCATCCCAACTATTTTCATAGTCGAGGTAATGGTAGTAGCTCAGTGTGGCGTTTCCGTCGTTAGCCTGGAACGATGTTACTGAGACTAGCCAGTCATCATCGTTATTGTTATAGTTGCCAGCGAGAACAGTTGCCCAGCAATTTTCACCTGAGAAAGCCCAGGTAGGTGACACAGTTGGGCTACCCCACTCCCATGTACCGGCGCCCTCAAAAAATCCCTGGTCAGCCTCGAAATCGGTGAAATAGTCGCCCAGAACTGGCGGCGGAAGCAAATCGAGCTGGAAGTCGTACGTGTTCATCCCAGGATCGAGCACGACTGAACCCATATACTGATAATAGCCTTCTGCCGTAATGACAACGTTGTTATCACCGGAGAACTGGTCAAAGATTTCGTAGAAGCCGGTTCCGTCCGTAACGTCAGAAGAATTGCCAATCGCGATGTTTGCCCCTGCAATCGGATCGCCAGTAGTAGCATCCGTAACATATCCGGATACATCCGCGTCTCCCGGCAGAATGCTGTATTCAATTGCGAGGTTGGCAAACGGGTAATTTGGAACATCGCCGTTGTAGAGAACACCCAGACCGGTGGCTCCGTCATTCTGAATACCTATCGTACCACCAGCGAAGTCGAATGCGCCGACGAATTCATTGTATTGCATGAGGATTCGACCGTCATCAAATAAAATGACTTCAGCCGTAACGTTTGGCGCATCAGGACCGTTCGGGTATTCATCGTACTGGTAATACTCAATCACAAGCGCGTTGTTCTCGCCGATCATCATTGTTTCATAAAACACTTGACCATCAGCACCATTCGCTGGATCGAGGTCATCCCAGAACCAGGCAATAAATGGAGAATCGGGTGAGACAGTCGGCATCTGGTAGTTCGAGAGGCTGATGTATGTGCCATCAAAGACAATCGTTCCGTTCGAGTTCACCCAGAAATCGGTATAGCTGGTGCCGTAATACGGAAACGAGAATCCAATCGGATATGGGCCGACGATACTGTCGTCAGAAAGTGAGCCTGTTATGTCAGTACCAGTGCCGGTAATGTCTACCCATGAATAGATCGGACCATCCGGTTCGTCGCTGTCTTTGAAGATGTACCCGTATGGATCTGGACCACCTGAGTAGTCGATAACTGGCGCTTCTCCGTCATCAAAGGAAAAGCCTGCGGCCTTCAGGAGCTTGTACTCAGGTCCGGTCAGCCTGATACCAGCTTCAAATTTATCAATCGCTTCATACAATTCTTCCTTGTTGATGCCAGTGTTTGCAAACGCAAAGGCAACAACGAACAGCATGACAATCAAAAGCAGAATAGCTTTTCTCATGGCTCTTCCCCTTGTGGCAATTCTCTTCAATGAGAGCTGTTGCTTGCAAATCAATTCAAAGTGAATTGGATCTGAATCTTTAACGGTTGAGCGTTAGATCCTCCTCTTGAATCTCTGTTTGAGCAGTAAGATCTATTGTGAACGATTGCATGCTATAGTGTGTTCTATGGGGATATAGCAAGCAGTGCGGGCTGGAAACGATGCAGCACGGAAACAGTGCGAGGAACAATTCTACCGAGACCAATAAACAGAATTGGCCAATAAAAAAGAGCATTCTTTGGATCAATATGATTGTATGAGGTAGAAGCTTGCAAATACAACAGTAAGAAAGGAATTCCTCAGAAATCCGTAATACTGAGGCTCTGCTGAGAGACGATAAAGCAGAGTGTTTTACTTCGCGCAAATAACGAATCTTCCAAATTGGAGACGTGAAACAACGATTTTGCGTTGATGAATAATGAAACGAGGGCATCATAACGATGCCCTCGATTTCCCCACACACACCGATGTCGAGTGACACCAGAGCGATTCCCAACAGGTTATTTCAACAGAGTAATCTTCTGAATATCGTTGATCTGGTCTGGAACCTGTGTGTGCACGAAATAGATACCACTGGCCAACGCAGAACCGTCAATTGTCAGGTTATGGCTTCCAGCATGATAGGAACCGTTCGCCAGTTCAGCGACCATTTGACCTGTCACGTTGTAGACACGAACCTGGAGATCCGCCGCATCCGGCAACGTGATTTCAACCGTAGCGGTTGGGTTGAACGGATTCGGATAAACCTTGGCGACTTCATACGTGACCGGCAAAACAATGTCGTCAAGTGTGCCAGCAAGGGCAGCATCCCACGGCGTGTCCGACCATTCACCTTCACCAACGCCCGGTCCAAGTTTCCAGAAGTAGAACATATCCTCTGATAATGCCCCATTCGGGAAAATGCCAATAGCCGCGTGGAAAGTGTAAAGTCCCGAAGGTGCCATGCCAGGTACTTGCAAACCGAGTTGCGGAATTGTCACCGTGCCTGATTGCAGGTTTAGAGGTATCAAAACCAGCGGACCGTAGTAATTCATCCCATCTGGCAAGCCAACATAGGTCCATCCATCCATCAAACTCGCAAAAGGTGTTGGGTTGGTCAACTGCGCGGAATATCTCACCACCCCACCGTTTGGTGGTACTGTAGTGCCAGATAACGGTTCGATGTCCAGCAAGTACTGGGGTGTCAACATGAAGTCGTAAGTGTTCGGACCTGGATCGAGCATGACCAATTGTTCGATGGGATCATATCCGTCCATCGTGATGTTGATGGTCATGTCACCGGAGAAAGCCCCAAGGATCTCATACACACCCAGCGCGTCAGTCTGCACGGTGTGGTTCAGGATAGTAACCGTAACTCCTGGAATGGCATCACCCGTAACCGCATCGGTAATCGTACCCGTGACATCAGCATCACCAGGCAGGACGAGGTATTCAATTGCCAGGTTCGGAAATGGGTAATTGGGAATACTACCGTTGTAGAGGACACCTAAACCAGTGGCAGCGTTACTTTGGATACCAATTGTACCGCCAGCGAAGTCGAATGCGCCGGTGAATTCACTGTATTGCATGATGATTCGACCATCATCAAACAAAATGACTTCAGCCGTTACGTTAGGCGCATCTGGTCCATTCGGGTATTCGTCGTACTGGTAAAACTCAATCACAAGCGCGTTGTTGGGACCAATCATCATCGTTTCATAAAACACTTGACCATCAGCACCATTCGCTGGATCGAGGTCATCCCAGAACCAGGCAATAAATGGAGAATCGGGTGAGACAGTCGGCATCTGGTAGTTCGAGAGGCTGATGTATGTGCCATCAAAGACAATCGTTCCGTTCGAGTTCACCCAGAAATCGGTATAGCTGGTGCCGTAATACGGAAACGAGAATCCAATCGGATATGGGCCGACGATACTGTCGTCAGAAAGTGAGCCTGTTATGTCAGTACCAGTGCCGGTAATGTCTACCCATGAATAGATCGGACCATCCGGTTCATCACTGTCGCGGTAGATATAACCCCAAGCATCCGGTCCGCCAAACTCATCAATTACCGGGTTAGCGGGCGTAGCTACAACCACGTCCTCAGCTTCTTTCTTATAATCGATATCTGCACTAGCAAACGCAGCAACAAAGAGCATTACAAACATCAGTAACAATGTTTTCCTCATGGTCCCTTCCCCTTGTTCGTCTCTCCACAAAAGTGGAATATTCCCTGGTATGTCAACAAAAATCAGATGCTAGTGGTCAACCTGAGGACGGACAGCACGTCCTTCCTTTTAGCCCACTCGAATTTGCTAAAGCGGCGAAAGCGTATACACTAATTCCGGTCGTCCGGAGGCTGGAGGGAGAACAGTGCCAAGAAGCAATTCAGAGAATTCAGCCGGCAGTCAGTGCGGGAAACAGTTAAATCCGGATCGTTTAGCACATGGGGTGAAACACTATCAGCAGTCTTCAATCCCACTGTGAGTGTAGTAGAGAAGATTCTCTATTCCAACAGTTATCATCTCTTTTTGGAAATAATACCGAGGTTGGGTCTCCTGAAAAAATTGCGATCAAAAGGAGATTTCGCCGTCACCGCTATGATCAACACGGCCAGGTCTCAAGGCTAAGTTGTGAACGAGAATTGAGTAGAATGCGAAGATTCATATTCACAGTAATCGTAAACAGCCAGCACAGTTCATCGGATGTACCGGGTATACTTACAGGTACGCCATTATTCAGAAGAGAATTTCTTGACAAATTGTACACTTACCGATGATCGTTTGAGCAAATACTAAATCGAGCGTTCCAGGAGACGCCAGCGATGATCGTGATCAGCGACTGTCCAATCTCAGCACTATCTTATTGCATCCTTCCCGAATTCGCTGGAGTATACACGGTTGAACGCTTCGACTAACTACTGGGTCCACGATCTCGATCCTTTTCTAATCCATTTTGGCGGAGACTTTGGCCTCCGATACTATGGTCTCGCGTATGTGCTCGGTTTCCTGATTGCATTCTGGTTACTGGGCAAATTCCGGCGATCAGGGTTGTCGCCGTTGACAAAGACCCAGGAATCCGATGTGATCCTGTTTCTCGCAATTGGAGCACTGGTAGGTGGTCGAATCGGATTCATGCTGCTCTATGATTTCAGCAGCTTTATCCATGAACCGTGGACTATCTTCGAAGTGTGGCGTGGAGGTATGGCTAGTCATGGAGGTTTTGCTGGGGTCGTGCTCGCCGGATGGTGGATCACAAATCGCTACCGTATTCATCTCACACGACTGATTGATCTGATCGCTGTGATGACACCGCCGGGATTGATGCTTGGACGGATCGCCAATTTCGTTAATGGTGAGTTGTGGGGACGGATTTCATACGTTTCATGGGCAGTCATCTTTCCCGAGTCCGCGACTCCTGGAACACCGATCAGCCAGATTGCTCCACGGCACCCGTCACAGCTCTATGAAGCGGCGCTGGAAGGCTTACTTTGCACCATATACACACAGTTGAGGGCATGGAAGTCGAATGTCGTTCGTGAATATCCGGGACAACTCGGAGGAGAATTTCTCGCGTTGTACGGAATTGTCCGTATGATCGGCGAACTATTCCGAGAGCCGGACGCATCTCTCATTTTCAATCTCAGTCGGGGATCATTTTATTCCATATTCATGATCATCGCTGGAGCTGGAATCATCTTGTACGCAAGGAGGAAACATGCGGTATAACCGATGGATCATCGTTCTGCTGGCACTCGTTCTGGTTCTGCCCATCGGTTGCGGACGCAACAAAGCCAAGGAAGATACTGGGCTGCGACGTCCGCTGAAAGTGGTCGCCACGACGTCCATCGTGGCGGATATTGTCAGTGAAGTAGCAAAAGACAAAATCGATCTGGTAATCCTGATTCCCCACCAGGCTGATCCGCACAACTACGTGTTGACTCCCAGCAACCTGAAAGCCGTAACCGATGCTGATCTCGTGTTTCACAGCGGGCTGGGCCTCGAACCATTTATTGATGAAATGATCGAGCAATCAGGCACCGAAGCTGAAGTTGTTTCCGTGTCAAAGGGTATACGTGCGCGCAACTTCCAGGAAATGTCCAGTCAGCACCGCATGTCCAAGGAAATGTTGGATCGGCACACTGGTGAATATTCGGGTTCTACGGAAACCGAACTGCGAGATCCAACAGAAATGATCCGGGATCCGCATGTGTGGACCAATCCGAACAACGTGATGGTCTGGGTTGCCAACATACAGGAAGCGTTAGGCAGGCTGGACATGCGTAATAGTGACTTCTACGGAACAAACGCGAACTGGTATCGAACGAAGCTCGTCGATCTGGATGGTCGCATACTGATGCGAGTGCAGGAAATTCCGCCACTCAACCGCCATATCGTGACCGACCACCTGTTCCTCGGATACTTCGCCAAACAGTATGGATTCACACAAGTCGGCACAATAATGCCGAATGCGGACCCATCATCATCACCGTCCGCCAAGCAAATGACTCAGCTTGAAGAGTTAATCCGACGTCTGAAAGTACCAACGATTTACACTGGATCGCCGTTAAACGAGGATGTCGCACAACGGATTGCGAACGATCTGCGTATCGATGTCCGTCGCTTGTATTCCGGCTCGCTGGCAGATTCGGGATCGCGAGCGACATCGTACATGGATTACATGGAATACAACCTCGAACAAATAATCGAAGGTCTGAAGCCCAAACCAATCAAAACTCCTGACCCGAACAAGCCCGGAGCGATCATCCGGTGAGCGAAAGTACGCTGATCGAAGCATCGGGGTTGCAGGTTCGCTACAACAGTTCGATTGCCCTTGACAATGTCAGCTTCCGGGTGACACAAGGGGAACGGATAGCGGTTGTTGGTCCAAACGGCGCGGGCAAATCCACCCTGTTCAACACACTAACCGGCCTGAAATCCATTCAGGCGGGTTCGTTGTCCTTGCATCAGATGAATGCGCACCCGTTTCGGATCGCTTTTCTCCCGCAACGCCCAACCCTCGATTGGAGCTTCCCGCTGTCAATCCTCGACGCGGTACAGCTCGGGCTCGATATCAAATTGCCGCGTAAACAGGCGAAAACCGCTGCGTTGGAGGCGCTGGAACTCGTCAACCTGCACGATCTCGCTGGAAAACGGATCAACCAACTGTCCGGTGGGCAGCAGCAACGGGTGCTCATTGCCCGCGCGCTCGCTGTCAAATCGGACGCTTTGTTGATGGACGAACCGCTCGTGGGATTGGATTCTCCGTCACGGGAAAGCGTGTTTGCCTGTCTGGATACGCTTCGTGAACGTCGTATCCCCGTCATGGTAGCGATGCACGACCTCAACCTTGCCTCCGCGCGCTTCCCCCGCGCACTGTTGCTCAACAAGACCCTGATCGCGGACGGCAGCCCGGAAGAAATATTTACCACCGAAAATCTGACCGCGACTTACGGCAGCCACCTGCACGTCGTCCGTACCGAAGACGGCGCCATCCTCGTATCCGACACCTGTTGCGGCGGGGGGCATGGGTGAGCTTCATCGACTTTATCCTCGAACCGCTGACATATCCGTTCATGCTGCGAGCGTTGGCGGTGGTGGTGATTGTCGGTGTGCTGAATGCTGTCGTCGGAACCTTCGTCGTACTTCGTGGGATGTCATTCTACGGCAGCGCCCTGTCACACGCGATCCTGCCCGGCGTTGCAGTCGGCTACCTGCTCGGCAACCAGAGCAAAGACAACCTGTTCTGGTGGGCACTGCTCGCCGCAGCAGTGAGCACAGTGCTGATCGGCTGGATCCGTCATGATGTCCGGCTCAAGGAAGATGTCGCCATCGGCATCACCTTTTCCGGCATGCTCGCGCTCGGCGTGCTGCTGATCTCAACCACCACAAGCTACTCCACAGACCTGACCCACTTCCTGTTCGGCAACATCCTCGCCGTGTCAGACTACGGACTGGTGCGCACCCTGATCGCAGCCGTGATTCTGCTGATTGTGGTCGGGATCTTCTTCAAACGGCTACTGCTCGTTTCGTTCGACCCCGAGCACGCGCGCGGGTTGAACCTGCCGGTCAAACGTCTGGATATCCTGCTGCTCGCGATCATCGCGGTGACGATTGTCGTCTCACTCCAGACGGTTGGTATTGCACTGATGACAGCGATGCTGGTCACACCGGCGGCGACCGGCTACATAGTTGGCGACAGGATCAGGACAATGATGCTGACAGCCGGGATTGCTGCTGTTGTATCGGGCGTAGGGGGTTTGTACGCGAGCTACGCGTTCGACTTCGCGACCGGTGCGGCAATTGTTCTGGTCATGATCCTGATCTTCGCGTTGGTGTGGGGAGTGAAGAAACTGATGTGAGATTCGATATTTGGGAAGGGGCTCTTGCCCGTGTTGGCTACGCCAACGCGGCTTTTTTCAAGGAAGACTGGATATGGTGCCCGTGATTGTCCGCGAAGCGGCTATCGCGGCTTATCGGATGAATCGAATTGAAGCGATTTTCCCCTGCGATCGCAGAAAATGCGGGTCACAGGGGCATGTTGGACACTCACCACAGTATCAAGTCACTCCCCGGGTTCGGCGAACCCGGGCTACATTTCTCACATCTTAACACCCTATCCCAACGGGAATCGCGACCACCTTGTCGAGCATGAACAACGGAATCAGCATCAGGTCACGTAAACCGTCATAACCAATATCCGCCGGAGATTCCATATCTTCAAACAAAGGCGTGATGTTGTGTTCGGCATCCATCACGTAGACCGCTTTACCCTCCCAGCTTGAGAATGCGAAACGTCCATCACGGAGCATCACTAAACCGTCCAGTCCCCCCATCGGTGAGTGCGCAACCACCTCGAATGTGCCATCCTGAGCCAACTTGAAGAAACCGTTGCCGCCAAACGGAACCATATACAGCGTACCGTTATCCTCTATAATCCCATTCGGATTGGTCAGGGCATCGTCACGGACGACCACCTCCACAACCGGTCCGTCTTGCCCTTCGAGCAAAACCGAGTAGACTGCACCCGGACCATCAGCGCCGGTATCAGTCACCCAGATCACTCCTTTGGCAGCATGCACGTCATTCGCGAATGTCGCGCCTTCCAACGGGACGTTCATCACCGATGTGCCCGTATCAATGTCGAAGACCCGCAGCACGTCTATGTCGCTGACCAGCAGCCACTCACCATATGCCGCCATGCCTTTCGGAGCGTTGAGTTCTACGCCATCCGTGTCGCCGCTGATCCACTTCAAATCGAGAAGAGTACCATCAGTGCTGACTTTTGAGATGAAGCCGTTACCGTCCTTTTCCAATGGTTGCGGGCCGCCGAGGTTCGAGACGTAGTAAACATCTCCCACAAGATCGTGGATAACAGACTCCGGTGTCACGAAGCCAACGTCTTCCAGTACCCAACCTTCGTACACTTCCACCGGCTTCGCTGCCGGATCTGACTGCTCTGCCTTCTGACAGCCGTTCAGCGCCAACCCGCACACAAGCACAAGAATCAGAACCCATCCAATCGTACGCATCCCCACCTCCGCAGCTAACTGCCACCTTTACCAGAAAAGGTAACGGCGGCTAATTGCTAGTTGATATACGAAATCACGCCCAAGACTGAGGTTCGGTTCCTTATAAACGCGATTAACGGCAACTCAACCTTGGCTTTGATTATTGATTCACCTAACTTTATGTCCATTCAACGTCACATTCAAGGCGTCCGATGGCATGCTGATGAATCTGGAAGGAAACGATCATGGACCTCGCAAACTTGAACTACGTTTCGATTTCTGTTGCAACAGTTTCTGCGTTCGCGCTGGGATATATCTGGTTCTCACCAATGTTGTTCCACAAGATCTGGATGGATGCCAACAACTTCAGCGCTGACGACCTGACGCGAGGTAAGCCAGCAGTGCTGTTTGGCATAGCTTTCCTGATGACCTTGCTGATCGCGTTTATCATGGCCATCTTTCTGAATGAGCCTTCTACAAACGCAGCCTGGGGCGCAACAGCCGGATTCCTTGCCGGTGTCTGGGTTGTGGCTGGATTTGTCATCATTGCGCTGTTTGAACGTCGGCCGTTCAACTACCATTGGGTGAACGGTGGCTACCTGTTGGTCGCGTTTACCCTGATCGGCCTGATTCTCGGCGCATGGAGATAAGCATGTGGGGGATACCATGCGAACATCAGTTCTTGTTGTAGCAGTACTCTTTCTTATCAGCGGCCCGGTCATTGCGCAACTAAGTCTGTGGCCGCATGAGGAGACATTGATTGTCCCACCGGAGGGCGGCACCGTCGCCTGGGACGCACAGATAGTCTCACCATACGAAGACGTGATCATGGCCGACATCTGGTCAATTGTTGTCTTTCCAACTGGTGGGAGTTTTGATCCGTTCATGATCGTGCGCAATGTCCCATTCAACCTCAACCTGATCGTGACCATCGAGAATGCGATCTTTCACGTTCCACCGTTCGCACCGCCTGGCGACTACCTGTTTACGCTGCATGTCGGGCGCTACAACACCCAGAATGTCTTTGATCAGGAATCGTACATCTTCACCAAGCTGGGTGGCGGGGAAACGATGGTCACCCGCGCTGGCTGGCACGGATCGATGCCGGTGCTGGGTAACGATTAGTCATGTATCACACGATGAGAAGAAGCGGGCGACCTGATAACAGGTCGCCCGTTATTGATAAGGGTGCGTATCAGTCAACCAGCAGTTACTGCTTCACAAACTTGATCGCATCCAGATTCGTCCGGTAATTGGTCCAACTCCCTACGGTCGCAAGCAAGTAATACGTTCCGGCAGGAGCTGTGCTCGGGACCATCTGGCTGATCGTCTGGGTCGGAGATGTCGCCTGAGGTGGAAGTGTCAGGTTCGGGAAAAACGCAAACGGTCCGACCAGGTTACCGTTTGGTAACTCGACCTGAGTCCAGGCGTCGAATGTGACCGCGCTCAAACCTTCGTTGTAGGCAAGCGCTGAAAATGTAAAACTACCCCCACCAGCTGGAATGACAATCGGTGGACCATTGATCCAGGCTCGAACTTGTAGCTGACTCGCGTTGAAACTCAGCAGATTGGTGATGTAGTTCTCCATCAAAGCTGGACTTGACAGCCAATTCACCCATTGCTGATCGGATGTCGTCGCGGCTAGAGTTATCGCACCGGTAACCAGCGGACGTACATACCAGCCGTATTCATGATCGGCGAAATGAAGGTTTGTTTCCACCTCACGGCTGCCCGTCCCATGAGCACCATCCTCGAAACCTACTACCTGATTGACGGGATTTGGAGTTGTTGACACGGTCCCGGTTACTCGCATCGGCTCGAGAATGCCGGTCGTAATCCCATCCCAGGTAAAGGTTCCCGCTGCATCCTGGACAAGCCCGAGCCATGTTTGGTTGGTATCGTAAGTGGGATCGGATTCTGTTTGCAGATAGACGGGGATACCAAAGTTGTAGGCCTGCCGGATCATGTTTTGCCGAACCGGAGGCAGAGGAATAACACCCGACGATACAATCAGCAAGTCACAGATCGCGAAGAAAGCGTTATTGTCCAAAGCGGTCTGTGGCAAGAGCGAGAAGGTGTGACCCATGCCCGTCGCAACGTTCGCCCAGTTCTGATCCATGAGATGAGTCGGATCAATACTCGTGCTCTCAATGATTACAATGTTCGCGGCGAATGCGCTGGACGTTATAACGCCAATCAACATCAGGACTAGCAACATTTGTTTCATGGTTCTCCCTCAACGCGATTGGTCCCCCGCTGTGTAAGATGTTAGGGAAGGTTAATATTTTGCAACCAAGAATATGTGTTTGACAAATAAGTACTTACACCTAACATGTTGTTAATTAGCCACTCCTAACATTTGGGAGAGACAAACAGGCGGTTTCTTAGGGGGTGATCATGAATGTGTGCTGGATGTACTCTAGCCGTTTTGGGGAATTGCTGACATCAATCTCTAGGTAAAACAGATTGTTACCGCGACATGAGTAGATGGTTCATGTACAATTCGCACTCCGGCGAGCCTTCCTCCGGTGACCACGCAGCAAAGTCTTTGTCCGTCGCCGGTGACCACGGGCCCGGCTTTACCTCGAAGACCACAGTGTCAGGCTCGGTCGCAATGAACGTGTGAAACACTCCCGCCTTGACGTCTATTCCAAACGAAGTCGATCCCGCTGCAGCCTTGCAAACCTTGTCGACAGTTCCATCTTCGTGGAACGTGAAGAACGTCAACGCACCGCGCAGCAATACGAGTGATTCGTCCTTCGGCGGATCGAAGTGACGGTGCGGACGGATGTAGCTGCCCGGCTGGATCGCATTTAGCATGCGGTGCAACGTGTTATCAGCGCCGTCATGAAACGGCAGGATGATCCGTTTGCGCGGACTCTCACGTGAACCGAATATCGCTGCATCGATCAAGTTTTCGGTGAGCTCAACCAGTGATCCGGACGGTGCCTTGAGCGCGAGTGGATATGGTTTGTCGGAGGGTTGCATGGAACCTCCTCAGGAAGATTCAACATCGAGTTGAAGCTGGACCAGCGGCCGCGACGGCGACACCTGCTGCACCAACGTAAACCCGGCCTGTTCAAAGATAGCTTGCGGACCGGTCCATGAAAAAGCCGCGGGCAGCTTCTTCCCGTCCTTGGTCAACGGGACCGGATAACCTTCGATCACCTGCACACCGCGCTTCCGCATCGCACCTACTGCCTCACGAATCAGATTACGTGCAACTCCCTGCCCGCGAGACCCCTTCCCGATGAAGAAACAGGTGATTGACCACACGCCGTCTGTGTCATCACGACGGTAAGCCTTCATCGTCTCGATGCGTGGGAAATCAGCGCGAGGCCCGAACGAGCACCAGCCGACCGCGCGGTCACCATCGAACGCGAGAATGCCCAGCGCCTTGCCGGATAGGACCAGTTCCTTCATTCGCAAACGTGCGGGTTCACCCTTCGTCGCTTCCCACAGCTTGCCGCCACGCTCCACCCGCCATGTCTGGCACCAGCACCCCCCGCACGCGCCCTTCTCGCCGAAAAGCGCTTCCAACGCAGGCCACATATCAGGCTCAAGTTCGCGGTAGGTGATCATGTCTTCTGTTCCTTCTTCTTCGCAGCGGGGAACAGAATGTTGTTCAGGATCAGACGATAACCCGGGCTGTTCGGGAACAGGCGCAAATCGGTCGGCGGATCCTGAATGCGGTGACGGTAATCTTCCGGGTCGTGCCCGCCGTAGAATGTCCAGGTGCCCTGCCCGCTGTTACCGTGGATGTACTTCGCGATGCCCGCACCTTCAACACGGCCCATAATGATCACATCCGGCTTGATATACTGCTCGTAAAACGCCGTAGTCTGGCCCATGAAACCCTTGACCACGCTGGTATGGCACTGGGTGAGCATGGTCGGGACGGGATCGTGCTTGGCACTGAACTCAAAAAGGGTAAAGTAGTCGCCCGAGTCACCGCGGGCGCTGCGTCCGGTCTGCGGGGTGGCGTCAATGGATGAAAACTCGTATTCGGCTGCGTTGAACGAAAGCGTGTAGTCCTTGAACGCCCAGGCATTCATGAATTTCAGCTTCGCTTGCGCGTTGGCGTCGTACCCGTCACCGTCGAACGGTGAGGGCACAATATCAATGCCGATCGCCGACTGCGCGATGTCGTAACTGTCAGTCGCCGAACACATGGCGAACAGGAATCCGCCCTCATCAACATATTCCCGGAGCTTGACGACGACCGCCGCTTTCAGGTGCGACACCTTGCCGAAACCGAGCCGGATCGAACGTTCCTCCTGCGCGATCTGACGGGCAACATACCAGTCTGCGTTGCGATATGTACCCCAGAACTTGCCGTACTGACCGGTGAAATCCTCGTGGTGCAAGTGCAGCCAGTCGTATTCCTTGAGCTGCCCGCCGAGCACTTCGGTGTCGTAAACTTTGTCGAAGGGGATTTCGACGTACTCGAGTACTAGTGAGACAGCATCATCCCACGGTTCGATGTCCGGTGGTTGATAGACCGCTATGTCCGGTGCTTTTTCCAACCGCACACGTTCCATGTTCGACTGTTCGATCTCCTCGTAGATTGCCGAAACCTGCGCATCGCTGACTCGTTCGGAACGTACGCCCTTGAGCCGACAGACTCGTTCAACTTCCGGGTGCATGTCAATCATGAAAGATCCACCGCGGTAGTTGAGCAGCCATTCCGCGTCTGCGCCCGCCTTGATTGCGTTGTAGGTCACGCCGTACGCGCGCAGATGGTTGGTCTGCGTCAGATCCATCGGCAACAACAGCTTCTCAGCCCGAACAGTCAACGCGCTAGAGAGAAGCAACAGTGTAGTAAACAACAACAAACGGATACTTCGGAGCATGGCGGTAGTCCCTATTAGTCTAATTCAGGACAGAGTGTACGGCTGAAGGAACGTCCTGCGCAGTGTTCACCGTCAGGAACATAGGGGAGTTCCGAGTCCTCCATGAGCCGATATTCTGGAGTTTTTCCAGCATTTTTCTAGGAGTTCCATCCAAATTACCTAATCTTCAGGTAATATTATGAAGAAGTGCCGGACAGAGCCTGAACTGGATGCTGAGCAGGAGACACTTGATGAGCAAGCGTTCTACACTGATGACC
Organism: uncultured bacterium; assembly: GCA_964552465.1. Lineage (GTDB taxonomy): Bacteria > Electryoneota > Electryoneia > Electryoneales > Electryoneaceae > BMS3BBIN04. Next base: position 20,568 of record CAZKGR010000022.1, read on the forward strand.
ATTCTGCTGTTGTTACTGACAGTAAGCTGCGTTCACGCTTACGAAATCGGGCATGTTCCGCGCGAATGGTATGACGCTCAGCGGGATGTAACTGTACCGCTGGAGGTTTATTATCCGGCAACGGAAGAAGGAATCAACACTCCGGTTGCGATACCACCGACTGGTGGCTTTCCTGTGGTTGCGTTCGCACATGGCTATTTGATGCCTTGGCACGATTACTCATACATATGGGAAGCGCTCATTCCGGAAGGATATGTCGTATTGATGCTGCAATCGGGTGATGGGATTCTACCCAACCATGAAGAGTATGCCCGCGATCTCGTGTTCGTTGCATGGTATCTCCAGATCCAAGGCATGTTGCCTGAATCCACTTGGTACAACAAGATCAGTGACTTGAACGCTGTCATGGGGCATTCGATGGGGGGCGGAGCGAGTGTGCTGGCGGCATCGTATGATGCATCCATTGACGTGGTTGTCAATTTCGCAGCCGCGGAACTGAATCCTTCTGCGATCGAAGCAGCTGGATTAGTGGATGCGCCAACGTTGATGATTATCGGATCAAATGATTGCGTCACTCCGTATGCTGACCATCAGGGGCCGATGTTCGCAGCATTGCAATCAAGTACGCGTGCTATTGTCAGTATCGAGGGTGGGTCACACTGCCAATTCAATGATTATAACCTGACATGTGAACTCGGAGAATCCGGCTGTACTGATCCCACAATTACACGTGAGGAACAGTTGGAATATGTTGTCCAGCTCACGCTTCCATTCCTCGATTATCATCTCCAGGAAGATACGCCAGCATGGGCTATGTTCCGGCAAACATTGAACACGAATCTCGGATTGGACCATGCGCTGGATACGGATATTCCTCCAGTATTGATTGATGTTCGGGCAGAAGAGGAACCAGTCTGGTTGGGTCCAACGGGTGGTGATATTCTGTACGAATTGCAGGTAGTCAACACAGTCGGGATTAGCGTTTCCGGCGGGATCTGGACCGCTGTACGCCTTCCCAATAACCTGTTACTAGGTCCATTGTCCTTCGAAGATGTCAATCTCGGCCCATACGAATCCACCGAGCCCGAATGGCGGAACCAGGATTTCCCGGGACCGGCACCGGGTGGGATGTACAGATATATCTTTAACCTCGGCGAATTTCCGATGACGGTTATTGACAGCGACCGGCTGATTATTATCAAGGAAACACCGATTCAAGGCCAAATGTGGTCGGACACGCAGTTTGGCACGATAATGTCAGGTGAAACAGATACATTCACGGCCAACCCAGTTGTATTCAATGTCAGCTCAGCCTGGCCGAATCCGTTCAATGCGACAACGGAATTCACCGTCACTTTGCCTGAAGATAGCTGGTTGACCGTCGAAGTTTATGATATTACCGGGCGTCAGGCGGGCTGCTTGACTGACCAACATTGGTCAGCGGGTATGCATTCGTTCAGCTTTGATGCACACGAGTTGGCAGCGGGCGTGTATTTCGTCCGCGCGGAAATGTCTGGTAACGTTGCACAAGTGAGGAAAGTGGTGTTGGTGAAATAGCAGGTATGAGGGATGAGGTCTTGATGGATGAGGAATGACTAACCCTCAATACTTGGACATTACGAGGGGACACTTTTGGAACAAAGTGTCCCCACTATTTTTTCCTCACACCTCACACCTCACACCTCACACCTCACACCTCACACCTGCGTGTCCTTCCAACTTCCGCCCA
>CAZKGR010000022.1:22396-53962 GCA_964552465.1 uncultured bacterium
CCTCACACCTCACACCTCACACCTCACACCTGCGTGTCCTTCCAACTTCCGCCCATGAACTTGCGAGTGTAGAGGAAAGCAAGCAGCACGATGTAGACCAACAGGCTCCACCACGCGCCGTTTAATCCCCAACCGAGCGGATAAGCGAAGATCCAGGCCACCGGCAAGAAAACAAACCAGTTCACCGAGATCTCCGTAATCATCACGTAGCGATTCAATCCAACGCCCTCGAAAGCACCGCTGAACACGATACCGACAGCGTCCACAGCCTGCACAATTCCCATCAAACGAAGAGGGAACACACCGAGCCGAACCACTTCCGGATCGTTCGTGAACAGGTCGAGCAATTGGGCCGGGAACACGATGAATATCGCTCCCACCGTGCCCATGACGATCATTCCCAAACGTGCTGCAGTCCAGCCATAGGCCTGAGCCATGTCCGGATTTTTCTCACCCAGTTTCTGACCCATTAAAGTCGCAGCAGCCGTTCCGAATCCAACTCCGGGCAGGAACGAGACCGACATGATGTTGATGATGACGTTTGTCGCCGCCATCTCAGCCGTGCCGATTCTTGCTACTATCGTGCTGAATATCGTGAAGCCAAGCATTGCCAGTGAAATACGAATCCCGGAAGGCAACGATAACTTCAATGTCTGGCGAACAACGTCACGCGTAACATTCGCACGCCGGTAGTACTTGAATTCAGCTCGTCGCTTGAACGTAAATCCAGTGACGAGAAAGGCGATCATACCAATTACGGTACCAATTGCACTAGCCAGCCCCGCACCGGAAACACCCATTTCCGGGAAGCCGAAGTTGCCGAAGATCAACAGGTAGTTGAAAATGACATTGGTTCCGTTCACGGTCAGCATTGCCCGCATCGAGAATTCAGTACGTCCGATCCCGTCGAAGAATCCGCGGTGCGCCATGATGATCAAGTATGGCAACAGCCCGAACATGCGGTAGAAGACGTATCCCTTGCCCAAATCAACAACGGCAAGATCTGCACCGAACTTCGTTTCCAGCGTCACGAAGTCCAGTTTGAGCTACGAGGGTCATAGCCAGACCGAACATCAAGGCAATGAAGATCGCGTTGTCAAGCACACGTCCGGCATCGAACGGCTTTTTCTCGCCAACACGTCGTGAGACAATTGCCTGCACGCCGATGTGCAGCGCGCCAAAACCGCCCATGACCATCCATGAGACTATACCACCAAGCCCTGTTGCGGCCAGTGAGGTCGCGCCCAAACGGCCGACCATTGCGGTATCAACCACACCGACTAACGTCTGCGAGATCATCCCGACCACTACAGGCCAGGCGATCTTCCACACTGTGCGGTAGTGGCTGTTTTCCTGTATCTGTTTGTTCTGTATGTGTTCCATCGGTCCATCAAGTTTCAAGATTCTAAATCTAGTTCGCGTAAGCAGAGAGAGTGCCAACGCGGCAATGAGAGTCGTCTCGCTGCCGATGGAATACGTGTCAACTCAATGGATTCTCAGCGGAACGCCGAGGTTCTGATGATCGTGACCCACTATTCAGCAGGTTCACGTCGAGGGAGCAACCGTGAATTCCAGCGGCAGGCTAGCCGTTGGTAGGCTTCATGATATAAACTTGTGCAGTGCTCATGTTCACGCTCCCAGCGTGGTTGGGTGTCGCACTTGCGACGAATACCTATCTAAAGTCAATCCCGCCGTCAGCACTCAGCGGGCCGCCAATCTATGAAAGCCGCAGCCCTGAATCCAACTACCCAGAGAGTCACGTACACACTTCATGGAAATGCCGAGGGTTACGAGCTCTTTTTCTTACCCATCAAGCGTCCGAACAAACCGCGACGGCGTTCACCCTCTGGAGCATCATCTGAGAAACTGACGGTCGATTTCTTCTTGCCTCGAGAGATCGCATCATCAGGCGGGAGAAACAGATCCGACCCTTCATCGTCAACTTCACCTGACATCAATGAGCTTTGTTGTGGCTTGTGCTGGTAGTCGTATTGACCGACCATCCCAAGTGGCATCTTGGGCTGTTCTGGCAAATTGCGGTTGATCAGAATGCGAACAGCGAGAAACAGACGATAGCCTGAACCAGGCTCAGAATCAAACATGTTACGCACCGGACGGTCCAAAGCTTTGGCCATCGGTTCGAACGGATCATCACCCGGTGGTGGCAGAATCAGCAATGGCGTCTTATTCAGCTCGCTGCCATTCCGTTTCAGAACAGCGTCCATTTCCGCCAGCCCGAGTTTCCCGAGTTCCAGATCTTCGGTGAGGAAGAACGCGAGACCGTTCGCATCCTTCATCAGTTTATCCCACGTATCGTCCAGCGGATTTGAGCCATCCACGCACCATATATGAGCCGTAACCGCGTTTTTGAACGATGTTTCGGTCAAACCGAAACATTTGAACTCTATATGGCGAAGTGTATCGTCACCATTCTTCGTCGTCGTCAGATCAGAGCGAAAGTGTTCGGGAGTGAGCTCGTGCAAGGTATCCATCGCCACGTTTGCCGCTTTGACATTCGTTCCGGCAAACACAATCTTCAACGATTCTATCTTCTTTTTCTTCTTCTTCTTTTCTCCACCAGATGCATCAGGCATGCTCATCCCAATACCCTCCACCATTCACGATTAAACTAGCGTATCAGAGTACGAATCCTGCGGGCTGCGGGCAAGACAGGAATTCAAAAAGGAACCTCGCGACACTCGACTCCAGCGATCTAACGAGATGGTACGCATATTACCTTTTGACACTGTATTGGTCATATCAACTACATGATCACATCTTCATGGAAACAGAATCATGAAAGTCCTGATAACTGGATCATCCGGTATGATCGGCGGACACCTGATGCGGCGGCTGATCGATGATGGTCATTCAGTTTTGCGTCTCGTTCGACGTCCGGTTCGTGATCCGAAGACAGAAGTTCGCTGGATTCCGGCACGTGACCGAATCGACCGGGAAGGCGTGGCCGAAGCGGATGCGGTCATCCATCTGGCTGGAAAGAATGTTGCCAGCGGACGGTGGAACGATCGTCTGAAACAGGAAATCATGGATAGCCGCGTCGAATCGACCGAACTGCTCGCGCAAACTTTGGCGGAATTGAGGGCAGAGGGAAGAGACCCGAAGACTTTACTCAGCATGTCCGCAACCGGATTCTACGGTAGCCGGGGTGATGAAGAGCTGGTTGAGGATTCTCCTCCCGGTGATGGATTTATCGCTGATGTGTGCATTGACTGGGAACATGCCACACGATTCGCGATCCATGCCGGGCTGCGAGTGGTCAACATGCGCCTGGGAGTGGTGTTGGCGAAATCGGGCGGGATGATGGACAAGCTGGCGCCCATTTTTCGACTCGGGATCGGTGGACCCATCGGCAATGGCAGGCAGTGGTTCCCATGGATTCACATCGACGACGCAATCAACGCCATTATTTACCTTTTGACAAGCGATTCACTAAGCGGTCCAGTCAACATCGTTTCGCCGGGAATCGTGCAGCATTCCGAGTTTGTCAAGGCATTGGGTAGCGCGTTAAACCGCCCCGCAGTTGTACCTGTCCCCGCGAAACTGGTCGAGCTGGCGATGGGGAAGGATATGGCGCGGGATACAGTGCTCACGTCGCAGAGGGTGATCCCACGTAAACTGCTGGATGACGGCTTCACGTTTCAATATCAAGATTTGACAGAAGCACTAGTGAGCCTGCTACAATGAAAAACAGGGCACGCCCAATCGAGCGTGCCCTGTGAATTAAATCTGAACTACAAACCAACCTAGTGATTTACCAGCTCGATGCTGGCCTGGAGCTTCGGATCAGTGATTGGTACCACAGGATTCTTCGTGAACTTGGTCCAGAAGAAGAACACAAACAGCCCGCCAATTCCAACCAGCGTCGTCAGGTCCATCCATGACAGAACAACCGTCTCGTGGTGGAAATTCGGCATGATGTTCCAGTACAGATCCACCCAGTGGACCAGCAACATCCAGATGGCAAACACGAGCAGTGACATGTCCGAACGTTTGGCACTTCTACCCATCAGCAATACGAATGGCATGCAAAATCCACCGATCAGCAGAACCCAGCTCATCGTGGTCCAGCCTGCGCCCCAGCGCATCTTGTAAAACAGGGTTTCTTCCGGCAAATTCGCGTACCAGATCAGCAGGTACTGGCTCAGGTGCATGTAGCCCCAGAAGACGAGGAACGCGAACATCAACTTGCCGATATCGTGCTGGTGTTCAATCGTGATCGTCTTATTCAACACGCCCTTGCCGCGCAGACCAAGCACCACAATCGCGTAGAACGCCATCGCGGAGGTGATCCCGCCAGCAAAGTACCATAGCCCGTAAATCGTGCTGTACCAGTGTGGTTCAAGGCTCATGATCCAGTCGAAACAGGCGAAGGTCAGGGTGATCGCAAACGCGATCATACCCGGGCCACTGATGACGACCAGTTTCTTTGCCCTTGCGTCGCTCCAACCGGCATCCTGCGCTACAGATATCTTGCTCAAGCTGAGGGCGAGAAAGGTCCACACGAGGAAGTAAACGACCGAGCGAACGATGAAGAATGTGGGATTCAGGTAACTGGCTTTAGCCGTAAGCGCGACATCACCAGCGACCAGCTCGGTGTCCGTCCACATGTACAGGCTATCCATTCCAACGAACAACGGTATGGATAGAATCGCCATCCACGGAAGGGTGCTCGCCATCGATTCACCGATTCGCCGGACCACAATGCTCCAAACTGAACTGGTCAGGTGATGGATCATGGTCATGCACAATGCGCCGAGACCGATGCTCACCCAGAACGTAAAGGCAACCAACCACGAGTTGTAGAATTGCCCAGCGTTCGTGAACAAGCCGACAAAACTGACCGCGAGACCGATGATCCCGACGACCAACGCGATTTTGCCGACGTTGCCGCGGTCCGTAAACATGTAGGTTGAAGAATCGAACTTCATGTCCGTTCCTTAGCTCAGAGGACATGGCCGGGTAACAACCCGGTATCTATTCATAAATCATGACTTCGGGTTCAATATCCCGAACGGCTCACTCAAACTGAGCACGCTGCTCCTCAGGCACATCTTCCACAGAGGCTGCCTGGCTGCGCTGCAACGCTCTCACATACTGAACGATTTTCCAGCGGTCTTCCACCGGGATTTGATTTCCGTATCCCTGCATGTTACGGATACCGTCGCTGATCACCTTGAAATAATGACCATCAGGCTGGCTGAGTAACGGTTCTTCATGATAGTTCGGTGGAATCTGGTACTTCTTTTCGACCATGATGCTGCGGCCGGAACCATCTTCGGCATGGCAAACAGCGCAGTAAATGTTGTACCGCTCCTGTCCGCGTGCGAGGCTGGACGCCGTTAACTCCACTGGATTGTAATCTACCGGTTCTTCTGTGCCTGGCTTCAGACCACGGAAATACACATCATCCAAACGAAGATCGCCACGTGCGATGGTGCCATCCACCGGCATCCGATCAGCCATGCCATCCATGAAGAATTCACTCTTCGCCTGGGGCAGGTACTTAGGCTGGTTGTCCATGCTCGGATTCAGATGAATCGGCGGGTCTTCTTTTGGCTTACCCTGGCAACCGATCATCGTTACGGCAATCAACAGAATGAGCGCTACTCGAGTGAAATCACGCATCGTCATTTCTCCTCCAGCAGCTCAATGTCCTGTCCACCAATCTCGTTCAAGAATGCAACCGTCTGTTCCGCATCAAACTTTTTATCCGTCGCCATCACGCTGATCAGGAAACCGTCATCGCTGGCTTTCTCGTGCAGATCAGAGAAGAATACAGGATGATGGAACGACTGCTTGACGAAAAATATCAGACCGATTACCGTGCTTAACACTGCGCACAATACCGCAAAAGCAAATGTAATCGGGAAGAACGCGACATGGCTGAACAGCGGCTTTCCAGATAGAATCAACGGGTAAGCATCAATCGACGCCCACGCCTGTAAACCGAGCCCGCTGGAAAAACCAACCAACGCGAATAATGCAACCACCCACGGCAGGTTGGACCGCTTCTCGCCCATGGCATCATCCATGCCATGTATCGGGAACGGGCTGTGCGTATCCCAATCCTTGTATCCGGCATCCCGGACTTTTTCTGCGGCGTGCAACAAATCAGCCGGATCCTTGAACGCTGCAATGGCACCATGTACAACTGGAACCGTATCATGAGCGGCACTTTTAGCCGACATCGTTACGCCTCCTCAGTTGAATGATGACCATTGTGATGCGGGTCTGCCTGGGGCAGCACGCCCTTGATTTCCGCCATTGCGACCATCGGCGCAAACCGCAGGAACAGCAGGAACAACGTCAGGAATAATCCAAAGCTGCCGACCAGGAAACCGATGTCGAAGAACGTCGGCTTGAACATGGCCCAGCTTGACGGCAGGAAGTCACGATGCAATGTCATGACGATCACAAAACGTTCGAACCACATGCCGATGTTGACGAAGATCGAGGCAACGAACAACACCGGGATCGAGGTCCGCAACTTCTTGAACCAGAATAGCTGAGGGATGATCACGTTACACGAGACCATGATCCAGTACGCCCAGGCGAATGGTCCAAACGCCCGGTTCAGAAATGCGAACTGTTCGTAATCGTTGCCCGAATACCACGCGATAAACATTTCCATGCTGTACGCGTAGCCAACCATCATGCCGGTGAGCATGATGATCTTTGCCATCAACTCAAACGTATTGACGGTTATGAAATTCCGAACCGGTGGATACACGGCACGGGCGAGAATCGCCAGCGTCATCACCATTCCGAAACCGGAGAAAATTGCGCCGGCAACGAAATAGGGTGGGAAGATTGTCGTGTGCCAACCGAAGACCATCGAAGTTGCGAAGTCAGTTGATACGACCGAGTGAACGGATAAAACGAGCGGTGTTGCGATACCCGCCAGCAGTAGATACGCGATTTCGTAATGCTTCCACTGTTTGTTGCCGTTCCGCCAACCGAGGGCGAGGATGCCGTAGATCTTTTTCGTCAAGCCCTTCGCACGGTCGCGCAGAGTCGCCCAGTCCGGAACCAGCCCTGTGTACCAGAACAAGAAGGATGCGAGGAAATAGGTTCCAACGGCAAACACGTCCCACATTAAAGCAGAACGGAAATTCGGCCACATAGCCATCTGGTTGGGCAACGGGAACATCCAGTACACAACCCAGATACGCCCAACGTGGATCGCCGGGAACAATCCCGCGCAGATGACCGCGAAAATGGTCATCGCCTCCGCGAACCGGTTGATGCTGGTTCTCCACTTCTGTCGCAGCAGGAACAGGACGGCGGAAATCAACGTTCCCGCGTGCCCGATACCTACCCAGAAGACGAAGTTGACAATCGGCCAACCCCAACCGACCGGAACATTGTTACCCCAGATTCCAACACCCGCCCAGAACAGCCACGCAATCTGCACCACAAGCGCAAGCGCAAGGGAAGATGAAATACCGAAAGCCACCCACCACCAGAGGGGAGTGTCACGGCGTTCGACGATCCCGCTGATCTGATCGGTTACGTCATGGAAACTCGGGTTGCCGAGGACGAGGGCAGGCGGCTTCCATTTCGGTGCCGCTGGTGCCATCGTCGATGATGATGTTGTCTCGCTCACGGGGATGCTTTGTCTCCGTATCCTGAAGCGATCAAGACTGATCTATTGTTGTCGTTCGGTATGCCACGACTTGCTTGTCAAGTCGGGATAAGCCGCGTTTGCAAGCAAACACGGACCTGTTCTTAATGGTTGCCATGCGTCTCATGGCTGTCATCAGCGTGTGATGCCGCATGGCCGTTGCCATGCGCTTCAACTTCCACAGCAACCGGACCCAGCTTCGGATTCGGATTCAACACGCCAGCCATGAACTGCACACGTGGACGAGTGTTGAACTCTTCCAACACGCCATAAGTGCGCTTGTTCTTGCGCAACTTGCTGACTTCGCTGTCTGGATCATTGATGTTGCCAAACGCAATCGCGTTCGGCGGGCACGCCTGCTGACATGCAGTCTGCAGATCAGCGTCCTTAACCTCACGACCTTCCAGCTTCGCGTTCTGCTTTGCCAGTGAAATGCGCTGCAGGCAGAAAGAGCACTTCTCCATCACACCACGGCTACGAACTGTAACATCTGGGTTCTGTGTCATCTTAACCGAGTTCGGGAACTCGTTGGTGTAGTTGAAGAAGTTGAAGCGGCGCGCCTTGTACGGGCAGTTGTTCGAGCAATAACGAGTACCAATGCAGCGGTTATAGGTCATCACATTCAGACCTTCGCTGTCATGCACCGTCGCATTCACAGGACAAACCTGCTCGCAGGGTGCCATTTCACAATGCTGACACATCATCGGCTGGCTCGCGACACGGGCTTCGTCCAGATCGCCAACGAAATAGCGATCCATCCGTATCCAGTGCATCTCGCGACCGGTCTTGATCCGTTCCTTGCCGACAACCGGAATGTTGTTTTCGCTCTGACAGGCAAGCACGCATGCGTTGCAGTTCGTGCATGCGTTAAAGTCAATGGTCATGCCCCATTGGTACCCTTCCTGGTAGGTGTGTTCCTTCCAGAGGGAATCCAGATTCGGCACATGAACCATGTGCTGCGCGAATCCTTCGTCATGCCTGTAATTGTCCAGTGTCGCTTCACGGACGATTGCGCGGCCTTCCATCGCGCCATGATCCTGTGTGCACGGCAGGTCGATGAAAGCGCCAGTCTTCGCGACATGTCCACCATCCTGGAAACCAGATGATGCCGATGAACGAATCTGACCGACATTCTCACCGATGGATTGACGTGCCACACGACCCTTCAGCTTCGTACCCCATCCGAGCTCAAGCGTGATCGAATCGTCAGCATGACCAGGCATCACGTAGGAAGGAAGCTGGACAGACTGATTATTCAGCTCTATCGAAACTGCGTCGCCGTTCTTTACCACGCCCAGTTTGTCCGCTGTTGCCTGCGACATCAACGCCGCATTACCCCAAGTGTTCTTGGTAACAGGGTCCGGCATTTCCGCGAGCCACGCATTGTTGCGATATCGTCCATCATACAGAGTGCCGGAAGCAGTGAACACGATCTCATATGATCCAGCTTCTGTGGTCGTCGAGGGTAAGGCTGCCCGCCGCAATAAACTGGCAATTGCACCACTATCAACATGAGGTGCATTGCCTTGGCTGCCACGGGATGATTCAAGCACACCGTCGTGCAATGTGATCTGCCAATTGCGTTCCTTGTCGCCTCGAAGCAGGCCGTTCATCCACGTTTCGCGCACGAGTTCGTAACCACTCGTGTCAAGCCCGGTGACAATCAGGTTCGCAAACTCAACATCACTCCGCGCGATAAACAGCGGAGCGATCTGTGGCTGGACAATGGAAACTGTTCCATCAGTCGATCGTGCATCGCCCCAGCCTTCCATGAAATGACCGCGTGATACATGCCAGTGGCTGGCCTGCGCGGTCTCATCTGCATGACTGCCGAAATAAATACGGTTGTTGACTTTTGAATATGCTGTTGTAAAACCAAGATCTGCGGGAGCGTCAAACACAGGATTCGTACCTAACACGACCAGAGTATCGACAGAACCCTCGTTCATGTCAGCAACGAGCTGCTTGAGGTCGGCTGTGTTCGAGGGAAGGGCGTCTTCGTAGTTCCGATAGGTAACAGTCTGACCGGTATTGCCCAACGCGGTATTGATTGCGAGAACCAGAGCATGTACCGCCGCCGGTTGACGACGTCCCACAGTCACCAGGCATTTGCCACGATGCGCGAGCAGATCATCCGCGACAGCCTGAGCCCACTCGTCCTGGAAGTGGTCACCGGCACGTCCGGCAAGCACACCAACGCCTGGAACCGTTAATCCAGCGTGTTCAAGCTTCAATGCCAATGCGACCGCAAACGCACCGATCTGACGACTCTGCAAACGCAGACGATGGTCCGCCTTGCCGCCGGTCACGCTCAAATTCGATTCGACGACATACAACCGGTTCATTGAATCGTGCGGGTTTTTCAGCTTGCGACCTTTGCCAAAGTCGCGGTTGTGCTTGACCGCGTCGTCTTCAGTAAGAATGAAATCGTTGTCCAGCGACAGGATGACATCGGCTTTGTCGTAGTTGTAAACCGGCTGCAGCCTGCGCCCTGTCGCCTGCTCAATTCCCTGGTCACGATTCTCGTTTGCAACCGAATCCCAGCCAATCCAACGGGCGTTCGGCAACTCTCGCTGCATCAGTTCACGAATCCGCCATAATGTCGGACTTGAAAACGATTCGCTCAGGATTGCCAAACCCTCACCACCGTTTGCTGCGTACAGGAGATGAAGTCCACGCCAGAACTCGACGAACTCTTCCATCGTGTGAGCTGTTCCGCGTTCCGTCGGAAACTTGGAACGGTCAGGATCATACAGGTCAAGCACCGAAGCCAGGCCGCGCATATCGGTTCCGCCACCGCTGGTCGGGTGCAACTCATTGCCCTCAACCTTTGTTGGACGGCCCTGATGCGTTTCTACAAGTATTCCCAGTGGTGCGGTACCGCGCGGCTGCGTCGTCGCGAAAAAGCGCGGGACACCCTGCACGCGATATTCGACGTCCTGCACATAAGGAACAATATTCTCAACCGGCTTTCGGCAGCCAGTGAATCCGGCAAGCGCCATGGATGCGCCCATGACACCGAGGAAGGATCGACGCGACACACTGCTGTTATCATTCTCGTCAGATACATCTTCCTCAACCTGAGGGAATTCGTGTTCCAGCCAATGCCGGAAGCGATCACTATCTCTCAGCTGCTCCTCGCTGCGCCAATAGAGCGGACGGGAGCGTTCGCCGTTTCCGTTCGTCAGCGATGGCATGCGCTGCAATCCTCCGGGGGCTGGATGTTCATGTCTTGTTTCCACTGGGCAACAACGTCGGCATGATCCGCCGGTGGGGTCCAGGTCATGTTGGTGATCTCGCTAAGCGGACGCAGATAATCGTCCGGATCGCGATGACATTCGAGACACCAACTCATCGACAATCGTTCAACCTGCTGAACAACTTCCATCTGGCGAACGTTGCCGTGACACTCAACACATCCAACGCCAGAGTTGATGTGAGATGAGTGGTTGAAGTAAACGTAGTCGGGAAGCATGTGCACACGAACCCATTCAATAGGCTGACCTGTGTTCCAGCTCTCACGAACAGGCTGAACCTTTGGATCATCAATCCCAAGCAGGGTGTGGCAATTCATGCAGGTTTCTGTACTGGGGATGTTTGCATGTTCCGCAACTTCCACATTCGTGTGGCAGTAACGGCAATCCATGCCAAGGTCACCGGCGTGCGTCTTATGACTGAACTCCACCGGCTGGTCGGGACGATAACCAACGTCCGTGTACTTTGTCGATCCCCAATACCAGAAGAAGAAGGTCGCGAACGCGATGAACAGTATCCCACCCATTGCCAACTCAGGTAGAACACGATTCATCCGCTTCGAGAAGATCTGCGCCAAGGTTTCGCTGCCTTTCGTCTCTGTGCGGACAATGCCGCTACTACGGATTCACGCTAAATAACGCGCACAATTTCAATAGTACGCACAAGCTGATGACGCGAGGAACCGCGTCATCGATTCTGGATCAGGTGAAGAGCGGGGCGGAAAGAAGACCAAATACAAAACAAAGGAACAGGTACAATCATTTTCTGAGCCATGTACCATAAGAACTTCGCCGCTCCTCCTCCCCAATATCCCAAGACCCGGCGACGTCGCCAAGTTCACGACGTTCAGACAAAGATTAAAGCCAATCTATCCGATTCAAACCCTGTTACGCAAGATTTTAGACGTGTTAGGAAAACCAAACATTATTTTTTAGAACTGATTGAATGCATGAACTCGAAACACCTATAGTATCTTCTTAATATATATTGAGTTCTGCCATGTGATAATTCGTGCAATTTAGATGGTATCCAAAACGAGAATCGGAAAATTTAGCTAGAATATCAGAGCTCGCGAGGCAAATGAAGTCCCTGACTGATGTACGCGCGAACGAGTTCCCGGAGTTCTTGATCTTTATATCTGGTATTCTGCGCACCAGCAAATGTGACCACAGACCACTATGATCGAGTGATCTGTCGCGATCATTTTCTGCCAGGGAATATTATTTGATGAGGACCACTTTGCTGACAATTGAGCGGTCGTGATTCGCTGCAGCATGTACGAAGTAAGGTCCACTCGCAAAGCCAGCCGCGTTCCAGTGCACGGTATTCCGACCGGCACCCAAAGTCTGGTGATCGGCGAGCACCGCAACCGAGCGACCCTGCACATCAAACACAGTTACCGTAACTGTTTGCGGTCGAGGAAGATCAAAGGAAATCACTGCCGATCCATTGAACGGATTGGGATATACTGGCAACAGTCTGAACTCCTGCGGAGTAGCCGCCGCGAGCATGTTGTCAGTCACCGCCAGCGCATCCGTGCTCATCAACACACCTTGCGTTCCTCCTGCAACATAGATCGTGCCATCTGCGCTGACGCCTAACGTGCGATCATGCGATTCCGGCAGCTCACCTGACTGATAGATCGGCCACCAGTTTGTGCCGAGGTCGGGACTGATCCATGCGCTATCGTATTGGTGAGAGATCAGCCATCCATCGGGGGCAAAATCGAGGTGTCGAGCTTCAGCCGGAAGACTGAACCGGTTTGGGAAGGCTGGATCAGTGCGGTCTGTGGTGTGCGCGCCACGCTCTGGCAAAATCGATGATCCGAGCGCCACAGCACCCGGTCCATCGGGTTGCATTGAGTATGTGGCTAACAGCTCGCCGACGCCGAATTCGGCAAACGTCTGCCCACCATCCCGCGATTCCAGCATCACCGCACTGCCGTTGAGCAACAGAATGCGATCCGTATCCAATGGATCCCAGAATAGTGTACCTGACCAATGACCGAATTCCCCCCAGAGTGCCCACGTTTCACCACCGTCCTCCGTTCGATACACCCCTGGCGGTGAGCCTTGTGGGTTGGCGATGGTCAGGATGATATCGGAATCAGTCGGATGGAATGCAAAGCTGGTTGTGTTGCTGAGTTCTTCGAGTTCAATCCAGGTAACACATCCGTCCGAACTCAGCCACGGATGTTCAAACTCCCAGCGCACACAATAGTCTGCGTTTGCCTGGCTCAAATTGCTGGTAATGAACTCACCCAGCCCGACTATGGACCAGTTTTCTCCACGGTCTTCGGTGCGAAAGACACCTCCCTGGGTTTGGGCGTGGACAACGTTCGCGTCTGCACGGCTGGTCTGGATGGATAACGCACTGGTTCCAGAAAAGCCCTGTATGCTGGCACTCCAGGTATCGCCACCGTCCGATGTATGTAGAAAAATATCCTCATACGCGATATAGAAATGATCCGGGCTGTAAGGTGTAAGGATGAAATCGTCCGTTTCGAGGAACGAGTACATACGTAACGGAAAGCTACCCGGGTCGGTGAGTGCCAGCGACCAGGTTTCTGCGGCATCCTCACTCATCCACAAATCGGTCGGGGTTACCAGCAGAATTGTTCCGTCCTCAAGAACAAATGGACGTACCCATTCCGAACCGCCCCACGGTCCGGTCAAGAGCTGGAAACTCAAGCCACTATTTCGGCTGATAATTCCAAAATCGCCTTGAAATACTTCCCCCATCCCGAGGATCAGCGAATGATCAGTGGGGTGGAAGTAAAGAAAGGGTTTCATTTCCCAATGAGGAGTTCCAGGCAATTGTGAGCCCATGCACTCCCATGTGGAACCACCGTCAATACTGCGCCAGACTGCTTTACCCTCCATGAAGAGGATGGGCAGACTGCGGATGGTATACAAAGTGTCAGATACCCCCGGGCGGAAATACAGTCCATTCAGGTATTGATCAGGGTCGCCATACTCAGAATACACCTCGTCCCAACTATCACCTTCATCCAATGAACGGATCAGCACCGACCGGCTTCCAGTCGTGTTCAGCATGTACAGTGCGCCATCGGCAGCGTAGTCACGCGCGATGTCGGTCATCATGTATTCAGAACCCGGAATACTCTGGTCATCCCAGGTCAGACCACCATCAACCGATCGGGAATACATATTGTGTTCGAGCATCCACAGTGTGTCTGCGGAAGTCGGATGGAATGCCATTCCGCCGACAACTTGTTGACTACGCAGGAATGTGAAGCTGAAGCCGCCGTCATGACTGGCCATCAACTGCGTGTAGTTGCCGTATTCGGGAGCGAGAACACCGGAAGCATACACTGTGTTCGGATCATGCGGGGAAAAGAAGAGGTCGTGGACTTCACCCGTGTTCGGACCGATGGGCTCCCACGTTTGGGCGGAAACCCGGCAAGGAGAAAACACGGGCAAACACATCGCCAGGATCAGGGAGTAAACCAGTAGCTTCATCAATTTAACCGTTCTGTTTGTTCAGATATTGTCCCTTTCCTCATCACTCAAGATACACTTAATGGTTGCGAGAAACACGGATCAGCGTGTGCTATTTCAAAAGGACCAATCGCTGAACCGACCGTGTACGGGATTGATCCACAGCTTGCACGAAATACGTACCGCTGGGGATATCACGCGCATCCCAAGCGAGCCGAGTTTGACCTGCATGCACAGGCTCGTTGAGCAACAATGTTTCGATCTGGCGTCCGAGCACGTTAAACACTTCTACAGTGGCGGTCGTTGGATGCGGGATCTCCAAAACGAGTGTGGTTGCCGTGTTGAAAGGATTGGGATACACACCAACCAGACTGAAGGAAATCAGGGATGTGGTTTGCACTTCGATATCATCAACAGTCAGGGCATCCGGAAGCATCCAGATCCCGGCGAACTGCGTCGCGGCGAACATCGTCCGGTCAGGTGCTACATCGACATCCAAGGTGAATTGATACAAACTGAGTATTTCATTCCAGTCCAATCCCCAGTTTGAACTCACGTGAATGTGGTTGAAACCATAGGCCAGCAAATCTCCGTTCCACGTGATCTCAAAACCGTCCGTCATCGTCGGATAATCAACTTCCAAGTCAAAGCTCGTACCACGATCATCACTCAACAATCCGATCATGAAAGATTGGGTGCGAACTGTCATACCGTCACCGTCTGGTTGCAAACTGAGCTGCAAAATGACGTCATCAACTCCGAGACCGACAAATTCTTGAGCGCCATATGTGTATCGGTACAGACTACCAGGAGAATGCGCGTACAGATTACCTTCATACAGGTGATCGGCATGGAGGAACAGGGGAGGATCATCCGCACCGGGGATTTGATACCAGGTATTCATGTAGTCATTGCTGCAATACACGCCGTATGCACCGTCCAACGAACCGGATACCCACGAGATACTATCCGCGTCAGGATGAAACTCAAGATCTTCAACGAATCCAAAATCATCCACATTTTCCCATGTCTGTCCGCCGTCCTGGGTCAGTCGGATAATGCTTTGATCCCACGGACGGAAGTTGGACCAACTGGCGAGCTGGTTGCCATTATTCGGGTGAATCGAGCCCGACATGTCATATCCCGAGTCAATTACCAGCCAGGATTCTCCCCGATCCTCACTGAAAAACAGATGATGATTCCCGGTGGCCAGCAGGATGTCACTGTTAGACCAACAGGATTGCACTGTCATCTGACCCGGTTGTGCAAAGCCTTCTGTATTGATTGACCAGGTGGCTCCGGCGTCCAGCGAGCGAACGAACAGGTTGCCGCATTGACCATACACTTGTTCCTCATTGGCCAGGTGAACACTGAACATGTACGGTTCGCATCCGATTAAATAGAAGATTGAAGCATCGAACTCGTCATCAACCAACGACCACGGCGCGTCTGGATCACTCCGCGTATAAACGCCATCTTCAGTGACCACCGCGATTCGTCCGTCCGTCAGAAAAGTGGCGGTGAGGTTTGATTCGCCATCAGGTCCATCCAGATCTGACCACGTTTCACAATGATCCTCGGAAACAACTGTCCGGTAGCTGCCGTCAGGATGGCTGACCGTAGCGAACACCAAACCATCATATATGGGACTGAATCTCAAATCGGAATAGTCATACAGCAGATTGCCAACCGGTGTCCAGGTTGAGCCATAGGTATTCGAAACATGGAACTGACGGCTGTGGTCGTCATTCGCATCACCAATTCTGATTGCATATAGCATTGTGGGATTGACTGGATCAAACGCCAGATCAATGAACTGATTCGTCAGTTCGTAGCTGCTTTCAAATCTCTGTGTCCACGCTTGTCCATTATCAATAGTCAAATACAAGTCCATACCACGCAGAGATGTGTCCATCGCTTCACATAGGACAAACGTATCATCCGATCCCGGTTGGTAGGTTAGGAAACGGCCTGATTCTGGTCCACCTTGACCTTGCAGCGAGAGCACATTCCAGCCAAACATATCATGCAAATAGAAATTGTACTCGCTAATCGCCCAATAGTCGTTCTGATTATCCGACCCATATTGAATCTCCAACAGAGGAAATGTCGGTTCGAACGAAACGCCTTGATCAGGTGAGAATCCCGTTTCATAGCCATCGTTTGGATCACCATCCAGATCGCCGCGAGCGAAGATTAATGCGTGATCAAGAGGTGAAGGCCAGAAATGCTTAACCGATCCCGTGTGTGGTCCGATGTTCTCCCATTGCTGGGCGAAAACCGATCCAGATAATACCAAGGCGATGGAAATACTGAGGAGGGGAATAAGGATAGTCGAAGAACTCAGTCGGTAGAACATGGCAACCTCAGGGCTGTGAGTTCATATCAATCAATAAAATAGTGCATTAGCACTACTCATGTATTTAAGATCTTTAATATATCCATCTTGACTTCCCAGTTCGTCTCTCCTAATAAAGAAAAGCCCAGGTAACAAACCCGGGCTCAAAACGTCAAACCTTTGCAGCTGACTACATCCGCACTACGCGATATTCGCTGCGCTAAGATGATTGTGACTTGGCTTGACCCAAATCAAACGCGCAACATCACCGTCAATCTGAATCTCACGACGGTCAACACGTACCGACAGTTTGCCATTGATGTTGCCGCTGAGTCGCGTCACCGAAGCACCCGGGAATGCACCAATTTCACTAATAATCGTAAGCAGATGACGGCTGCGGTTATCGACACGCCCTATCTGGCCTGCACTACCCTCTTCAAGCCGGGTCAATGGGACAAGCGTGTGATCCGGCATGCTGCCATGCTCATCCGGGATCGGATCGCCGTGTGGATCATAGCTGGGATGATCGAGCTTGTGATCAATTCTGGCGAGCAATCGGTCGCTGACAGTATGCTCAAGTAGCTGCACTTCCGCATGTACCTCGTCCCACGAATAATCGAGGAAACGTACGAGGAAGGTTTCAAGCAGACGGTGACGTCGGATCAGGAGCACAGCTACCCGCCGCCCTTCCTTCGTCAGTTCCGGCGGACGGTATCGCTGGTAACGGACCCAACCCCGTTCGCTCAAGCGACGGAGCATACCAGTTACTGACGGCGCTTTTACACCAAACATCTTCGCCAACTGGCTGGAACCAGCACGCTCTCCACTCGTCTCGAGACGATATAGCGTCAGCAGGTACTCTTCAGCCGAAGACGATACTTTCGGAATATCATGTGTATGCATGGACTACCTCAATAAAGTTAGGAAGGACAAACTTAAGTCGAATTTGTTTTTTAACGCAAGTGAATTATTGTATTTATAGAAATTGTTAGAGACCGTTCCGATATTCATGCAACGTGCGCCCGACTTCCGTCGTGTGCTATCTTGAGGTCGCCTAACGCGAAAGCTGAATGTTCTCCACTCTCGACAGATATATTGTGCGCGAGCATATTGCGCCGTTCTTCATCAGCAACGCACTGATCATGTTCATCTTCACGCTGAACCTGGCGTTGCAAATGCTTGGACGTATTATCGGCAAAGGCTTGGAGCCGATGCTGATCGCCGAGTTTTTCTGGCTCAACCTGGCGTGGATTCTGACTCTATCCGTGCCGATGAGTGTGCTGGTTGCCTGCCTGATGGGATTTGGAAGACTGGCCGGTGATCACGAAATCGTCGCGATGAAAGCCGCGGGAGTGGGAATCAACAGGATGATCCGCCCCGTGCTGATGGCCGGGTTACTCGTCGGAGCGTTCTCTCTCTACTTCCAGGATCAAATCCTTCCTGACATGAACTACCGCAACAAGTTGCTCACCAGCTCGATCAAAAAGAAGCAACCGAATGTTGCGATCAGGGAGGGAACATTTACCCGCGACATTCCCAAACAAACCTTGCTCGTCAAGGAAATGGACCCGGAAACCGAGCTGATGAGTGATGTCACCATCTTCGACGAGTCAAATCCAAACCAGCCGACCACGATCCTCGCTGAAACGGGGCGAATGAGTTATGTTGACAGCCTCGGCATGTACCATCTGAAGCTTTATGAGGGCGAGATTCATCAGACCGAACGCGAGAACCCGGAACAGTATCAGATAATGCACTTCAGCGAAGCCCTGTTCCGTACCGAGGATACCGACCAGCTCCTGCAACGGCGGGAAGGTGGATATCGCGGTGACCGAGAGCTCGGTCTGGCAGCGCTGTCGGAACGAGTTGATGAGCTGCAGGCGCGACCGGAGCCAGAGCGGTACCAGCATCAGATCGACCGTTATCTGGTCGAGTATCACAAAAAATGGTCGATCAGCTTCGCGGCGATCATCTTCGTTCTGATTGGTGCACCGCTCGGAATCAAGCTTACACAGGGTGGACTCGGTGTGTCCGGGCCGCTGAGTGTTGTCTTTTTCCTGATGTACTGGACGTTCCTGATCGGCGGGGAAGACATGGCCGACCGTGGAATTATCGCACCTTGGCTGGCTATGTGGGCACCCAACTTCCTGCTCGGGGCGCTCGGCATATTTCTGATCAGACTCGAAACAAAAGCCCACAGCGCACTCCGTTTCCCATGGCAAAAACGCAGCGTGGAAGATGATATTCCAGACTCGTGGTCAGATCTGTCAAGTGAACAGATCGAACAGCTGGCAGCGGCGGAGGAAGAAAAACGTTACGGTGATAGCAGATCTGATCGCTCAGAGACCGACGGTTCAGATGATTTGCCTGAACAGCGCGACGAAGAGCGGGGTGGAAGCTGATGGCGATCCTCGACCGCTACGTAGCGAAACGTTTCCTGACTTTCTTCTTCTTCGCGATTCTGGCGTCCATGACCGTGTATCTGATCGTCGATCCGATCGAGAATCTCGA
Organism: uncultured bacterium; assembly: GCA_964552465.1. Taxonomy (GTDB): domain Bacteria; phylum Electryoneota; class Electryoneia; order Electryoneales; family Electryoneaceae; genus BMS3BBIN04. The sequence continues at coordinate 41,607 of CAZKGR010000022.1, forward strand.
CAAATTCCTCGACAAGGACATACCGTGGTCGGAGATCGGACGATACTACCTGTTGTTCATCCCATTCATCGTCTACCAGACCTACCCGGTGGCAATGCTGCTCGGCACCATGTTCTGCATCGGCGGACTGACAACCAAGAATGAGCTGATGGCGATGACGGCATCAGGAGTGCCGTTGAGGCGTCACCTGCTTCTGCTAACCACCCTGGCGGTGTTCCTCTCAGCATTCATGTTCTGGTGGGGTGAAGCTATCGTGCCAGAGATGAACCGGGAACGTCTCGCCATCTGGAGGCAACAGGTCAAGCAGGACGAGGACTGGCGACTCACCGACCAGGGTCAGGTATACTTGCAGGACAGGCCGGGACGCGTTCTTCACCTCGATCTCTACCAGCCAACAAAGGAAACTGGATATGGTGTCGACCTGTACGAGTTCGAATCAGGGCAGATCAAACTCCGACTGAACGCTCGTACCATCAGTTGGCGTGTAGACCGTTGGGAGCTGCACAATGTGGTCGTCCGCGAGTTTGGACCTGAAGGTGAGATCGTAAGCAAGGAACGGAAACGTCAAATCGACCTGAATGTGATCCCGTCCGACATGGTCGAACTGCAAGTTGAACCGGAAGAGATGAGCATGCAGGAGCTGATCCGGTTTGCGGAACGCATCGAAAGCACGGGGGGAACCGCCACCCGTTGGCGTGTTGATATTTATTCGAAGGTTGCGTTACCGTTTGCTGGTGTGATCATTGTGTTGTTTGGTGTGCCGGTGAGCGCTGTACGGCGACGATCCGGCGTGATCTTCGGTGTGATGATCTCATTGCTGATCAGCTTTATTTTCTTCGGTATAATGCAAATGGGCAAAGTGTTTGGCTACAAGGAAATGCTCGATCCGTTCATCGCGAGTTGGATGGGCAACATCTTGTTCTTCTTCATCGGACTGGTTCTCTACTGGCGAGCACCGCGATAAGTGGGACATCTTGCCTCACTTGAGAATCGAGCCAGGAGTGATTATTAACGCAGATTGATGTGGACTGATTGTAAAACGCGGGGAATGTGAGGCTAGGTGTCCCCGCCTCAACAGGGCAGGAAATGCACTTTCTACCAACCGAACTCCCGGAAGTGATCGAGATCTTCCCCGATGTATATGGCGATGATCGCGGATATTTCATGGAAACATTCCACGAACAGCGCTACGCGGAGGCGGGGATCAACCTGCCGTTCGTACAGGACAATGAGAGCCGGTCAAGGCGCGGCGTCCTCCGCGGTCTGCATTACCAGATCACACAACCTCAAGGTAAGCTGGTGCGGGTGATCGAAGGCGAAGCGTTTGATGTAGCGGTCGATATACGAAAGGGATCGGCGACATTCGGAGAGTGGATCGGGCGCACATTGACCAGTGAACAGAAAAACCAACTGTGGATACCGCCGGGATTCGCGCACGGATTCGTTGTACTCAGCAAGACCTGCATCTTCTCATATAAGTGCACCGCGTTTTACAATCAGCAGGACGAGGGCGGAATTCTGTGGAATGATCCTGCCATCGGCATTGACTGGCCAATTAATCCCAGTGAGATCCTGTTAAGCGAAAGGGACAGCAAGCTGCCATTGCTGAAGGATGCCAGATTGAGGTAGGAATCAGTTGAGGTGCATCAGAGCCTGTTGCCCGGAAGCGGGATGCACAGTTCTTGTCTTCAGCTTGCTCAGACCTTTTTCCAACGATGCCTTGCTTTCACTCAGGAGAGATTCCCACACTCCAACTGTCGATTTGCGATACAACCCAATAAGTGGTTCCGGTTTTTCATTCAATCCTAACGCCTGCAGCTCAGCGTCACCCGGATCCACATCCATCAGGGACCAGATGTCCGCTAACGCCAGCCCCGGCAAATCCACCGCCAATATCAACGCCCATTCAGTGGCGCAATCCCGTAACGCACTTACCAACCCACCCAATGGGCCAGCTCCCTTTTTCGCATCTGCAAGCCAACGGGTGTCACCTAATTCGATTTCTATTGGATCATCACCAACAAAGACAGGGGTTTTGTGCAACGCGGCACGCACCAGCAACGCAAGGTTCGCAAGCAGCGGACGTCCGTGAACCTCAAGCATTCGATGATCAACACCGAATTGCGAACTCTTGTCACCAGTGAGGATGTACGGGGTGACCATTTCTGGAGTTAGAGAACTCATCGTCATTCTCCCGTCAATCATCTAAAAGTCAACACGTTTCGATAAACCTCATCAACGTTCGAACTACTTACTCCAAATGTCGATCAAATTGCCTGAAAAATGCACCATAGCCTCATTTCCAATGATCATGCGGTATATTCGCTGAAGAGTAAAGAAAATGCCACGGACAGAATCCGTGGCATCGTTCGATTAATAACCAACTGATACCTTGTTGGCGGACCTCAATGTTGCTGAGTATCCAACATGCCCCTGATGGATAAGCAGCAGGAGTATGATCTCAAGACTCAAGACTCAAGACTCAGGACTGTCTTCACTTCTTCATACCGTGTCGTTCGAAAATCGGCTGGAAGTGTGTATGCAGTTCAGGGGAACGAGTGGCGAAAATGCCCTCGTTCGCTGTCATCCGGTCGCCGCACGTCCAATCGATGGATTTGCCCTCAAGGTCAGTCACCCGACCGCCAGCTTCTTCGACTAACAGCACACCAGCGGCATGATCCCAGTAATACTGGGCACCAAATTTCGGGCTCGGATTACGCGAGTACAACTCCGCCGCACCGCTGGCCAGCGCGGCGTACTTGGCCATCGAATCCATCGGCAGCAGCTCGACCTTCCACTTGTCAGTGTTCACACCATCGGGCGTGTCAACTTTGTCATGCGCACGGCTGCCGATCACGCACAACCGACCGCCATCTTCAATGGTCGGCGCCATGCCATCAGGAGCGAACACTTCCTCGGCGCTGTCAGCGATGTTCCAACGCTTAACACCATTCCCACGCTGCGCGAAAAAGAGTTTTCCGGTGATTGTTGACATGCGTTCGTCACCGGTCGGAACACCCATCCAGCCTTCGCTCAACTGACCGTTGATCGCACGTCCGCACGCCACCGCGTAGAACAGGCCGGCGACATAACCCTTGGTACCGTCGATCGGGTCGATGAACCAGTCTGCGCCGGATGTGCCGTCGCCACGGAACATGATGCGATCCCTCAGCTCACCCAACGAAATGATGCTGCCAGTCGCCTGTTCGACCACGTCGCGCACCTGCTGCGCCTGTGCATCGTCTATCGAATCAGATTCCTCTTCGGCATGGACACAGTCAGCCGGTCGATGGCTGGCGATTTCGTGCAACAGGATAGCCTGGCTGGCGAGGTCGGCGATGGTCACCGGCGTCTTGTCTTCCTTACTCCACGACGCATTCTTGATGCCTGCTTCACGTACTATCAGGGTCGCTTTTGAGGCTTTAAACATCGCTTCGGTGATGACAGATATTTCCTGCTGAGTCAATGTCATGGATTGTTCCGATATTGTTTGTTCTTGTCTGTGTTGTCGCGCACAGGATACGGGAAGCCATCTCTCAAGGCAAGGACACGGGTCGCATGTTGGAGACCCCGCAAGCCACGCTCAGGAGATCCGCACTTTGCACGTGAGCACAGCCACCCGTAGATTATGCGCCGGTTTCACATATTCATGTATCGCTCACCCGCATCAAACGAGAATACGGGCGCGATTCGCGGAGAGTACCATGAACACAACGCACGATAACGTGACGTCGAACAAGCCGACACTGCCAGCATCCCTGCTCGAACGGGAATTCGGGAAACCGTCCAGCGAATGGACCGCCGATGATCTGATGTCGTTCGTCCGTGAAAACGGCATCCGCCTCGTATCGCTGATGCATATCGGCGGCGACGGCTGGCTGAAAACGCTCGACTTTGTCCCGCGCGACTTTGTGCACCTGCACAACATCATCACTGGCGGCGAACGGGCGGACGGTTCATCCCTGTTCGGCAACCTCGGCATCCGTACCGGCAAATCCGACATCGTTTTGCGGCCACGCGTGTCCTCCGCGTTCATCAATCCGTTCTCACCGGAACCAACACTGACCCTGCTCTGTGGACATTACGGAATCGACCGCGAACCGTTGCCGGAGTCGCCGGATACGATGGTGCGACGTGCGCATCAACGCGCAATCGACGAAGCCGGAACCGAGCTGCACGCGTTGGGCGAAGTCGAGTACTTCCTAGGACGGCACCGTGACGGAGCTGACATTTACGGTGAGGATGATCGCGGCTATCACGCGACCAGCCCGTTCGTGTTCGGCGAAGAGGTTCGACGCAAGGCGATGGTCGTGCTCGCCGAAATGGGCGTGCCGCTCAAGTATTCGCATAGCGAAGTGGGCTACGTCGAAGCGTCCGACACCGATCCGATCATTTGGGAACAGCACGAACTCGAACTGGCGCTGCTGCCATTGCCGCAGGCGGCGGAGGCGGTATCGCTATCCATGTGGGTGTTGAGAAATCTGGCACGTCAATACGATATGCGCTGCAGCTTCAACCCGATCCTCAAGGCCGGGCACGCCGGGTCAGGCATGCATTTCCACGTTTCGCCAGTAGTCAATGGTGAACACATCGGTGGGTTCAAGCAGGACGACGAGCTGTACGACCAAGGCAAGTGGCTGATCGCGGGTCTGAGCCGTATCGGCGGTGCGCTGATGGCGTTCGGCAATACCGTCGAGAGCAGCTTCGTGCGCCTGACCCAGGGCAAGGAAGCGCCGAACACCGTCACTTGGGGCCAGTTCAACCGCAGGGCGCTGATCCGTCTACCGATGCTCGCGCTTAACGCTGAAGGCATACCCGTCAGCCCGGCGACTATCGAGTTTCGTCTGCCGGATGGTTCCGCGCACCCGCACCTGCTACTCGCCGGGATCGCGCAAGCGTTCATCGCGGGCAAGAGTATGGATGACGTCGATGATTTCCTCGAACGGTCGTCTGTGTTGAATCCGAACGTCGGTGCTGGTGTCGGAAAGGTTCCGCACTCCCAGGCACAGGTCGGGCAGGAGCTGAAGACACACCGTGACGCACTTGTCGCGGGCGGTGTCTTCCCGGAGCACGTCATCGATAAGTTGATCACCAGCTACGAAGCCATCGCCGCGCAGGACCGGTAAGAGCTGGCAATGACTAGCGAAGTGAGAAATGATCAACCCGGATTCTTCTGAATCAGGGTTGTTTGCTCGTGATAGACTATTCGGTATTGTCAGCAAAATCTGAGTTCACAATTTGGATCAGCTCATCGTACAGCTTTATGAGATCTTGGTTGTTCGTTTGAGAAATCTTAATCTTGTAGTTCTTTGATTTTGCTGGTGAATTGAACCCTGCCGAACTCAGTTTCTCACCCAAGTTAGCAATCAGCTCAAGACCTTGATCCAAAATCACCCACGTACCGCCAGCGTGCCGGGACAATGGATAACCAGAAACATAAGAGATGACCCGACCTTTCTTTATCGAGGGATACCGCAAGGAAAAGCCAGTCTGTCCCCAGTAGAGGATATGGTTGTTCTTCGATGCAGTGGCAAATATGTGCTCGTAGACTACGCGTTCATCCTCAGTACATTCACTGAGAAATTCATACTCGGTGGTTCTGTTGCTCTTCCTGACACGCATACGATCAGACATGCCGACCACACGCGGAACAAAAATATCACCCTTGTCATTCGGGAAAGTATATTTTCTGACCTCTACACCAAATAGATCGATATCATTCATTTTTTCATTTAGAAATTCAATCATCGTACGCAGCTCAAATGGGATGGTGTCGGCAACAAAGATTAGGCGGAAACTTTTCTTCGTCAGGTGTGCTTTCACCGATTCCCAGAACGATTCAACCGACGGTTCCTGATCATCCTCATGATCGGATAGCAACTTGACAATGCTATCGTTGAGCTGATCGTCACCCTGAGCAGTTTCCACCGCCTTTTTCCTAAGATCGTCTACAGTCCAGAAGGATGCACCATTCGATGCGTATTCAATCATCTGCGCAACGACCTTCCGGCGGATTTCCGGATTCCCTGACAGTTTGCACTCGACAAGGGTGGGGCGGCCGTCCTGATCGAGAAAAAGGTGGTCCAAACTCCAATTACGACTGCCGGGTTGTGACCCATAAACCGGCATCTCACGCTTTACCAACAACCACTTCCGAGGACTGTTCGGATCAATTTGATCACCAGGAATCAGGTTTGGATGACGTTCCAAGTACAACTGTAATTCGGTCTCCTGGTCGTAAGCCTGCGCATCAACGGATGCAAGCTTGCCACCATCATTGACCAGGTAAAAGATATGCGAAGACAATGGTTTCCCCTTTAGCTACTCAGCTGGTTAGACAAGTAAGTGATTTTCATCTTCTACCCATGGTAAAGCGTACTCAGACGTTTCAACGTTTCAGGTGCGTGACCGGCGTAATGGTTGTTCGCGTAGATGAGGATCTTTTTTGTCGTACCTGAATCGCGTAGTTGCTTCAGCAAGTTCGCCCACCGGGTCAGGCTTTCCGTGTAGTCCAGCACTTCCCGGTCCCAACGCTCAACGAGCTCTTCCGTCTTCTTTCGATCACCGAGCAAACGGATGTACGCCCAGTCCGTGGTCAATGCGTCCCATTTGGCAACGGTCTCATCACCGTGCGGCATCCACGATTGGTCCACCAACGCCGCCGCCACACCATGCTCACGCAGCATCGCGAAGTATTCTTCGCTCAACCACGTCTTGTTGCGAATCTCGACGGCAAACTCACGTCCACCATCACGGGGCAGATCGGTCAGAAAACGGTCCAGCTTATCGTAAAACTTCTGCTTGTCGGGGAACGTTTTCTTGTTGAAATACGGGAACTGGATCAGCAACGGTCCGCGCTTGCTGCCGAGCCGATCCATCGTCGCGAGAAAGTGGTCACGTACCGGATAGGTCGCATCAGGTTCGAGCAGCTTGGACGGATCAGGCGCAGCCTTCTGGCCAGCGTGGACAATGTCTTTGGGGAACTTGGCGGCGAAGAGGAAGCTGTCCGGGGTGACTTGCGCCCAGCGGTTAACCGTGGATGTGCGCGGTATTCCGTAGTACGTGGCGTCGATTTCTACTGTGCGGTAACGTGTCGCATAATGCGCGAGGAAATCACGTGACGGTGTTCCTTCCGGGTAGAACACACCGACCCAGTCCGGTTCGCTGAACGAGGAGGTGCCCATCCAGACAATATCGTCGCCAGGGTAAGTGTCGCCGTGATCGAGGGGTATGGTTTGCTGGGTCATGATGCACACCGTGAATACTCGACAGTTTCATCAATGTAATAATATGAGCGAACATGATTTCCAGCTTACATTATTTCCATGTCATCATTGCTTGAGACAATAACCACCGTTTGTCCCTGTTTTAATAAAGAGAGTCTCGGAGGGTGAAATCCTTGCGTAGACAAGGGATCTCGCGTACATTCCGGGCCTTGATAATTATGGATTTTACCGGCGTGATTGGAGGTGATGTTCCGTGCCGCATATCAAGGTTCGTGATGGCGAACCGTTCGAGAAAGCGTTCAAGCGTTTCCAGAAGGCGTGCGAAAAGTCCGGCCTGATGGCTGAGATCCGTAAGCACCAGCGCTATGAAAAGCCGTCTGAAGCCCGCAAACGTAAATCGAATGTTGCGCGTCGTAAGATGCGTAAAATGCAGGCTGCGATGGAACGCAAAGGCAAGGTGTAAACCACACCGCCTAACGCGTTTTCGGCAAGTCATGTAATTCAAGACCGGGTGATGATTTTCATGACCCGGTCTTTTTTGTTTACCCCTAGAGGATTTCCATGGATTTTGAACAGCGCATCACTGGCATGATGAAAGAGGCGATGAAGGCCAAGGACAAGCCTCGTTTGGGCGCGTTACGTTCGCTCAAGGCCGTTATCCTGACCGAGCGCACGAAGGATTCATCCGAGTTGACCGATGAACGGGCAATCAAGGCGATATCATCCTACCGCAAAAAGATGCACGGCGCTATCGAGCAGTATCGTGAAGCAGGTCGAGATGATCTTGCGGAAGAAGCGATCACCGAGGTACAGGTGGCGGACGAACTCCTGCCGCAGCGCTTGACCGAGGACGAGCTGACTGCTATGATTGATAAGATAATTGCCGAGACAGGTGCCTCGTCACCGTCCGAGATGGGCAAAGTGATGGGCCCGTTGATGAAGGCTGCCGCCGGACGTGCGGACGGCAATCTGGCGAAAAAGATTTTGATGCAACGTTTGGGGGCCGGTGGATGACCATCCTCGATTATATCCTCGTGGCCGTGTTGGCCTTGTTCGTAATCCGCGGCATATTCCGCGGATTTTTGCTTGAGCTGTTCGACCTCGTCTCGCTGGTCGTTGGATATTTCGCGGCTCGCCTGTTCGGACCGTCCGTCGGCTGGTGGATGGCGGATACGCTGGGCATCGACAGAGTGTGGACTGGCTTGTTGGCGACCATAATCGTGTTCTTTGCTGTGACGATTGGCGTACGTATGCTCGCCTACATGATGAAGAAGATCGTTCATGCGACGCCGCTGGCGGGTGTGGACCGGATGCTCGGGGCATTGTTCGGAGCGTTGAAAACGATTCTACTCGCAATGGCGATCTTGTTCATCACCTTGATGAGCCCGTGGTCAACAGAAGCGATGGAGTATGCGCTTGAGGGGCGGATCAGCCGGGTGATTGTAAATATGACCATGTTCATCCAGGAAATAGTCGAAGAGGAGCGCACACCGGCAACACAGTTGTTTGCAAACTGGCTGCGCTCGGCTGGGGTGAACGATGAGGCAGTCCATATCGTCAGCGATGAGCCTGGCTTGTTTAACGAGATTATTCAATACGCACGCGATCACGAGTTGAATGTGCCGGTGCGTGACATTCTCTCCGGTGCCGGTGCGATCAAAGTGCCGGATGGTTTCAAACTTGACGATCAGACGCAGCGCAAGATTGTCGATTGCCTCGAAGATGCGGGAAAGTCGGTTGAAGAGAAGGCGGAAGAATTCTGGCGGTTGCTTACCCAGTCCGTAGAAGAGACTATTTGATTGTCATCGAAAGCAGAGCACGAGTGTCTCCGTTTTTTTGTGCCGATACGTGATCAACACTTTCGCAAGCCAGTAGCGTTGTGTTAGTTTAGCCTAACTTTTGCAAACAATGCACTTGTTACATGTGCAGAGACCCATTCAAGAAGGAGTACCAGATGAACGTGTTCGAATTCGCCATGCAAATGGAAAAGGACGGGGAAGCATTTTATCGTGACCTCGCCGAAAAAACCGATAACACTGGCCTCAGGAACATCCTCACCATGATCGCCGATGAAGAGGTCAAACATTACCACATCTTCAAGGCGTTGCGAGATGGCACACCTGGCGCTGAAAGCTTACCAGCCAGTGACTTGGTCACGGACACTCTGAACATCTTCCAGCAGATGTCTGATTCCGGCGACAAGTTCCCGGATGAAGAGGGCAACAAGGCGCACTACCAGAAGGCCAAGGAAATCGAGGAACAAGCTGCTCAGTTCTACACCGAAAAGGCGAACGAGACGACCGACGCTGGCGAGAAAGAGCTGCTCCTGCAGATCGCGGAAGAGGAAATGCGCCACGCCCGCCTGTTCCAGGAGTTCATTGACTTCGTAACTGCACCCGACCGTTGGATCGAGGACGCGGAGTGGAACAACATGCGTAACGACTGATCTTTTGGATCGGATCAAATACGAGCACCCTTGGTGAATGCCGGGGGTGCTTCTCTTTGTCAAGGGGAATTACCGCATCCAGCCTGACCGTGGTGGTGCTTCGGGAATCCACGATGCGAGCGAATCCTTGATTGCAGCATAGTTGGGATCATCGGTGACATTCGTCCACTCGTTGGGATCAGCCTGGTGGTCGTACAGTTCCTCGCCGCCATCCGAGTACTGGATGTAACGCCAGCGATCCGAACGCACTGTATGGCTGCCCGGGCTGTGTGATGAAATCGCCGGGCGAGTCGGAGGTGTTAACGGGTCGCTCAGTTGCGGGACAAGGCTCGAACCATCCAGGTTTTCCACTGCCTGCAATCCGCACAGTTCAATCAACGTTGGGTAGAGGTCGATCAGGCTGATCGCAGAGTCACAAACAGCTCCCGGCTGGTTCAGACCCGGAACCCTGATCAGTAGTGGAACTCGTAATGATTCTTCCCAAAGTGTCCACTTTCGCCAGTGATTTTTCTCGCCGAAGTGGTGACCGTGATCGGACGTGATGATCACGATTGTGTTGTCGGCATATCCGTTTGCTTCCAAAGCTGCCAGAATATACCCAAGCAGGTCATCTGCATAGTTGATCCCGGCCAGATATGCCTGGATTGCTCGTCGCCATTGTTTATGACCAATCGCTTCTTCGTAGAGATACTCACGGATGAAACTGTATCCCATCGTGGGAATGTCCTCGAGGTCATTATCGATATGCGGTGGTAGCTCAATTTGGGCCGGATTGAATCGTTCGAGATATTTGCGCGGAATGGTGTTTGGGTAGTGCGGGACATTGGTCCCGAACGCTATGAAAAACGGTTCCTGAATCCCGGTATTCAGTGTGTTGACGACAAACTTTGTACGCCGCGAATCCTGCATCAAGGCAACAGCTTCATCGTTCGGACCCCAAAAGAAATCTGCGCCTGGCAAACCGGCAATGGGTTGGCTGGTGCCGTTGTGTGGATGCATCGGCAGGAACGGATCGAGTCCACTCAGATTGTGATAATCGAACAACGGGAACTGCTGGTCCCACGCCAACTCATCCACCATGCTATGATAAAACTTCCCCGCCAGAATATTCTCAAATCCCGCTTCCTGAAAACGGTCTGGCATACTCGGATAGTCTTCGCCGAGCACGTCCCTCCAGTGTTGTTCGTTGGTATAGATGCCGGAGGTCGAAGGTAGCAGACCGGTGAAAATGGCAGTGCGTGAGGGATTGCATCCAGGAGCGCAAGAATGGGCATTCGTGAATTGAACTGCAGTCTGCGCAAAGGCATCCATGTTCGGGGTGAGCGTGTTTGGATGTCCGCCGAGATAGCCAACCCAGTCGTTCATGTCATCAAACTCGATGAACAACAGGTTGTACGGATCGGGTTGGGATAATACTCTCTGCAGCGGATTGAATGCAGCAAGCCCAGCACTGGCAGCGGAAGTCATACGAAGAAAATGGCGGCGTTTCATAGCATTTCCGGTTTCACTCGGAAGATGTATTAAGTTGACGACGAATCCGGTAAGTGGCAAGGGGAAAGTTAGGAATGGAGTTGAATTTACTTGCCTCCGCTCAGAGAGCAGGCGTTATTGGTGCAGCGCACGAGCAGTTGCGCAACGCTCACGCAGAGGGCAAATGTCGCAAGTCGGTTTCGCACGGCATGTGATCTTGCAGATGCTGTCGACCAGTCCGTGCAGTTGGTGGAGAAGCATGTAGTCGCGAGGCAACTCAGCGTGAACCTCGGCCTGAAGTTCATCGTAGGTGAGTTTATCGGCGTTACCCTGCATGCGTTGGCGGATACGCAGCGCGTAAGCATCGACAACAAACCACGGTCGTCCGAAGCTGTACACGAGGATATCATCCGCCGTTTCCGGCCCGATTCCCCATACATCCAGTAGTTCGGTGCGCAGGTCATCATCGGGGATGCCATCCACGCCGCCGTTGTCAGCGTCACGACTTTCCCACCACGTCGCCAGCTCGCGCAGCTTGCGGGTTTTCATCCTGTAGTAACCAACGGAGCGAAGGGTTTGCTCGAGATCTTCAGCGGGTACTTTGAGCAGCGCATACGCATTTCCCCACCCCCGGTCACGCAGGCGCGGAATCATTTTTCCCGCGTTTTTCCAGGTTGTGTTCTGTACCAGCACCGCCCCGACCGCGCACTCCCAAGCATTTCCGCCAGGCCACCAGTAGGGATCACCCCACGCCTCCCAGACCGTGACAAAGAAACGTCCCCAGAACCCATCTCCCGGATGTGCCCAGGAGGCGGGGTCTTGAGGACGTCCATCTTTATCAGGCGGGATCCACCGTTCACGTTCGAGGTCTGGCCGAATGATGTCAGGCTTCACAGACTGGCGGCTCCCGATAGGTTAGATTCTGTTAAAACATATCTTTAATCAGTTTTCTTCTCGACACTCTTCGTCGGCTTTTTGATCAGCAAGTATACTCCCATGCCGAGCAGTAGCAGCGGCCACCACTCAACAATATCGCCGACAGTTTGCCAGTCCATATACCGGCTTTCTGCGAGGACAAACATCGCGCTCACAGCTATCAAGATCAAAGCGGTAAATAGTAGTCCACTCTTTTTCCTGCAGGTTACCCATTCGGCGAGAAATGCAAGGCCGACTACTCCGGGAATAAACGGCCAAGCGTCCCATACGCCGAGCAA
>CAZKGR010000023.1:0-52635 GCA_964552465.1 uncultured bacterium
TGGTTCCTCTGTTCACATCACGAAACCCGAATCGTATATTCAACAAATATGAGTTATGACTCATACCCGCTAGTACTACCATCGAATACCGTTGTACCGCTAAGCTTGAGGAGAGGTTTTGAGAATACTGATCCAGACTCTGTTGGTCAGTTGCCTGGCAGTTGGACTGGTAACTGCCAAGGAAGATGCAATTGTCAATGCCGAGCGGCTCCAGTGGTTTCAGGAAGCCAAGCTTGGCATCTTCATTCACTGGGGGATTTACGCGGTCAATGGTGTCAGTGAATCGTGGTCCTTCCACAACGGTCACATCTCTCACAGCGATTACATGAAGCAGCTCGACGGATTCACAGCTGACGAATATGATGCAGAACATTGGGCTGAGCTGATCCAACTGTCCGGCGCTCGTTATGCGGTGTTAACGGCTAAGCATCATGATGGCGTTGCCTTGTGGGACAGTAAGGTGACCGAGCTGAACGTCGTGCACAAAACTCCTGCTGCGCGTGACCTGATTCGGCCTTACGTCGACGCGATTCGTGACAAGGGTCTGAAAGTCGGGTTGTACTACTCGTTGATCGACTGGTCGGACCCCGACTACCCTAATTTTACCCGCATTGAGAAACGGTACGCCGACGATCCTGCTCGATGGGAAACGTTTAACCGTTCGAATCATGCCCAGATTCAGGAACTATCCCAGTATTTCCAACCCGATCTCGTTTGGTTTGACGGTGATTGGGAACAGTCAGCCGAACGTTGGCGGGCTCCTGATATCCGTGAGATGCTACTCCGAGATAATCCCCAGGTCATCATTAACTCACGCCTGCAAGGCTACGGCGACTATGCCACACCTGAACAAGGAGTTCCAATCACCCCACCGGATGCACCGATCTGGGAACTGTGCATGACGATGAATGATTCGTGGGGCTACTACCCGACCGACACCAACTACAAGTCCACGAATCAGATCATCCGAATTTTCGTCGATTGCATCAGTATGGGCGGCAACCTGCTACTCGACATCGGGCCACGAGCTGACGGCAGCATCTGCGAAGAACAGGTAACAATTCTTGAAGAACTGGGGCGCTGGACCAACAAGCACGCGGAAGCCATCTATGGAACAGTGTCCGGGCTTCCCCCAGGCTTCTACTATGGTCCTACTGCTCGTTCAGCTGATCGCTGTACCCTGTACCTCTATGTCCCCCACCGACCGAATGGATCCCTTGCCCTGAAGGGAATCAACAACCAGATCGAGACGATCCGTGTGGTTGGCAGGGATGAAACGCTCAGTTGGGATATCAAAATGAAACTATCTTGGAGTGATGCCCCAGGTATCATCTACATTGACGTCCCCGATACTGTACTCGATGATGAGGTCACCGTCATCGCCGTTGAGCTTGACGGGCCAGTTTCGCTATTCGGCGAAGAATCACCCGATCAGGAGGAAGATTGATCATGGGATTTTGGCGGAGGATTCCACTGGTTGTATTACTCGCCTTGTTATGTTCGTTCATGCTGTCAGGCTGTATTACCACATCCGAATCGCATTGGATTGCCGAGGGAAACACTAACGGCCGGATAGTTCTGGCTGCAGACGATTCGCTGTCCATGCATGCTGCCGAGGAACTACAGTTCTACCTCGAAGCGACTACCGGCGCATACCTGCCGATCACCATGAGTGATGGAACCGGTTCCGGCGCAGCAATACTGGTCGGCTGGGGCGAGGAGGCAACCGCTGTCGCACCTGACCTTTCCCCGGATTCGTATCTCTGGCACAGTACGGACAATAACCAGTTAATCATCGGTGGTCCGGGAAACGGCACGTTGTTCGGCGTCTATGCATTCCTTGAGGAGCAGCTGGGTGTACGCATGTATACACCCGAGGTGACACATATCCCGCAGTTGCAATCGTTTGACCTTCCCCACCTCGATGAAATACGAGAACCAGCCTTCCCCATTCGCTGGGTTCATATGCCATGCGCTGAGGACCAGGCGTGGTGCGACTGGCACGGCGTTCATTCCCGTGCTCATCGGAATGAGTCCTGGGGCATGTTTGTGCACACATTTGAAACTCTCGTTCCTCCCGAAGAACACTTCGAAGAACATCCCGAATATTTCTCAGAGATCAAGGGAAATCGGCTGCCCAATCAGCAACTCTGCCTGACGAACGAAGATGTGTTCACGCTGGTAGTCGAGGGATTGCGTGAACGAATGGCCGATCGACCGGATGCACCATTCTGGTCAGTGTCCGCAAATGATCGTTACGGTGCTTGCCAGTGTACCGACTGCCAGGCTCTGGTTGACAAGCACGACAGTCAGGCAGGACCGTTACTGGTGTTTGTGAACCGTGTGGCGGCGGAGTTCCCGGACAAGGTCATCTCGACACTGGCCTACTCCTACACTCGCCGGGCGCCGCGTGATATCAAGCCCGCGCCGAATGTCAACATCTGCCTTTGCAGTATCGAGTGTGACAGGGCTGTGTCCATCGCTTCTGGCGAACGCGACCCAGACTTCCTGCGGGATATCAAGCTCTGGTCGGAACTGACTGACAACCTGATGATGTGGGATTACGTCGTGCAGTTCTCGAACTACGTGTCGCCGTTCCCGAATTTCAAAGTGTTGCAGCCGAATATTCAGCTGTTTCGTGATCACAATGTGCAGCTCATGTTCCAGCAGGGTAGTGGTGGTTCGAAGAGTGATTTTTCCGAATTGAAGCAGTATGTCATCGCTAAGCTGCTGTGGGATCCAGACCGTGATGTTGAGGAATTGATCAATGATTTCATGGCTGGCTACTACGGGGACGCAGCCGGGCAGATACACAACTACATCGATCTGATGCAAAGTAGTTTGCAAACTTCCAACGCAAGGCTAGGCATTTACGGCAACCCGGGTGTTCAGATGGACTCGTGGCTGAAGCCTGAGACATTGATCGCAGCTGATGAAATACTGGCGGCAGCGGAACAGGCCGTGGAAGGACAACCTGAAGTTCTGGCGCGTGTGCGTAAGGTTCGTCTGTCAGTCACCTTTGCCAGAATCGAGCAGGCTAAACGGGTCGGTACTGGTGAATATGGCATGTTTGAAGCTTCGCCTGATGGTGATTGGCAGGTGAAGGATCAGTGGCCGAAGATGCTGAACGATTTCGTAGCTGATTGTAATACTGCCGATTATGAAACCATCCA
The DNA here is from genome assembly GCA_964552465.1 of uncultured bacterium. Lineage (GTDB taxonomy): Bacteria > Electryoneota > Electryoneia > Electryoneales > Electryoneaceae > BMS3BBIN04. The sequence goes on from CAZKGR010000023.1 coordinate 3,174, forward strand.
TGAGCGCAACTTCCCACCCGAAGAATATTTGCTGAATACCCGCCGCTTTTTCGATGAAGGCATGGTCAATCACCTTGCACTCGGCCGAGCTGTTGATTTAACGGTGCCGCCAAGCCCGAAATACTCGGCGAATGGGATCACCACCCTGGTAGATGGGATCAAGGGGATCAACGACTACTGGTACAGCTGGCAGGGTTGGGAAGCCACAGATATGGATCTGACCATTGATCTGGGTGAAATCCAGGACGTCAGCCGTGTGGCGGCCGACTTTCTACAGGTCGTGGCCTCATGGATCTGGTTGCCTACTGAAGTGCAGTGGTCCACATCGCAGGACGGTGAGAACTGGACAGTCGCTGGTGTGCTAAAACCCGAAGCGGCAACTACAGCCCCTGATCGCTTCGTTGAACGGTTCGAGTGTAGCTTCCCGTCGCGAACAGTCCGCTTCGTACGGTTGGAAGCCACGAGTTTGAAGGAGTGCCCGCATTGGCACAGTGGCGCTGGCGGAGATGCCTGGATGTTCTGCGATGAAGTCATGGTGTTCGAGTGATAGCCCTGGGATTGCTCACAAGCATGCCCTGAGTAAGCAAAGGAGAGTTCCGATGAGATCATCATTTCTGTTGCTGGCGATGATCACCTTCATGGCAAGTGTACAGCTCACTCACGCGGATGATCTGAGCCGTTATGTGCCAGAAACCGATCCACTCGTACTCGAGAAATTGGAACGGTGGCAGGATTTGAAGTTTGGCTTACTGATGCATTGGGGCGCCTACAGTCAATGGGGGATTGTCGAATCCTGGTCATTGTGCCCCGAAGATTATGGATGGTGCGAACGGCGTGAGGGGACTAATCCCGAAGACTATTACGCGTATAAGCAGGAATACGAAGCGCTAATTGAGAGCTTTGATCCACGTGCCTTCGATCCAACCCGTTGGGCAAGTGCTGCAGCAGACGCAGGCATGCGATACGTGGTCTTCACCACCAAGCATCACGACGGTTTCTGCATGTTCGACACTCAGCAAACCGACTACAAAATCACCTCAGAAGACTGCCCTTTTCATACACACCCCAAGGCTGATGTCACTAAAGCAATTTTCGAGGCGTTTCGCGCTGAGGGAATGTGGACTGGCGCCTATTTTTCAAAGCCTGACTGGCATAGCGAAAACTACTGGTATCCTTACTACCCGCCCCGTGATCGCAACGTGAACTATGACCCTGAGATATACCCGGAGCGATGGGAAAAGTTCGTTCAGTTCACTCATAACCAGATCATGGAATTGATGACAGGCTACGGCCCAATGGACATCCTGTGGCTCGATGGCGGCTGGGTTGCCAAGACAGATCAGGAAGAAATCCGGGAATGGTATGATAGTCAGGTTGAAAAGCACCCGTATGGATTTCTCAAGAATCACGTCATCAATCAGGACATTCATATGGATGAGCTGGTCATTAAAGCACGTCAACAGCAGCCCGGTTTGATCGTAGTGGATCGCGCAGTCTATGGCAAGAACCAGAACTACCTCACTCCCGAAAACCGGGTTCCGGAAATGGAACTCTCATATCCATGGGAATCCTGTATTATCGCTGGCGGTAGCTGGTCATGGGTTCCTGATGCCTCGTACTTCTCAACGCGAGAAGCTGTTCATCTGCTGGTGGACATCGTGGCAAAAGGGGGAAACCTGCTGCTGAATATCGCCCCCGGTCCCGACGGATCTTGGCATGATGGAGCTTACACCATGCTATCAGGGGTTGGTGATTGGATGACGGTCAACTCCCAAGCCATCTATGAGACAAGGGCGATCGCGCCTTATAAGACAGACAACATCTGCCTGACTCAGAACGTTGTGGATGGGGTTGTATACGCAATCTACCTGGCTGATGAAGGAGAATTTGGGTTGCCGGTCAATGTACGAGTGAATGGTGTATTACCTGCCGAAACTGCGAGCGTTTCACTTCTGGGTACAGAGAGAGAACTCGAGTGGCAAGTAGATGACACAGGTTTCACCGTAGTGATACCTGCTGGGATAAGCGAGGCACTTCCATGTGATGACGCATGGACATTGCGTATATCTGAGGTTCAATAAGGACTGTGGGTCTAGTTCTGAACCAGACTTAAGGAATTGTCCAACGTGTTTTGAAGACGTACACCCTCAGAGACTTTATGCCGAATAATATATACAATGGAAAGCAGAGGGATTTCCTGACCAGAAGAGAAAAATCAAACGGAGAACATTGAGGGACAGAAAGCAAATTAGCTTGAATTCAGGAAGGAAAAACAATTACACTGGCAATATCCAAAAACATACATAAGAAACTGTCCATCAGGCTTTGAAGACGCATAAGGAGTCTACCCGTGGTAGATGATGCGAAGGCAAAGGAAGACGTTTGGATCCCTACGTGTTGCGGACAATGTTACTGTATGTGCGGCATCAAGGTGCGCCGGCAAGATGGAGTAGTAACACAAGCTGAAGGAAACCCGGATGCACCTACCGGACGAGGCTCGATATGTGCGAAAGGTCTCGCCGCACCCCACCTGCTTTACGATCCCTACCGCGTGAACTATCCGCTGAAGCGCACCAATCCTGAAAAGGGGCTTGGCGTTGATCCCAAGTTTGAGAGAATCTCCTGGGAAGAGGCGTATGAGATTATCGTCAAGAAACTGAAGGAGTGCGAGGAACGTGACCCACGTGGGATGTTTTTCCAAGCTACCACTACCCAGGCCTCGGAAATACGTTTCGGCGTGATCAGTTTTATGAAAGCCTTCGGTACACCCAACTACTGGGTTTCGGGCGGTGGGCTGCATTGCGGCAACGGCGCCCACTTCATGAATGGGATCATGCATGTGTCATGGTCCATCATTCCTGATTTCGCACACTGCAACTACGCGTTGAACTTCGGATGCTCGAAAGGTCATGGTGCAGGCCATACCGCGGTTCAGAATGCAACCCAGGTGGCTGACGCTCGTGTCCGCGGATTCAAGAATGTGGTTTTCGATCCTTTCATGAGCGCTCAAGCTTCCAAAGGCCATGAATGGGTCCCGATACGTGTGGGTACTGATGGTGCACTTGCTTTGGGGCTGGTGAACTCCCTGATCAATGAGCATGGTATCTATGATGCCGAGTACCTCATGTATAAGACCAACTCACCATACTTGATTCGTCCTTCTGACGGTCGCTACATGCGTGATAAGGAGACCGACAAACCACTAGTTTGGGATCTCGTCGATAATCAACCGAAGGTTCATAACGATCCTTCAGTTACTCGTGTTGAGTACGAAGATGATGCTCATGAAGTTGCACTTACAGGTACATATACTGTTGATAGTGTAGAGTGCCAGCCGGCATTTGCACTGCTCAAGGAACATGTTAAGACATACACACCGGAATATGTTGAGAAGATTACCTGGGTACCTGCGGCGGACATCAGCCGAATCGCAAAGGAATTTGGTGAGGCTGCCGAGATCGGATCAACGGTAACAATCGAGACAGATAAAGGTCCGAAGAAGATTCCGCGGCGGCCGGTGGCCACCCATTTCTTCCGTGGGTCGCAGGGCCATACTAATTCTGGCTGGACATGCTTGTCCATTGACATGGTCAATCACATTGTAGGTGCTGCTGACACTTACGGCAGCGCTATGGGACTGGGTGCAACAGTGCAGGACGGTTACAAGAAAACGGGCAAGCCTTACCAGATTCCTTATCCTTGCCCGGATGGTTTGTTGACCGCGAAAGCATGGGTATACGACCATGTGCCCTACCCGCTTCGTGAGCCCAAGCCCCCGACACGACTTGATCTGCACGATATGTTCCCGACGTCGATTTATAACGCATTCACAATCTGTAGCCCAGAGTGGTTCGAGATACTGGAAAGGTTTGAAGTTCCTTACAAACCAGATGTGATGATAAACTTCGGGTCCAATTCGGTTATGACAATGGGTAATGCCGAGACAGTAACCGAGAACTTCCTGAAGAAATTCAATTTCATCTTTTCATTCCAGTTGTATGTCACAGAATTCGAGGAGGCTGTGGCGGATATCGTACTACCCGACGCCTGCTATCTCGAGAGATTCACACCAGCAGTCAGCTTCCCCTCAACTTTCTCCCATCCGCAGGGTGAGGATGAGTGGGGCTGGACTATCCGGCAGCCTGTGGTTGAGCCTTTGTACGAACGCCGGGATTTCAACAAGGTGATGCTGGAACTCAGCAAACGCCTTGGTATCGAGGGCAAATACTATAAGGGATTGAACGATACCATTCCCATGCGCTACGGCGGCGAAATGGATGAGAAGTACAAGCTCGTTGAGGACGGAAGTGTTGAGCATTCCTGGGAGGATGTCTGCGACCGCCTCGTTAAAGATCGCTTCGGCGAAGAGCATGACCTTGAATATTTCAAGAAACGGGGTGTGTTTACTTGGCCCAAGCGGAAGGAAGATGTCTACTGGAAATGGTTCAATCCTTCTCGTGTTCCGGTTTATTTTGAGTATTTCATTGATTCCGGCGAGAAGATGACCAAACTGTGGGATAAGTACGGTGGAAATGATTTCTTCAATTTTGACTGGTCGCGGTTCAAGGCGCTTGCTGACTGGTATCCGTGCCCAACCCACAATGAGGATGATCCCGAATTCGATATGAACACCTTCTACTGGCGTGCAGTGGTTCACTGTAACTCACTGACTCAGCAGAACCCGTACCTGGATGAATGCGCCCAGGAAGATCCCTACGTTTACGCAGTTCAGATGCACTTGAAAACTGCTGAGGAAAAAGGAATCAAGGATGGCGATCTTATCTGGCTTGAAAATCCGAAAGGGCATCGTGTGAAAGGCTGGGTTTCCCTTTGCGAGGGCATCGAACCCCACCACCTCGCTATCGCGGCAGTTGCGGGGCATTGGGGCAAGTTTATGCCGATAGCAAAGGGCAAGGGAGTCTTCTTTAACGATCTCGTCGAGATGGATCTGGAACATACTGATCCGCTTACTTTTAACCAGGATATCTGCTGCCGTGTCAAGGTCTACAAGGCTGACAAAACGGAAGTAGAAGCCTAAGAGTAACTGGAGCTATAGATATGCCACAATACGGAATGGTCATCGACCTTAAACGGTGTTACGGCTGTTACGCATGTGTCATGGCTTGCAAGGTGAAAAATCACACGCCACCAAACGTGTTCTGGGCCCGCCTGCTGAAAAGCGAGCGCGGAAATTACCCAAACACCATGCGACAGGCTTTACCGGTTCTGTGCATGCATTGCGAGGAACCCTCGTGCATGGAGGTGTGTCCTACTGGTGCTACTCATAAACTGGATAACGGCATTGTAAAAGTGGACAAGGACAAGTGCATGGGATGCAAGTACTGCATTATGGCTTGCCCTTATGGCGCCCGTTACTCGGTGGAGAAATGGGAAAGCTATTTCCCTGACGGGATTCCCCTCTCTGAATACGAAGAATTTGCAAAGAAATACTGGGAAGAGAAATCCGGTTGCGGTGTTGCCACCAAGTGCGATTTCTGCCTGGATTTGCTCGAGGAGGGCAAGAAGCCGGCGTGTGTCGATGCGTGTTCGGCAAATGCTCGGAAATTCGGCGATATAGAGGACTTGGATAGCGAGGTTTCCGAACTGATCAGGAAACACAGGGGTGAAGTACTGAACCCCGAAATCGGGAACAAGCCCAAAGTGTATTATCTCGCTCCACGGTAAACGTTTGCGGGACAATTGTCTTCACCACCGCTCAGTGTTTTGTATAAAATGAGAGGATTGTCATGGATCCGAAAGTCGAAGGTCAGCTTCAAAAGGAATGGGGTTTTCTGCTGGCGCTTTATCTGTTCCTCGGTGGTGTCGGTGGAGGTGCGTACACGATCGCTGCTGTCAACAGCTTCCTTGGCAATAGCATGGAGATGTCTACCGTCGTTGGCTTGTGGATCGGTTTCCCGGCACTGTTGATCGGTAGTCTTGTTCTGATTGTCGATCTGGGAAATCCGGGTAAGTTCATACTCGCAGGCTTGAAACCGGGGACTTCATGGATAGCCCGTGGATTCTGGATTATCTCTCTCTTTATGGTTTTTTCCTTCCTGCATCTCGTATTGCATCAATTCACCGATATAAGCAAGACTGGCGGAATAATGAACTTCCTAGCCGTAATGGGGATCATCTTCGCCGTTTTGACAATGGCATATACCGGTATCCTGTTAAGCGCATCAAAAGGCATCCCTTTCTGGCGCTCAGGTGTGGTACCCGTGGTATTTGTGATCTCCGGACTCGTAACCGGACACTTCTTCATCATGCTCGGCATGATATTTTTTGGCGAGGGTGCAGCAACCGCCTCAGAGCTGAATGTTATGGCTGCTGAAGCCAGTGCCCTGGTGGTCGTTGAGGTATTTGCAATCCTGTTCTTCCTTCAGGCAGCCTATAAACAGCCCGATTCCCGTGAATCCGCAGAACGGATTATGCGCAAACGGATTTTTGTTGTTGGCTACTTTGTCCTTGGACTGGGTGTACCGCTGGTATTGATGCTGGTACTGTATTACGCAATGGCAGAATCCAGCTTGAACAACATCCTTGGAATTGCTTTTATCGGGGCACTGCTCGGCCTGATTGGCGGTCTTCTCCTGAGGCAGGCTGTCCTGGTGTGCGGCACTCTTCCAACCTTGAACATGGGAGGATTCCAGTTCCGCCGCATTGCAAGACCCAAGGATCCGAAACCTGCAATGGACAATCTTCCACCACACTAATCGGGATGTGCCTGAGGGCATGATAATACCGTAGCTGAAACAACCGGATACACGGAAGCTGGTGTTGGATAATTCAGATATGTATCATGGAGCGATACGTCGCAATGTGCCTGCCCGACGTATCACCATCACAGACCAGGCGTCCAGCTCCCGGCCGGACCCGGTGAATGTAATCGTCGAATCCCCGTTGATTATTGATGTTGAGGGTATTGAGCATTACACCATCCTGTGCACACCGATAGACAAGCTTGCCATGGCTGCAGGCTTCCTCTTCTCAGAGCGTGTTATTGACAGCATGGATGACATATCCCGGATTGAATTATGCGAGGATGATCCTGGAATAGTACGAGTCAAGCTCAATAGTGATGTGCCACGAATTATGGAACCCGGACGTAATCTTATCATAGTCTCTTCCTGCGGTGCCTGCGGTACTGAGGATTTCAGTAATAAACTAAAATCCCTGCCAGAAGTTGGGGATTCGCTGCGTGTCAATAGCGTCAAGCTTCTTTCAGCGGTAAGAAATATTTCAAAAAGCCAGCCACTTTTCGAAGCTTGTGGCGGCACACATGTTTTTGGCCTGTATGATGAAGACGGCAATTTGCTGGTGAGCGCGGAGGATACCGGCAGACATAATGCCTTGGACAAAACAATTGGAAAGTGCCTTTTTAGTGGTATTCCTTTTGCCGGTAAATGGGCTGTCCTGTCAGGCCGTATCAGCCTCGAGATGGTAGGCAAATGTGCAAACGCCGGCATTGAGTTGATTGCCGCCATTTCTGCACCCACTTCACTGGCTATTGAAGTGGCAGAAAAGTGCGGAATAACAATCTGCGCATTTGTGAGGGAAAACCGGGCAACTGTGTTTACTCATCCGAAACGAGTGATCGGACTGACCGAGGAACAGTAATCCTTCATCAAAGGTGCGGGTACAGAAGCGAAATAGAAAGCAAATATCTAAACTGCACCATCACGCCTTAACGTCTCAATCCTCTCAGAATCATATCCAAGCACATCTTTCAGGATCTCATCGGTCTGTTCACCCACCAGCGGTGGAGGAAGCGTGATCGTTGCCGGGGTATCGGAGTACTTGACTGGCACCCCGCAAAGTTTTAGTGTGCCGATAGTCGGGTGTGGCACTTCGACTACCATGTTGCGATGTTCCATTTGTGGATCTGCGAACAGACGTTCCATATTGTTGACGGGTCCACACGGCACCGATGCTTCCAAGAGTAATTCCATCCACTCATCGCAGGTCTTCTCCTTCATCCGATCAGCGACCAGAGGAATCAGAAGCTTACGATTCTCCACACGTTTTGGATTTGATTCAAATCGAGGGTCTTCCAGCCACTCCTCTTTTCCCAGGACTTTGGCAAAGTTCTCCCAGAGTTTCTGGTTGGCACCAGCAATTGCGATGGGATAATCCCTGGTATTGAAAACCTCGTATGGAACGATCGATTCATGTGCTGTTCCCCAACGTACCGCTTCCTTTCCGGCAACGAGATAATTGCTGGCAATATTGGCGAGTGCGGATGCCTGGATGTCGAGAAGGCTGCAGTCGATATGCTGGCCTTTTCCGGAACGTTCCCGCCAGAGAAGTGACGCCATAATCGCAGCCGCTGCGTGCACACCGGTGTGAACATCAGTGACTGCAACACCCACCTTGCACGGGTCGCCATCCTGTTCTCCGGTGATCCACATAAGACCTCCCACTGCGGAGAGCACCATGTCGTACCCCGGTCGATCACGATAAGGGCCATCCTGGCCATACGCAGTGATGGAGCAGTAAATCAGGCGGGGGTTGATTGCGCTTAACTTTTTATAATCGAGACCGAAACGTTTGAGTAGTCCAGGCTTGAAATTCTCGACGAGGACGTCCGATATTTTCGCGAGTTCTTCCACTAACTCAGCGCCGCGTGGATTTGTCAGATCAATAGTGATCGATTTTTTATTCCTGTTGCAACTCAGGTAGTAGGCAGCTTCACCACCGGCAAATGGAGGTCCCCAGGAGCGTGTATCATCACCTCTGCCGGGCTGTTCAACTTTGATTACTTCTGCACCAAGGTCTCCAAGTGACATTGTGCATGTGGGACCAGCAAGTATTCTGGAGAGATCGAGAACTCGTATTCCTGAGAGCGGTTGTTCGGTTTCACTCTGTTCATGCATTTCTAGTCCACTCGGTCAATGTGAACACCATTGCTGTCACAGGAGAGGTGGACCCCATTAGTTGGACAGTGTATTCCAACTTGGAGGTGATGATGAAGGCACCCCTTGAACTGGACACTCAACCTAAAGAATTCAGCTTGTTATAACTTCTGTTCCCTGGAGTTCGCTTTCCCATGAGGAGAACATCCATGTCCCCCTTCAATTTCCAGAGACAAAGATACTTTCACGATGCCATGTTGTCCAAGGATTGAGGGGGTCGAATCGTATTGTAATCATCCATCCAGCACCCCTTACTCCCGACCTAAGCACTTTCACCTACCTAACGATAACTCCTATTAAGCAGTGCAGGAAATCGATTAACTCGATCTGGGATTAAAGTAGGCAGTAAAATGAGAGTTACTGTCCTAGGAGTATAGAACGGTGGAAGAGATTCCAGAAGAACGAAACAACGCTGAGAAATACAGTTTGGTGCTTAAGGATCAACCTGTCAATAACCTGTATGTCATCCTGGTTGTCGTAAAGGGATTACCAGATTATAGTACGTTCATCACAAGACAACAGTTGCCGATCCCAATTCGAGACCGGCAACGCTTTACTGCTTCAGGACATAACGCAGGGCGGTATTACTTCAGAAGCACAACCTTCTGCATCGCGAAAGGTGAATTGTCGACGCCCACGCGAACGTAGTATTGACCCGTAGCCAACCCTGACGCATTGAAGGGCAACGAATGAGTCCCAGCATCCATCGACTTAGCTGCCAGAACATCCACTGCTTGACCGAGACTGTTGTAGATCACGACCTGCACATCAGCCGTATGCTGCAGAATCAACTGTACCGTGGTTGAAGCGTTGAATGGATTCGGGTAGACTGTGACGAGCTCATACTCTGTGGGTGTAGAGGCTGAAGTTTCTTCAACGTGCGTTGCTTCGTTATAGAAATACACGTTGTCAACGTAAACAGTGTTGGCACCCGGATCGCTGACCATGATTAACTGAGCGATAGCTGTACGTCCGGTCATGTCGGCGAAGTTGTCGAGCGGGATGTCGAAGCGAATCCACTCTTCTGGTATGAGAGCTGGGTTTGTGTCGTGGTGGAATACCAGCTCGTGTTCAGAATCGTCTCCTCCACCATCCCAGACACCGTTCGGTCCAAAATCAACCAGCTTGATCTTGAACACATCACCAATAATAAACGGCCCCGGGAACCAGATATCCATGCGGAAATGGGTCATATCTGTTGCATCGATCGGCTGCGAAGCGAACTCAACACCAGCAAAAATAAAAGAGGTATACAGCTTGTTATCGTTTCCGTTGATTTGAACGTCTTCGACGGCTGCCTGATCCCATTCAGCCGACCAGGTATCAACCAGAACATCATCATAGACATCACTGAACAAGGAAATCACTGACAACGGATCTTCTGTCGGCGAAGGCGCGGGGGCTGCTGGTACGGGATCTTCGCCACCACCGCCGCCACCGGTACCTGAGAAGTAGATATTATCAACATAGACCGTGTTTGGTCCCGGATCGGCCTGGAAAATCAACTGGGCCATGCTGGTCATATTCTGCAAACCAACAAAGTCACTTAATGGGATATCGAATTCAACCCACTGTCCTGTGACCAATGGCGGATCGGTCCACTCGCTGAATGTCAGCTCATATTCACTGTCATCACCACCGCCATCCCAGACACCGTTAGGTCCGAAATCAACCAGTTTGATCCGGAATACATTTGGATCATTGGTTGGATCTGGAGTCCAGATATCTACGTGGAAATGGGTGTGATCCGTGACATCCAGAACCTCAGTCGTGAATTCGATGCCGGCGAAGATCAGGTTCGTGTACAGCTTGGTATCATTGCCCTGGATCTGGACATCTTCCACATCAGCCATGTCCCAATCAGTGGACCAATTATCGACCAGAACTTCTTCATATGCATTGCTGAACAGGCAGGTAACTTCGTCTGCTGGTTCGGCAGGTGTCGGTGCTGGTGTACCTGGTTGGGCAAAGACTGGCGCGTTTAGCACGCACAACAACAAGAGAAATTCAAAACCGTTCCGTATCACAATGCGCCCTCCTTGGATTCAAATCGAAAGCTCCCCTTGAAATTCATAAAGAATAACACCCGTCGGCCACCATTGTGACCGACAGGTGTTTAGGGAGGAGTACTTCTACCTTCTAATTATTTCAACAACATAAGCTTCTGGACGCCCAGCGGCTGACCTGCAACCGAAGCCTGAACGAAGTACAGTCCGGATGCGAGATTGGAACCGTCAAGTGTCAATGCATGAGTTCCTGCAGTCATGGTTCCAGACGCAAGCGTCGCGACCTGCTGACCAAGGCTGTTATGCACGACAACATTGATCTCCGCAGCTTGCGGAAGCGTCAGTTGAACTGTTGTTGTCGGGTTGAACGGATTCGGGTAGGCAGTCACCATTGCGGACTCGGTTGGGACCGCGTTACCCGCAACTTCGAGATCCGTTGCCTTACCAAACTGTTCAATACCAAAGACATCCCAATTGCCAGGGTTCGTTGCGACGGGACCTGCGACAACTTCAAAGTCGAACGAACTCACAGCTGTACCACCCGCGTACTGCACGTTGCAGACGTAGGTGTACATACCCACAGGTGCTCCCGCCGGGATCGACTGACCAAGACCTGTGAAGTTGAACGTGTGGTTTCCGGGGATCGTCAAACCTGTAACATCAAGCACCGGTCCGTACGTCATGCCGCTAGGCAGGATAGCTTCAGTATAGAGACGGCCGCTACCAGTGTTCGGAGTGTTGTTTGTAACCGCAATGTCAAAGAAGAACACACCGCCCTGTGGCACCACGACTGGAGCATCAACCGGATCCATCGTGACTTCAACCGGGTCCGGAGGAGTGTCCAAGGTGTGGAAGTAAACGTTGTCGATATACACAGTGTTTGGGCCGGGATCGCTGACCAGAATCAACTGTGCCATGCTGGTCAAGTTGGTCAGGTTTGTAAAGTCACTCAGCAGAATGTCAAAAGATACCCAATCCTGCGAAACGAGCGTATTGTGATCAAACACCAGCTCATGTTCACTGTCATCACCACCACCCCACATGCCGTCAACACCGAAATCAACGAGCTTGATCTTGAACACATCGCCCACATTTATCGGGTCGGGTGTCCAGTAATCCAGATGGAAATACAGGAGGTCGGACACATCGATCACCTGCGAGGTAAACTCGATACCAGCAAAAATGAATCCGGTATAAAGCTTGGTCATGTCGCCTGAAATGTCATAGTCTTCGACGTTCGCCATGTCCCACGGGGCTGACCAGGTGTCAACCGTAACATCGGTGTACGCATCGCTGAACAAAGAGATTACTTCGTTCGCTGGCTCAGTCGGGATCGGAGCTGCAACAGTCGGTACCGGATCTTCACCACCGCCACCACCGGTGCCTGAGAAATAAATGTTATCGATATACACTGTGTTCGGACCTGGATCAGCCTGAATGATCAGCTGAGCCATGCTAGTCAAGTTGGTTAGTCCAGCGAAATCAGAAAGCGGAATGTCGAACTCAACCCACTGTCCAGTCATTAGTGGTGGATTGCTGAACTCGTTGAAAGTAAGTTCGTGCTCGCTGTCGTCGCCGCCCCAGACACCGTCCGGTCCGAAGTCGACAAGCTTTATCCTGAATACATTAGGATCTATAGTCGGATCCGGAGTCCAGATATCCATGTGAAAGTGGGTGTGATCCGATACGTCAAGTACCTGCGAAGTGAACTCGATACCGGCAAACACGAGGTTCGTGTACAACTTGGTATCGTCACCCATGATCTGCACATCAGCGACATCTGCCATATCCCAGACAGCTGACCATGTGTCAACCGTTACATTTGTGTAGACGTTGCTGAACAGCGAGGTGACCTCGCCCGCAGGTTCCGTTGGTGTTGGTGCCGGAACTGCCGGTTGGCTGAACGCCGGCACGGCAAAAACGAAGCAAGCCAGCAGTGTGAAAACCAGGTTCTTCCTCATAACGCATTCCTCCAATGGATGGATGGACGCTGTGTCGTCCAATTCCTCTTCACTTTTATGAATCAGTATCTGCTTGTTTCCGCGACTGAGGGCGCAACTACGCCTTTGCTCTCCTTGCCCCTTCATTTTCAGCTGGCTTGTTCAGCCACTTCTGTACCCCTTTGAGAGGGGAAGAGCCAGCACTTGGTGCGATCACCAAACAAAGAATTTCGAGCATTTCCCTTTTTACTTCAATTGAAATAGATATTCAATCCAACTACAGCCCTCTTTGTTCGATCATCGGACAAAGTAAGTCAGATAATCTGGAATGCAAATAGGTAGAGCTAAAAATCTCGAAAAATGGAGAGTCAAGAGAGCACAGCTCCTATAGAGGAATTTGCTCGCTGTAACAACCAGAATGACTGCTTCCTGGTGAGGTATCCTGGCCACTGATGGAGGAGAGTCCATGTAAGCATAGAAATTGTAGCGGGCAGAATCAGGTCAGGATCTCTTGAACTGTTCCCGGTATACTCGACTACATTTTGCCAAGGGACATATTATAAACGGAAACATTCATCGAGCTGTCCGTTCGCATCACAGTCGTCGTTCTAACAGCAAGTGTGTTTCTAGTCAGCTCCGCTCGAGAGCCAGCGAATCGAACAAAGTACGAACCAGAGTATTGACAAAGGGGATTTTGTGACTAACTTTGTTCTCATAAGAAACAAAGTGTTTTCTTCGTCGGTCGTCCGATGGTGAGAATAGCCATTACACCACTACCCATACCGAATTTCTTTTGTACTGTTGGTAGGATTCAGAGTGTCAATGGTCGGAATAATGAACGACTCATCGAACGAATCAGGACGATCATTAGAGGAGGTTTTGGTGTATGCGAGCGAACATGAAGATGTCATCCTGGCTACTCGTTGTCGTGGCTCTGCTCGTTTTTCTTGGTTGTGAACGAGATGACAGCACCGTTTCGCCAGCTTCTTTCCCTGTACTGTCTGATGTCTTTCTGGATGGATTTGCATCAGGGCTGGATTTCCAGGCGTTCCTCAATTCCAAGCTTGATGCCCTGTCGATTGATGAGGTCGACACATATAGCGGAACTGCGTCCATGCGCTTTACGGTACCTGATGGCTCAAATCCGAATGCGAATTTCGCTGGAGGTGCGTTTGTCGCGCAGGTCGGTAGAGATCTTTCAAGTTTCGACGCGCTCACCTTCTACGCCAAAACCAGTATCCCTGCGAGCATTGGCGTTGCCGGATTCGGCAATGACAATACGGGAACCTCCATGTACACGGTGGAACGTCTCAACTTTGACGTGACCACATCGTGGAGCAAGTATGCGATCCCGATTCCCGATCCGGAAGTTCTTGGCACAGAAAAGGGCCTGTTCCATATAGCGGCGGGCGCGGTCAATGGACAGGCGTACACATTGTGGGTTGACGAAGTTCAGTTCGAATCGCTGGGTACAATCATCGATCCCGAACCTGTACTTAGCAGCCAATCGTACACCGTCGGTGTTGGTGACATGGTAAGCGTAGGAAATCTGGATGTGGTCTTTGATGACCTTGGCTCTCCCCTCACCGTGAACGCCATGCCCAGCTATTTCGACTTTATCTCCTCGGATGAGTCCGTCGCCATGGTTTCAAGTGATGGCACGATTACAGCCGTGGGTATGGGAGCTGCGGAGATTACAGTCGAGCTCAAGGGTGTTGCTGCTGATGGCAGCATCAACCTGACAGTGGGCGAAGCAACCGATGCCCCGTTGGTGCCAGCCACCGCTCCGGATCTACCCGCAGAAGACGTCATTTCATTGTTCAGTAATGAGTACGACGATGTATCAGTAGAGACGTGGTCAGCAGATTGGGACATGGCTGATGTTGAGGACGTTGTCATTGCAAGCGACGACATCAAGTACTACAGCAACCTCGTGTTTGCAGGTATTGAGTTTGGCAGTTCTCCCATCGACGCTTCGGGAATGACGCATTTCTACTTCGACATGTGGACACCGAACGCGATAGAAGCGGGTACTGAATTCAAAGTAAAGCTAGTCGACTTCGGACCGGATGGCGTATACGACGGCGGGGATGATGTCGAACACGAACTGACCTTCTCTTCGGCAAGCACACCTGCGCTGAGCGGCCAGACTTGGATTCGCTTTGAAATCCCTTTGACATCATTCACAGGCCTGACCACGACCGGCGCCTTAGCGCAATTGATTTTCTCAGGATCACTAACTGATATCTACTTGGACAACATCCTCTTCCACTCTGGCGAAGCAGATGATCCAAGTGAACCGGGCGATCCTTCCCCCACCCCAACCTATCCTGCTGGAAATACGATCTCGCTGTTCTGCGATGAATATGATGATGTTCCGGTGGACACGTGGTCAGCTCCCTGGCCGGATGAAGCCGATGTTGAAGACACTGACATTGATGGTAACGCGGTAAAGCTGTACACCAACACCATTTTCGCCGGAATTGAGTTCACTTCGCCGGCGGTTGATGCGTCTGCCATGACACATTTCCGCATGGACATCTGGACATCTGAAAGTACTGATCCACCTGCTGAATTCAAGATCAAGCTGGTGGATTTTGGTCCGAACGGTGTCTGGGATGGTGGTGGAGACGATACCGAGCATGAACTCACGTTCAATTCGTCCACATCTCCCGCCCTGCAAAGCGGGCAGTGGGTCACGTTTGACCTGCCGTTGAATGACTTCGTTGGCATGACCAACAGGACCGCTGTAGCACAATTAATCTTCGTCAGCGATCCTGGTCCAAACACGATCTACGTGGATAACGTGCTATTCCATAACTGAGAATGCACACGAGGAATGAGAATATGTACTCACTGGATCATGCAACACTGAGCAACGGACGGACGAATGGACGTCGAGCATCCACTTTGGTCGATGATGTTTTTCGGCTGTTGTGGCGCAAGCGGCGCATGTCGCGGGCCGACATCGCCCGTAAGCTGTCACTGTCACGTTCAACAGCTTCCAAGATCGTGGACAATCTGCTTGAGACGAAACTGATCGCAGAGATTGGAACGGCAAAATCCAGTGGCGGTCGTAAACCGATCTTGCTGGAATTTCAAGATGATGCGCGAGGGATTCTCGGCGTTGACTTGGGAGCGTCTCACATCACCGTGGTTTTGACAGATATGCGCGGCAAAGTGATGGCATTGCTGGAGCGCGATCACCCTGTGCGTATGGATCCTGATGGTAGCCGTTCCATCGTCATGGAGATGTGTGACAGCTTGCTCGCTGCACAGAAGAGTCCGAAGAACTGGTTGTTGAGTGTAGGTGTCGCCGTTCCCAGCCCGGTCGATCCCTTGCAACCTCGACATCTGTCAGAAGTCGTTATTCCCGCCTGGCAGGGCCGAAGCGGCATCGAACAGCTCGAATCCCACTTCCGGGTTCCAGTCTTTCTGGATAATGACGCAAACCTGGGTGCACTGGCTGAGTTTTGGTGGGGTGCTGGTCGCAACAAACAGAACTTCATCTACATCAAGATTTCCACCGGAATTGGTGCAGGCTATGTGCTGAACGGGGAGATTTATCGTGGCGCGAAAGGTGTTGCTGGTGAGTTTGGACACCTTTCTCTCGATCCGGAAGGTGAACTCTGTGTCTGTGGTCTTCGCGGGTGCCTGGCAACCAAGGCAACTATCCCCGCCATGATCAAGCGAACGAAGTCATTGCTTAAGGAATTCCCTTCCAGCGCGATGATTCGCAGCGAAATCACCCAGCAGTCAATTGCTGATGCCGCGATCAATGGAGATCCGCTCGCTGAACGAGTGATCAAGGAAGTAGCAGGTAGTTTGGGAACAGCCATAGTTGGCTGGTTGAACCTGATGAATCCTGAATTGGTGGTTGTTGGCAGTGGTTCAGCACATATCGATAATCTCGTATTGCCCATCGTGCGGCAAAAGGTCAGCAAGCATACTCTCATTCAATCCGCAGCCGCTGAAATCCAGAGCAGCCAGTTCGGCATCCAGGGTGTCGCGCTGGGTGCAGCCACTCTGGTTATTGATCGAATGATGGTAGACCCGCAATTCATCCTGCACGACTTCACCGTGGAGAATGCATGATGCGAAACAGATTTGTTGGAATACTGATAACCGCACCGCTGATTCTGGTGGCAACGTTTGTCGGTTGCGCCGAAGAAGACGAAGGCAATCCCAAGTGGGAGTTGGTCTGGGCGGATGAGTTTAACGGACCCGCAGGTGAACTCCCGAATCCAGCAAATTGGACATACGATATAGGCACTAATTGGGGCAACAACCAGTTAGAATGGACCACCGACAGGACGGAAAACGTTTCCCTGGACGGTGAGGGTCACCTGGTCTTCACCGCCCGCGAAGAATCATTCGAGGGACAGAACTACACCTCAGCGCGGATCCTGACGCGAGGTTTACAAGAATTCACCTATGGTCGAATCGAAACACGTGTCGACCTACCTGTAGGTCAGGGAATCTGGCCGGCATTCTGGATGTTGGGCGAAGATTTTGGGACAGTCGGTTGGCCGCAGTGCGGTGAGATCGACATCATGGAATATCGTGGCCAGGAACCGAATGTGAACTGGGGCAGCCTGCACGGCCCAGGTCATTTTGGTGCTACAGCTTTCACGCAACGTTACGAACTCCCTCAGGGTAGACTGGATACAGGATTCCACACATTTGCAATTGAATGGGAAGGTGATGAGATTCGTTGGTACCTCGATGATGTGCTGTTTCATTCCGGCGGTCCTGAAGACGTTCAAGGGGAATGGGTGTACGACCATCCATTCTACCTGATTCTGAACATAGCTGTTGGTGGCAACTGGGTCGGTCCGGTTGGACCAAACACAGAATTCCCGCAGAGTATGCTCGTTGATTACGTCCGTGTTTACCAGGACGCATCGTGAGCGATCTGCTGCACAAGAAGACAGCACCCGAAGATCGGATATCGATGGCCCATCGGTTGATCTACGGGCTAGGTGGTTTCACAAACAACCTGCTTGCCGCAGCCAGTGGCGGGATGATGATTGTCCTGAACCTTGGTTTCGGAATGAATCCGGCGCTGGTAGGTCTGTTGGGAGCATTACCTCGGCTGACGGATGCTCTGACTGATCCGTTAATGGGCTACATCTCCGACCATGCAAAAACCAGGTATGGTCGTCGTCGTCCCTTCATTTTCATCGGTGCGATTGCTGCGGGAATCATCTTCGCGCTGCTATGGCAGATGCCTCGTGAACAGAGTGAGACATTCTATTTCATCTGGTTTCTGGCTGGCTCGATCATTTTCTATCTGGCTTACACGGTATTTGCCACGCCTTGGGTCGCGCTCGGATACGAGCTGACCCCGGATTACCATGAACGAACGCGCCTGATGGGAACGCAGAACTTTATCAGTCAACTAGCATATGTCGTCTCGCCGTGGTTTCTCTGGATCATGACCTATGAGGGATTCTTTAACAACCAGATGGACGGGGCTGCTGGTCTTGCGATCATCATCGGTGTAGTAACGATCGGCGTTGGTATTCTGCCAGCTATATTTCTGCGAGAACGATTCAGCCACAAACAGATCTCAGAACCTGAATCTGATGCCAGGGTCGGCGAGGCATCTCCTCCTCCCCCACATGGACTCCTGCACAACTTGACCACCTTTTTCAAGGGTATGGGTGAAACGCTGAAGTCCGGTCCTTTCCTGAAATTGTCACTTGCAACGTTTCTTGTATTCAACGGATTCATCCTGATTTCCTCATTCGCTGCGTATGTGATCATTTACTACGTTTTCGGCGGTGATCAGGAAATTGGCGCCAAATACGCCGGTTGGGCTGGGTCGGTGGGTGCAATATCCAGCTTTGTCATCATTGTATTCATCACCTGGCTTGCGACTAAAATCGGCAAGCGGCGCGCATTCTATATCTCCACCGGCGTATCGATGGTTGGATACGCACTCAAGTGGGTGTGTTACAACCCGGATATCCCCTGGTTAGTGATTGTGCCTGCGCCGTTGATGGCATTCGGTCTCGCTGGTTTGTTCACGTTGATGGGCTCAATGATTGCTGATGTGGTTGATTTGGATGAGCTCAAAACCCATGAACGTCGTGAAGGCATGTACGGTTCAATCTTTTGGTGGGTGGTTAAACTTGGAATGGCTGGAGCACTGGCTGCAGGTGGCTATCTGCTGAATGCCACTGGCTTTGATGTGGAACTAGGTGGTGCCCAAACAGAACGAACTATTCTCCTTCTCCGCCTTTTCGATGCCGCAATTCCGGTGGTGTTCTCCGCGATCGCAATCTGGGCAGTCTGGTCATACCCCATTACAGAAGCGCGGGCAAACGAAATTCGCGTTGAATTGGAAGCGCGACGCGGCACTCTTGGGCAGGATACTGATTCATGAAACAACACTTGCCTTACATAACAGCGCACGGACTCGTGCGTCACGGAGGAAGCATGAACGTTGTCAAAAGGAATCTCCACAAGCATGCAGGGCCTATTGTCTCCTTCCTCATCGCTTTGATAATTCTTTCCATCGGATGCGTATCAACTGTTCAAGCCACGCAAGTGGAAGTGGTCAGCGACGAGACTGGACGTCGCATCCAGGTGGATGGCGGGGATTTCATGATCAACGGTATGAACTGGGACTATTTGCCCATCGGCCACAACTATAGCTACAGCTTGTGGACTAAGTCTGACGATTTCATCAGGGCTGCCATTGACCGTGAAATGATGTTGTTGACCAACATGGGTGTAAACACCATCCGGCATTACATCGGTATCCCTGCCCGTTGGATTCAGTACATCTACGAAGAACATGGCATCTACACTGTGATCAACCATCCGCTCGGACGTTACGGCATAGATATTGATGGTGGATATATCCCAAACACGGACTATTCCAATCCGCGTATCCGCGAGCTGCTGCTCAGCCAAGTTCGTGATCTGGCACGTGATTACAAGGACACACCAGGCCTGTTGATGTATTTACTCGGAAACGAAAACAATTACGGGCTAGTCTGGAAATCGGCTGAAACCGAAGCGTTACCAGAAGGCGAACGGAATCGGGCCAAGGCACGGTATCTCTATTCCCTGTTCGGTGAAGCTGTGGATGTAATTCACGAAATCGATAGAGACCATCCCGTCGCTATGGCAAATGGTGATCTGCAATATCTCGACATCATCGCGGAGGAAGTCAGTAGCCTGGATGTATTTGGGTCTAACGTTTACCGCGGTATTTCCTTCCGTGATTTCTTCGAACGGGTTGAAGAGGAACTAGAAATTCCGATGATGTTCACGGAGTTCGGTTCGGACGCGTTTAACGCGAAGACGATGCGGGAAGATCAGTACATGCAAGCCCGCTACCTGCTTGGCCAGTGGGAAGAGATTTATGCGGAATCTGCATGCAACGGCGGTGTTGGTAACAGCGTTGGCGGAATGACTTTCCAGTTCAGTGATGGCTGGTGGAAATACCGACAAGTAGAGTTCCTCGATATACACGACACCAATGCCTCTTGGCCCAACGACGCCTACATGGATGATTTCATCCCAGGTGGCAACAACATGAACGAGGAATGGTGGGGTATATGTGCGAAGGGTCCGACAGATACCCAGGGACACTACCAATTGTATCCTCGTGCTGCGTACTACGTTCTTGCGCAGGTTCACTCCCTGGATCCGTATTCGCCAGGCGTGGATCGTGCAGCTATTCGAGAGCATTTTGCCGGTATTAATCTCATGGGCGCAACATTGCTGGCACGAGGCGACAAGGCGAGCCTGGAAGCTGAGGAAACGAGCAAGGTCCGTCTGAGCAACCTACGCCTCGAGTTTTCGACCTTCAACACGGGCGGTGAGAACATCATCACACCTGACGAAATCGATCCCGATTACCAAGGCTACCCCGATTATCTGGGATTTGGCCACATGGAGAGTTTTTTTACCGAGTTCACTGCCACACCCGTGAACAATGTACGCGGAACGCTAGAGCTGAACATCCTCGGAAATGTGCCGACTAACCCGATCGACGAAATTTTCTACGAGAACCGTGGCCGTCCGGTTGATGTGTTTACGCTGGACCAGGGGAACACAATCAATGTCAATACGCAGAACGATATTGAACGGGTCAAGGTCTATCGCGCAGGTATCAGCTGGGAAGAGCGTTTATTCAACCTTGACTATTTCTACCGTACCGGTCATTATCACTGGGGCTACGAAGGTGACTTCTTCGGATTATACCGGGAAGCGAATTACGGCCCGAATATCGACATTTACAATGGTGCCGCTCCTCACGGAGTTGAGATCAGTGGTAAGGGCATGCTCGATGATCTAGTGATTGCCTTTGGTCCTGAGTTGTGGTGGGGTGCAAACCCGTCGGTGATGGGACGTTACGGCCACCAAGTTGGTCTGCTAGATATTTCTGCCGTCTATCAGCGCGACCTTGAACAGCGTAAGTCGGCTTCGAGTTCCAGCGCGATTCCTGTACCGGAAACGGAAAAGATCGCTGTCTCCGTAGAAACTGAAGTGGGTCCGTTCGGGATTCAACTCGGTGGTCTGCGGGCAGGTGCGAACCATGTGGATCGGCTCTTCCAACTGGTTGAAGGTGATCCTGGAAACTACACCGTCCTCGAGGATCGGATAAAGGATTCTGATACGTACGGCGGTAAAGTCAAGATTACCTACACCGGCTTCGGCATCAACTGGTACGCCCAAGGTGCGATCATGGGTCTGGTCGCCGACGGTGGTCCGACTTCGGTACAGACTTTTACTGGCTGGCATCTGAAAGACAGTGGATCGGGCAACCAGCAAAGTGTCTTGACTGGTTTCTCAACTCGGATCGGCTACCTCGAGATCGCGCCAAACTTCCTCTACCAGGAACCGATTCTTGGCCCCATCCCGGCTGATGTTCCAGAACCCGGTCGTCCGCGCAACATTCTGGATGATCCGTTCTCTGTGCGTATGAACCGTGAAACCCTGGGTCTCGAACTGTTGCTCGCATGGGATCCGACTCCAGCTACCTGGCTGCATCAGTGGGACAACGATTTCAAGGAAGACGCCAGGTTCGCAGCCGTTACCGGCTTCATCTATCGCGATTACCGTACTACACAGGATGCTGGTATTGGCATTCTGGCTGACGGTGTCACGCCTTTCGCCTTCCCGGGTGCAACACCTGAGCGGGAAACGTGGGAAACATATGCTCGCTTGATTTCCAAGCAATCCAGCGAATTCGGTGTAATAGCGAACCTGTTCTTCGGTGATGGTGAGCCAAACGGGAACGATGACCGTCTCATCAAGCGGTTTGGTGGGGATGTCCGATTGATCCATCACATGTCCCGACTCATTCTCTCTGCGAAGTTCGATGACTGGGGACCGTATGACTACCACAAGGATTTCAACCTAACCTATCCCATGCAATTGATGGGTGACATTTCGTTCCACGTCGGATCACCGCAGTGGTGGGAAATGCCCGAATCCCGTTTCGGCTTACGGGCGACCTACCGCACACTGGACGAATACTCTCCACGTTCGTTCCTGTTCCCGGCTGTACAGAGTCAGCATCCGACGCTCCCCGCTAAAGAAGGCAGTGAGTGGGAAATCAGAACGTATTTGATGCTTACGGTAGGCAACTGATAGTACTCACTTAAGGGAAGAAGGTTGAATTCATGGTTTCGCATACGATGATATCGGATTCGGTACAGCAGGGAGAGGTGGATGAAATGAACGAAACTATCTTCATCCAGAAAACGATTGCAGCGATGACGCTTGCGGAAAAGCTGGGTCAACTCAGCATCGTGAATACTCCTGCACCTCCCTTCCCCGATGAATTCGTCGATGCGATCCGTGACGGCCGTATCGGATCGATCATGAATTTGATTGATCCCGACCAGGTGAATGAACTGCAGCGAATTGCGCGGGACGAAAGTCGTCTTGGGATTCCCCTGCTGGTTGCTCGTGATGTGATCCATGGATTTAAAACAGTTTTCCCTATTCCTCTTGCCCAAGCCGCCAGTTGGGATCCGTCCTTGGTTCAGCAGTGTGCCCGTATTTCAGCCCATGAAGCTGCTGCACATGGCGTGAATTGGACGTTTGCACCGATGATAGACATCTCACGTGATCCACGCTGGGGCCGCATTGCTGAATCCTTCGGAGAGGATGTCCATCTGACCAATGTCTTTGCTCGTGCTGTTGTCGCAGGCCTGCAGGGGAATGATCCATCAGCGTTTGACGCAATCGCCGCCTGTGCAAAGCATTTTGCCGGCTATGGCGCGAGCGAAAGTGGGCGCGATTATAACACGACTAACATTCCTGAAAACGAACTTCGTAATGTATACTTGCCACCATTTCTTGCCGCGATTGAAGCTGGTGCCCTGACCATCATGAGTTCTTTTGGAGATTTGGATGGGATTCCAGCGACTGCCAATGGCTATTTGATGCGAACCATTCTACGCGATGAATGGGGATTCGATGGTCTGGTCGTCAGTGACTGGGAAGCAGTTCCTCAGCTGGGTGTGCATGGCCTGACCGCCAATGATAAGGAATCAGCCGAACAAGCTTTACAAGCCGGTATTGACATTGAGATGGCGAGTATGACCTATGCCCAATACACAGAAGGTCTGCTATCTGACGGTCGCATCACTGAAAAGCAAATCGATCAGATGGTTGCAAATGTGTTACGTGTAAAATACCGATTAGGGCTTCTACAGAGATCGCATACAGATCCATCGATGTTCCGCAGATCTGCCCATCCGGCGCACCTCTCATTAGCTCAGCAAATCGCCGAACGATCAATGGTGCTGCTGAAGAATGAAGACAACTGCCTGCCGCTTAACCCAAAATCATTAAGGTCAGTCGCTGTGCTCGGTCCATTAGCAGATGATCCTGATGATCAATTGGGTACGTGGGTATTCGATGGAGATTCTTCTTTGAGTGTCACTCCATGGCAATCACTCACAAAAGTTCTTGATAAGGATGTAACCCTGCTGTACGCTCGTGGACCAGAAACGACGCGCAGCGATTCACGGGATGGCTTCGATGAAGCCATCGCCCTGGCACGCAAATCTGATATATCCATCATCTTCCTCGGTGAAGAAGCGATGCTTAGCGGAGAGGCCCATTGTCGTGCAGACATTGGACTCCCAGGAAATCAGCTAGAGTTTTTGCGAGAAATTCGCGCTACCGGTACACGTGTTGTGTTGGTATTGATGACAGGTCGCCCGCTGGTATTAAGCAATGTAATCGATTATGCGGACGCTATCCTGCTTGCCTGGCACCCGGGTAGCATGGCTGGTCCTGCAATAGTCGATTTGCTGCTTGGAAAAGCAAATCCATCTGGTAAACTACCCGTCAGCTTCCCTCGCGATGTCGGTCAAATTCCGTTGTATTACTCCCACAAAGTAACCGGGCGCCCCCCCACTCCCAATACCGTGGTGAGAATGGATGAGATTGAACGCGGTCTTCCGCAACACGCAGTGGGAAATACATCGTTCCACATGGATGTCGATCCCAGCCCGTTGTTTCCCTTCGGTTACGGATTGTCGTATGCCCGTTTCGAGTTTGGAGATCTGGAATTGAGCCACAAAGAACTCCGGATCGGGGATGAACTCACTGTCACCTTCTCTGTGCGGAACACGAGCGATATCCATCATGGTGAGGAAGTAGTGCAGCTGTACGTGCAGGATGTCGTGGGATCGCTGACTCGACCAGTGCGTGAGTTGAAGCGATTCAAGCGTGTTGCTTTGAATCCAGGTGAAAAGGTAAAAATCTCGTTTGATCTTTCGACAGATGAACTGGCATTCTACACTCGCCGAAAGAGGATTGAAGCTGAACTAGGCAGATTCCGAATCTGGGTTGGTGGCGATTCTAACGCTGCACTTGGATCAGAATTTGAAGTCATCCAATAAGGTTGAATCATGGATAGCCTGATTAAACCGATTACGTGCTTAGCTACCAGTGGCTAGTGTGGTTGCCGGTTACGGATCAAGATAGATTAGGTGTGCGATTTATTTGAACGACTTAGTATCCGAGAAGGAGTTCCTTGTGAAAAATCTGAAACACATTACGATGGTAGTAGTCGCTAGTTCCATGATGTTCGTTGTTCTATCTGCAACACCTTGTCATGCTCAGATAGGAGAGGTGATCTGGGAAGAGAATTTCAACGATCTGGACAACTGGATGACAATCACCGGTAACGGATCCTGGGGCTGGGGCAATGGTGAACTGCAATACTACCATGAGAACAATGTAGAGGTAGCCAGTATTCCTGGCGAACCGGGAAACAACGCCCTTCACATCACCGCCAGACAGGAAACAGATCCCGAATTTGTCGATCAGTGGGGAAATCCATTGAATTATACGTCGGGAAAGGTAACCACAAAAGCAAAAGTGTCCATTCTGTACGGCGTCATTGAAACGCGAGTTCGTGTTCCAGACCTTGATCTTGGCGGGTGGCCGGCAATTTGGTTATTGGGCACGGCGAATTACAATTGGCCCCGTTGTGGCGAAATCGATATCATGGAAATGGGAATGAGTCAAGTGTTCAGGGATTTGCACGATGAGCACAACGGCGGCAATGGCGCAAACAACTCAACCGTGAACCAGGTAGTGGGGGCGAACGCGATCTTTTATTCAGACGAAGCCGTCAACCCTGACAATCCTTCCGGGGCAGCGAGTCTTTCCTGGGATCCAGAAGATGAGTCTTGCCGTCCCTACTACAATTATGATTCACCGCTCACGGACAGGTTTCTCACTTATCGCGTGTACTGGGATGACCAGAGTCTTCGATTCACAGTTATTGATGATGGTGAAGAATATGATCTATACACAGAACCATTCTCGATAGATAGCGTATCAGCCGAATTTCACGAACCTTTCTACCTGATCGCAAACCTTGCCATAGGTGGAGCGTTCACCGACGCCTACAATCTTGGTGATCCAGGCAGTGGAGAACCGGTTTCCATGCCATTCCCGGCAGAAATGTATGTCGACTACATCAGAGTTATGGAGTGGAACGGTCAGGGTGAAGTGCATCTCGGACCACCAACGTTCCAGGGCGGCACATTCGGTATTTTTACAGATACAACTCCGATAGACAACGGTTTAGCTATTGGTGAGGACGCGGAAATCTACGTTTGGGAAGGCACGCTTGAAGAGGGTAGTATTCCCCCTTATGAGGGTGATAACGGCATTTCCTGGACGACAACCGGATTAGGCTGGTTTGGAGCGGGTATCATGTCAGTTCAGCCGGTGAACCTGTTCAATTTTGGAGACGGACATTTAAACTTCATGATCAACATTCCTGCCGGTATTTCCTTCCAGATCGGGATCATCGACGCGTGGGGAAATCAGTCATATGTTGAGTTTCCTGCGCATCAAACCACATACGGTCTGGTTCGAGATGGCAATTGGGGACAGGCATCAATCCCGATCAGCGATATCCGGGGAGAGTTTATTGATTTAAGAATGTTGAGCTATGAATTCGTCATCCTGGAAGTGAATGGTGCAGGTTGTGAATTCGCACTCGACGACATTTACTGGGATGGGGGTGGAGAAGTAAGCGTCTCTGAGATGGAAATTGGTGAAATACCATCATACTTCAGCCTGAATAGCTATCCAAATCCATTCAATCCTGCTACAACCATCCAAGTCAGCCTGCCGGAAGCCGGGGAGCTGTCGGTGACCGTCTTCAACATCACCGGTCAGCAAGTGGCCACTCTGGCAAGCGGCAGCTACAACGCCGGTACGCACATATTGACCTTCGATGGGACTAACCTCGCCAGCGGCATCTACTTCGCCCGTGCGACAGTCCCGGGTCACCTTGACCAAGTTCAGAAAGTGATGCTGGTGAGATAACTAGTTTGTCGATTTTGTCATACTTGACCCATAGATATGTAGGCGCCATGGGATTTAATCACCTCGTACCCTGACTCTGACCATGCTTTTGGGTTCCTTTCCGGAAAGACGAGATAATCTCGGGTTCTAAATAAAATGCAGATTTAGATATGGCGCGAAGTACACTTCAGCTCTGATAAAAGCGTTGGCTGCCCTGAAAAAGGAGAAACATGACAAGGGCTTATCTGGTTGCTGCTGATAGCCCCAGTCTGGACACGATGGTTAGTCCATTATTGATAATGTCCGTGGCACCTGATCGCAGATTCAGATCCTATGGCTGTGTTGGGAGCAGTGAGTAAGGACATCGTGGAGATTGCAAAGTATTTGGCAAATACCGCTCCTCCGGTCTGGAAGGAATCATAGCCGCAAACATAGGTCCCAACATGTTTAAACGCGCTGAATGTCACAACCTCCCTGTTTACATCCAGCGGAAGACTACCTTGAAGGAAGCCGTCAGATCCGCAGCGGAGTAGAAAAGGCGCAGCTGAAAACCATGAGTGCGAACACCTCCCCAAGCGAGATGTGCTTGCAGAGCCTACACCGATAGTCCCCTGATCTCCCTCAAGCTTGTTGTTATCTACGTTTTGTGATTTCTTGTACTTAACTTTCGTCGGACCTGAATCTAGCAACCCCTGAATTGATGCTGGCTGCAAACTATCGCTTGGGAATACTGAATCGGGAGTGATTGTTGTGAACGATATCATCTGGCAATCCATGCCTCGAGTGGACGGGCTTGACAAGGCTCGCGGCAAAACAGAGTTCATTGCCGATCGTTCTTTTCCACATCTGCTCCATGCTTATCCGGTGTTTTCCACGATTTCGTCCGGCCGCTTGTTAAGCACCAATATCGAGTCCGCTGAATCTACAAATGGCTTCATTGCAGCGTTTTTCGCTGGTGAAGTGCCCGGCGAGAACCGTATCGGCGTGATCGTTGACGATCAACCATTATTCGTCCATGACCGGATCCGCTACATCGGCGATGCTGTGGGTATCGTGGTCGCGGAAACGGCTGAGAACGCCTACCGAGCCGCGAAAGCTGTGGATGTGATCGTTGAGACTGACTCGCCAATACTCTCCATCGCCGATAGCAGGCATGAGCAGGCCCCGCTCATTCATGAAACAAACATCGCATGTGAGCACCGTGTACTCGTTGGCGATGTGGATGCTGGTTTCACTGCTTCCAACCACATCGTTACAGGCACAATCAAAACTGGTTACCAGGAACACTATTATCTGGAGCCGCAAGGATGCGTGGTAGTTCCAGAAGATGATGGAACTATTACCGTGTACGGTTCTATCCAGTGTGTGTTTTATGTCCAGAAGGCAGTTGCGCGGAACTTGGGGATTGAATACAGTCGCGTTCGAGTGGTTCAAACTCCCGTCGGCGGAGCATTCGGTGGAAAGGAAGATATTCCGTCCGAGGTATGTGCCAGAACAGCTGTTGCCGCGTGGCTGTTGAAACGTCCTGTTCAGATGATCTACCGTCGTGCGGACGACTTGCAGTCAACGAGCAAACGTCATCCCGCTGAGATCAGTTACAAAATCGGCGTGGATGATACTGGGAAGCTGCTCGCTGGTGAGGTAGATATCCACCTGAATGCCGGGGCTTATGCGACCCTATCGTCGGTAGTTTCTTTCCGGGCGGCGACCCAAGCGTTGGGACCGTATCAGGTGCCAAATGTGCGTGTTCACTCAACCGCCTGGTACACCAACCTCCCCCCTGCTGGCGCGTTCCGCGGATTCGGATCTCCGCAAGCGACATTCGGCCACGAACGGATGATGGACAAGATCGCCCGCCAGATTGGCATGGATCCGGTAAAGTTCAGGATGCTGAATATTCTGAAACCGGGTTCGTCCACTACCACCGGTCATCACCTGGATACGAGCGTCGGCGCTGAAGAGACAATCGAAGCGGCTGTGAATCTGGCAGGTTATTCAGATACGTCTACGAAATGCAAGCAGGAAAGCGACGAACGTTACCGTTATGGCATCGGTGCTTCGGCGTGCCACTACGGAAACTGTCTCGGTTCACCGGGGTGGGCCTTGGATGGTTCTGCCGCCAGGATTCAGATTCATCGAGATGGGCTGGTTGCTGTCGCTTATGGATTGGTAGACATGGGTCAGGGCGCTATCACGGTTGTTGCCCAGATGACTGCAGAAGCGCTGGGAATTGACCCCAGGCAAGTCACCGTGTTGCAGACAGACACGACAAATGTGCCGGATAGTGGTCCGTCAGTAGCCAGCCGCAATGTGGTCATGACGGGAAACGCGAT
Source organism: uncultured bacterium (assembly GCA_964552465.1). Lineage (GTDB taxonomy): Bacteria > Electryoneota > Electryoneia > Electryoneales > Electryoneaceae > BMS3BBIN04. Next base: position 32,180 of record CAZKGR010000023.1, read on the forward strand.
CCGTTCGGCTGCCGGAAAAATTGTCGAAAGCCTGTGCAAAGCTGCCGCACACAAATTCGGCTGCGCGGAAGACGATGTCAGCTACAGCAACGGTGCAGCCAGAAGGGGCGATGATTCGCCCGCACTCCAGTTTGTGGAGTTGGCGGAATTGATGTATCTACTCAACCTCCCGATGGACGCGCTTGGCTGGTGGCATGTGCCTGAGTTGGATCATGATCCTGAAACAGGACAGGGCGAGGCCTACTTTACCTATTCCTATGCGACCCAGATTGCGCGAGTTCGTGTTGATATGATTACCGGAAACGTAAAGGTCACGGACGTTTGGGCTGCTCACGATGTCGGTCGTGCGATAAATCCCGCCGGGTTGGAAGGACAGGTTGAGGGTGGCGTAGTTCAGGGTATCGGATGGGCTCTGTATGAGAACATGCAGATGAATAATGGCAAGATCTCGACAGACAATTTATCCACTTACCTGCTCCCCACTTCCATGGACAGTCCGAACATATCGTCGGTATTCGTCGAGAACGCCGAACCTTTGGGACCGTGGGGTGCGAAGGGGATTGGCGAACCGGCCATCATTCCGATTGCTGGAGCGGTGGCGAATGCCATCTCAGACGCTATTGATCGAGATGTAAACGAAATACCCATCCACCCGGAAGACCTGCTGAAATTGATCAACGAATCATTGTCAACGGGAAGGACTGTATGATGAGCGACCTTCTGCTCACAAATTGTCAAATAGTTGATCCCTTCGGACCGCTGAAGAGTGTCGAACATGGCTTCATCACAATCAAAGATGGATTGATTGAATCTGCAGGACCTGGTGATCCTGATCCGTCTGATGGAGAAACTGTTGACCTGACTGGTTGTCTTGTTCTTCCCGGTCTGATCAACGCGCACACTCACCTGTATTCAGCGCTTGCATTGGGAATGCCGGGACCGGAACAAACGCCGGTTACGTTTCTGGAAACACTCGAGCAAATATGGTGGCGCTTGGATCGAGCATTGGATGAACAGTCCACGCGAGCATCGTTTGAATCCGGATTACTGGCCTGTTTGCGGGCAGGTGTAACGACAGTCATTGATCACCATTCCAGCCCCAGTTTCGTGCGTGGATCACTTGACATACTCGCAGAAGTGGCAGAATCTTTGGGGATGGACGTGGCGGTTGCGTTTGAGGCGTCCGATCGCAATGGACCAGATACGTTTGAGTCATCCCTCGAAGAGAATGCTGAAGCGATCCGCAAATGGTCGAATCATCCACATATCAAGCCACTGTTTGGATTACACGCATCGTTCACACTCAGCGATGAATCGCTGGAAAAGGTTAAGGATACGCTGTCTGAGTTTCCGGATGTTGGCATCCACATTCACCTGTCAGAAGGTCCGGAGGATGGCGCTGATGCGAAGAAGCGTGGTTACCTTTCTCCCGCGGAACGCTTGGATTTGTTTGGTTTGCTGACACATCAGAGCATTGTCGTGCATGGTGTCCATTGTGATATCGAAGACCGCCAGTTGCTATTTGATCGCGGCGTGATGTTGGTCCACAATCCAACCTCGAACGCGAATAACCGGGTCGGCTTACCCGCTCATGACCTGTTGGAAGATTGCGCGGCTGGGCTCGGCACTGATGGCATGCAGGCGGACATGCTGCGTGAGGCAAAAGAAGGCACGCTGATCTGGAGCAAATCGTTGTCAGGAGCTGAAGCCAGTCCTGATTTGCTGGCCATGCTGATGCGAAACAATCCGCAGATTGCGACTTCACTATTCAGCCGTCCGATTGGACATATAGCGGAAGGTCAGGCGGCAGATCTGGCGGTGTATCCGTACGATTCCCGTAGCCCACTGAGCGCTGAAAATGCCGGATCACATCTTTTGTTCGGGATGGATCAACCTCCAGTACATGTCATTTCTCATGGCCAGTTCCGGATTCGCGATGGTGAACTGATTGGGTTGAATGAACAAACCATATTGGCTAATAGCCGTGAACAATCCGGTCGATTGTGGCAGTCGATGCAGGAGTTGTAGCACCACAGGCTTAAACTATCACCTTTTGACAAGGCAACCATCATAGATGAGCGGTAACGAACACAAGATCTTTGATCTGGCGAAGAAATACAGTCCGGAGATAAATGCATTTCTCCGTGATATGATTGCGATTCCCAGCGAAAGCTGCGAGGAAGAAGGCGTCATCCGTCGCATTCAGCAGGAGATGGAAAAGGTTGGATTTGACCGTGTCGAGATCGATCCGATGGGCAACATCCTCGGCTACCTCGGGCACGGTAAGACGCTGATTGCCATGGATGCGCACATCGACACCGTCGGTGTCGGCAACCGAGCGAATTGGAAGTTCGATCCATATGACGGCATGGAAGATGATGAAGTCATCGGCGGACGTGGCGGATCTGATCAGGAAGGCGGAATGGCGGCGATGGTCTATGCCGCCAAAATCATCCGTGAGCTTGGTCTGGAAGATGACTACACGCTGCTCGTGACCGGAACAGTTCAGGAAGAAGATTGCGACGGCCTGTGCTGGAAATACATCATCGAGGAAGACGGCATCCGTCCTGAATTCGTGGTGATTACCGAACCTACGGATGGCGGGATCTACCGTGGACAGCGCGGCCGCATGGAAATAAAGGTCACAACACGAGGTATCAGTTCGCATGGATCAGCACCGGAACGTGGCGACAACGCGATCTACAAGATGGCGCCAATTCTCAGCGATCTCGAGAAGTTGAACGGCAACCTTGCCGATCACGACTTCCTTGGACGTGGAACGCTGACTGTGTCTGAGGTATTCTCGAGTTCGCCGTCCCGCTGCGCTGTTGCGGATGGTTGTTGGATCAGCATCGACAGACGGTTGACACTTGGTGAGACTAAAGAAAGTGCGCTGGCTGAGATACGTGAGCTGCCAGCAGTTAAAGCAGCCAACGCTGAAGTTTCCATGTACTCATATGAACGACCGTCCTGGCGGGGGCTGACCTATCCGGGCGAAACATATTTTCCGGCCTGGCTGATCGCGGAAGATCACCCGGTTACACTGGCGTCGGCTGAGACATACCGTCAGATATTTGGGGAAGAACCACGGGTTGACAAGTGGACCTTCTCGACGAACGGTGTGTCAATCATGGGCGAATACGGGATACCGTGCATTGGATTCGGACCGGGCCATGAAGATCAGGCTCATGCACCGAACGAGTTGACCTGGAAATCAGAGTTGGTTCGTGCCGCAGCTTTCTATGCGGCTTTGCCCGGTATTTTCGTGCAGAATGGTTTTGCTGACAGGATGTAAGCAGTACGATTAAACAGACTACGATCATCTTAAACTTAAGAACCAGTGAGGACATACATGCATACGCAGTTTCGCGGCAAACATTTCATCACGTTGCAGGATTGGACTCGTGACGAGATCGACACCTTGCTCGATGTGTCATATGACCTGAAGCGGAAGTTCGCCCATCTCGAGGATACTGACTACCTCAAGAACCAGACCATTTTTCTGATGTTTTTCGAGCAATCGACCCGTACGCGGAACTCGATGGAAGCCGGGATTACTCAGTTGGGCGGTCACGGTCATTTCCTCGATACGAGCACAATGCAGATCAGTCACGGCGAAGTCGCAAAAGACACCGCGATCATTCTCTCGCGCTACGGTCATGGCATCGCCTGCCGCAATTGCAACTGGGAAGAGGGAAACAAATACCTGCGTGATCTGGCGAAATGGTCGAGTGTTCCGATCATCAGCATGCAGTGTGATCTCTACCATCCGTTGCAGGCGATTGCCGACCTCATGACCATGCAGGAGAAGCTGACGGATTTGAAACACAAGAAGGTTTCGATCATCTGGGCCTATGCAACCAGCCATAAAAAACCAATCAGCGTTCCGCTTTCACAGGTGCTGCTGTTCCCACGTTTCGGCATGGATGTTACACTCGCTCATCCCAAGGGCTACAAGTTGCCGGATTGGGTGATCAAGCAAGCTGAGGAAAATGCTGCCCAGCACGGCGGCAGTGTTACGATTACTCACGATCAGGACGCGGCCTACCGTGATGCGGATGTCGTGATTCCCAAGAATTGGGGATCATGGGTCGAGAATCCATCCACCGAAGTTGTGGATGAAGGACTGGAGGCGAACCGTTCCTGGAAGTGCACGGAAGAACGGATGAAGCTCACCGCCCCGAACTCGCTTTACATGCACGCGCTGCCCGCCGACCGCGGAAACGAAGTCGAGGATGCCGTCATTGACGGTCCACATTCGGTCATATATGACGAAGCGGAAAACCGCCTGCACACGTCCAAAGCGATCATGTCATTAACCATGAACAAGCGATAATACCATGACATCTCAACAAGAAGCCGTACTCGCCAACACGATCAAGTTGTGTCGTGAACGGGACATCATCCTGCCGACATACAAGCAGATGCGTGACCCATCTCTAATTCCAGTGCAGATTCTCGGCAGACTGAAAGAATTGGGTTTGTGGGATCTGCACCCGGCGAACCTGTTCCGGATCACGTGGAAAAACGAACCAGTAGAATCGGGTGGCGGATTCGGGGGAGTGAATCATCTCGAACTGCCATCATCTCTGACAGGCGTTCCCGCGCGTGTCATCGTTCTGCTAGGCAAGTATTTCCCGACGGGCGCGCATAAAGTCGGTGCGACGTTCGGCCCGTTGGTTGAGAAGCTGATCTCGGGACGATTCGATCCGACATCGCAGAAAGCGTTGTGGCCTTCGACTGGGAATTACTGCCGCGGTGGTGCTTATGACGCCTACCTGCTCGGCTGCGGATCGATTGCCGTGTTGCCGGAAGAGATGTCACAGGAACGGTTCGACTGGCTGGAAAAAGTCGGTTCTGAAATCATCAGCACGCCCGGCGGCGAGAGTAACGTTAAGGAGATCTACGACAAGGTCAAAGCGCTGGAAGCTGAACGTGGCGACAAGATTGTCACCCTGAACCAGTTCGCCGAATTCGGCAACGCGCTCTGGCACTATTCGGTAACCGGTCCAGCGATGGGCGAGATATTTGAGTCAATTTCGGGTGAAAGCAACCGTCTGAGCGGCCTGTTCCTGACCCAGGGATCGGCAGGAACACTTGGTTCGGGTGAATACCTGAAGCAGGCCTATCCACTGGTCAAAGTCGGTGCTGGCGAAGCGTTGCAGTGCCCGACCTTGCTCTACAACGGCTACGGCGCACACCGCATTGAAGGCATTGGCGACAAGCATGTTCCGTGGATTCATAACGTCAAGTCCACCGACTTCGTTGCCGCCATTGACGATGAGACGACCATCCGTCTGATGCGCCTGTTCAATGAGCCGGAGGGTCAGGCGGCATTGAAGGGGGAAGGTGTACCCGACGACATCGTAAACCGTTTGAACCATCTGGGCATATCCGGCATCGCGAACATGGCCGGTGCGATCAAGATGGCCAAGTACTACGAATGGAATGAGCGCGATGTCGTGTTCACAGTCGCGACCGATTCGATGGACATGTACCAGTCACGTTTGGTCGAAGAAAGTGATAAGCATGGCCATTACACCTCACTCAACGCCGCCGCCGATTTCGACCGCAGACTTCAAGGGCTTGCCGTCGATAACGTGCTCGAGTTGTCATACTACGATCGAAAACGGATGCACAACCTCAAGTACTTCACTTGGGTAGAGCAGCAGGGCAAGGATGTCGCCGAACTCGACGCCCAGTGGTATGATGACGACTACTGGACCGGCAAATGGGCGCTCGTTGATCAATGGGATGAGCAGATCGAAGCGTTTAATGAGCAGACTGGGCTGTTGAAGAGTTGATCCACGGAGAATCGTTGAATGGGTAAGGTATTTGGTCATCGTTGCGCGAGCTGCGGCTGGGATGCCGTCGGTGCGGAATTGCGCTACACATGCGATTCTTGTGGCGGAAATCTGGATGTGATCTACGACCACCAATCCATCCAGCGTGAGTGGAGCAAATCTGCGCTTGCCGATAGTTCCGATCCATCGATCTGGCGTTGGTTACCGCTCCTCCCTGTGGTAGCAGCTCCGGAACAGAGATCCCTGCTCGTTGGCAATACGCCGCTGATCGATCTGCCCGAGCTGGCTACCGAGTATGGTTTCGGATCATTGTTGATCAAGGACGATACCCGGTTACCAACTGGATCGCTGAAGGATCGCGCGAGTGAAGTCGGGATTCAGCATGCACATGAACATGGGTTCGACACGCTGATAGCCGCCTCGACTGGCAATGCTGCGGCGTCGCTGGCCGGTTTATGTGCCTGGCATGGAAAGAATGCCGTGATTCTGGCGCCATCCTCGGCCCCACCGGCGAAACTCACCCAGATTCAGCAGTATGGCGCGACGCTGTTGCCCATCAATGGCAGCTATGATGATGCGTTCGAACTATCAGTCAAGATCGCGTCCGAGCTCGGATTGTATTGCCGGAGCACGGGCATCAATCCCGTCATGGGCGAGGGAAAGAAGACAGTTGCATTGGAAATCGCCGAGCAATGTGACTGGGATGTGCCGGACGCTGTGTTCGTCCCTGTCGGAGACGGTTGCATCATCGGCGGACTGCACAAAGGCTTCTCAGATCTTCATCACATAGGTTGGATCGAGAAGATTCCAAAGTTGATCGCTGTGCAGGCGGCAGGTTCATCCGTTGTCGTCAACGCTGTTGACCGAGATGGTGAACTGGAGGCCGTAAAATCAAACACCATCGCCGACAGCATTTCTGTTGACCTGCCTCGCGATGGAATTAAAGCTGTTCGAGCAGTGAGACAAACAGGTGGTTTCGCTATCCGCGTTTCGGACGAAGCCATCTTACGTGGTCAGCACAATCTTGCGAAACGCACTGGATTGTTCGTTGAACCGGCAAGCGCTGCTGCCTGGGCCGGAATGCAAGCCGGTGTCAGCCTTGGATTGTTGAAGGACGTGAGAAAAGTTGTTGTGCTTGCGACGGGAACCGGGCTGAAGGACATCGCTGCAGCACGCTCATTATTGAAAATGCCAGATGCGGTTGAACCGTCAGTAGACGCCATCACTGCGGTTATTTCCGGGAATCAGCAATGATCACCGTCGAACAACCTGAGTATACTGAGATTCAACTGACGGTGAATGGAACATCTGTCAAGCATTGCGTTCCCACACACATGCGTCTGCTCGATTTCCTCCGCGATGAGTTACGGCTGACTGCGGCCAAGGAAAGCTGTGGAGAGGGTGAATGCGGAGCGTGCACGGTTCTGCTGAACAGCAAACCTGTCAACTCCTGCCTGATTTTTGCGGTCGAAGCCGACGGCAGCGAAATCGTGACTGTAGAAGGGCTGGATCAGGCTGGCGAATCTGAGAATATCTTCCGCGCCTACCTCGAAGAACACGCGGTCCAGTGCGGTTTCTGCATCCCTGGGATGGTGGTTTCAACTGAAGCACTGTTAAACGAAGAATCTGAGCCTGACCGTGAACAGATCAAGTATGCGCTGGCCGGGAATATTTGCCGCTGCACCGGGTATGTGAAGATCATCAACGCCGTAGAAGCGGCGGGACGGCGGCCATGAAATATTTCCGTCCGCAATCAATTTCGGAAGCTTGCGCATTGTTCGAAGATAATGCTGCTACCCTTCTCGCGGGTGGAACCGATTTGCTCCCCATGTACGAGATGGGCCGTTCCCTTCCCGACATGCTGGTAGATTTGAAGCATATTTCAGAGCTTGGATCTATCAGGTGGGCGGAAGATGGCTCATTGGAAATCGGTTCGTTGGTAACGGTTCACGAATTATTGCACGATGAACGAATCCATCGGGATTATCCCGCCCTTGCCGATGCAGCGAACGACTTCGCAGCGGTTCAGATTCGTCACCGCGCCACCATCGGCGGGAACATCTGCAATGCATCACCTGCCGGTGATCTGCTGCCGCCACTGTATGCATTGAACGTTTTGGTCAGGATTGCTGGAAAGATCGGTGAGCGAGTGCTCCCCATCGCAGAAGTGATCACCGGACCGGGCGAAACATCATTGCAGCAAGGCGAGATACTCAAGTCTGTATCACTGCCAGCATCGTCAGGTTCATCACGGTTTGTCAAACTGGGCCTGCGCGAGGCGATGGCGATCTCGGTGGTCAACTTCGCGATCCGCTATGAGATTGATGGTGACAGGTTTTCCCAGCTGCGCATCGCGGCTGGCGCTGTCGGACCAACCGTGAAGATGTTGAATTCATATGCAGAAGCTGTGATTCAAGATCCGGGCAACATATCCAGCGGGATTGGTCTCGTTGATGACGACATTTCTCCGATAGACGACATCCGCGCCAGCGCGAACTATCGCTCGCAAGTATTGAAGAATCTGCTAATCCATACCCTCCTTGAAGTGTTGGAGTCGGCTGATGACTGACCGACTGCACCCCATGCCCACTGATGATATACTGCGCTGGATGTTGGCGGAACGGGAAGACCTCTCCCAATGGTTCGGCATTCATGAGGACCACCTGTTCACCCCTCGCCCAGATGATCCATTCCGCATGCATCGGTACAATCAGCTGCTGGAAACCCCGATCGGTGTCGCAGCCGGACCGCATTCTCAGCTGACTCAGAATATCATCATCTCGTGGTTGATGGGTGCCCGGTATATCGAGCTGAAGACTGTCCAGACACTCGATTCCATCGAAGTCGCGAAACCGTGCATCGACATGCAACGCGATGGCTACAACTGTGAGTGGTCGCAGGAGCTCACACTTGATCAATCCGCAGAAGAGTATGTTAAGGCGTGGATATTACTTCACTTGCTGAAGAAATTGCGTGGAATGGATGAATCAGAACCCGGGTTCATTTTCAATCTCAGTGTTGGATATGATCTGACCGGGATCCTGAATCCAAACATGCAACGTTTCCTCAACACGATGGAAGACGCATCCGGGCTAATCGAACCTCATTTAGCTGCTATTTCCAAGATCGTTCCTGATGCTACAGGACTGGAGATTTCCTCACGACTATCTGACAACGTCACTCTCTCGACCATGCACGGCTGCCCACCCGATGAGATCGAGCGTATCGCCACTTACCTGATCGAGGAACGGAAGTACCACACTGCGGTCAAACTCAATCCAACCCTGCTCGGGCCGGATCGTTTGCGGGAAATACTGGCTAATCGTGGCTACAACCGGATTGATGTTCCGGACCAAGCTTTTGAGCACGATCTCAAATATGATGACGCGATTGGGATGATCCGATCCTTGCGTGACCGCGCGCAGCGGGCCGGTGTGGACTTCGGTCTGAAGTTGACCAATACACTCGAGGTCATTAATAAACGTAAAGCCCTGCCGGATGATCAGGAACACCTGTACTTGTCCGGTGAAGCCTTGCATCCCCTGACAGTGAGCATCGCCGACACCTTGCAGGAAGAATTCAACGGCGAGCTGGATCTGTCGTTCAGCGGTGGTGCGACGGCGTTAAACACGCCTGATCTTATCGCCGCTGGCCTCTCCCCGGTGACAGTCTGTACCGATCTGTTGCGACCTGGCGGATACCTGCGACTGGCTCAATACATAAGCGAACTCCGTAATCGATGTGCCGAAGCCAACAGTGAATCGCTGGCTGATCTTACTGCTTCAGGACCGGGCGGGAATGAACGCGACAACCTGCGTTTGTATGCTCAAGCAGTGAGCGCGGCACTCGGACAAGAAGCGGAGCACAAACCCAGCCTGTCGATGAAGACTACTCGCACACTGCCACGTTTTGATTGTGCATCCGCGCCATGTGTCCAGAGTTGTGCGATTGAGCAGGCGATCCCTGAGTACCTGCATTGGACAGAGCAGCAGAACCTGGACGCTGCCTGGCGAACTGTTCTGTGCACTAACCCTCTCCCCCGTATCACAGGCATGGTCTGTGACCACCTGTGTATGACCCGCTGCACACGTGTCCATTATGACAATCCGATCCTGATTCGCGATGTGAAACGATACATCGCCGAATCAGCCGAGCGATCCGTCCCTGCGCCGTCGGCCGGCAATGGACTCAAAATCGCGATCATCGGTGCCGGACCAGCCGGGTTGGCTGCCGCCTGGACCCTCGCGATGGCTGGTTGCACGGTCAATGTCTACGACAGCAATCCCAAACCGGGCGGGATGGCTGGCAACGCGATCCCGGCATTCCGCATCGGCGAACAGGATCTCAACGATGATGTCGAACGGATACGTGGCTCAGGTGTACAGTTCCATTTCAACACGTCCATCGGCAGGGAGAGATTCGAGCAGCTTCATAAAGCCAGTGATGCCGTATTCCTCGCCGTCGGTGCCAAGCTGCCGCGTAAACTCGGCCTGCCAAATGAAAACGCTTCAGGTGTCTGGGATCAGCTTCACTTCCTGAATCGAACTCATGCTGGCACTCATGTGGAAATGGGCACGAAAGTGCTGGTCATCGGTGGCGGCTTCTCAGCGGTTGATGCTGCCCGTACAGCAAAACGACTCGTCGGTCCCGATGGTCAGGTCACCATGCTCTACCGCCGTACTCGGGCTGAGATGCCTGCTGGACCCGTCGAAACAGCAGTCATGCTGGGCGAAGGCATTCAGTTACATGAACTGACCGCACCGGAACAAATACTTGCTCATGATGGACAATTTGCCGGACTGGTCTGCAAACGGATGCAGCTTGGAGACGCGGATTCCAGCGGACGTCCGCGACCTGTACCAGTTGAAGGAAGCGAGTTCGAGATTCACGCTGATTCGATGATAACCGCGCTCGGTCAGGTCGTGTCCTTCGATTTCTTGCCAGATGAAGAACTACAGGTCTATCTGGATACATTTGAGACCAGCCTGCCCAATGTTTACGCTGGCGGTGACGCGATCCGTGGCGCGTCAACCCTGATCCGGGCTGTTGAGGATGGGATCAAGGCAGCGAAGCAGATGCTGGCTGCACACGGAATTCCAGCGATCGATCTGGGTTCAGTCGATACTCCTGAGTGGTCGTTGAGCGAAATTCAGCGCCGACAATCGTTGATCATCTCGGCTGCCACACACCCTGAGAACGATGGACCACTCGGATTCGACCTCGAGCACCCTCGACTGTCAGATGAAGATGCCCAGCACGAGGGCGCACGATGTCTGCAGTGCAGTGCGATCTGCAATGTCTGTGTGGCGGTATGTCCGAACCGTGCGAACATCGCACTTCCTGCTATTAATCAACCGGTGCCAACATGGGAGCTTGTACTGAACGATGGTCACGCTGGACTGATTCAGACTGGAACTTTACAAATAAAGCAGCCATACCAGATATTGAACATAGCGGACTTTTGTAACGAATGCGGGAACTGCACCAGTTTCTGTCCGAGTGGGGATCGACCGTGGGCTGACAAGCCACGCATCGCACTATCAAGCAGCGCAGTAAGGGGTGAGTCTAATGTCTACCAGCTTACTGAGAGTGGCCTTTCTGGATGCGGAGCTGAACTTGTGGTGCAAGGAAATACTGCCCGGTTCACCATGAACGAGCTTGAGGTCAAACTTTCATGGCCGGATATGGCTGTGGCAGACGTATCTTTTTCCGGAGATAACGAATCGCTTGATCTGACTATCTTGTCCGAAATGATCATGCTATACCTGCTTGTAGACTCAAGCTATCTGAGGAAAATCGCAAGGTGAACCGTAGATGAGTCGTATCCTTATCCGCAATCCGTTACGTGTTGCCCAGATGGATGACACCCAATCTGAATTTTCGGGAGGTCACATCCTGATCGAGGATGGCGTCATCAGCTCCATCGGGCCAGATCTACCTGAAGTTGATGCCGACGATGTGCTGGATGCGACCGACTGCGTTGTCCTGCCCGGATTCATCAACACCCATCATCACCTTTTCCAAACTTTGACCCGCAACATCCCACGCATGCAGAACGCGCAGCTCTTTCCGTGGCTGGTTGATCATTACGAGGTTTGGCGCGAGCTGCGGGAAGAAGCGGCCTACATCTCAGCTAAAACCGGGCTGCTCGAGATGATGAAGTCTGGTGTCACCACGAGTTCCGACCATCTCTACCTGTTTCCTAACCGGACGGATGGGAAACTGATCGATGCCGAGATTCGAGCCGCCTGTGAGTTGAGGATTCGATTCCAGCCAACCCGTGGATCGATGTCGCTGGGACGTTCTGCTGGGGGGTTACCCCCGGATGATGTTGTGCAACCCGAGGATGTGATTCTCGCTGACATGCAGCGCTTGGTGGATGAGTATCACGATCCAGAGCCTGGCGCGATGACCCGAATTTCGATCGCACCTTGTTCACCATTCTCGGTCACCTCCGACGAGATGCGTCGCACCGCTGAGTTCGCTCAGCACAACAAGCTGCAGATGCATACACATCTCGCAGAAACTATCGATGAAGAGAACTTCTGCATCGAGATGTTCGGTATGCGTCCGGTTGCATACATGGACAGCGTCGGCTGGTTGTCCGAAAACGCCTGGTTTGCCCACACAGTTCACCTCAGCGATGATGAGATTATGCAGATGGGAAAGGCTAGTGTATCCGTTTCTCATTGCCCGACCTCAAACATGCGTCTGGGTTCGGGCATTTCTCCGATCAAGAAGCTGATGCAGGCTGGGGTGGGCGTCAGTCTTGGTGTTGATGGGTCAGCGTCCAACGATTCGAGCAACATGCTGTCAGAAATCCGTAACGCGATGCTGATCAGTCGGCTGCGTGATGAATTTGAATGGCTGACCGCGCGTGATGCATTGTGGATTGCTACACGTGGAGGCGCGAGAACATTGGGACGTGACGATGTCGGATCACTCGAAGTCGGCAAGCGGGCTGATTTGGCATTGTTTAACGTGTCCGGCATCGAATACGCCGGTTCGCTGACTGATCCGTTGGCTGCACTAGTGTTCTGTGTTCGCCAGAGCCCGGTCACGCACCTGATTGTTGATGGCAAACTCGTGATAAGCGAAGAAGCCACGGCCATTAATGAAACCGCGTTGGCCACCGAGCATCAGTCGATTGCCGACGAGATGCTCAGGCTCGCGAGCGAACGAACCGGAATAGATTTCCTGCAATCCAAGGATGAAGAAGGACAGTCAGAATGAACGAATGGGTAGCCATAGATCAGTTCCTGCGTCCTGATTCGCTTGCGGAAGCTGTCGCGTTATGGCAGGAATCCGGCACCGACTACATTTCCGGGGGATCACGACTGGCAGCCAATCGACCTGAGGGTGTGACTTCCCTGATCAGCATCAGGCAGCTGATTCACGGCGAGATTGAGCTGGGCGATGAATCAGCAATTATTCCGGCTGGCAGTTCCATTCAAGAGTTGATCGACTCGCTGAACGGAACCGCTGGTCAATCATTGGCCGATTGCGCCCAGGCTTCTTGCAGCTCACGGAACCTGCGTAACCAGCGGACATTGGGTGGCGAGCTGGCGGACGGCAGCTTCGATTCAGATTTGAAGGTGGCGTTCTCAGCGTTGAATCCTGTGTTACGGGTGTTTGAAGAACAGAGTGAGGATGTCGCTTATTCAGACTGGAACGGTTACGGCATCATTGAACGCATCCAGATTCCGATGGCACAGTTGGCATCGCTGAAAACCGAGCGGTTCTCATTGCTCCCGGTCAGCCCGGCATTTTTGATTGTGGTCAGTTGTGACATTGAAGGCAAGAAATGGGTAGCGGTCGGTGGTGCGATGGATCAAGTCGTCGTGGGCACGATTGAATCAGACCTGAGTGAATTCAACGACACCGTGTCAGCCGGATTCCGGGACGACCACTTCGGATCACCTGAGTACAAGCAACAGATGCTGCAGGTTGCGTTCAAACGCCTGGGGGTGATCCAGTGACCACGACATTCACTCTCAATGGATCGATTCATCACGCTGACACATCGCCCGGCACTACCTTGATGGACTACCTGCGCATGCAGGGGTTGGCGAGCGTCAAACATGGCTGCGAAACCGGTGAGTGCGGCGCGTGTACAGTGTTGGTAGACGACAAATCAATGAACGCATGCCTGCTGCTCCTCCCCGTTGTCGAAGGGACAACCGTCGAAACGGTTGAGAGTTTGGGCGACCACGAATCCCTGCACAGAATCCAAGAGCAGTTCCTGTCCGAAGGCGCAACGCAATGCGGGTATTGCACTCCGGCGATGATCATGTCAGTTGAATCGCTGGTTCGCCGGAATCCAAAACCCAGTCAAGCCGACATCCGTGACGCATTGGCGGGTACGCTCTGCCGTTGCACGGGATACGTAAAGCCGGTCATCGCTGCTGAGAAGGCATCTGCACGTTTGCGTGAGGATTCGTGATGAATGCTGTTGGCAAACGAACGATTCGTGTGGACGGTTCAGCCCTGGTTAAGGGTAAACCCGTATTCGCCGATGACATCGAATTGCGGGATTGTCTTCACGTCAAGGTTCTGCGCTCGCCGCATGCTCATGCCTTGATCAAGAACATTGATGTGAGCCAGACCGAAGCGATTGATGGCGTGATCTGTGTCTTGACACACAAGGATGTTCCGCGCCATTTCTACACGACGGCCGGTCAGGGATATCCCGAACCGAGTCCACGTGACACCGTATTACTCGATGATCGAGTGCGATATGTCGGTGACAAAGTCGCAATTGTTGCAGCGGATACGTTGGCTGCTGCCGAAGCAGCGTTGCAAGCGATAACAGTCGAATACGAACCGCTGCCGGCAATCCTCGATTCGCGCGAATCTATTGATAATGCGACCATAATCCACCCGGAGCATGGAACCCAGGGGATCCACGACGCCGCACGCAATATCGCCGCGCATTTGAAAGCGGAAGTCGGGGATGTGGATCAGCTCAACGACGATGATCTAAACACCTTCGAGAACAACTTCTACACCCCTTATGCCCAGCAATCGAGTATTGAACCACACATCATCCTGAGTTGGAAGGACGAGAATGATCGTCTGGTGATTCGATCATCGACCCAGGTTCCGTTTCATGTCCGCCGGATTGTTGCCGAGGTTCTGGGCTTGCCCGTGAAAAAGATCCGGGCGATCAAGCCCCGGATCGGTGGTGGCTTTGGTGGCAAGCAGGAAATCCTCGGCGAGGATGTCTGCGCGGCGGTTACAATGGCGACTGGTCGTCCAGCCCGCCTGGAGTTCACACGTGCAGAGGAGTTGCACGCCGCCCGTTCCCGTCACCCGATGCACACTCGAATGAAGCTGGTGGTTGATCCGTCGGGCAGGATTCAAGGGCAGGACATTCGTTTCCTGATGAACTGTGGTGCTTATGGACCGCACGGTTTAACCGTCATGTCAGTCTCGGCGTTGCGTTCGGTCAGCTTATACGCGATAGCGAACCAACGAGTTACCGGTGACGCAGTTTATACAAACCTTCCCGTCGCGGGTGCGTATCGTGGTTACGGTGCACCGCAAGGTATTTTCGCATTGGAAGTGCTGGTAGATGAAGCAGCCGACGCGTTGAATATCGATCCGATCGAATTCCGGAAGCTGAACATCTACTCTGAAGGTGAAGAAGTTCCGATTGCACTTGAATTGGGTGAAGGTCGCGAAGGATTCCGAACCGTTGTCAGAACCACACGTCTCGCCGACTGCATGGACGAAGGCGCGAAGCGGATCGGTTGGTCTGAGCTCAGAGGGTCAGGTAAAGAGGGAACAGTTAAGCGCGGGGTCGGGATGGCCTGCAGCGCGATGGGCTCAGGTATCGGCGGGATCGACATGGGCGCGGCGTCTATCAAGATGAACGAGGACGCCAGCTTTAACCTGCTCGTTGGTGCGACAGATATTGGCACCGGTTCCGACACCGCCCTCGCCCAGATCGCCGCTGAAGTTCTCGATGTGTCGGTTGAATCGATTCTGGTGTATTCTTCAGACACGGATCTGACACCGTTTGACACCGGTGCCTACGCATCGAGTACGACATACATCTCGGGTGGCGCAGTCAAGAAAGCTGCGCAGGAGGTTCGCGCCCAGATTCTTGAACAGGGTTGCAAGCTGCTCGGTGTGGATCAGGCTGAGATACGTGATCGCAAGGTTATCGCTGCGGATGGGCACTCTGTCTCCTATCAGGAAATCTGCACCAAGTCCCTGTATACCGATCACCAGAAGCAGATTATAGCGACCGCTTCTCATGTCAGCGAAGATTCGCCGATGCCATTTAACGCGACCTTTGCAGATGTTGAGGTTGACACTGAAACCGGCATCGTGCGAGTGCGGAAGATTGTCTCAGTCACCGACGCCGGAACAGTGATCAATCCACCGATGGCTGAGGGTCAGGTCGAGGGAGCGATTCCGCAATCGCTCGGCATGGCGTTGTCCGAACACATGGTCTTCGATGCCAATGGCGCGCCGGTCAACCTGAATTTCCATGATTACCAGATCTATACCGCTCGCGACATGCCGGAAATCGAAGCAGTCTTTCTTGAGACCGACGAACCTACCGGACCATTCGGCGCCAAGGCCACGGCTGAGATCCCGATAAATGGACCCGCCCCAGCAGTTGTGAACGCCATCTATAACGCCTGTGGCGTACGTATCCGCGAGTTGCCGATTCGACCTGAAGAGATTCTGAAAGCCTTTCAATCGGTAGAATCCGATGATCGTTGATCTATGAAAGAGGACATGATTGACGCCAACGGTAGAACCGACACTTTCCTCAATCTGCTGTATGACAGCAGTGCCAAGACCATTGTTGCCCTGATTGGCGGGGGCGGGAAGACATCACTCCTGAATCGTTTGGGGACTGAGCTTGTAGAGCAGAACAATTCTCGTTCAGTTCTCCTCTCCTCACTAACCCGAATGCTTCGAGACTCTCAAGACGAAACATTTACACTGGAACACATACATGAACAAGGTATTCGTAGCCTGATGCAAAGCTACAATCCCCTGAAAATCCTTGGTTTACAGGTCACTCATGAGAAGCTGGCAGGGATCACTGATAAGACCCTGGCAGATTTACGACCTCATTTCGACGCATGTGTGTTTGAGTGTGACGGCGCGCGAGGATTACCGTTGAAGGTTCATAACCAACGCGATCCGATCATCCCGGAGTTTGCATCTCATGCGATAGTTATTGTCGGGGCAGATGTTGTCGGAACCAGTATCAATGATGGCCGTGTCCATCGCCCTGACCTGTTTTGCGAAAAGTGGGATGTTTCGCCCGAAACAGTCATGGATGCTTCGTTTGTGGCTCAGGTCGTGACTTCCGGCCACGGTTATCATGAGAAGATCCCAGCTGCCATTCCGGTGAGCTACTACGTGAACAAGGCGGACGCATTTCCTGACCAGGCCGGTCAACTCGGCAAAGCGATCGCCCAGAATACGGATTCTGCTGTCTGGCTCGGATCGATTCGTGAGTGCTGGCTGGAGCAGGTTCGATGAGGACTTCGGTTCAGGCAAATGTGCCAGCCTAAGGTTATACAATGAATGAAAAACCAACAGTTTGGATTCGTGGCGCGGGTGAGATGGCGTCCAGTGTGGCAGTTGCGCTGCACCGTGCTGGATTTCGCGTAATCATGAGCGAACTGGCTGCCCCGCTCGCCATACGCAGATCCGTCAGCTTCAGCGAAGCGATGATCGATGGTCGTGTCCAAGTTGAGGATGTTCGCGGCAGACGAATCGCAATTTCAGAATTCCCATCCCCTGCCACATCCGATGAAGTCTTGATCATTCTTGATGATCCAAATCAGATATTAAGTGTTGTCCGACCGTGGGCAATGATCGATGCTCGAATGCAGAAACGTGGTTGTGATCTCCGTGAATACGCATCTGTGACGGTCGCTTTGGGACCGGGTTTCATCGCTGGAAAGCACTGCGATGCGGTCATCGAGACCATGCGCGGTCCCAATCTTGGCTCAATTATCTGGAATGGATCAGCAACCCCGGACACTGGCATCCCCGGCGAACTCGGCGGGCAGAGCAAGCATCGTGTCATCTACTCGCCTTCTGCTGGAGATGTATTCTGGCGGGTGAACTTTGGTGAAATAGTTGACGAGGATCAAGCTCTTGGTCAGATTGGAGATTCGGAAATCGCTGCACCCTTCAAAGGAATCGTCCGTGGCCTGATTTCCCCGCTCACTCACATCGAAAAGGGAATGAAGATCGCCGATGTCGATCCGCGCGGTGAAACCATTGATCACAATGCACTTTCCGACAAAGCTACAGCGGTAGGGCTTGGGGTATTGGAAGCGCTGTTGTTCTTACATCAGCAGAGTTTGAAACCCGACGGAGAAGCCGCATGAGTACACGGACACTTCTGCGTAATGGCACGGTCATACACGGAGACCGGATTACAGTCGAAGATATCCTGATCGACGGCGAACTAATCACCTCTGTCGGCAAGAATCTTCAGCCCTCGCCGAATACAAAAGTGATTGATTGTACTGGCGAACTCGTATTTCCCGGCGTGATTGATGCTCACACCCATATGGGTATTGCAATCAAAGACGGATTCAGTGCGGATGATTTCGCTACGGGTTCGCGTGCTGCGCTGCACGGCGGCGTGACTACAATCATCGATTTCACTTCTTTGAGCAGCGGCCAGACCTTAGGTGAAAGCCTCAATGACCGCCTGTCGTTAGCTCGAGATTGTCTGACCGATTATACGTTTCATGCGTGCATAACTCGCACCGATACCACCCTGCTCGCTGAAATACCGGTTCTGGTCAAGGCGGGCATCAACAGCTTTAAAGTATTCATGACCTACCGTGAAGCTGGACTGATGCTCGAGAACGAACAGGTTGAGCAGGTTGCGAGAGCTGTCGCGAACGCTGGTGGTTTATTGCTCGTTCATGCTGAAGATGATGCGATCATTCAGAAGGCCGCTGCTGATATCGATGTCTCTGACACCGATCCATTCAATCATGGTAGATCACGCCCGGCTGAAGCTGAAGCGAAAGCCATCGTGAGGCTCGGCCAGATTTCAGAACGTACTGGCTGTAAAATTTACATCGTGCATTTGAGTTCACAGGCTGGGCTGAATGCCGCACGCGAATATGACAATCTGACCCTGGAAACTTGCCCGCAATATCTGTTTTTCACTGAAGAACACTACCGCCGTTCAGATGGTTCGATGTTTGTCGCAAGCCCTCCACTCCATCGTGCTGAAGATTGTCAAGCGCTGTTGAATGCAGTCGGAAATCGGATATCCGTGCTCGCCACTGACCATTGCCCGTTTCACCGTAAAGACAAACCGGACAATCTTCCATTTGGCAGGATTCCGAATGGAATCGGTGGCGTGGAAACCTTATTGCCTGTTACCCTCGCTCATTTCATCACTGAAGACAAGGATCTCACTATCCTTGCCCGAGTTCTGGCTGAAAATCCCGCGATATCATTCGCAATTGGTCATCGGAAGGGTAGAATTGAACCTGGCTATGACGCTGATCTCTGCCTGCTCGATCCATCTGCTGTCACGACTGATTGGTTCGATCAGCGCGAGTCTATTACTGATTGGGATGCATACACTGGAATGGCGGCACTCTTCCCGGAGACGGTCTGGAGGCGTGGTCAAGAAGTCGTTATCGGTGGAATAGTCCAGAAAGCACGGACGGGAAAGTTCGTCAAATCGAAAATCGAAGGAAACTGTGACTAATTGCGATTTCCAGGTTGAGGTTGGTTAAGTGACAACATCGAGTTTGAGTCGCAGACCCACCCCTGAGTAGGCGAGTAGGCAACTATCTATTGATTAGAGAGTGAACTATTTTCGGTGCTAGTCCATTTTAATGCTGAGTTCGAACCATGCTAACGACAACTTCCGAGTACGCGATCCGAGCAGTTGGATTTCTGGCTGTATACGGTCGCGAAAAAATGTACACTGCTGGCAGCATTTCAAAAGTGACTGGCATACCACATCGTTTCCTTCAGAAGATTCTGAATGAACTGAAGAAGGAAGGTATTTTGAATACGGTCCGTGGAAAGACTGGCGGATTCAGTCTGAATGTGAATCCATCTGATATATCGCTATACAGTGTTATCAGCTGCTTTGAGGATCTTAATCGTCACGCTCACTGTCCATTAGGAGACGATAATTGTGGAGGAGGAAAGGAAGAAACGTGCCCCATGCATACCGAATGGAATAGCACTAGAACGAAGTACATGAATTTCCTTACTGAAACTACATTTGACTCATTCACTGAAGAGAGCCTGCCTTTTGGTCTTAATAAAAAATAGTAGCATGCAACCAATCTTACTTATCATCAGAGTGCCTTTGATTCGTTAACATATGTTAGAATTAATCATAAACAGATAAAGCCATAATTATAAATTCTCGATATTGTGAATTCCTCCACGAGCAACTCACGTCGGCGTACAATATTCTGGCTTGCTTTCACGTCCAAAATCCCCTACTCTCTATTGTCTACTTTCAGGTAGACAAGTAAACATCCTCAGGGGAGAGGATCTACCACACACCTATTTTTTCATAGTAATCGCATGACGCAGTTCTATTGTCGACTTGCGGATAGACTGGTCTATTTATGCTGAACCAGACATCACAGTATGCGTTGCGAGCTCTTGGATACA
>CAZKGR010000024.1:0-8394 GCA_964552465.1 uncultured bacterium
GTTCACCTTCCCGAACTCTTTAATTATATTCCCGTCGGAGGGAAATATGAAGAAGAGAGGTTTATTGTCTCCTAGAAACTACTCGCATTTACGGCATGGATCAACTAACTTTATTGGTAGTATTGTTTGCAATAAAATCTTTGGTCCTGGAAGATGGTAGTTGATGATGAAACAGAGCAGCACTGACATTGCTATCGTAGGAATCGGTTCCCTGTTTCCTGGTGCGACAAACACGCGGGAATTCTGGCTGAATATCCTGAATAAGTCCCGCGTACTTGAAGAAATTCCTCGCGACAGATGGGATTGGCGACTCTATTACGACGAAGACCGGTTATCTCCCGATCATGTCTATTCCAAGTGGGGTGGGTTCATACCGGAAATTCCGTTTGATCCCCTGACTTACGGTATTCCGCCGAACTCTCTCAAGTCCGTTGATCCAATTCAGTTGTTGACCCTGGAAGTAGTGCGACAAGCGCTCGATGATGCAGGATACCTGGAAAACGACTTCGACAACGAACACACCAGCGTCTTCATCGGTGCGACTATGGCACACGGTGACATGGGGCAACGCCTGGTCGCGCGTGCGGAACTTACCCATTTGCTCGGAGATGTTCACCAGGACGTGCTCGACAGGATGCCGGAGTGGACAGAAACGAGTGTCGTCGGTTTCTTGCTCAACGTACTCGCCGGACGGGTAACCAACCGTTTTGATCTTGGTGGTACCAACCAGATTATTGACGCCGCCTGCGCTTCATCGCTGGCGTCCATCGCGCAAGCATGCCAGGAACTGCTATACGGTGATTCCAATGTCGCAATCGCGGGAGGCGTAGACGCAAATCAAAGCCCGTTCTGTTACGTCGGGTTTTCTAAAACTCAGGCACTTTCCCCGCAGGACAGACCACGCCCGTTTGATCAAAAAGCTGATGGGATTGTCCTCGGTGAGGGGATCGGGATGGTTGTACTCAAACGTTATGAGGACGCCATCGAGGAAAATGACCGCATATACGCTGTGATAAAGGGTTGGGGCGGATCATCCGACGGACGCGCGAAAAGTCTGTTTACACCATATCCCGAAGGACAGGCACGTGCGCTGAGACGGGCCTATAAACGTGCTGGATTTCCAATTTCCAGTGTCAGCCTGATCGAAGCACATGGGACGGGTACCGTTGCTGGAGACAACACTGAGATCGAAACTATTGTAAGTGCGCTGTCAGAAGATGGTGCAGAACCCAACTCAGTATTACTCCGATCGATCAAGTCGCAGATTGGTCACACAAAGGGAACAGCAGGAGTTGCAGGGTTGATCGAGGCTGCGCTGGCATTGCATCATCGCATGCTGCCACCGCAAATGGAAGTCGATGAACCGCTCGATATCATTGCTAATCCAGAAACGCCCGTTTACCTGATTGAAAACGCACACCCGTGGGTCCGTCACCCGAACCGCCCGCGCCGGGCAGGAGTGAGTTCGTTCGGCTTCGGTGGGACGAATTTTCACGTTGTTTTAGAAGAAACGCCCGACGAACACCGAAAACAGGTGGACGCCGACATGGCGTGGAGCGCAGAACTCTTGCTCTTCCGTGGAGAAGATCGTAATGATCTTGAGCGTCAAATCCTTCAGCTCAAAGACATCATTCAAGAAGGTGCGCAGCCGCGCCTCTGCGATCTGGCCTACAGCACAATTCTCCGTGTCTGGGAACAGAAAGACAAACCTGCGACATTGGCCATCGTCGCGTTCGACCTGGAACACCTTGTCAAAGTGATCGACAAGGCAATCCCGCACCTCCGCGGAGAAGCAAACTGGCCGATTGACACCAATATCTCAATCTGGGATACCCCTGAGGCCAAGGGTGAGAAAGTTGCCCTTCTCTTCCCCGGGCACGGTTCGCACCACGCTCGACAGGGACGGGAATTGTTATATGCTGTTCCCGAGCTGCAGAATGCCATGGATCGTGCTGATGAGCTGTTGTTGGAACCGCTCGGCTACCGATTAAGCAAATACCTGTATCCACCGACATTGTTTGACGATGACGAGGAGAAGATCCTTAACAGTCCTCTGTCGAATCCGCATAAATCCGTACTAGCGCTTGCCGCATTTGAATCGGGTATGGTCGATCTGCTATCTGAGTGCGATATTAAACCTGACATGACCGCTGGTCACTCATTGGGTGAAACCGCAGCCTTTTACTACGGCGGAGCAATCCAATTAGACGACTGGTATCGGTATCTGGAAAGACGAATGAAACTGATGCAGGACTTCGGTGATGAATACATCGGTGACCTGCTCGCGATCAATCTGCCACGTAAAGAGGCGCTGGAGTTGTGTGAAAAGTACCACACCGTCGCCCTGGCAAATCACAACGCACCTGACCAAACGGTTGTTGGCGGGATTCGGGCTGACATCTTTGCCTTGCAAAAGGAAATGGTGCATAAGGGAATACGGGTGTATCATGTACCTCTTGATGGTGCATATCACACCGGCATCTTCGAACCGTTGCGCCAGGAACTGACTGAGATGTTCAGTTCCCTACCAGTCGACATTGATTGGAAAATACCAATCTATGATTGCCTTACGGGTGAGGAACTGGAACGTGGAGCTGACATCGTCCGTGACCGTTTAGCGAATCAACTGCTAGGTCCGATCGAGTGGGTCAAGTTGATGACAAACTTGTTTGAAGAAGGCGCACGCGTATTCATCGAAACCGGACCACGAGCCGTGCTCACCAACTTACACGAAGGAATTCTTGGCGAAGATGCCAAGTACTGGGCCGTTTCGCTGGACGGTGCCGGAGGTGGACTTCGTGGAATGTTGTCCGCGTTTGGCAAGCTCGCTGGAATGGGTGTGGAATTCAACCTGCCCAGACTTTACGAGCGACGTCTAGTTAAACGTGTCGATCTTGACAACCTGCTCGAAACAACAAAGCCTGAAGCGCCCCGTCCGACAACGTGGTATGTCAATGGCGGCCATGCACGTCCGATGAATGAACCCATCGGCATGCTCGGCAAAGAGCCCGCCCTGACAGTCGAAGCAAAGGAAGAAATGGCCGTTGCGAGGTCCACCAACGGATCAAACGAAAACAAGATGCAACCTGTGCCTGATCCGAACTTGCCACCGGCGATTCCAACATTTGAACCAGGTTTAAATCCGCAACAGGTCATGGCTGAATATCAACGACGGATGCAGCTCTACCTGCAGCATCAAGAACAAGCGATGCAGGCCTACATGTCCGCCATGCAGCAACCACCGCAGCCACCCCAACCGTAATGCTGGCACATAGCCTTTCAACAGATTGATATGACATATGAAAAGCCGATCCCATCTGGGATCGGCTTTGTTTTTGGCATAAATCTATAAACTAACCCATGTGCGATTGTTGACGCCGCTGTTTTGCAGTAAACACTCCCCACAATCCTGCCATGATCAGCACCGCGCCAAGCAGGATAGACCATGTTATCACTTCACTCAAAATCAACCACCCAAGGAAAACTGCGACGGCTGGGTTTACATATGAGTGGGTGAGAACTATCGAGGTTGGCAGAACCTTCACGATGATGACATAACTGGTGAACGCGATCAATGATCCAAATACGACCAGAAAGCCCCACGCTATCCACGCTTCAGTCGTTGGAGTTGGCATGCTTCCTTCCAGCGTGAAGAAGAGCACGCCGAATCCGAACGATGCCAGCAACTGTTGCCAGCCGGAACTCGCAATAGAAGACAATCCCACCCGTTTCCGAGCCTGATAGACCACACCCCCGCACCAACTGAACGTTGCGATAACAATCATGATCAGTTGCAACGTGTGACCTTCACCATCGAAAGCTGCACCCGGATTGATGAGGAATACCAATCCAACAAATCCTAGCAACAATCCCGCAATCATCTTCCAGCCAGGGACACGTTTATCCAGGAACGCCTCATACAAGGCACCCCAGATCGGAGCTGTGCCCACGATCAGCGCGGCTTGAGCAGACGGCACCTTCTGCTCCGCCCAGACCACGATTCCATTCCCGACAAACCAGATGAAAAACGCATAGATAGACAACCTCAACCATTCTGCGCGTGTCGGAATGACTCGTTCGCCACGAAGTTTGGCAATTACCAGAAGCAAAACGCCCGCAATCAGTAGCCTCGATCCTGCCATCGAGAATGGATCCCAGCCGGATCCATCACGAACTGCGACTCGAATCGCCAGGTATGTGGATCCCCAGATCACATACACAATCAGCAGGTGCATGAGACCGCTAACTGGTTGGTTGAACAGCGTTCGGCGTGGAGTGGCTTCAGACATCAAGGGTCCATCGTCAGAATTGAGGCTCGCGACACAACAAGCTGGTTTCAGTTACGGAAAATCAATGATGGTTAGCAACCCGTTTCTTGCAAGCAAGGAGATTTAAGCCCGTTTGAAATGAAAAAGCCGATCCATTAGGATCGGCTTTATAATCTATCACAAGCGGGAAAGAACTAGTCTTTCTTCTCTTCCTCTTTGCCCTCATCGGCTGCGTCGTCCGAGGAATCTTCTTCCTTGGATTCTTCAACAGCTTCCTCAGCCTTCGCTTCAGCTTTCACTTCCGGCTTTTTCTCTTCTTCCACCGGTGCTTCTTCCGTAGCAGCTTCAGGTTTCTCTTCTTCAACCGTCGCTTCTTCGGCAGGTGCTTCTTCCACAGCAGCTTCCGCCGGTGCTTCCTCTTCAACTACTTCTTCAGCGGCTTCGGCAACTACCTCTTCAGGTTGTTCGGCAGCGACTTCTTCAGGTTGTTCGGCAGCGACTTCTTCAACCACTTCTTCCGTCACGGCATCAGCCTCGACCACATCTTCAGTCGCTTCAGTTTCAACCGCAGCATCTGCTTCTACGGCTTCCACTGCCTCATCGGCCGTTTCATCGACAGCCTGCTCTTCTGCGACCGGAGCAGTTTCCGTCTTCGACGCATCCTTGCGGGCCTGGGCTGGACGGCGACGTTTACGCGATCCCTTCACCGGCTCGTCAACTGCGAACCCAACCAACTCGAGGATCGCCATTGGAGCGTTGTCACCACCACGGTTTTCCAGCTTGACGATGCGTGTATAACCACCGTTACGGTCACGGAAACGTGGACCGATTTCGTGGAAGAGCGTTTTCACAGCGTCGCGGCTGTGCAGCTTCTTTAACACCTGGCGACGAGCCGCAACATCATCCTTCTTCGCGAAGGTGATCAGCCGTTCGGCATAGCTGCGAGTCGCCTTCGCTTTCGCCAGCGTCGTCTTGATCTTTTTGTGCTCGATCAACGCACGCGTCTGGTTCATCAGCAACGCCTTACGATGGGACGCTGTCCGATTCAGCTTGACTTGATTCTTTTGGTGACGCACGGTCCACTCCTGCTGATCCAACCCTGTTCTGGATACAGCTTCCCGGAAAACTACCGGATATAAGCGGTCATCCTGAACCCAGTGAAGGATCTCGTTTTTCAGTCAGCCCCGGCAAACACGTCTATGCCGGGCTACAATCAATCTTCGGCGACCGGAACTCCGCCGCCATTCATTCCGTCAGGATCGGCAAGATATTTCTCAACATCCATTCCGAATTCTAAGTCCTTACCTTCGAGACGATCCTGCAGCTCAATGAAAGACTTGCTTCCGAAATTCTTGAAGTTGAGCAGCTCTTCTTCCGTGTGACGGACAAGATCTGAAACCGTCTTGATCGACGCTTCCTTCAAGCAGTTCGCGCTGCGCACTGACAACTCAAGCGCGTCAACCGGCTGCTTCAGGATCTTACGGATACGCAAAACCTCTTCGTCGATTATCTGCGGTTCCTCTTCGTCAGCCGACTGGTCAAGATTGATGAACAGCTGGATGTGATCACGCATGATCTTTGCCGCCTGTGACAAAGCATCATCTGGTGTAATCGATCCATCGGTCCAAATCTCAAGAATCAGCTTCTCGTAGTCAGTACGCTGTCCGACACGAGTGTTTTCCACCGCGTATGTAACATTTCGAACCGGGCTGAAGATGCTGTCGATCGGTATAGTACCGATTGGCATATTCGACTCACGGTTCTCATCCGCGCTGAAATAGCCACGACCACGCTTAATCGTCAGCTCAATGCTGAAGTTAGCGTTCTCGGTCAATGTGGCGATGTGGTGCTCAGGGTTGAGCACTTCAAAGTCAGTATTGTTCTTCTGCAAATCGCCAGCAGTGAAGGTGCCATCACCTTTGAGGGAGATGAAGACCTTGTTCGGCCGCTTGTTCAGCAGTTTCAGCCGGACTTCCTTCAGGTTCAGCACGAGCTCAGCCACATCCTCGATAACTCCCGGGATCACTGTAAACTCATGCAGCACTGGCTGGTCAGATTCAACGCGCACTGAGCTGATCGCTGCGCCCTGAAGCGAGGCGAGCAACACACGACGCAAACTGTTGCCAATCGTGACACCGAAACCGCGTTCAAGTGGATGAACAAAGAACTTGCCATAAGTAGCGCAGTACGTTCCTTCGTCCAACTCGATGATTTCCGGCATCTGGAAATTGAGAGTGCTCATGGATTCCGCTCCCAGAATTACTTCGAGTACAACTCGACGACAGCCTGCTCATTGAACGTCTCGGGGATGTCCGCACGAGCAGGAATCGCGGTCAACGTCACACGCAACTTCGCCTTGTCCAACTCAAGGTGAGGCATCACGTTCGCGGTCTTCACACGGCGCAGACTGGAGTGAATTGCTTCCATCTTGCGTGCGCGTTCACGAACCTCGATGATATCACCCGGCTTGACGATGAACGACGGAATGTCGGTCACCTTGCCGTTCACCAGGATATGACGGTGACGGACGAGCTGGCGCGCGGACGGCAGGCTCGACATGAACCCAGTCCGGTACACCACCATGTCAAGACGACGCTCCAGCATACCAAGAAGATTCACACCGGTCACACCTTGCATCCGGTTTGCCTTCTCGTAGCTGTTACGGAATTGCTTCTCGAGCATGTCGTATGTCCAACGGACCTTCTGCTTCTCCATGAGCTGCAGGCCGTATTCCGACTTTTTGCGCCGACGAGACTGACCATGCTGTCCCGGCGGATAAGGTTTACGCTCCAGCGGACACTTCGGTCCCTGGCAACGTTCACCCTTCAGGTGAAGCTTGTAGCCAACTGCGCGGCAGCGCTTACACTTGGCACCTGTATATCGAGCCATTACCTATCTCCAGGTGGAGTTTACGTTCTCAGCTTAGACGCGGCGACGTTTTTTCGGACGGCACCCGTTGTGCGGAATCGGGGTTACGTCACGGATCGTCGTGATCTGCAATCCTGCAGCCGCGAGAGCTCGGACTGCTGATTCGCGACCAGCGCCCGGACCCTTCACATTAACCTGCACACGACGCAGGCCCAGATCCATCGCCGCCTTCGCTGCATTCGTGGCTGCCTGGGTTGACGCGAACGGAGTGTTCTTACGCGAACCCTTAAAACCGACACGACCTGCGGAAGACCACGAAATCACATTACCATACGTATCTGTCAACGTGATGATCGTGTTGTTGAAGCTAGATTTGACGTGTGCGACGCCATTGGCATCCACCCGTTCTTTCTTCTTCGCACGCCTCTTAGGTGCGGCCATACTAGTGTTCCTTCCTTACTTCTTCTTGCCCACAGCGCCTTTTTTCTTACCCTTGCGCGTGCGAGCGTTGTTCTTCGTGTTCTGCCCACGAACAGGCAAACCGCGGCGGTGACGGAGACCCCGATAACAACCAATGTCCATCAATCGCTTGATGTTCATCTGGACCTCGGTCCGCAACGGACCCTCTACCTTGTGGTTCTGGTTGATCTCTTCGCGAATCTCACGAACCTGCTGGTCCGTCAAATCACGCACTTTGATACCACCATCGACGTTTGTCGCTTTGCAGATGTTCTGCGCTTTCGTGCGACCGATGCCGAAGATGTAAGTAAGCGCGATATCTGTGCGCTTGTCGCGAGGTAAATCAACGCCTGCGATACGAGCCATTGCTTATCCCTGCCGCTGCTTGTGCTTTGGATCCCGGCTGCAAATCACACGCACCACACCGCGGCGCTTGATGATCTTGCAGTGTTCGCAAATTTTCTTTACCGAGCTGCGAACTTTCATGATAACCTCAGTCTTGAGTCTTGAGTCCTGAGTCTTGAGCAACACCAACTGCTTAAAACCCACAAGACACTATATCTAAAATGCGTCTGTTTCACTCTTGCACCGCAGCGGGCTTTCAAGTCCACCACGACACTCCCATCTGCTCTACTATTGCCCTTGTCTTTTGCTTTTTTGTCCTTTGCTCAGGACTCACAACTCAAGACTCAGGACTTTTCTTTTCCCGTGTCTTTTGTCTTCGTCTTTTACTCAAGACTCACGACTCAAGACTCAGGACTTACTTATAACGATAAATGATGCGACCACGTGATAAATC
>CAZKGR010000024.1:8494-49956 GCA_964552465.1 uncultured bacterium
ACTCAAGACTCAGGACTTACTTATAACGATAAATGATGCGACCACGTGATAAATCGTATGGTGATAATTCCACCGTTACTTTGTCACCCGGCAGGATACGGATATAGTGCATTCGCATCTTGCCAGAGATGTGCGCCAACACTCGATGCCCCTTCTCGCCTGGCTTTTCTGCCTCCGGCTTCGCTGATTCAAGTTCTACCAGGAAGCTGGCGTTCGGGAGCGTTTCGATGATGGTGCCATCCATCTTGATCGCTTCTTCTTTCGCCAAAATCAAGTCTCCGTATCGGGGTCCGGCGACAGGATGCGTGCTCCATCCCTTGTCACTGCAACCATGTGCTCAAAATGAGCTGATGGTTTGCGGTCAGCCGTAACCACCGTCCAGCCATCTTTCAGCACATCAACACGCCAAGTTCCCATGTTGATCATCGGTTCGATGCAGAAGGTCATACCCTCACGCAACCGTAAACCGCGACCGCCACGTCCAAAATTCGGAACCTCGGGCGGTTCGTGCATCTGCTTGCCAATCCCGTGCCCGACCAAGTCGCGCACGACCGAAAAACCACGCTCTTCCACATATGACTGAACCGCGTGGCCAATATCACTTAAGAATGCACCCGGCATCACCTTCGAAATCGCTACCATCAGCGATTCGTGTGTAGCATCCAGCAGGCGTTGAACACCCTTGCTGGCTTTGCCTACCGCGTGTGATCGGGCCGCATCACCATACCAACCACTTGGTAACCGTACGCCAATGTCGACACTGAGCAACTGTCCATCTTTCAGCGCAGTGTCGTTGGGAAAGCCGTGCACAACTTCCTCATCCACCGACATACAACATGCCGCTGGGAACGGCTTCACCCCACCTGGGCCAGGATACCCCTTGAACGCCGGTTCAGCACCAGCATTCATAATGTGTTCTTCCACCGCCGCGTTGATCTCTGCCGTGGTTGCCCCCGGCTTGACCATCTCTCTGGCAATCTCATGGCACTCGACCACGAGCCCACCAGCGCGACGAAGCTGATCAATCTGTTCCGGGCTTTTGACCCGAATCAAAGGAAATCTCCCAGCACATCACGTACCCGCTGGTGAACATCCTCAACCGTGCCGTCGCCATCGACCTTTACCAGCTTATCCTGCTTGTCATAAAAGCTGGCCACCGGTTCCGTCGATTTGTGATAAACATCAAGACGGTGACGTATCACATCCGGCTGATCATCATCGCGATGTTCCAGCGGCTCGCCAGTCACATCGTCAACTTCATCCGACTTCGGAGGATTGAACAGCAGGTTGTAAACACGACCACTGCCTGGATGCACACGACGTGCACTCAAGCGGTCGACTACGACCTGATCATCGATTGTCAATGCGAGGGCCTTGTCTACTTTCCGGCCCAACTTCACAAGCTCTTCATCTAATCCCGCCGCCTGGGCTTCAGTTCTCGGGAAGCCATCGAAGATGACCGCCTTGCCTTCCAACTCAAGCAGCTTGCTGTGAATCATGCCCAGAATTAACTCATCCGGGACAAGATCACCGGCATCCATGAACTTCTTTGCCTGTTTACCTAAGTCAGTCCCATTGGCAATCGCAGCACGTAAAACATCACCCGTTGAAAGCTGAACTGCATGCAGTTCATCAATCAAGAACTGGGCCTGAGTGCCTTTGCCAACCCCCGGGGGTCCGAGCAGGATCAGGTACATTCGCTTGTTTCCTCTTTGCTCACGCCGCTGTCGAAGCGGCGAGACAGCACAATGTCTGTATCATGTCACACGCAATAATCATGCGTGGATGTTTACATCCGACGGCGTCCCTTCATCCGGCCCGACTTCATCAAGCCGTCATAGTGACGCATCAACAAGTGGCTGTCGATCTGCTGCAAGGTGTCGAGCGCGACACCAACCACAATCAACAGACCCGTACCACCATAGAACTGCGAAAGGTTGAATCCGGCACCAGTCCATTTCGACATCAGGGTCGGGAAGATCGCGATAAACGCCAGGAAGACCGATCCCGGCAACGTAATCCGGGATAAAATGTTGTCAAGGAACTCAGCCGTCTTCTTGCCCGGCTTCACGCCCGGAATCATCCCGCCATTCTTCTTCAAGTTCGATGCCACGTCAACTGGATTGAACGCAATGGCCGTATAGAAATATGTGAAGAAGATGATCAGTAAACTGTATACGAACATGTAGATGTAGCTATCAAACCTGAACGCGCTGTTCAACCAGTCCTGTATCCCTCCCTGCGGCAGGAAGGTCGCAACCGTCTGCGGCAGGAACATGATCGTCTGCGCGAAAATGATTGGCATGACGCCGGCCGTATTCACACGCAACGGAATGTGAGTCGCCTGGCCACCATACATGCGCCGACCAACAACACGCTTCGTGTACTGCACCGGAATCTTGCGGTTGCCCTGAGTCAACGCGACTACTGCAGCCGTCGTCAAAACCAGGATCGCAATCAGGAACATCACCATCATTATCGAACGCACACCCTGCTGCACCAACTGGAACTCGTCCATGAATGCATACGGGAAGCGGTCGATGATACCAATGAAGATGATCAGGCTGATTCCGCTACCGATTCCGCGTTCATCAATCTGTTCACCCAACCACATGATGAATACGGTACCAGCCGTAAGCGTGATCATGGTCAGGAAATAGAACGGAAGCCCCGGAGTTGGAACCACCGACTGGTTGCCGATCTGAATCCCGGTCAAGAACGCTGCCACGCCCAACGACTGCATGGCGGAAATCCCTACAGTACCGTAACGCGTCCACTGGGTGATCTTCTTCCGGCCCTCATCACCTGACTGCTGCAAGCGGTGGATCGCCGGAACAACCGACCCGAGCAACTGGATGATAATCGAGGCCGAAATGTACGGCATGATCCCCAGCGCGAAGATCGTCGCACGGGAAAAGTTGCCGCCTGCGAACAGGTCGTATAAACCAAAGAGCGTGTTCGCTCTTTCTTCAAAGAACTGGCCGAGCACGCCAGCATCGATGCCAGGCACCGGGATGTGGCCGCCGAGGCGATAGATCAGGAAGATGCCAAGCGTAAACAGAATGCGCTTCCGTAGCTCAGGAATTTTGAAGATGTTGCGAATCTTCTCTAGCATCGTATTCCTCAATCACCCGCTCTGGGTGTTATGCTTCACGTTCCGAACGCTTCTTGTACTTGCCACGCTTCGGCGCTGGTGACGGCAGGTGAACCTGTCCACCAGCCTGCTCAATCTTCGCTACCGCTGGCTTGCTCGCAGCCGAGAGACGGACCACATACTTGCGGTCAACATCACCCATCGACAGCAGCTTGACCGGACGGTTAGCATACTTGATCAGGCGAGCGTCTACAAGCACTTCCGGCGTCACTTCGATCTCACCCTTACCCGTCAAACGCTCGAGATCGTGGATATTAACTTCCTGATATTCCTCACGGAACCGGTTGAAGAATCCACGTTTCGGCAGACGGCGCTGAATCGGCATCTGGCCACCTTCAAACCAGGCACGGCGCTTATAGCCACTTCGGCTCTGCGCACCATTATGCCCGCGACCTGCGGTCCGACCATTGCCGGTGCCGAAGCCCCGTCCGCGACGCTTATTCTTGCGGACCGAACCCTTCGCAGGTGAGAGATTGCTAAGGTCTTTCATCAGTTCATCATCCCTTTTCAGCGTCCACCTGGACGTCATTCACTTCCACCAGGTGAGGCACCTTAGCAAGCATGCCCATGATGGTAGGAGATGCATCATGCTCAACCGTCTCGTTCAGACGGTGTAAACCCAACGCTTCAATGATCCGCTTCTGCTTGACGGACCTACCGATAGCGCTACGGGTCCAGGTTATTCTAACTCGATTGGCTGCCATCAGCGGAAAACCTCCTGGAAGCTCTTGCCACGCTTGGCTGCGACGTGCTCAAGGCTTTCTATCTCTTCCAGACCCGCGACCGTTGCTTTTACCAGGTTATGCGGGTTACGGCTGCCCAGGCTCTTGGTCAGAATGTCGCGAATACCGAGACACTCGAGTACCGCACGCACAGGACCACCAGCAATAACACCAGTACCAGCACTGGCTGGCCTCAATACAACACGAGCCGCACCAAAACGGCCTATAATCGGATGCGCGAGTGTATTACCCACCATCGGATATGCTTTTATGTTGCGCTTGGCAATCTCGGTGCCCTTGTTGATCGCTTCAGCCACTTCACGCGCTTTGCCGAGCCCATGCCCGACCTTGCCGTTGCCGTCACCGACAACTACAATCGCATTGAAGCTGAAGTTTCGACCACCCTTGACAACCTTGGAAACACGGTTGATATGAACAACCTTCTCGATCAAACCGGAATCGGCGGGGCCGCCACGATCATGTTTGCGTTCTCTACGATTCACAGTGCCAGTCCCCCTTTTCGTGCGCCTTCAGCGATCGCACGAACGCGACCATGATAGCGGAACCCATTCCGATCGAATACGACCGATTCAATCCCCTGCTCTTTCGCCTTCTGGGCGATGAACAAGCCTAGTTTGTACGCGTCCGCAACCTTGTTAACCAAAGGCAGCTTCTTGTCACCGATGGCGAATTCGTCAGCCTTTTCCGGTAGATCAAGACCAGCTTCCGGCAAGTTCCGGGTGCTCGCGCCAAACATCGTCATCCCACGAGCATCATCCACCAATGACACACGCATGTATCGCAGTGAACGGTCTACCACCAAACGGGGACGTACTGTCGTTCCACTGACCTTCTTGCGCACACGCATCTTGCGCCGACGGTGCGCGATCTTACGCTTTTCGAGTCTCGTCGCCATTTACTTTGCCGCCTTTCCTGCCTTACGACGGACATATTCCTTGTTGTACCGGATACCCTTGCCCTTGTAAGGCTCCGGCGGACGAATCTTGCGAACACGTGC
Source organism: uncultured bacterium (assembly GCA_964552465.1). Classification (GTDB taxonomy): domain Bacteria; phylum Electryoneota; class Electryoneia; order Electryoneales; family Electryoneaceae; genus BMS3BBIN04. The sequence continues at coordinate 13,389 of CAZKGR010000024.1, forward strand.
CGTCACCTGGCCCAACAGAGCTTTGTCGATACCCGTCACGCGGATCGCAACCGTCTGATTCTCACCCTGCTTCTCAATACCGGCTTCCGACCATTGGCTGGGTTGAAGTAATTCGAACTTGATTCCCGGAGGCGATCCAATCCAGATCGGATGTGAATAGCCTAAACGAAGCATCAAGCCAGAGCCCTTCAACTCGGCAGAATAGCCTACGCCGATAATCACCAGAATCTTCTCATAACCCTTGCTCACACCAATGATCATGTTGTTGATCAAGGTGCGGGAAAGACCATGAAGCGACCGGTGCAGTTTCGTTTCGCCACGAGGAGTAACCAGAACCTGGTTATCTTCGATCTTAACTTCCATCTCATCACGGATATCACAGTGCAGCTCGCCCAATGGGCCCTTGACATTGACAGTCTGACCGTCAAGTGTCACCTGCACCTTGTCCGGGATCGGTATTGGCAGTTTGCCGATTCGAGACATGCTAACCTCATCTTCCACCAATAATGGTGGGAGTAACCTTACCAGACGAACGCCAGCAGCTCGCCACCAACTTGCTCATGACGGGCGCGATGACCTGTCATCACTCCCTTCGGAGTACTCAACAAAGCAATACCCAGATTGTTGCGCACACGTGGAACCTCACGGAATCCCACATACTGGCGCAAACCAGGCTTGCTGATGCGCTTCAGGCCGGTAATCACCGACGTGCCACTACGATCGTACTTGAGGAAGATGCGCAGGATGCCCTGCGTACCATCATCAATGTTCAAATAGTTGCGAATGTACCCTTCATCAACCAAAATCTTAGTGATCTCACGCTTCAGACCACTGGCCGGAATGTCCACCTTCGGGTGCTTCGCATGCAGCGCATTTCGTATGCGCGTCAGATAATCCGCAATCGGATCAGTTACTTTCGACACGGTCCGTATCCTTTCTTTTCTCGGACGCAACCACGCCGTCGCCAGCGTTCTACCCCAAAGGGGCTGATTGTAACAGGCCGCCTGCTTGAAAACAAACGAGCCCGAGTTGCTTCATCGTCCAGACCCAGCCTACCAGCTGGCCTTCGTCACGCCTGGAATCTTACCCTCAAGCGCCAACTCACGGAACTTGATGCGCGAAATACCAAACTTGCGCATGTAGCCACGCGCACGACCGGTAAGATTACACCGGTTGTATTCGCGAACCTTGAACTTCTTCGGCTTCTTCCAGTGAGCGATCTTTGACTTCTTTGCCATGTTGATCTCTCTTTTAGATCATGCCCACAACATTCATGTTGTGGATGCTGCCGTATTTGAACCGCGTTTGCAAGCAAACACGGGCCTGATCTCTATGCTGCCTGCTGCTGCTCGCCACGCTTGCGGAACGGGCATCCCAGCAACGTCAACAACTCGCGCGCCTCTTCATCGTTCGGTGCTGAGGTCACGATCGTAATATCCATCCCGTGAATCTTTTCGACCTTATCGTAGTCGATTTCCGGGAACACGATCTGCTCCTTGATGCCCATGGAATAATTACCACGACCATCGAAGCTGCGGTCATTCAATCCACGGAAGTCGCGCACACGCGGCATCGCGAGGTTGAACAGCTTGTCCAGGAACTCCCACATTTGGGCGCGACGCAGGGTAACACGCACACCAACCTGCATCCCCTCACGCAACTTGAAGTTCGAGATCGACTTCCGGGCACGGGTGACAACCGGCTTCTGACCTGCGATGGTCGTCAACTCATCAACCACGCTGTCGAGCAGCTTCTGGTCATTGTTGGCATCGCCGATGCCCACGTTGATGATCACCTTCTCCAAGCGTGGAACACGCATCGGATTGTCAAACCCGAACTTTTCCTTCAGCGCGGGAACAGCTTTCTCGCTGTATAGAGCCATCATTCGCGGAGTATAATCAGCCGGAGCTTCAATCAGTTCCGCTGCCGCGTCGCCCTTTTTGCCTTTATCCTTCTTCGCCACGACCTACCTCTTAGCCAATCGTTTCGCCCGAGACCTTCGCCACACGCACTCGATGGGTCTTCCCATCCTGCCCTTGCACCACCTTGTGGCCAATGCGGGTCGGTTTGCCCGATTTCGGGTCAATCACCATCACGTTCGAAACGTGAATCTTGCCTTCGCGTTCGACGATACCGCCCTGCGGCATCTTCGGATTCGGACGACTGTGACGCTTCACAAAACGCACACCTTCCACAATGATTCGGTCTTCGCCCGGGAACACCTTCAACACCTTGCCCCGCTTGCCACGATCATTGCCGGAAGCGATCAGTACTTCATCGCCCTTGCGAACCTTCAGATTGTGCCGACGCACCTTCTTCGTCTGCTTTCTGCTTCCAAACATCAGAGAACCTCCGGTGCCAGGCTGACAATCTTCATGTATCCTTCTTCACGCAGCTCACGAGCGACTGGACCGAAAATACGAGTGCCCTTGGGCTCAAAACGTTCGTCCAAAATCACTGCCGCGTTATCATCAAAACGGATGTACGTTCCATCAATCCGGCGTACCGGTTTCTTCGTCCGCACGATAACCGCTTTCTGCACCGAACCCTTCTTGATCGGTGAATTCGGAATCGCCTGACGTACCGAAACAACTACGATATCGCCGATAGATGCGTAACGACGCTTGGTGCCGCCGAGAACACGGAAACACTTGACCTTTCGGGCCCCTGTGTTATCCGCGACGCTGAGTACTGTTTCTTCCTGAATCATTTCTCAGTCCTCTTGCCCCATTATGAGGCGAGTGAAACCCGACTCACGGGTTGCTTACACAGCCCGCTTCAACACTTCAACCACACGCCAACGCTTGAGACGTGAAATCGGCCGGGATTCGACAATCCGGACAACATCACCCTCATGCGCATCATTCTGCTCATCATGCGCGTGATACTTCTTCGACTTTTTGATGTACTTCTTGTAGCGCGGATGCTGCACCTGACGGATGACCTCAATGGTCACGGTCTTGTCGTTCTTGTCCGAAACCACGGTCCCGGTCAAGGAGCGACGATTTCCTTCGCCCGTCTCACTTGCGCCCTGCACATCCACTGCCTGGGTTTTCTCGTCTGCCACAGCCTGCTCCCGGGTATCCGCCGTGCACTATCCACATTTGCGCGACGGTCGCCTTTACTTACGCCGCGCCGCCATCAGCAACTTCGGCTTCAAGTTCTCTCTGACGGATCAAAGTTTTGATCCGTGCAACATTCCTCCGGCGTTCCTTAACAGAAGCCGTATTCTCAAGCTGACCTGAACCGAGCTGGAAATTCATGTTCGCCAACTCTTCCTCGGCATCAGCTAAACGCGCCTTCAGCTCTGCAGCATCCATCGCGTGCAGATCTTCGATTCTTCGACTAGGCATGCCTCAGACCTCCAACCGCGTTACAATCTTCGTTCGGATAGGCAGCTTATGCATGGCACGAGTCAACGCCTCTTTCGCCAGACCCTCATCCACACCACCAAGCTCAAACATCACACGGCCTGGACGAACCACAGCCACCCAAAACTCCGGGGAACCCTTACCCTTACCCATGCGGACTTCGGCCGGCTTCTTCGTTACCGGCTTGTCCGGGAAGATGCGAATCCAAACCTTACCACCACGCTTCACGTGACGCGTCATCGCGACACGAGCAGCTTCAATCTGCCGGGAATTGATCCAACCCGGATCCAACGCCATGATGCCAAACTGACCGAAGCTGACCTTGTTGCCCCGCTGGGCCAAGCCACGCATCCGTCCGCGGTGCATCTTACGGTGTTTTACTCGTTTCGGAGCAAGCATGACTGCATTCCTCGCTCATCAGGCTAATGCCTGAAAAGTTCTTACGTCTATCCAAATGGATCGAACGTGCGACCCCTAACTACTCTTACTTACCGGCCTTCTGGTGTTGCTGCTGACCACCACGACCGAACACCTCGCCCTTACAGATCCAGACTTTGACGCCAATCGCGCCATAAGTCGTGAACGCTGTTTGCTGCGAATAATCGATGTCCGCACGAAGTGTATGCAATGGAATTCGGCCATCCTTATACATCTCGGTACGGCTCATTTCCGCACCACCGAGGCGACCGGAACATTGCACCTTGATGCCTTCAGCACCCATGCGCATCGCCGACTGAATCGACTTCTTCATCGCACGACGGAAGCTCACACGTCCGCGCAACTGATGAGCAATCGATTCCGCCACCAACGCCGCTTCGGTTTCCGGACGCTTCACCTCAAAGATGTTGAGCTGAACATCCTTACCCGTGTACAGCGCCAGCTCTGCCTTCAGCTTGTCCACTTCCGAACCCTTGCGGCCGATGACAATGCCCGGACGCGCAGTGTGAATGGAAATGGTAATCAGCTTCGGCGTACGCTCGATCTCGACACGGGTGACACCCGCATTCTGCAATCGCTTGTCCAGATAAGCGCGCAGATCAAGATCCTGCTTCAGCGTGTTGGCGAAGTTCTTTTCATCGAACCAGTTCGAGCTCCAGCCCTTGTTAATCTTCAGGCGAAACCCGATCGGATGTACCTTCTGACCCATCCTAGCCTCTTCCTGCGATGGGGGCCTTAATCGGCCGCTTCCACCGTAATCGTCATGTGACTGGTGCGCTTGTTGATACGCGTCGCCCGGCCCTGGGCACGGGGACGCCAACGCTTGAGTGTCGGACCTTCATCTACACGGATTTCAACGACTCTCGCTTCGTTGATATCCACCGAGCCTGACTCATCCTTGTTCATCAGGTTCGCAAGCGCCGAGCGCATCAGCTTTTCCACATCGTGCGCGGCTTTCCGCGGACTCAGTGTCAGCATGCCCTGGGCTTCACCCGCCTTGCGACCGCGAATCATATCCGCGACCAAACGCGCTTTGCGGGGTGCCAGTCGAACAAACCGCGACGTTGCCGTTGCCTTCATTCGTCCACCTTATCGTGCAGGGTAAGATCAAGCTTACTTGACCTTGCCCGCCTTTTCAGACTTGCCCCGAATGTGACCGCGATACGTTCGCGTCGGCGCAAATTCACCCAACTTGTGACCAACCATATTTTCCGTGACAAACACGGGAATATGCTTCTTACCATTGTGCACCGCGATCGTCAACCCAACGAAATCCGGGCTGATCGTGCTACGCCGTGACCAGGTCTTGATCACCTTCTTGCTTCCGGATCCGCGCGCACCGTCCACCTTCTTCAACAGGTGGTCGTCAATGAACGGACCTTTTTTAATCGAGCGGGCCATCTACTTCTCCACTCTGAATCGCTACTTCTTCTTACGCGATTTGATGATGTACTTGTCAGACAGCTTACGTTTCTTACGAGTCTTGTAGCCCTTGGTCGGCTTGCCCCACGGAGTACACGGGTGACGACCACCGGAACTACGGCCTTCACCACCACCCATCGGGTGATCGACCGGGTTCATCACCACACCACGAACATGCGGACGGCGACCCAGCCAACGATTCTTGCCAGCCTTGCCGTACACTTGATTTTCGTGCTGCTCGTTACCAACCACGCCAATCGTGGCGAAGCAAGTTTCTTGAACCTGGCGCATTTCACCGGAAGGCAGACGCAAAGCAGCCATGCCCTGGTCGCGCGCCATCAGACGAACACTCGTTCCAGCCGAACGTGCCATCTGGCCACCACGACCAGGCGACATCTCGACGTTGTGAACTTCCGTGCCCATCGGGATCATCAACAATGGCATTGAATTGCCAGTGCGAATCTCCACATCCTCACGGCCAGACTTCACCATGTCGCCGATGTTCAAACCCTTCGGCGCAAGGATGTAGCGCTTTTCACCGTCTGCGTAGACGATGAGTGCGATGAACGCATTACGGTTCGGGTCGTACTCAAGTGTCGCAACCTTGCCCGGGATACCAAACTTGTCCCGTCGAAAGTCAATACGACGATACTTGCGTTTGTGACCCCCACCGAGATGCCTGGAGGTGATCCGCCCATTGTTGTTCCTGCCACCCTTCTTCGGTAGCGGCTCAAGCAGGCTCTTCTCCGGTTCGACTTTGCTGAGTTCTTGATAATCAAGATTCACGCGAAAGCGCGTGCCGGGTGTTGTCGGGTTGTACTTCTTTAGCATTGTTCCCTCACGGCGGTGCTCAAAGGCTACATCGCCAACCGTCTATCCTTGGAAGACGACCGCTATGGCGGTTACACGTTCTCAAACAGTTCCAGGCTCTGACCCTCTTCAAGGGTCACATACGCCTTTTTCAGACCGGGGCTATAGCCCTCATAACGCCCCATGCGTTTCTTCTTGCCGGGGAGTTTTACGGTACGAACATCCTTCACCTTTACTTCGAACAAATGTTCGACAGCACGGCGAATCTCAATCTTGTTCGCTTCCCGCGGGACTTCGAAGACATAGGTATTGGCGACTTCCGTCATCAACACCGCCTTCTCTGTCTGCAGTGGCCGCTTAAGCAGCTTTCTCAGTCGTGCGCTCTCGTCCACCCAACACCTCAGAGATGGAATCCAGTGCTCCCGCTTGTACCAAGAGCATCCGGTTGTTTAACAGGTCGTAAGTCGAAGCTTCAATCGCCACGCGAACAATAACATTCGGCAAGTTGCGAATGCTCTTCACCAAAACAGCATCGTACTCTTTCGTCAACAGCAGAACCTTCTCGTTCTTCAGGTCCAGCGCGTTGAGGATGCTGATAATTTCCTTGGTGCTCGGGGCATCAAAGCTGAAATCTTCTATCAATCGAACCGCTTCATTCTGAGCCCGATCAGCAAACACGCTGCGACGGGCAAGACGGTTCACCTTCTTCGGGATATCCATCCGGTACGGATGGGGAGTCGGCCCAAAGATGGCACCACCATGACGCCACAACGGACTACGTATTGTACCCGCACGTGCAGCGCCACGGCCCTTCTGACGCCACGGCTTGCGACCACCGCCGCTAACAGCTGCACGGTTCTTCGCGCTGTGAGTACCCTGACGCATCCGGGCGCGCTGCACCTTTACCGCCAGGTACATCGCATGTTCGTTCGGTTCGATGTCGAACACCATCGGATCGAGCTCAAGCTCGGTACCCGTCAGCTGTCCGTCACGTTTGTATACTGGCAACTTCATAGCTTCACTCGGCTTTGAGGATTTCGACGATGCTGTTGGCGCTGCCCGGAACTGCTCCCGACACCAGCAACAGATTCTTTTCGCCGATCAGCTCGATCACTTCAAGATTCTTCACGGCCACGGTCTTGTTGCCCATCTGACCAGGCATCTTCATGCCTTTGTGCACACGGGCTGGTGTTGCGGAGGAACCAATCGAACCACCGCCACGGAAACTCTCATGCGTACCGTGAGTCGCCTTGTGTCCACCAAATCCGTGACGCTTCATCACACCCGCGAAACCGCGGCCACGACTCTTGCCACGAACCATCACAAAGTCACCTTGCGCGAACACATCTTCCATCTTCACTTCCTGACCGACATCAAATCCGGTCATGCCGCGAAACTCACGCAATACGCGCTTCGGCTCAACGCCCGCACGCTTGTAATGACCCTGGATCGGCTGATTCACCCGGCGCGGGCTCTTCTTCCCGTAACCAAGCTGCAAAGCGTCGTACCCATCCTGACCATCAGTTGTCTTCACCTGCACAACCGGGTTAGGCTGCACTTCGATGGCGGTGACGGGAATCTGGATACCTTCACGGTATACGCTGGTCATGCCGACTTTGCGGCCCAGCAATCCTACTGGCATTGCCCCGCCCTCCTCAGGTCTTGATCTCAATGTCGACACCCGCCGGAAGCTCAAGCTTCATCAAAGCGTCAATCGTCTTGGACGTCGAATTGAGAATGTCGATCAACCGCTTGTGAACACGCGTCTCAAACTGTTCACGCGACTTCTTGTCCACGTGCGGCCCACGAAGAACCGTGTACAACGAACGCTTCGTCGGCAGAGGAATCGGACCGGAAATCGCCGCTCCCGTAGAACGCACTGTCTGGATGATCTTTTGTGCGGATTTGTCCAGAAGGATATGATCGTACGCCTTCAGACGAATCCGAATGTTCTGTCCGGCCACGCTGGCCTCCACTCACATGGGATTTACTGCGTTCCCATTATTCTGACTACTCAATGACCGTAGCAACGACACCGGCGCCGACGGTACGACCGCCCTCACGGATCGCGAAACGAAGGGTCTCTTCCATCGCGATCGGAGCGATAAGCTCTACCACCATCTTGATGTTGTCACCAGGCATCACCATCTCGACACCATCAGGCAACTTGATAGCACCTGTCACGTCCGTAGTACGGAAATAAAACTGTGGACGATATCCATCAAAGAATGGAGTGTGACGACCACCCTCGTTCTTGCTAAGGATGTAAACTTCGGCCTCAAACTTCGTGTGAGGAGTAATCGAACCAGGCTTCGCCAAAACCATACCACGCTCGATCGCTTCCTTATCAACGCCACGAAGCAACAAACCAGCGTTGTCACCAGCACGACCCTCGTTCAGGATCTTGCGGAACATCTCAACACCAGTCACTACTGTCTTCTTATCTGCATTAAGACCGATCAACGATACTTCTTCACCAGTCTTAACAATGCCACGCTCAATACGACCGGTTGCCACGGTTCCACGACCCGTGATCGAGAAAACGTCCTCGACCGGCATCAGGAATGGCTGATCTGTCGCACGCTCTGGTTCAGGGATGTACTCGTCAACTGCGTTGATCAACTCAAAGATCGAAGTTGTCTGAGCCTCATCGTCAGGACTGTTCAAAGCGTCCAATGCTGAACCACGAATGATCGGAATGTCATCACCCGGGAAATCATACTCGCTCAGAAGCTCACGCATCTCAAGCTCTACCAGATCGAGAAGCTCTTCGTCATCGACCAAGTCGACCTTGTTCATGTAAACGACCAAAGCCGGAACGTTTACCTGACGAGCAAGAAGAATGTGCTCACGTGTCTGAGGCATCGGACCATCGGCCGCCGAAACAACCACAATCGCACCGTCCATCTGAGCGGCACCTGTGATCATGTTCTTCACATAGTCAGCGTGACCAGGACAGTCAACATGCGCGTAGTGACGATTGTCTGACTCATACTCAACATGAGCCGTCGCGATCGTAATCCCACGCTCACGCTCTTCAGGAGCGTTGTCAATCGAATCGAAAGAACGGAACTCTGCACCGCCCTTCTTCGATAATACCAAAGTCATCGCTGCCGTCAACGTTGTCTTACCATGGTCCACGTGACCAATCGTGCCCACATTAACGTGGGGCTTACTCCGCTCAAATACTTCCTTAGCCATCGATCTGTCTCCAGATGTTGCGGTAGTGGATCAGTAACCACGAACCTTTTTAATCACTTCCTCTTCCACGTCCTTCGGTGCACGCACATACTGATGGAATTCCATCGAGAAAATCGCGCGACCCTGCGTCATTGAACGCAGACCTGTAGCGTACCCAAACATATTGGATAACGGCGCTTCCGCCTTCACAACCTGTGCATCCTGGCGCGGATCAATCCCAGTTACCTTGGCACGACGACCGTTAAGATCGCCCATTACATCACCGACGTATTCTTCAGGAGTGACCACTTCTAACGCCATGATCGGCTCAGCAAGAAAAGGACTCGCCTTCTCAACCGCAGCCTTCAACGCCATTGAGCCAGCGATCTGGAATGCCATTTCACTGGAATCAACCGCGTGGAATGAACCATCAACCAGGCGAACGCGAATGTTCTCAAGCGGATACCCAGCGAGAACACCATTGCCCATCGCCTGCTCTATACCCTTCCTGACTGCCGATATGTACTCACGCGGAATCGCACCGCCGACAATCTTATCCTCAAACACCAAGCCGTTATCAGTCTGTTCACCAGCCGCAAGCGGTTCGAGCTCGATGACAGCATGGCCATATTGACCTCTACCGCCAGACTGCTTGACAAAACGACCTTCGGCCTGCGAGGCCTCGCCAACCCCTTCCTTATAGGCTACCTGCGGGTTGCCCACATTCGCCTGAACCTCAAACTCACGCAGCAAACGGTCGATCAGGATATCAAGGTGAAGCTCACCCATACCGCTGATATGCGTCTGACCTGAATCTTCGTCGTACTTGACGATGAAGGTCGGATCCTCTTCCGCCAGTTTCAGTAAACTGTCAAGTAGATGGTCCTGGTCAGCCTTTGTTCTGGGTTCAATCGCCCGGGTGATTACCGGGGTCGGGAAAGAAAGGGATTCTAGCAAAATCGGGTGGCTCGGATCGCAAAGTGTATCGCCGGTTCGCACGTCTTTCATACCAACCAACGCAACGATACCACCAGCGAATACAGACTTTCGATCTTCGCGTTTGTTCGCAAACATCTCCAGCACACGACCAATTCGTTCTTTCTTGCCTGTGCGCGGATTGAACACAGACTGCCCGGAATTCATCGTGCCCGAATACACACGAACATAAGTCAACCGTCCGACAAACGGATCGGTCATAATTTTGAATGCAAGACCGGAAAACGGCTGGTCATCTTCCTGCAACCGCGCTTCCGGCTTATCGTTGTGTGGATTGATACCCGCAATCTCACGACGATCCTTCGGGCTGGGCAGGTAATCGACGATGGAATCCAGCAGACGCTGAACGCCCTTGTTCTTGTAACTGGAACCACAGAGAACCGGGGTAACACTCAGATCGCAAGTCGCCTTACGCAGCGCAGCCTTGATACGGATCTCAGGAATCTCCTGATCCTCAAGGAACATCTCCATCAACTCATCATCATAATCGCTGATGGATTCAAGCATCTTCTCGCGCCAGCCCTTGGCTTCTTCCATGAGGTCCGCAGGAATATCACCCTCTTCAAACTCCAGACCCTGCGACGCTTCATGGTACCACACAGCCTTCATCTTGATCAGGTCAATTAGGCCGTTAAACATCTCGCCAGCACCCATCGGAATCTGAACCGGAATCGGATGATGACCGAAACGATCCTTGATCTTCTCGTAAGTACGGAAGAAATCCGCGCCCGTGCGGTCCATCTTATTGATGTAGCACAAACGTGGAACCCGGTACTTATCCGCCTGGCGCCAGACTGTTTCCGATTGCGGCTCAACACCACCAACTGCACAGAACAAAGCAACCGCACCATCAAGCACACGAAGCGCACGTTCGACTTCAGCCGTGAAGTCAACATGCCCCGGTGTGTCGATGAGGCTCAGACGATGCCCCTTCCACTCGGTCGTAATCGAAGCCGATGTGATGGTGATGCCGCGCTCCCGTTCCTGTTCCATCCAGTCGGTTGCCGCAGCACCCTCATGCACCTCGCCCATTCGATGAATGCGACCGGTGTAGTAGAGGACGCGTTCCGTCGTGGTTGTCTTGCCCGCGTCAATGTGCGCCATGATACCAAAGTTGCGCACCTTGTCGAGCGGCCAGCGACGGGTTTCGCCTGTTCCTTTTTTCTTTTGGTTCGCCATGCCCTGTCTCTATCGGAGTCGGCTTCCCGCCAACTCATCCGATCCAAATCATATGAAAACACACCAGTGCAGCATAAGCTGGACCGGCATGAATCAGTAAACTCTTAACTACCAGCGGAAATGCGCAAACGCCTTGTTCGCTTCCGCCATCTTGTGCGTGTCTTCACGCTTCTTGATTGACGCGCCTTCTCCATTCGCGGCAGCCATGAATTCACCAGCCAACTTATCGGCCATGTTCTTTCCGCTGCGTGCCTTGGAATACTGAAGAATCCAACGCGTTGCAAGTGCCTGACCGCGGTCTTGACGAACTTCGACCGGCACCTGATATGTACTACCACCAACACGACGACTCTTCACTTCGAGCATTGGCTGTACATTGCGTAACGCCTTGTCGAAGATTTCCAGCCCACGTCCCTTCGTGCGCTGATCAATGATGTCAATCGCGTCGTAGAAAATGCCTTCTGCCGTGGACTTCTTCCCGCGCTCCATCAGGTTATTGATGAATTTCGCCACCTTGACCGATTGGAACTTCGGATCCGGAAGAATTTCACGTTTTTCTGCGCGTCTACGCCTGGCCATACGCCATTCCCTGGTGATGCCGCTCGCCCCTGATTACAGGGCAACAAGTCGACTTACTTCTTCTTCTTTGTACCGTACTTGCTTCGACCCTGATTACGATCGTCAACACCTGACGTATCAAGGGTACCACGGATGATGTGGTAACGAACACCCGGCAAGTCCTTCACACGACCACCGCGAACCAATACAATCGAGTGTTCCTGAAGATTGTGACCTTCGCCCGGGACATACGCCGTGACTTCGATCTGGTTCGTTAAACGAACACGAGCCACCTTACGAAGAGCCGAGTTCGGCTTCTTCGGGGTAGTAGTGTACACGCGCGTGCAGACCCCGCGACGTTGCGGGCAATTGTCTAACGCGGGCGCCGTTCCCTTTTTCACGATCCGCTTACGACCCTTACGGACCAACTGATTTACCGTGGGCATCGCAACTCCGGTTGCTTCTCTACCTCGCGGGCTAATTCCCGCAAACATGAATCCCAAAGACAAAACTAACGGACGTAGCGCGATACGTGCTCAATCCCCTTCATGCCTTAGCCGACCAGCTTTTCAGCGGTTCGACCCTAAAGCAAAAAGAGGCAAGCGACGCACCACAGCGTCGCCCGCTACGGTTCCCCTATATCCATACTGTCGCCCGATCCGACTTCGCGTTGTTAACAAAGCAGCAGGTCGGGGATCGACCCAGTGCTCCTGCACGCCGGACAAAGGCTGGCAAGGACTTCGAAAACGTCCGCTGAGTATAGAGGTCTCAAGCCCTTGAGTCAAGCGACTACGAGGCTTCAGACTCCTCTTCTCCTGCGGTATCTGACCCGGATTCTACTTCATCTTCAACCACGCCACTCACCGGGGCTGACAATGGTTCATCCAGGTACTCAACACTGCCAAACTCAAACTCTTCCGCCTCAGCGCGAGCCTTGGCAGCTTCTTCCGCCAACCAGGCCGCTTCTTCACGTTCGAGACGCTTACGTTCTTCTTCCTCAAGGTTGACCACACTTAAGTCTTCGTAATCCTTGATGCCAGTACCGGCGGGGATTCGATGACCCATGATCATATTTTCCTTCAGGCCAATAAGATCGTCCGTCTTACGTTCGATCGCAGCTTCCGGCAGAACGCGGGTCGTTTCCTGGAAGGATGCAGCCGAAATCCAGGACTCAGTCGACAAACTCGCCTGAGTGATACCAAGCAACAGCGGATTGTAACGTGCAGCTTCAGCGATTCGAACCGTCGGAGGTTGCATGTCGAGCTTCTTCAGACGGCGCAGCTCACGGTTGACTTCCACTCGATCAACGATTTCACCTTCATCGAATCGACCGTCGCCCGCGCTTTCAACAACGACCTTCGACTTCAATTCACGATTAACACGGTTGATCCTGTGGATCGAAACCTGATCACCTTCGAGCAGGCGGGTATCACCCGGATCTTCGACACGCACACGCTGCATCATCTGACGCACGATTACTTCAATGTGCTTGTCATTAATCTTAACACCCTGCAGACGGTAGACCTTCTGAATCTCGTTTACCAGGTATTCCTGTACCTGACCAGCACCGAGAACCGCAAGGATATCCTGCGGCGAAACGGCACCTTCGCACAATGGTTCACCAGCCTTGACAAATTCACCATCATGCACGAGAATGTGTTTACCGTAAGGAATCTGGTAGAGGAACTCAGCGTTGTCCGGGGTCGTGATCTTAATCTCACGATAACCGCGCTTGAGCTTCCCAAGCTTTACGTTGCCATCGACTTCGGATACGACTGCCGGATCTTTCGGCTTGCGAGCTTCGAACAACTCAGCCACTCGTGGCAAACCACCCGTAATATCCTTCGTCTTCAATGCTTCACGCGGAATTTTTGCGATCGCATCGCCGGCCTTCACCAGCTCGCCTTCTTCGGCGACGAGGGTACAACCAGTCGGGAGAATGTAGTTCCCGACTTTCTTGCCCTCTTCGTCATGAATGCTGACACTCGGATTCAACTTGCGCTGGCCGGGGACTTCGATGATCATGCGCTGCTTCATACCCGTGATCTCGTCCACCTGCTCACGCATCGTCAAGTCGGCCTTGATATCAGTGAACTTGGCGATACCTGATTCGGTTGCGAGAATCGAGGTCATGTGCGCATCCCACTCGAACAGCACCTGACCCTCTTTGACCTGTTGTTCGTCCTTAACGGTCAACGTCGAACCGTAAGGCACTGAGTATTTGGAAACGATTCGGTTGTTATCGTCAATCAGCTTGACAATACCATTACGGCGAATCGTTACAACCTTTTTCTTCTTCTTCTTTGATTTAGCAGCTACATCACGTGCAATTGTGTGGATGTTGTCAAAAGCAACCATACCTTCCGACTTCGCCTTCACCTGTGATTCTGAGGCGATTAGCGAAGCTGTACCACCGATATGGAACGTACGCAGAGTAAGCTGTGTACCCGGTTCACCAATCGATTGAGCCGCGATAATTCCGACAGCTTCACCCTTGTTGATCGGCATGCCATTCGTCAGGTTGATACCGTAGCACTTGGCACAAATTCCCTGTTCTGTTTCACAGGTCAGCGCGCTTCGCACCTTGACCTTGTCGATACCCGTCTCAGATATATTGCGCGCTTCTTCTTCCCCAACTAACGTATCACGCGGAAGAACCAACTCACCTGTCACAGGGTGGGAGACATCATCTGCCAGCACTCTACCAAGGATACGCTCCGCAAGCTGCTCCGTAACCTCTTCACCCTCTTTCTGGGCTTCGACAGTTACGCCTCGCAACGTTCCGCAATCCGGATGGTTGATGATCACGTCTTGCGCGACATCAACAAGGCGGCGGGTCAGGTATCCAGCGTCCGCAGTCTTGAGTGCGGTATCAGCCAGACCTTTACGAGCACCGTGAGTCGAAATGAAGTATTCGAGTACGGACAGACCTTCCTTAAAGTTCGCAGTAATCGGCGATTCAATGATCTCGCCCTTACCGCCGGTCATCGTTTTCTGCGGCTTCGCCATCAGACCACGCATACCCGCGAGCTGACGAATCTGGTCCTTGGAACCACGCGCTCCAGAATCAGCCATCATGTAAATCGGATTGAAACCGTTCCGGTCATTCTTCATGTCACGGAACATCAATTCCGCGACCTCGCTGGAAGTATGTGTCCAGATGTCGATGATCTTGTTGTAACGCTCACCGTCGGTGATGATACCGTCATTGTACTGCGACTGGATCTCATCAACCTCAGCTTGAGATGTTGCTATGATTTCAGCCTTTTCAGCCGGGATGTGAACATCCGCAAGACCTGCGGATAGACCACCCTGAGTTGAAAATCCGAATCCAAGTGCCTTCATCTGGTCGAGGAAATTTGCGGTTTCCGCATTTCCAACTTCCCGGTGGCATTCAGAAATGATCTGCTGGATACGCTTCTTCGTCAACAACTCGTTGAAGAACACACCCTTCTTACGTAAATCTTCCGGCAGAATCTGGTTAAACAGTACACGGCCCGGCGTCGTAGTGACGAAACGTGTCTTGTGACGCGCCTGAATCTTTGCGTGCAGGCCAACCTTGCCGTGGTTATAAGCCACAACAACTTCATCCAGGCTGCCGAAGAATGTTCCTTCACCGAGATCGCCCGGTTTTATCTTGGTCATATAGTAGCAACCGAGAACCATGTCCTGGCTCGGCACTGTAATTGGACGACCACTCGCCGGATGGAGAATGTTCTGGTTCGCCATCATCAAAAGCTTCGCTTCGAGTTGGGCTTCGAAGCTGAGTGGGACGTGAACCGCCATCTGGTCACCGTCGAAGTCGGCGTTAAATGCTGTACACGCCAACGGGTGCAGACGAATCGCCTTACCCTCAATCAACTGCGGCTGGAAAGCCTGGATGCCAAGACGGTGAAGCGTTGGTGCGCGGTTAAGCAGCACTGGATGGTTACCGATGATCCGCTCGAGAATGCCCCAGACTACTTCGTCGCGACGTTCGACCATACGCTTGGCCGACTTGACAGTCTTCGCCTTCTCCTGCTCAATCAACTTGCGGATTACGAACGGCTTGAACAGCTCAATTGCCATTTCCTTTGGCAAACCGCACTCGTGCATCTTGAGTTCCGGACCGACAACAATCACACTACGACCGGAATAATCAACACGCTTACCGAGCAGGTTTTGACGGAAACGCCCCTGCTTGCCTTTAAGGTTATCTGACAATGACTTCAGCGCGCGGTTGCCATCGCTTCGTACCGCAACGCTCTTACGTCCATTGTCATACAAAGAGTCAACCGCTTCCTGAAGCATGCGTTTTTCGTTACGCAGAATGACTTCCGGAGCGCGAATCTCGATCAGGCGTTTCAGACGATTATTACGGATGATCACGCGGCGATACAGATCGTTCAGGTCGCTGGTTGCGAAACGTCCACCTTCCAACGGAACGAGCGGGCGCAGATCCGGCGGAATCACCGGAACTACGCTCAACACCATCCATTCCGGACGGATCGAGTCTACACCACCCTGCTCACGAATCGCCTCAACAACGCGCAAACGCTTAATCGCGTCCTGCTTACGCTGCTGGCTGGTTTCATCCCGTACCTTGACGCGCAGATACTTCGCTTCCTCTTCAACATCCAGCTTGCGCAACAGGTCACGGACAGCATCGCCACCCGTCTTCGCGATGAAGCGTTCCGGGCTGTCAATCGGCAACTGAGCGTTGCTCGCACCGAACTCAGTCATCAACTCGAGGTATTCGGCCTCAGTAACCAGCTGACGTTCTTCTGTCTCGGAGTTGCCCGGCTGAATTACGATGTAATTTTCGTAATAGATCAGGCGTTCGAGCTCACGAACCGTCATCCCAAGCAAATAACCGATCTTGGACGGCAATGACTTGAAGAACCAGATGTGGACTACCGGCACGGCCAGCTTTATGTGGCCCATGCGCTTACGGCGCACGTCCTTGCGAGTAACTTCCACGCCGCAAC
This sequence comes from uncultured bacterium, assembly GCA_964552465.1. Taxonomy (GTDB): domain Bacteria; phylum Electryoneota; class Electryoneia; order Electryoneales; family Electryoneaceae; genus BMS3BBIN04. Next base: position 30,310 of record CAZKGR010000024.1, read on the forward strand.
GATCGCAAATGATACCCTTGTAACGGATACCGCGATACTTGCCGCAATGGCACTCCCAGTCCTTTGTCGGCCCGAAAATCTTCTCGCTGAACAAGCCCTCGTTCTCAGGCTTGTATGAGCGATAGTTGATCGTTTCCGGCTTTGTCACCTCACCATAACTGTTGGCGAGGATCATTTCGGGACTGGCAACGTTTATCGTGATGTTGTTGATGGGTTTATTGTCTTGCTGATGACCCATCGAACGTCCAGGATTCAACACCTTTGCCTCCAAGCGATAAGGGGAGGATACACACAGGAACGTATTTGCATTCTTACCACGGATTTACGCTCCGTCGTAAGACATTTGATGCTTCAAACGTTCCCCTAATCGAGCTTGACGTCCAGCGCCAAACCCTTGAGCTCGTTGATGAGGACGTTGAACGATTCCGGCACACCCGGAGGCGGCAGGTTTTCGCCCTTGACGATCGCTTCATATGTCCGCGCACGTCCAGAAACGTCGTCCGACTTCACCGTAAGCATTTCTTGCAACAGGAAGCTGGCGCCATAAGCTTCAAGCGCCCATACTTCCATTTCACCAAAGCGCTGGCCACCAAACTGAGCCTTACCACCCAACGGTTGCTGCGTGATCAAGCTGTAAGGACCAATGCTGCGCGCATGAATCTTGTCATCAACCAGGTGCGACAACTTGAGCATGTAGATGTAGCCAACTGTCGTCTTCTGATGGAATGGATCACCGGTACGGCCATCGAACAACTGTACCTGACCATTATCCGGAAGACCCGCTTCCTTTACCTCTTTGACCACATCGTCCATCTTCGCGCCGTCGAACACCCACGTCGCATAGTGCTTGCCGAGCTTCTTGCCAGCCCAGCCGAGCACCGTTTCGAAGATCTGACCGATGTTCATACGGCTCGGCACACCCAGCGGATTCAGAATGATGTCCACCGGAGTACCGTCCGACAGGAACGGCATATCTTCAAGCGGCACGATCTTCCCGACAACACCCTTGTTGCCGTGACGACCCGCCATCTTATCACCAACGCTCAGCTTGCGACGCTGGGCGATATACACCTTGGCGAGCTGGAGAATGCCGGACGGAAGCTCATCACCCACCTGTACCTTGTGGATGTCATTGCGCGCCTTCGTCTGAACACGGTCAACAGCTTCGCGGTATTCCTGCAAGGCATAGTTGGCAAGCAAGTTGGTCTCATCATCATCGGTCCACTCAACATCTTCCATGACCAGGTCGATGTCCAGCGCCTCAATGAATTCGTTCGTGAAGACCAAACCGGCTTCGACAACTTCTTCGCCAGTCAGAGAATTGACAACACCCTTCGAAGTACGACCAGTTAACAAACCGTCGAGATTGGTCAGAGCGTCACGCTTCAAGTTGCGGACTTCCTGCTCCATCTTCTCTTCGATGAGGGCAACGCGTTCCTTGTCGCGACGACGAGTTTCCGTATCCTTGATCTTCCGGCTGAACAGCTTCGTATCAATCACGATGCCATACATACCCGGATGTGCTTTCAAGGATGCGTCCTTCACATCGCCAGCCTTGTCGCCGAAGATAGCCTTGAGCAGCTTGTCTTCCGGCGTCAGGTCAGTCTCACCCTTAGGTGTAACCTTACCGACAAGGATATCGTTCGGCTTAACCAGTGCGCCTGTACGGATGATGCCGTTCTCATCAAGATCCTTCGTCGCTTCCTCAGAAACGTTCGGGATCTCACGCGTCAATTCTTCCTTACCACGCTTGGTCTCGCGAACCTGCAGCTCGAGCTCTTCGATACGGATTGATGTGAAAACATCTTCTCGCACGATTCGCTCAGAAATGATGATCGCGTCTTCAAAATTGAAACCGTGCCACGGCATGAATGCAACGAGTACGTTGCGACCAAGGGCAAGATCACCACGTTCTGTGGACGGACCATCCGCTAATGGTCGGCCTGCGCGAACAAATTGACCCTTCTCCACAAGAGGACGCTGGTTGACACAAGTATCCTGATTCGACCGTTCAAACTTGCGCATCTTGTATGTGCGATACATCGGCGGTAAAGCCGTCTGGCGATCTTTCGATACACCCTTACGACGAGCCTTCATCACGATTTTTTCGGCGTCGACGTAAATGATGTCGCCGTCTTCTTCAACCGCAATGATCGCTCGTGAATCACGTGCTGCCCGTGGTTCCATACCCGTACCAACAAACGGCGCTTCCGGTACCAGTAGCGGTACCGCTTGACGCTGCATGTTTGAGCCCATCAACGCGCGGTTCGCATCGTCGTGCTCGAGGAACGGAATCAACGCCGCTGCCAACGATACCATCTGCGTCGGCGCAACATCCATGAAATCAATTTTACCCGGCTCCATCACCGGATAGTCAGCACGATAACGGCACTTGACGCGATCGTTCTTGAACTTGCCATCAGTTAGCAATGGCGCGTTCGCCTGAGCGATAACGAACTTGTCTTCATCGTCTGCTGACAAGTAACGAATCTGCTTCGTCACTTTACCGTTCCGCACAACGCGATACGGCGTCTCTACGAACCCGAGTTCATTGAAACGAGCGTATGTCGTAAGTGAGGATATAAGACCAATGTTCGGACCTTCCGGCGTCTCAATTGGACACAGGCGGCCATAGTGCGTGTAGTGAACGTCGCGAACCTCAAAGCCCGCACGTTCACGTGTCAAACCACCCGGACCCAACGCCGACAAACGACGCTTATGTGTCAATTCAGTCAACGGATTGACTTGATCCATGAACTGGCTGAGCTGATTGGTCCCAAAGAATGTGTTTACCACACTCGAGACCGTACGCACATTAACCAGATCCTGAGGCTGCAGCTTCTCGGTATCGCGGACATTCATCCGCTCCTTGATCGTACGCGCCATGCGGCTGAAGGCCACACTGAACTGGTTGGCGAGCTGTTCGCCGACCGTACGCACGCGACGGTTGCCGAGATGGTCGATATCGTCCGTCTGACGTTTGTTGTTTTTGAGGTCAAGCACGTACTTGATGATCGCGACTATGTCGTCCGCTGTCAGGATAGTAACGGCATCCTCAACCTCAAGGTCGAGTTTCACGTTGATCCGGTAACGTCCAACAGCGCCGAGATCGTAGCGCTTGTCATCAAAGAACATGCGTTGCAGAAGCTTATGCGCCGTGTCTACATCCGGCGGATCGCCGTTTCGCATCTCGCGATAAATGAACTCAAGCGCCTCATCACGGCTGCTTGTGCGATCCTTCGCAAACGTGTTCTGTAGAATCTCAAAGCTGTGTTCGTTGTCCTTGCCGCGGATCTTTTTCAACAACGGAACCCGACGGATCTTTGAACGCTTCAGCTTCTTCATCACTTCTTCGTCGAATTCACCACCCTTTTCGACGAGAAGCTCTTCCGATTCCTCATCAACGATGTCGATGGGAATGTGACGACCGAAGTAACTCTCGATATTCTTTCGGCTCATTGGAACATCTTCGCAGAAACCGAACTGATCAAGAATCAGATCGTCAGATCCAAACCCGATAGCACGCATGAACGTGGTAACCGGGAATTTCTTGCGGCGATCGATGTAGACAAACACCGCGTTGTTGATATCTGTGGTAAACTCGATCCAACTCCCGCGGAACGGAATAATCCGAGCGGAGAAAATCGTGGTCCCGTTCGGATGAATTGAATCGCTGAAAAACACGCCCGGGCTTCGGTGTAACTGACTGACAATTACACGTTCTGCACCGTTAATAATGAATGTTCCCGTATCCGTCATCATCGGGAGATTGCCGAGGTAGACATCAGACTCAATTGTCTGATCATATTCCTCAGAATCACCCTCATCAGTGCGGGTGGACAATCGCAACACAGCCTTCAGCGGAGCAGTAAAACTGACTCCACGTTCCTTGCACTCCTCAACCGAATACTTCGGAGGCTCAATGAAATACTCAACGAATTCAAGCAAATGTTCTTCGCGGTTGTCCTGGATCGGAAAGACCGATGAGAACACCTGCTGCAAACCCCTGCTTTCACGTTGATGTGCGGGAACGCCAGTCTGTAAAAAATCGCGGAAGGACTTGAGCTGGACCTCGAGCAGGTCCGGGATGTCCAGGGGGACCTCAATCCGCGCGAAACTGTGACGAGTGATGGGTTCTTTTTTCGCCACGCTCGACCCTCCTGGTAAAACAATTATTCAGCGTAATACGTAACGCCAGAAACACCGGTAATCCGGCGAATCAGAGATAACTCAATACCTGTGACCGTCCTGAATTCGGATAATTTCACCAAACTCATCAGACAATCGCAGAGAACCGCCAGGTGTTCGATGAACGAACTCCAAAACGGTAGGAAACGGCGGAGCACTCCCTCGAGGGCGTGGTCCGCCGTCCCAGACAATCACCGGCATGGCCGGTCGCGAGAGCAATTACTTCATCTCCGCGACGCCGCCAACCTCTTCGATCTGCTTAATGATGTCTTCTGCTTCTTCCTTCGGAGCCGCTTCCTTAACCTTGTTCGGAGCGCCGTCAACCAATTCCTTGGCTTCCTTCAGACCCAAGCCGGTCAGCTGACGCACGACCTTAATGACCTGAATCTTCTTCGCGCCGGCCTCTTTAAGGACGACATCAAACTCAGTCTGCTCTTCTTCTGCAGCAGCAGCTTCACCAGCTGCAGGAGCTGCACCAGCCATCATCACCGGAGCCGCAGCTGCGGAGACACCGAACTCTTCTTCCAAAGCATTCTTGAGCTCTACCAGCTCAAGAACCTTCATGTTCTTGATGGCCTCAATAATCTGTTCCACCGCGAACCTCCAAACCTGCTATTAATGTGTTCTTTTGTTGCTCTATGATGTGGAAAAGTTGCCAGCACCGTTCTCGGTGACCAGCGACGGAACGGCTTACGCTGCCGCGCCCTCTTCCTTTTGCTTTTCTTGAATCACTGCGTCCAACACAGCCACGAACTGACGAACAATCTCATTCAACAAGCTCACGAATCCGCTCAACGGACTGGCAACACTGCCAACAATGCCCGCATAAAGCTCTTCCTGCGAAGGCATGTTCGCGAAATCCTTGATCTTGTCAGCACCGTAGAATTCGCCATCAACCAACACGCCCTTGAATTCGAGATTCTTGTGGCCCTTGGCAAAATCATTCAACGTCTTGGCAGGCGTTACTGGTTCGTCACCAATGCCAATCCCGATCGGACCCTTAAACAGAGATTCGTCCGTGATCGCAATGCCACTGTTTTCCAGCGCCATACGGAGAATGTTGTTCTTCACGACGAGGAACTCAATTCCTCCTGCCTTGAAGAAATCTCCGCGAAGCTGGTTCGCCTCTGCCACATTCAGTCCGCGATAATCTGTGAAGATCATCGTGGTTTTGCCCACCAAACGCTCTTCAAGCGTCTTGAGTGCTTCCTTCTTCAGCGGGCTTGCTTTTGTTGTGTACTCACCCATCGTCAATCCCTGCTATGTTCGCTTCTCCCAAAATGGGAGGTGGGGATTAGTTGTTCAATCGAGCCGTTTTACAACGGCATCGCCGAATCTAAGCGGTTGCCGCCGCAGTTTGAACCGTCGTCGTACCTAATACATCACCACGGTCAAGCTTTATACCTGGACTCATCGTCGAGGAAATCGTCACGCGCTTGAGGTACACACCCTTGACGGCTGCCGGACGCATCTTGTTCAGCGTCGTCATGACCTCACGGATATTGTCGCTGAGCTGGTCGGCTTCAAAACTGGCTTTGCCAATACCGATGTGTACGATACCATACTTGTCAACGCGGAAATCGATACGACCAGCCTTGACTTCCTGAACCGCCTTGCCGACATCAAAAGTAACCGTGCCAGTCTTCGGATTCGGCATCAGACCACGTGGACCAAGCGCACGGCCGAGCTTACCGACATCGCGCATTACATCCGGAGTGGCAATCAAGACATCGAATTCAAACCAACCTTGGTTGGTGATCTTCTCGATGTACTCGTCGAAACCGACATGATCTGCGCCAGCTTCACGAGCTTCCACCTGTTTCTCACCCTTGGTCAGAACCAGGACACGCACCACCTTGCCCGTCCCGTGCGGGAGGGTTAAGGTGCCACGGATCATCTGATCCGCCTTTCTCGGGTCCACGCCGAGATTGACCGTAAGTTCGACAGTTTCATCAAACTTGGTCTTCTGCGCGAACTTCTTGACGAGCTCTACGCCCTCGTCGAGCTGGTATTCGCGGAAACGATCGACATCTGCCATCGCCTCCTTCCAGCGTCGGCTGCGCTTCATACCTATTGCTCCACAATAACGCCCATCGAACGGGCCGTACCAGCGATGATTTGCATCGCTTGTTCCACAGTGTGTGCGTTCAGATCCGGCATCTTCTTCTCCGCAATCTCACGCACCTGATCCAGCCTGATCGTCCCCACCTTTTCGCGGTTCGGTTCGCCAGATCCCTTATCCAGTTTGATCGCCTTCTTGATCAAATAACTGGCCGGAGGAGTTTTCATGATGAAGGAGAACGAACGATCCTGATAGACCGTCACCTCCACCGGTGTCAACTCACCGGGGACATTTGCTGTCTTCGCATTAAACGCCTTAACAAACTCCATGATGTTCACGCCCTTGGGACCGAGCGCGGTACCCACCGGGGGCGCTGGAGACGCCTGACCGCCGGGAATCACGAGTTTTGCCATGCCGAGGACTTTTTTTGCCATGACCTTTGCCTCAAGAATCGCCGAAATCTGTAGTTACCTGAAGGAAATCCACTTCCACAGGCGTCTCGCGACCGAAAATCGATACGAGAACTTTCAACTTGCGTTTTTCAGCGTTGATTTCCTTGATAGTTCCCTGGAAGTCCTTGAAAGGACCATCCGCAATCTTCACAACATCATCTACCATGAAAGGAATCTCGATCGTCTGTACACCTGTCTTCTCCTCGACACGTCCGAGGATACGATCGACTTCCTCACTCCTTAACGGTTCAGGCTCATTGCCCGCACCGCCGATGAACCCCATCACACCTGGGGTGCTCAACAGGAGATGCTTGGTGTGCTTGGTCAGCTCCATCTCCACCAGCAAATAGCCGGGGAAGAAGTTGCGACGCTTGGTGCGCTTCTTTCCGTCCCGCATCTCAACAACTTCTTCAGACGGGATCAGAACCTTGCCCACCAGCTCACGATAATCATCAAGTCGTTCCAACTCGGCTTCAAGATATTCCTTGACCCGGTTCTCATGACCTGTGAATACTTGTAGTACGTACCATTCCATGAGTGATCAGACGTCAAATGATCAGTTGAATAATGCGTGAAATAACCAAGTCGGCCGAAAAAACAAAAATGGCCAGCAGTATCGAAAGAAACAGAGTGATACCCGTCGACTCAATCAAAACATCACGAGTCGGCCACGACACCTTGCTCATCTCCGTACGCACATTCTGGATGTAGGCCACTACCTTCTTGAACATCTTACCCTCGAAAGGAGAAAACCGGACTGTTCACATGCCGGGGACTGCCCCGCATCCATCACGAATTATCATGGACGCCTCAGCCCCTCGCCGACCGTCCAACATTTGCACAATTGCCTCGCGTAGCAGGACACGAGGGACTCGAACCCCCAACCCCCGGTTTTGGAGACCGGTGCTCTACCAATTGAGCTAGTGTCCTTAAAACGACAGTCTTGAGTTATGAGTCTTGAGTCCTGAGCAAAAGCAACTGCAAAACACAACGTCAAAACATATAAGATTGTCAACGACTTTCACGGTGCAGCGTGTGCTCATTGCACTTGGGGCAATACTTCTTCACCACCAAACGCTCAGGATGCTCCTGCTTGTTCTTAGACAGCGTGTAATTTCGTGAGTGACACTGCTCGCACTCCACGATCACCTTCACACGCATCGAACATCCCCATTACACCGCAATAACCGACACATTTTCTTGCACTACATCCCGGCTAATGGAACTACCGGGCTAAAGGCTATCCGCGCTTGCAAGCAAGCACGAGTCTGTGACTACTCAATGACCGTAGCAACGACACCGGCGCCGACGGTACGACCGCCCTCACGGATCGCGAAACGAAGGGTCTCTTCCATCGCGATCGGAGCGATAAGCTCTACCACCATCTTGATGTTGTCACCAGGCATCACCATCTCGACACCATCAGGCAACTTGATAGCACCTGTCACGTCCGTAGTACGGAAATAAAACTGTGGACGATATCCATCAAAGAATGGAGTGTGACGACCACCCTCGTTCTTGCTAAGGATGTAAACTTCGGCCTCAAACTTCGTGTGAGGAGTAATCGAACCAGGCTTCGCCAAAACCATACCACGCTCGATCGCTTCCTTATCAACGCCACGAAGCAACAAACCAGCGTTGTCACCAGCACGACCCTCGTTCAGGATCTTGCGGAACATCTCAACACCAGTCACTACTGTCTTCTTATCTGCATTAAGACCGATCAACGATACTTCTTCACCAGTCTTAACAATGCCACGCTCAATACGACCGGTTGCCACGGTTCCACGACCCGTGATCGAGAAAACGTCCTCGACCGGCATCAGGAATGGCTGATCTGTCGCACGCTCTGGTTCAGGGATGTACTCGTCAACTGCGTTGATCAACTCAAAGATCGAAGTTGTCTGAGCCTCATCGTCAGGACTGTTCAAAGCGTCCAATGCTGAACCACGAATGATCGGAATGTCATCACCCGGGAAATCATACTCGCTCAGAAGCTCACGCATCTCAAGCTCTACCAGATCGAGAAGCTCTTCGTCATCGACCAAGTCGACCTTGTTCATGTAAACGACCAAAGCCGGAACGTTTACCTGACGAGCAAGAAGAATGTGCTCACGTGTCTGAGGCATCGGACCATCGGCCGCCGAAACAACCACAATCGCACCGTCCATCTGAGCGGCACCTGTGATCATGTTCTTCACATAGTCAGCGTGACCAGGACAGTCAACATGCGCGTAGTGACGATTGTCTGACTCATACTCAACATGAGCCGTCGCGATCGTAATCCCACGCTCACGCTCTTCAGGAGCGTTGTCAATCGAATCGAAAGAACGGAACTCTGCACCGCCCTTCTTCGATAATACCAAAGTCATCGCTGCCGTCAACGTTGTCTTACCATGGTCCACGTGACCAATCGTGCCCACATTAACGTGGGGCTTACTCCGCTCAAATACTTCCTTAGCCATTGCTGCTTCCTCCGGCTGACGTGGTCCGTCCTGTCAACTTACCTGCAGTCTTTCTGTCTACTCGAGCCTTCGACCGGATTTGAACCGGTGACCTCATCCTTACCAAGGATGCGCTCTACCTCCTGAGCTACGAAGGCGTACTCCAGATTCGAGATTTCAGACATGAGATATGAGAAACACATTGTAACGCAGATTTTCTTCCCATTTCTCTTATCTCGAGTCTCACATCTCGCATCTCTTTCGAGCGGGAGACGGGGCTCGAACCCGCGACATCCAGCTTGGAAGGCTGGTGCTCTACCAGTTGAGCTACTCCCGCTTGAGCTACTCCCGCAGGCAACCGTATTCGCTTCAGCTCGTTGTGGGGGGAGAAGGATTCGAACCTTCGAAGGCATACGCCGGCAGATTTACAGTCTGCTCCCTTTGGCCGCTCGGGCATCCCCCCATCAGCCGGCCAATCCCGCCAGCATCAAATTCGATTGAAAAAAGAACTAAATATGAAACTTTAGAACGCAAAAACGGTGACATCTGATCACGATCCAGGTGTGTGGCCCTCCGCCTGTGCTGGGGCGTGAGCCTCCCTGCTCCGTGTCATATGCCACCCGACACTATCGCTTGTAACGCCAAAGCGCGGAGCCGGCGATCGGATTTGAACCGATGACCGCTGGATTACAAATCCAGTGCTCTACCAACTGAGCTACACCGGCATTCCAGCTGGCCTTCGATCGCCAAACTTGAAAACGCTGTCCAGAACCAGGTCCCATACACGTTTCCCAAGCCGTCGCTAAACGAAAGACCCGCGAAAAAATGCGACGCTCGCATACGAAGCATGCTCTTGCGCCGCAGCCCTAAATATAGCTCTCAGCATTTACGAGTCAAGTGGAGTCTTCAACAAGACTCCACCCCTCCCTGACTCGTTAACTCCCAAAAAATCAGAATGAAGATGTTTCCGAAATCTGTGGTTCTGATGAGTCGGAGAATAACTCATCTCCCTGTGGAGGTTCTGAAAGCTCATCACTTGTAGGCGACTCATCTACCCATGGCGGTAGCAAGTAAATCAGTGCAAGGAGCACTCCTACGGGAAGAACCATGAACAACACACCGATCAACAAGCTCTCCGGACCGAACAGGTTCATCTTGTATACCGTGTATCCTCGGAAACTCTTGGAAAAGAGCTGCCCGCCGATTACGATGTTCCAGCGCATGAAGAAAACACCGAACATGATGGATACAGTAGATATCCAGTAAAAAGCCTGACGAACGTGAGGACTGATCTTGGCGATCTGGATCACCCCCAACAGCACAAGGGGCAGAAGGGTTCCGATCCCAACCTGGAACACCATGTGAGTTTCAAACAACCTCCCATGCACAAGTGCATAGAGAATATCGAATGACTCCTCCGCTGCGTACGTTCGATGCAAAACATCCAATCCTTCGAGAGCAAAATCTGCAATCAACGTGTAAAAGAGATACTTACTCAACGTATCAAGGCTGGGCATATTCTGCATCTTCCCACGGATCACTGTGGCTATCATGAAGATGAGAATGACCAACGCAATCCCGGAAACTATTGCAGAGAAGAGGAAGATCACAGGCATGAGTACACTTGACCACCATGGATTAGCTTTGATCGATCCGAAGATGAAGCCAACGTATCCGTGAAGCAGAAATGCTGACGGGATACCGATTACTGAGATGACACGGATCGCCTTTTCGTCGAATGCTAAAGCATTAGGAGAAATGTCGAAGACTCCCAACGTGAGTATCTTATATATCCTGCTCTTCCACCCTGTCGTTTGACGAGACCAGTGTACCATATCCGCCCGGTATTCAAACCATATTTCGAGTAGCAACACGACCAGCAAATACCAGATGTAAACAAATCCAAACATCGCCATCGCGGATTTGAAGTGCGGAGTAACCAGCGTTTCCCAGAACCTCCATGGCTTGCTCAGGTGGGCGAGTAAGGGCATAGGAGCAATGATCAAGTATGCTAACGCTGTAAGCAATGCAAGTCGATACGTTGGTCGCGCTTCTTCGACATTGAAAACCCTCTCCAGGGAGGCGAGAATAAATGCCCCTGCCACCAAACCTGTCAGGTACGGATAGATCACAATCAGAAGGCTCCAATGAGCCTCAACCTCGTTCGGATAAACGTATCCGACAACACCCGAAACACCTTCCGCGGCACTAGCTGCAAGTGACATGATCATTATCGCACCTCGTGGTCAATACCGCTGTACCGAACGTTTGGATAAGTGTTCAGGTGCGGTTTCAGGAAGTGTGTCTTCTTTTCCCTCAGGAATACACTAACCTCATCCTCTGGATCATTGAGGTCGCCGAACACCCGCGCTCCGGTTGGACAGTTTTCAACACAAGCGGGCTTCAAACCCTTGTGAATCCTGTGATAACAGAACGTGCACTTGTCAGCCACATTTGTAATCGGATTAATGAACCTGCACCCGTAAGGACAAGCCTGAATGCAGTATCTACAGCCAATGCAGTAGTTTGGATCTACGAGAATCGCACCGTCCGGTGTCTTGAACGTCGCTCCGACAGGACAAACCTGATCACACGGTGAATGCTCACATGCGTTACACAGTTTCGGTACGAAAAACGCCTTGTCTGACTTCCGTCGATCTTCCATGTGAGAAAAACCATCTTCCCCGCCGTTCGGAGAATCAACAACACAGCCGTCATCAAACTCGCGATACCGTTCTACCCAGGTTCGGAACACATGTTCTGGTGTGTTGTTCTCAGCCTTGCACGCGCGAACACATGATCCACATCCAATACACTTCTCGACATCAATCGCCATACCCCATTTGTGGATGCTCCACTTGTCCTCGATAACGGAAGGAATAGGGGTAGCCTTTGCACCCGGGACCAAAACCGAAGCACCAAGCGCTCCCAGTCCGGCTTTTTCCAAAAACTCTCGGCGTTGCCACTTCTTCTCCTCGGGAGCGCGAACATGATCATTGGGATTAGATGTAGTGTGTGCACCACATCCCTCATTTGAAATCTTGGCTTTATCACTCATTGGAATTCTCCCGGATCATGAACCATATGACATGAGTCGCAGACCAACCCCTCTGTGTGCTCGTCAACGTCTATTTGAGGAAAGTCTTTGGGACGGGCAGAATTGTACGTGTGACAGATCATGCACATTTCTGAAACTTCTCGCACGAGGATGTTATCCGTCGTCGGTTCAATCACATGTGCTTCGCCAGCGCCATGGCAAATCTGGCAGTTAACCGAGTGGTGAACACCCTGGAGGTTCTGCTCGTACTCGTCTGTGTGGCAGTCACCGCACGCTGACCTTGATGAATGCTGGGTCGGCATGTTCGCAATCTCAGCCAATGCTGCACCTCGATAGTGACCGTACCAGTAAAAGGACTCGGGCTTTGAGACCCATCGCATAAACACATACAGCGCGATGAGAAGCCCGAAAATGATCATCAGCCGGGTCATCTGGGGGGGCATCATCTTCTCCTGTTGAGATGAATGACGTTTATCTGGAAACTCACGCTTTTTCAATAACGCGAAATCTAACTGATGCCTAACTTACGGAACATGCTGAACTTAAATACCAACGAATGTGCAAAGCATATAACCGTTTCTTTAAGAACACAATTGGTTAGGAATTCCTAACCGCACTTTATTTCACAAAGAGGAGACCTGATGGAGAACACAAAAAAAGACCCGACAGGAGCCGGGTCTTGAAGTTAAATCGTTAGCGAATTGCCAGATCAGATCAGATTCTGCTCGTGCGCATATCGTTCTAATCCTTCACGGTAGTCTGGATGAGCTATGCTGATCATCTTGTGAACACGTTCTCGGTACGACAAGCCGTGCAGATTCGCAGCGCCATACTCTGTAACCACCCAATGGACATCCGCACGAGTTGTCACAACACCCGCACCAGGTTTGAGTTGGGTCACGATCCGGCTTATCGAATCGTCTTTTGCTGTGCTCGGCAAAGCGATAATTGGCTTTCCACCTTTCGAACGAGCCGCTCCTCGGATGAAATCCACCTGCCCGCCGAAACCAGAAAAAAGCTTTGGGCCTATACTATCTGCACAAACCTGCCCGGTGATATCAACCTCAATCGCACTGTTGATCGCGACCATATTCTCATGTTCGGCGATCACATTGACATTGTTCACGTATTCCGTGGGACGGAACTCGACAATCGGATTGTTGTCGATGAAATCGAAGGTCTTGCGTGTACCGAGAACAAAGCCGGAGACCATCTTACCCCGATTGATCGTTTTCTTGTCGTTGGTGATTATACCCTCTTCCACCAGATCGACAACGCCATCGCTGAACATCTCGGTATGCACACCCAGATCCCGTTTCTCTCTGAGGTGGTAGAGAACAGCATCCGGAATAGTCCCAATACCCATTTGCATTGTATCGCCATCATCGATCAACTCGACGATGTTCTCACCGATTTTAAGGGGGACTAAGTTTTTCGCGTCACTGAAGTCCGGTACAAACTGCGGCATTTCGAACAACGGAGCATCATGCGCAACGAACGTATCGATCTTGTTCACATGGATGAAGCTGTCCCCCAGGGAACGCGGCATCAAGCGATTCACCTGCGCAACTACATGCTTCGCAGAATCTGCGGCGGCCTTGGTCACGCTTACATCAACTCCGAAAGAACAGAACCCATGCTCGTCCGGGGGGGATACATGAATGAAGCATACATCAATCGGTAATGTGCCGTCATAGAACAACGCTGGGATTTCCGCGAGGAATATCGGCATGGCATCCGCACGTCCCTCCGCAACTGCCAGGCGAGCGTTGTGGCCGATGAACAATGCACGATGACGAAAGATCCCATCATATTTGGCATCGAGGTAAGGTGCACTGCCCATGGTCAGAAGGTGCATTACCTCTACATTTTCAAGTTCGTTGGCACGGCGGACCATCGCGTCAGTCAGCGAGGTGGGTGTCGCACATCCGGGCTGAACATTTACCCGATCTCCACTGTTGATAACCTTGACGGCTTCGTCTGCGGACATCTTGCGCGACTGGTATTTTTCAATCCATCTCATCAAAGCACCTCATCAGCCGCGTGGTGTTTTACGGCAAATACTTCTGCAACCGTGTCACGGACTACCTTACCGCCAAATGTGTTTAGTCCTGTGCGTAGATATGGGTGATCACGCAGTGTTTCCCGAACACCATATTTCAACATGTCCTTGATGAATGGCAGAACCTGGTTCTGGAAGGCGCGGGTAGCTGTCCGTGGAACAAGTGCCGGCATGTTCGGCACGCAGTAATGCACAACTTCTTCCTCAATATATGTCGGATGTGAAATCGTCGTCGGGCGGCTCGTTTCCGCCGTACCACCCTGATCGATGGCCACATCGACCAGCACACTGCCACGCTTCATCGCCTCAACATGTTCGCGCATCAATAAATGCGGAGTCGGATGATCTTCAATCAGGATCGCTCCTATCAATACATCAACGAATCCACACAGCTTCTCAATATTGTGCTCGTTGACGATACCTGTCTGCAAACTCGTGCCAAGTGTGTTGATTGCTTGACGCAATGGCGCGATCTTTTGATCAACGAGAATCACATGTGCGCCACGCCGCAGTGCCGCTGCCGCAGCAGCTTGACCTACAACACCGGCGCCAAGAATCCCGACGCTGGCACTCGGAACACCGGGCAATCCACCGAGCAACACGCCGCGTCCACCACGGTCGGCTCTAAGGTTCTCGGCTCCCGCATGTACTGCCAACTGGCCCGCGATATCACTCATCGCCCGGCGCACGGGATGACCACCACCCTCGTACCAGATGTTTTCCAGCGCGATTGTCGTGACTTCCCTCTCGATGAACGCATCGAACACGTCACGAGAAGCTCGCGGAAGCTGAAGGTAGCTGACAAGAGTCGCGCCATCCTGCAACATCTGCGCTTCACGTGAATCAGGACTCAACACCTTGAGCACGATGTCCGCACGGATCATCGCCTCTTCTTCGCTGTAAGCGATGGTCGCCCCAGCCTTCTCGTATTCGGCATTCATCCAACCAGCCGCTTCGCCGGCATGCGTTTCGATGTACACCGTTGCGCCAGCCTGGACCAAAGCCCTCGCTCCCGCTGGCGATAACGCAACACGAGTTTCATCGATAAACCGCTCGCGCGGAATGCCGATAATCATCTCTGCCTCCACCTGTTCAACATCGCAGATGCCGCCATCTCCAGTCAGGCGAACTCATCTGCTTTCCCCGTCAACAACACCAGCATCAGGTTGCGAAATATAGGGTGCACGTTTCATGAGAACTCAATTCCCCTGAGCAACATTCCCCGAGCACTATCAATAATTTGCCTGTCCGTTTCGAGACAACCATATTGTCGGTTTGCGTCCGCTGAGGTCATCCGATGCCAACCACAAACTTCACACAGCAATTTGCAAGATACTCGGTTTACGCCCGACCTCTCGCTCTCATCCTGTTAGTGATTTTGATGGTCTGCGCGCCGTTGAGCATAGCCGGATCATGGCGCGTTCAAGTGATGGCGGTTCAAGACCTGACCCTCGCTGAGCAGTTGGAGGAGCAGATGCGGCGGGTGGGACATAAGTATGTTGGAATCCACTGGCGTGATGCTAGCTACAAGATCTGGGTCGGGGCTGAGGAAACCCAGACGGACGCTCTGGAGTTACAAGTAAAACTCGTGCAGCAGGGATTCGAAGATGCATTCGTCATCCAGGCTGGACCGGATCGTAGTGGTTATGGACAGGATGCTCTCGTCATCGCGGAAAAGCGGTACGTAATCCAAGTCTTCAGTTTATCAAACCGGACGGCTGCTGAACGCGCAGCCGACGCTGCGCAGAAAGGTAGTGGATACGATGCGTCCGTGATTGCGGGCGATGGATTGTTCCGAGTACAGCTGGGACCGTTCGAATCACATGATGCTGCCGAGTTTGCGAAGCAGGTGATTGTTGGTCGAGGGTATGCGGACGCTTTCCTTGTCCCCTTCGAGGAATGAGAGCAGGAACATCAGGCGAGCCTGTGCATCCCATGACTACCTGTAATTGTGCATGGGAACTCCACGGAGCTCGGATTCTCATGGACGAATCAATCCGATTACATTGTCCGGGTCACAGACAACAAACAAGCATTCGGTAGCACCAGGGGAGATATGTATGAGCAGCAACGGGATGTTCACAAGTCTGCAACGGTCAGCACTGATTCTGTTCATGATAGCCTTTGCACTGGGAATAGCCAGCGATATCCTGGCCCAGGCACCGCCAGCTGAACCACCAGTTTCGCACGAGATCATCACATCGACTTCGGGTGTCGCAGCGGGTGGAACGATTCAGATCGCCTACATCCTCGATGTCCCCCCTGACCATCATATCACGGACAAATCCTACGGCCTGCTGTACTTCGATCCAACGCTGCCAGACGGATTCACTCTGACCGATACGGTCTGGCCACACGCAGAAATTGAGAACGATGAAGAAGTGTACCGTGGCAACGTGACAATGATGTTGACGCTGGCCGTGGACGCATCCGTTGCACACGGAGACTACGACATCCCGTACTGGTACGGATACCAGATCTGCTATGAAACTCCTCCACCAGGAGGGTGCTTTCTCCCAAACGGTGGCGAAGGCAACCTGACCATAACCGTGCTCGATGCCGGTGCAACTCCTATTCCGAACAGTCACCCGGCGTTCGCGGGCTTAACCAGCACAACGCCTGAATCCACAACTGCCAGTGCTGATGCTGGTGATTCCGACTCGTTGGAGAATAAGCTCACAAACGCGTTGGAAAATGGCAGCTTCCTGGCATTCATATTCGTTTTCGCGGCTGGCTTCCTGATCAGCCTGACACCGTGCGTATACCCGATGATCCCGATTATTATTGGATTCGTCGGCGGATCAGCGGGCGGCAGTAAAATGAAAGGATTCATCCTCAGCCTGTTCTTCGTGCTCGGGCTGGCGATTGTCTATGCGTCGCTCGGTGTGGTCGCCGGACTGACCGGCGCGCTGTTTGGCGCGTTCATGCAGAACCCGATTGTGCTGTGGTTCATCGTAGCCGTTTTCGTCGCGCTAGGTGCTTCGATGTTGGGCGCGTTTGACATCACCGTTCCCTCCGCGATGCAGGACAAGATGATGAGCGGGGAACGTTCTGGAATCATCGGTGCGATGTTCATCGGTGGAGTGACAGGCATCGTCGCCGCACCGTGCGCTGGACCCCCTCTACTCGTGTTGCTGAGTTGGATCGGGAACACGGGGAACGTCGTCCTCGGCTTCCTCTACATGGGAACATTGGCGCTCGGACTGGGCGTACTCTTTATCGTGCTCGGTACATCAACCGCCGCGATGACGGCCCTGCCACAAGCTGGCGGCTGGATGGACAAGATCAAGAAGGGTCTCGGCATTCTGATCTTCGGTGTCGCAGTCTACTACCTCAACCTGCTGCTCAGTCCAGATGTCTTCCAGCTTGTGTTGGGAGCGAGCCTGGTGTTATTCGGCTTGTACATAGGCGCTACTGCCAAGTGGGATGAACTGGCAGGATTGGGCAAACTGGGTAAGGGTATCGGTTTTATCGCCATGGTTGCGGGTTCATTTTATATCGTGCTCGGTCTGGCAAGCATGAACGATGTCAACCTGTCCGGCGGAGTATCGGCAGGACGAGGCGCCGCAGTCGAACAGGCGGACGAGAACCACGTCCCGTGGAACGTCAACACCTACGACGAAGCCTTCCAAATGGCTGTCGCGGAAGACAAACCTGTACTCATCGACTTCTATGCTGACTGGTGCGGTGTGTGCGTCGAGTTGGATCACAAGGTCTGGAACAAGGAAAACGTCATAGACGCTGCCCAAGCCTATATCCCGCTCAAGCTGGACTACACCAAGACCAATGACGAGCTGGAATCATTGCGCAAGAAACACGGCATTGGCGGTCTGCCGACCGTGATGATTGTTGGTCCAGACGGAACCGAGCGAGCACGGTTCAACTCGTTCATGGAACCTGAGGATGTGGTTGACTGGCTGAACAGTCACAAGTAAAATTGTTTTCGTGATGGACAAGGGGGAAACCATGACCAAGAACCAGATTGCTGTAACATGGATTTCTACATTTTTGTTTTTTGTTATTATTTTGTTTCCACCATATGTCGTAGAAACCTGTGATAAGACTACAGCACTTAGAATAACTATCGGTGATGATACGACATATATGTTCCCAATTGAAAAACAAAAGATTGAAACATCTCGTCAGTATTCATTCATTTTTGTAACGAAGACGGGAAAAACTGAAATCATTAGAGATTGGTGGCTAGTCCGCCGAAGTTTTGATTGGAAAGCATGGGGGCTTGAAGCCGTTGGTATCGGACTTATTATGATGGGTTTGTTTCATGTTTTCAAAAGAAGTGGATAAAGATTAGTAACCCAAGGATCCAATTTTTCAGCAGTCTCACAGAGACGGAAACCATTTTGATAAATGTGCATCAAACCTACGTGGAGAGTGAACCGATGGAAAAAGTAACAGACGCCAACTGGGAACAGGATGTTCTGCAGGCCAGTGAACCAGTAGTGGTTGATTTTGGCGCGACATGGTGCGGACCGTGCAAAAAACTCGATCCGATCATGGAACAGTTGGCAGTCGAGTACGACGGCAAGGTGAAAGTGCGCAAGGTCGATGTCGGCGAAGCGCCAGGCGTTGCCCAACGGTACAAGGTTCTCTCCGTGCCACGTGTACTCTTTTTCAAAGGCGGCGAAGTCTGCGAACAGGTTAACGGCCTGCTTCCCAAGGACAAACTCGCCGAGAAATTTGATAACCTACTGAACG
Organism: uncultured bacterium; assembly: GCA_964552465.1. GTDB lineage: Bacteria > Electryoneota > Electryoneia > Electryoneales > Electryoneaceae > BMS3BBIN04. The sequence continues at coordinate 49,292 of CAZKGR010000024.1, forward strand.
GATAATTCATGAAGCGTATTGGCTTGTTAGTTGGTGCTGTTGCACTGTTTGCTGTTGCCAGCTGGTTCCTGTTTGGACCCAGTGGAACCGATGAAGTCATAGCCTCCGAAACGACAGTCGCTGCAAATGAGTCTGCGGTGGACGGTTTCTCCATCGCCACATTGGATGGCGACACCTTCAGCCTCGAAGGCCAGAAGGGAAATGTCGTGCTGGTCAATTTCTGGGCAACGTGGTGCGGACCGTGTCGTCTGGAAATCCCGCACTTCAACGAGATCTATAGCGAGCAGAAGGATAACGGTTTTCGCATGATCGGTGTCTCGCTGGATCGCCAGGGAAGGTCCATCGTGGATAATTGGCTGGTAGAAAATCCCGTCAATTACCCGATTGCGATGGGTCATGACGGCGCGCTGTACATGAAGTACCAGGAGCTGCTGCCCACGTCTAACCGTGGCGGCATCCCTTACACACTGATTTTCGATGCGGACGGCAACGTTGCGCACAAGATCGTCGGCTACCGTGACAAGGCCCAGTGGCTGAGCATGATCACGCCGCTGTTGGAAAGCGCTGATATGTAGTCTGGATCGTGAAGTAGATATTGGCCGTGTCCAGCTCTAGCCGGATGCGGCTTTTTCTTAGCGAAACCAATGAAACCCGGGGTCCTTTGG
>CAZKGR010000025.1:0-45272 GCA_964552465.1 uncultured bacterium
AACAACAACAAAACAAGGTCAGAACCTACCGGAATATCTTCCGAACAGTCGATAGGTGCATTCAAACGGTAGCAAGTCTAGTTTCAGTTATCGGTCAGGACCCATTAGTCCTGGCCGATAGCTCTCAATAGCAGTATTCAGTGTTTGATGCTGCATTGAATCCATTCCGTATTCCAGCGAACACCACGTAATCAGCCTATGCAGAGAACAGGAAGAGGCTCCTGAAGTGAAGATTTCCTAAATATTCCAGTAAGTAGCGAGCTCTTGATATAGTTATGTTCACTGGATTGATTATTTACATTACAACCCATTCCATTTTGGGGAAATCTCGTAATCCAATTTGTCTAACTTCAACCAGAGATTTCTCCTGAAGCAATTCACGGAGTTAAAGGAACGGTTATGCTGAAACGAGTAAAGATGATGACGGTGATCAGCATTGGAGTGGTCTTCATGCTGGCGACCGTGATTGCGACTAGCTATACAGCTTTGCGTGCTATTTCAGAAGCTGACAGTGCTGCTGCAACAGCTATCTGGGTGTTATCTGGCGTGCTCGTAGCGATGATCGTCGGGATGATGGTATTCGTACGCAATGTGTTGATTAGCCCTTTGCATCGAATCGGTGCGCTATCTCGGCAATTCTCGCAAGGTAAGTCAGTTGAATTCACAGGGAATGTCTATTGCAGCGATTTAGTTCCTGTGATAGAGAATTTCATGTCGGTCATTGATCAGAACACGCAGAACACCAAAATCGCTCAATCATTGATGGAGGGAGAGCTGAACGAGGCAACGGTTCAGTTGGGTGGTGATAACGTGTTGGGCAAGTCTTTGTTGCAGGTTTTTGAGAAGATTACATACATGTCGTCCGAACTGGAGAACCTCTCCACGAATGTCATCGGAGGACGGTTGGAAAAACGCGCCAGTGTGGGTGATTTGACAGGTGAATATGCGGAGATTTTGGAAAAGACGAATCTGGCTGTTGCAACGCTTGTTGGTCATCTCGAATCCGTACCTGCCCCGATCAAGTTGATTGACAAGGAGTTCAATCTCCTTTATGTCAACAGGGCATCTGCAGAAATGAACAAAATGACATTGCAGGAGATGCGTGGCAAGCACTGTTATGATCTGATCAGTACCAGCATTTGTCAGAATGAGAAATGCGCGGGTGGATGTGCCATGACCGAGGGCAAGCTTGTTACCCGGAACGCAGAAGCTCATCATGAAGGCAAGGATTATGACGTAACCTATACCAGCGTTCCTTTTAAGAATAAGCACGGTGAAATCATCGGTGCTTTGGAGATAGTAACCGATAACACAGAGATCCTGAGTGCCAAGCAGCTGGCTGAAAAACGTGCAAACTATCAGTCTGCAGAAGTGGCAAAACTGTCCGCGATTTTGAAGGCAATTGCAACAGGTGATCTGCGTGTTTCATATGAGGTTGCTGAAGCGGACGAGGATACCGAGATTATTCGCCAGTCGTTCACTGAACTAGGTGACTCGCTTGCTGAAGCACTGGCGAGTTTGAATGAGCTGCTGGCGCAGGTCGCGGTGTCCGTGGAGGAGGTGTCCAACGGTTCCATCCAGGTCAGCCAAGCCAGCCAGTCGCTGTCACAAGGAGCCACCGTACAAGCGAGTTCGGTTGAACAGATATCCAGTTCAATTGTGGAGATCGGCGCACAGAGTAAACAGAACGCGGAGAACGCAATCCAGGTCAGCCAGTTGTCGTCTGCCACCAGTACATCTGCAGGGACAGGTCAGAACAAGATGCAAAGCATGCTTTCCGCGATGACTGAGATCAACGATTCGAGCAAAGAAGTAGAGAAGATCATCAAGGTGATTGACGAAATCGCGTTCCAGACCAACTTGCTGGCGTTGAACGCCGCGGTCGAAGCCGCTCGCGCTGGGGTGCATGGCAAGGGTTTTGCCGTTGTGGCCGAGGAGGTTCGAAACCTCGCCCAACGTAGTGCCAAGGCTGCACAGGAAACCACAGAGTTGATCGAGGGTTCAACTCTGCGCGCAGAGAAGGGTACGACTATCGCTAAAGAAACGGCGGAATCGTTAAATGAAATAGTTACCTCAATCTCGAAGATGAACGATCTGGTTGATGAGATTTCGGCGGCTTCCCGTGAGCAAGCTCACAGTGTCGGCGAAGTGCAGACAGCGATGTCACAGATAGATGGTGTTACACAGAACACGGCAGCCAGTGCGGAAGAGACGGCGTCTGCTTCCGAAGAGTTGTCCAGTCAGGCGGTTCAGCTCGCTGAATTATTGAAGCAGTTCAAGCTGAACGTCCACACCGGGATTCAGAGCAGTTCAATTATGGAGTTCAACAGCAAGGCTCGCGGTTCGACGGTAACATCCGGAAACACCTTGATCCACGGTCATGAATATGGAGCAGACCTGCCAAAAGGAGGTGGCTCAATTAAGAATGTGATCAACCTCGAGGACGATGATTTCGGGCAGTTTTGATCCTAGAATATGCATGATTTCAGGGGATACCTTGAACACAAAGTGTCCCCTTTGATTATGCTGGCAATTTTCTGAGTAGTCTGTGTATTCCGTGGTTTAGAAGAAGGCGCTGATTTCCATTCGCGCAACCTGAATCGGTTCACGTCCTTCGTCGAGTCGAACGGAGTAAATCGCGCGTCCGGTGAGATGATCGCCGAACTGGTACTCGGCGCGTAGATTACCGCGACCGTTCCGTCCAACGGGACGACCATTCGCCAGCTCGTATGGGATGGTCGTCAGGTTTGACTCGATCCACAGCGCTTCGAAGTCGAAGGATATACGTCCCCGTTCCCGTACGGCGAAGATGACACCCGGCGTTAGCGACAGGCCGAGTACATCCTCACCTTCCCCGATGTCATGATCAAGCAGCCCACCGACAGCCAGCGACAGTCGCCAGCTCGAGTTCGGACGCCAACCGAGATTGTTGGTCATTCGCAGCATGTGGAAACGGTCGGTTGTAGTTCGACGGGCGAGTCGTTTGGTCAGACGTTCGTAGCTGGCTTCAGATTCGAGATCGAATGTGCTCGCCAAAGGCAGACGGGCGAGGGCGCTAAGTTCGTCCTGTCCATATCGTTCCGGTCCCGTCAGGTACAGGTTTGCCAGCCGCTTTTCGGCGAGATATCGGAAGCGCAAGTTGCCTTTGCTTGATGAGCGGAACAGGTACAGGTCCTGCCGCAATGTCAAACGACCTTCGACAGTTGAATCAGTCTGGAAAGAGGACAGGTTGAGCATGTAAATGTCCGCTGGCTGGTCCCAACTGGTGATTTCCTGGGCTTCGAGTTGGGTGACCAGCGATATGTCTTCCCAGCCGAAACCGTCCTGTTTGCCAATGCCGCCGGGAAGTCGGTGAGGCGACCAGTCGATGTTCAGCGCGGCGGCGAGGTCGCTGGTCGGAATCGCGTCACCGGTCGGCTCGGGACGGAGGATTATGTCGCCGATCTCGGGATCGTAAATATACTCATCGTCAATGCGGATGTAGTCGCCCTGTCCGGCAGGGACGGTGTATGCGATGAGCGCGTTTGAACGCGAGACTGTTCGGCTGAGTTGATAGTTCAGGTCGGTTGTCAAAGCGCCCGCCAACGGCGCGAACCCTGCGGCCAATGTGGCGAGGTCGGTGGTCACATCAGCGCTGTCTGCTAGTGCAAATGTCTTTTCGCTGTGGCTGAACTCTAGTTCGCTGCGCCATGAATTGCGCATGGGTCGATACACCCAGTTCGCACCGTAGCTCGATCCCTGGTAGAGCTGAGTGAATGTGTCGGTGCTCAGTTGCGTATCACGTTGCCGTTGTTGATAGAACAGCGATCCGGTGTGGCCTTCGTAGCCGAGCAAACCGAGCGAAGGCCGTGCCCGCCAGTAGCGATGTCCTTCGTAGACCGTGAGCTCCTCGGGTTCAAATTCAGTGAGCTGTTTTTCCCATTCTCCGTCGAATGCGGGCGCGAAGAAGTTGGCGATGCGTATCGTGGCATTACCGCGTACTCGGGTTATGTCATTATCTGGATTCGGGTCCGGTTTGTAACCGGACCGTCCCTCGGAAATCTTTTCGGCGAAGCCCTCCGCATCAATCGTGTTCGAATGCCAACCGAACGCCGCATCACGACGGAGTGTTTCGCGTCCCCGGTCCAGGATCGCCGCGCCGCCGCTGAACGTGAGCGGACGAGTCGGATGAACATCGATCCGCACTTCGCCTTCGTTTTCATCAACGCCAGCGGCAGTCGAATCGAGACCCCAGCGGCGGTTGAATTCGACGTTCTGATCGCGTCCGAACGACTGGTATTCCTTCGGTTCACTGCGGAACGATGCTGTGATTGCCAGCGGCGCGGTTGGGATACGTTCGCCGCCCCGACCGAACGGTGTCGCGCTCAGTTCATATTGCTGTGCGAAGCCGGTGTTGTCGTTGTCGCCTGATGATGACAGCGTGTTTATGTCCACGTCTGACAATCCGAGATCGGCTTTCACGGTGACATTCGAGTGCTGTCCGGCGACCAGCGAGAATGCTGCATGTCGGCGTCGTTCAGGTAATGGGAGCGTCCGTTTCGCTTCGTAACGACCGTTACCCGGTCCCACCCAGCGGTAGGCGTACAAGCCAAGCACGGCGTCGTAGTCGCGTTCGTACTCTCCCGAGCCAAATCCCACATCACTGAATGGCACCCGCCAGTTGCCTAGCGGGTCACCGTCGTCATCTGGCTCTACGAAGACGAAGATGTCATAGGTCTGGTCGTCGGTCCACGTGGTATCCGCTCGGATGTAATCGGCCTCGCCGTACTCGACTTCCTCGGCGGTGGGTACGAGCACGGTTCCCGGCGCATCGCCTGCAGCAGCGAGCTGGTTGCGGATTGCGGAATTCATGTCGAAGCCGAACGGTCGGTCTGGATCGTCGCCCTCCTGCGCGACCATGAAGCTGGCACGGAACCGTTCCGCCGGGTCCTGCCAGCGCACTTCGCCCGCGTACAGGTTGCGTGGATAGGCTTCCGGGCTGTATTCAAAGTCGATTTCTATCCGCGATTCGGAAGTAATCGGCAGGCGTGGTGTGAACGTGACTTCGCCTCGAGCGTAGTCGATGGTGTAGTCGGCGGCGGCGCCACGTTGCCGCAGCACGCCGTCCACCCACACCTTTTCCGATCCGCCAAGTACGGGGAAGTCGCGCTCGCCATTCCGTCCGGTGAGCAGATATGGCCCCTGCACACCGTCGGCGCCGTTGAACTGGTTGCTGTGGAATACGGCCCGAGTAACCGCTCCGGCTGCGGTGACTGACAGGTCAGGTCCGTCCCATGAAGCTCGCCCACCCTCGAGACGACGGTCGATCTCGCCGAAACGTCCGGCATCGGTTTGCAGGTGATAGTCGCCGAATCGTCCCTCGGCGTCGCCAGCCCGGATCTCGACATACACCTGGTCGATTTCGTCGAGACGGCGGCTGGTGCCTTCGGGTGCGATGGGCAGGTTACGGTCGTCGAGCAGCGCGGTGACTTCGACATCCTGAGCCAGCCGTCCGTCGAGTGACAGGCGCAAGCCGGACTCGAGGCTGACATCGCGTCCTGTGCCGACCTGCACACCGCGTGTGATGTGCCCCGACCGTCGCAGGCTGGACGCGAACCCACGCTGCGGCTGTGCGAACGGGTCACGTTCAGGTAGTGATACAACATCCTGACCGGCGATCAACGAGTCGACCACCGCCATCGGTAACGGACGTTGTAGCTGCACAGTCTCGGTCAGAGTGATCGGTAGGTAACGATATGTGACAGTCAGTGTATCCGGTCCGTTAGGCAGTGTCAGCAGCCCGGATGTCGGGTTCAGATGGTAATTGGAAAGCGTGTCACCATCAACGCGGACAGCTTCAAATGTGTTCGGATCAATGTATCGGTCTGGCAGTTGGGCAATCCCGGAGCTGTCAATTATCACCTGCCCGTGGAACAGGCCGGGCGAGGGGGACACTTTCTCCGAAAGTGTCCCCCCGATGATGGTGCCCCTGCGGACTTCGTCAGCAGGGATGATCTCATCCTCAGGTCCGTTTAGAGAACTTGCAAGCGCGGATGAGCTGCCGGACACCAACAGTATCGTTAGCACGAGTGCCGTGACGTGAATCAAGCGACGGTATTGATGTCTGCCGCCGCGTGTCATTCGCTGTCCGAATCCTGGGAAATACGAAAGCGGAGGGCAGTGTTCCCGACCGCGATCAGGAGCTGCTGCCCGTCGCAGGTGAGGTCATGAATTGCTCCACCGAACAGGTCAGCCTCCCATTCCTGCACGATCTGACCGCGCGGATTGAGCAGACGGAGAACATCTGTCCCGGCGACGAACAGGTGATCATGATACCAGGCGATGGTGACCGGGCCTGGTCTGGCATCGTTCCACGGACGGTAACCACGTGGCGTGCCGAAACGGTCGAACAGGAACACGGTCTGTTGGCCCGGATCAGCGACAGCGACGGCGCCGTCGTTTGATATTTCGACCCGCACCGGATCGCTGAAGCTGTGTTCCATCTCGCCGAACTGGCCAATCCGTTCGAGCAGCCGTCCCTCCGGATCGAGCAGCCAGGCTTCGCTGCGGTCCTGTTCGATCAAGACAGCGTCGCCGGATTCTGCCCGTGCAACTGAAACGGGGCGGGTGAATGGTGCTTGAGTACCTCGTTCGAGCGCTTCAGTCCACGGTTCCAGCGGCGCGAGGCGGGTGTCATAACGGACGATCCGTCCCGCCAGTGGGTCGCAGACCCAGATCTCGAAACCCGCACAGGTCAGATCAGTCGCGCCACGTAACGCACCGTCCCCGAATCCGAATCCACCGGCCTCACCGACGAACCGACCGGCGCGGTTAAAGTGCAGCAGACGCTGGTTGTCGCTCTCCAGCATCACGAAGCCGTCGTCCGGATGGAAGTTGACGGCGACGATTGGTCCCAGAGCCGGTTGGTCCGGAAGACCGGTGATCGCTGGTAATGGGTGAAGGCTGACCGGTTGAGCGTAACTGGCGCTCGCGAGGATCAGAAGCAGACTCGCGTGGGTCAGGATTCGGATGAGGTACGTGGACAGGATGCGCATGGGTCGCCATTTGTGAGTGTCTGTCTGATAACGTAGTGCTCGACACTATGAGTGGACAACCCGTTATTGAGAATGGGGCATGCCCGTATGAAGCCACGCAGTGGTTCACAGGGGTGATTCAAGTCCATGACATTGGGCAATCCCTGCTGGCTCTTTTAGCCGCAGGGGCACCGGTCGCCATGAGAAGAACCCGGCATGATCCGTGCCGGGTTCTGAATGACGAAGTTATCCATCAATGGAGGATGTTCAGCAACACCTAAACGCGAATCATCTCGCCCTTGAGCGAATACAGGATCGCAAGCACGTCCTTTTGCTCCGTTTCGCCGACGTTGTTCTTGTTCATCGCGGTGAACACATCATCGATTACTGCCATGTATTCCTCTTCGGAGATGTTCATGCCCTTGTGCGTGGTGAGCATGTCGCGTCCGGTGTATTCTTGCGGGCCGCCGGACCCGGCGCAGAAGAACTCAACCAGCATGCGCTTGGAATAGTCGATGTCTTCCGCGTTCTCGAACCGTGTGGCAACGATCTTGTTGGCGAGATGAGCGTCAACGGCATCATCGACCAGTTTGGTAATTCCTTCAACAGCACCCAGGCGTTCGTACAGTGTAGCCATGTTTTCCTCAGCGAATAAGTGTGATGTGAGCTGTTTGAATTGGCCTGCCACCGCTTCAGCCAAGGCGCTGGCACTAGTCCGGCACAAGCATGTAGCATCCAGTCATTTGACTGGATCATATGGCCGGACGACAAGGTTAGGCAATCCTAACAATTAAGTCAAGAGGGGGAGGATGTTTTCCAAATTGAAAGAGAGAGAGTGGGAGCGTGAAATCTCTTGAATTACATTGAGCGCCATCCCGTACATGATCAAGTCGCACTTAGAAGGGAGGAATCGCGGATTGTGTGAGAGTCTGTGTATGCAATTCCAGGTACGGTTCCAGCACTAGCTGGTTGACTCAACACATTAATTCGATTAACACTGACCTACTACCTGATAAGAGTGATTTTGTGTGACGCGGACCACCCGTTTGGTACTTCGACACGAATAAAATATTGCCCGCTGGAGAAGGTTGACGCGTCAATCAATATCGTGTGTTGACCGGATGGAAACGATTGGCTAGCCATATTCATGACCTTTTGCCCATTGATATTAAACATGGATATTTGTGTGGGGCTAGGTTTGCTGAGGTAAAAGGAAACGGACGTTTGCGAGTTGAATGGGTTTGGCCATACCAATTGAATCATGTCATTTGATGGACTCAACTTTCTGGAGACATCGTCAACAGGAAGAGCCATACTCGGATCAAGTACAAGCAGTGATATATAGTCCGCCACATACACTAGACCCTCATAGAAATGTACGTTATGCGCATCTCCATGCGTTGACAAATAACTCCCTACATACTGCATCTCATAAGGATTCGTTACGTTACAAATGGTAGTCCCCGTAAAACCACCTGAGATAAATGCATAATCATCATATATCTCAATATCCCTACCAGAACCAGTGATTATATCCAAGCTGCCAACCTCCGTCAGCTCGAGATCGACTCCTATTTCATAAGCGGTTACACTACTGTTCGTAACACCATAAATATAGTTATCAGCCACCTCCATTGTAGCAAATTGATATTCTTCTGTACTATAATAGTAAGGAATACCATCATTTAACTCATATATATGAATTTCATAAGGCGAACCGTGGCATATAAACAAATAATCGGCATGCACTTCTATTTCACCACTTGAATCCAAATAACCAACGCCTATTTGATGGATCAACGCTGGATTTTGTATATCATTAACATCATAAACAAGAAGATCGAAATTGTCAACACAGTAGATCATGTTGTTATGTAATATAGCATCATTAATTGATCCAGATGAAAGTATACTGGACAATATAACAGGGTTGTCACCATCACTAACATCAATAACATGAAGAGAGTCTGAAAATACATAAGTAATATTATCATCTACAATTATATTTCTGGTAAAATCAATTATGTTCCTACTCATAGTGTATAATAACATAGGATTAGCAGGGTTAGAAATATCTAGAACATTAAAACCACGAAGACCACAGGCAACGTAAGCATAATCGCCATGTGCTTCAACATCAAACACTCGTCCATTGATATATTCACCTATATAATCAATATCGTTCAAATCTTCCGCATTAAAGATTGATATTTTAATAGAACTATAAAGCGTGAAAAGAGTATTATCAAATAGAATCATCTTATCAGAGCCTATATAATCGTCATAAATTGCTATTGTCTCTGGAAAAAGAGGATTAGACAAATCAACTACTCTAAGCCCTGTGTAACCAGTCGAAAAAATACCAGTAGTATTTTGATATACGAATTCTTCAATTTCATAATCATAAATAGTGGTTACAAATTCAGGATCGATTGGATCAGAAATATCATAAACATCAGTACTCCCGTCAACAGATACGTACAGTGCATTTACAAAAACATGCACATTATGAATATAATCATTATCGTATGAAATGTAATGAACATTCGTAGGTTCTGAGATATCAGAAATGTCAAGAATACCAAGCTCATTCATCCCTGAATAATATATGTAATCTCCATGAATATCGAACATCCGAGATAATGTATCACAAGAACCAACAACATCTAGATCATAAGGATTAGAAATATCGAGAACAGAAAATGTATTCCCAGAAAGGAAAGCGTAATCATCATGAATCAATATATCATATATAGAAAAATCATGGGTTGATATATGAACAGGGTTTGTCGGGTATGATATGTCGTAAATTAGTAAGGAATCACTTGTACTGAAATAACCAAAATTGTTGTGTATTGCAGTATTGTCGAAGTATATGTCTGATCGAATTGAGCCAATATGAACAGGACACGTTTGGTCTGATACATCCAAAACAGCAACTCCTTTCCCTTTAGTAGCAACGAAAAGATGGTTATTAAACAACGACATGTCTTTGGACCAGACCCAGTTTTCAAGCGCTTCACCAACCAGGTCCACATTCCACATCTCGTCACATACCGCTTTTGGGGTTTGGGCAAGGAAAAGGCAAGAAACAAGCAGCAGCCAGCTAAATAGTGATTTCATTGTGTCCCCCAGTTGATGCAGATCATAGCAACAATCTAGACTGCAAATGCCTTTGGATCAACTATAAACGCAAGTGCCTAAATATCACTCATAAAAATTCTCGTCTTGACAAGAAATCCATTGAGCGGGATTGCCGAGTCCATACTGCCCGTATAAACCATGAAACCCGATCAGGCAGTTGCCAGATCGGGCCACACAAATTTACATGGTGCACGGAATTACCGCTTCGCCTTCTTGAGCTTTTCGGCGAAGAGGTCACCGAGTGTGCCAGCTTTTGGTGCTGAGGCGGTCCGTTCCTTGTGGAATTTGCAATTGAGGAAGCGCAACGGGTGAATGGTGCAGTCGTCCTCAAGGCACTTGTCATCAGGGCAGAACCAGTCGGGCATTTTGTCGTCGGGACGCAGGTCCGTTCGCACCAGCTCGATGATTTCCGGCCAACTCAGGGCGCTCGGTTCGACGTCCGGCGCTTTGGGGCTGCCACGGTTGAGCAACCGCTTCGACGGATGCAGGAACCAACCCTGGAACATGCCAACCCGGCCGAGGTCGCGTGGCAGCTTCGATCCGTTTTCCTTGCGTCGGATGATCTCCGCACCACGCAGGCGTTTCGCAACCCGTTCGAGGTTGAGCAGCGGGCTGCCGTCCTTGCGCATCCCGGCCTGTAACGTTACAGATTGCGCTTCCGGGTGGTAGTACAGGACTGCTTGCACGCCGCGCCGGTAGCGGGCGGCCTTGATCGTCAGGCCATTCTTCGACGCGATGGACGCCATTGACAGACCTCGTCCACGGTGCACCTTCGCGCTGCGTTCGACTTCATCGATCGCGTTGAACCAGTCGGCTTCACGTTGAATCACGGCAGTGAAAAGTCGCAGGGCGGTATTGCGGTATTCTTCAGATTCTTCGCCGTGTTCACTCGCGAGGCCATCAAGCGCGGCGGTAAGCAGGATGCGACGTTCGACTTCGACATCTGGTAACGCTTGATCTCCACTCGCCAGCAATTGAGAAGCAAAAGCGAGCAGCTTTTCCATGTCCCGTCGAGTGGTCCAGCCCAGTTGGGACGCGACTTCGTGCGACTTACCCAGTTCCGGCCATTCGTTGGGGGATTTGCGTTCGATGGTTGCGTCTTCGAACTCACCATTCTCGAGCACCCACGCGAGAGTGCGGTCGAAACGTGCGGCGGTTTCGTTTGCTGGATCGGGCTCATTTTCGCCAGCGTTGGCGAGGCCGTGGACCATCGATGACATTAACCCGACGACATCCTCGTCAGAATCGGCGAGGCGGTGAACGCCTTCGATAAGGCCGTGCGGAGCGAGCAGATGGTGGATCGCACTCTTGCTGGTCATCGCCTGACCGCGGGCGTCGTGCGCGTTCGTGTACGGCAACAGGTAACGGTACCGGTCGTGCGTATCCATGCCAACCGCTTTCGCAACCAGTTCAGATGCGCACAGTGCCCATTTATCTACGTTCTTCTCGCCTTCGACCGGGTGGGTGTCGAGTCGTCCACCTCCAGTGTCAACAGCGATTACGCCTTCGGTTTCGAGCTGGGCGGCGGTTTTGCCATTCGGGAGCTCATTTGCCGAGACGAATAACAGGCCAGCATCCTTCGAGCCGGGAAAAAATTCTTCGCCGTGTTGACGTAGCAGGTACACGCAGAAGACAGCGTCAAGGTCCGGGTGGACGTGGGTCAGCAACGTCTTTACAGGTATCGGGGAATTAGGTTGTGGATTCATGGTCTGCAAACTAGTACGCCTGTCTCAGCGGAAGCAACAGAACAGGCGGCTCCGGGAACGATTCATTATATATCATGAAACACCAAATAGTACGATCATACTGTCTTGAACCAGTCATCTTTTGGAATTGTATTCCCTTGAGGTGGCTTCAGTTAGCAACTTATTCCTTTGCAAGCTGCATAATTGGAGTTGCGTTTGGCATAAAATTGGATTCACCTTTCTTTTCTGGACCAGAGTGGGAGGAGTATGAGTCCGAATGACAAACTTGCGGCAATGATCGCGAGCTTGGAAACGTTGGATGATCCACGCATCCGTAATCTGCTTGAAACGGTAATTGGTGATCTCCGTCAATTCGCCGAGGAACAGATAGGCCAGTTAGACGATCTGGTGGAGATTGGTGTAGCAATGTCGGCCCAGGAGGACATTGCGGCAGTTCTAGAGATGATCCTCGGTCAAGCTCGTAAGGTGACTCATGCTGATGGTGGAACGTTATACCTGGTCAGCCCTGACCGTCGCTTCCTCGATTTTCATGTAGTGCATAACGATACCCTGAGCATGCACCAGGGCGGCACATCTGGTGTTTCTGTCGATATTCCGCCGGTTCCTCTTTATTCCAGCGATGGCACTCCAAACCAGACTAATGTTTCCGCATATACAACTCATGCTGGTGAACTTGTCAATATCCCTGATGTTTATAGCGAACAACAGTTTGACTTCAGAGGGGCGCGTGCGTTTGACCGCCAGATGAATTATCGCGGTGTGTCCTTGCTGACGGTGCCGATGCGTGATCATGCCGGGACAACAATCGGCGTATTGCAGCTTGTCAATTCGACCAGCCCGGACACAAATGAGATAGTGGAGTTTGACAGCACCCACCAACGCAGGGTGATGTCGCTGGCCAGCCTCGCGGCGGTTATGTTGACGCAGCAGAAGTTGCTGGGCGAGATGAAGCAACTGTTCGACTCATTCATCCGTGCACTGGCGACGGCGATTGATGCAAAATCAAACCACACCGGTAATCACATTGGCCGCGTTGCTGAGCTAACAATGATGATCGCGGATGAGGTGAATCAAGCCACCGAAGGTCCGTTTGCGAAGCGCGAGTTTTCACCTGAGGAGATGGAGGCACTGCGGGTGGCGACGTGGTTACACGATACCGGCAAGATCACCACGCCGGTGCATTTGATGGACAAGGCCACGCTTTTGGAAACAGTGCTCGATCGGATTGAGCTGATAAAAACACGCTATCAGCTGATGCGTGAGCAGGCAAGGCGAAAAGCGCTCGAACAGATGCTGGACACTGGTGTGCACACTAATGGAACTTCAGAATTGTCCCGTGAGGACGTTCAACTTCATCTGGACGCCACCCTGGCAGAGTTAGACGAAGAATACGCATTCATCGAGAAGATGAACAACGGCGACAATGTGATGGACGATGAAGGCGGTGAGCGTATCGCCAGAATCGCGAAACGGCTGTATGATTGTGATCAGGATACATGCTCAGCGTTAACTGAGGATGAGGTTGCTAACCTTATGATCCAGAGTGGAACGCTAACGAGCGAGGAACGTTTCGTCATCGAGAATCACGTTGTTATGACCGAGAGGATTCTCAATGAGATCGCTTGGCCCCAGAACATGCGCGATGTGGCTAAAATCGCTGCGGATCACCATGAAAAGTTGAATGGTAAGGGTTATCCCAAAGGTCTGAAGGGCAGCGAGATTCTGCTTCAATCCCGAATAATGACGGTAGCAGATATTTTCGAAGCGTTGTCCGCAAAGGATCGGCCTTACAAAGCTCCGATGAAACTGTCTCAGGCGATCAAGATTCTCGGATTCCTCGTCAAGGACGGCGATCTGGATGGCGATGTGGTTGACTTATTCGTGGATTCTGGGTGTGTATATCGGTATGCAGCTAAAAACCTGGCACCGCATCAGATTGATTTGGAGATTCCGCAAGACATTTAGTCGAGATAGCTTGCACCAGCCGAATCCAAACCCGAGCTTGTTACTGGAACCGAGCGCTGGTTCATGCATGACAGTTGAAAGATTTGTTCGATTCCCTGTGTTGCAAATGCACCGCGGGGTTTCGCTCTCTCAGGCATTTAAAGGTGCGAGATACCCATGCGACCCAACCTGCCGAGCTTTATGCTTACCGCTTTTCTCCTGATTTCTTTGTTTGCGGCGTTCGCTTCAGCAACACCGTTCACGGACGCAGTTCAGCAAAATGATCCAGCTCGACTGGATTCGTTGCTGGCGGGTGAAGACGCGGCGAAACAGATGAACCGTAAGGATGAGTCTGGCTTTACACCAATCCACTACGCGGTTGAATTGAACTTTCGCACCCCGCTCAGCTCGTTGATTAGGGCGGGTGTTGACTTGGAAGTCGAAGATCCGTGGGGACGGACGCCTTTGATGCTCGCAGCCACTCGTGGTGATGCCGAGGTGACTGGATATTTGCTACGGCGTGGCGCTGTTGCCGGTGCTGCGGATGATGCGGGAATGAAAGCACTGCATTACGCTGTCATCTCCGGTTCAGATGCGGTAGTTGATACTGTGCTCAGCAGGGAAATCAACATTGACGCGGTGACGGATCGTGACCAGAGTCCGTTAACGATTGCAATCATCCATGAACAGAATGATCTGGCGAGTCATCTGCTCGAGCTTGGTGCTAATCCGAACTTACGTGATGATCAAGGAATGGGTCCGTTGCATCATGCGGTTGTCACTGGAAACAGCGAGTTGGTGTCCACACTTCTCAACCAGTTTGCTGACGTTAACCTGCTTACTGAAACGGGCATGACTGACAAATCTCTGGAAGAAGCAACAGCGCTTCACCTGGCGATTGCATACAATCACCCGGAAATGATTGAACAACTCGTTTCTGCGGGCGCATCCACCCGAGTGGCGAACAAGCGAGCTGAAACACCGTTAATGCTGGCAATCAATCAAGCGCCAGGAACGGTCGTTTCTCGACTATTGGCAGCTGGCGCATCGATGCAAAATCCTGGTGGCGACAGGACGCCTTTATCGTTGGCGATTAAGCGAGGTGATGTGGCGTTGGTTAGTACACTGCTAGATTACGGAGCACGGTTAGATCAGTCCCTGCCCAGTGGAGATATGCCTCTCCTGAGCGCAGTTCGACTCAGCGACACCGAGATGGTGAAAATGTTGTTGTCACGAGGTGCGCAGTCCGACACGACAGCTTCACGTGACTACCCACTTGAAGTGGCATTGCAGGATGGTCACTTTGGCCTTGCCACTCAATTGCTTGATGCCGGTGCAAATCCAAACCGAATCTATGCTCCACATTCGGCAAGCGCATTTAGCCGTTCAACACCGCGCACCCCATTGTCAATCGCCGTGAACGCGAACAGTTTACGTCAAACACGCTTACTGCTCGATCACGGTGCGGATGTAAATGTTCAGGTCGCCGATTGGTCGCAATCACTGCTTGAACAGGCGGTTAGTGGCGCAGAGTTACCGATTGTGCGTCTTCTAATAGCGGAAGGTTCACGTGTCACGGAACAATCCTCCATGAACGCGGACGCCATCGGACTGGCGATCAAACGTGGGTATCCCTACCTGCGTGAGGTGTTGATGGCTACCGGGTTTAATCCGGCAGCGGCTGACCGCAACGGTAACAGCTACCTGCACCTCGCAATGGATCGGCCGGATGACGCCCGTTTAGTGATTGTATTGGTCGCATCGGGCGTGGATGTGAGTCAAGTGAATGTGGATGGTCGGACGGCGTTGCATGACGCTGCCCGTCGCGGGAAAGCAGATATGGTGCTTGCATTACTGAATACCGGCGCCGACCCAACGATGCTGGACAATCAGTCCAAGACAGCTCTTGATATCGCACGTGGTGGGGCGAAGACGGTGCTGCTGACCTATTGATCCGTCGCCAGATCTTGACTCAGTTGACGTTCCAGCCCCGGCAGCCGGTCGGACTCAGTATAGAACAGGGGGGTGGCGTCTACACCTTCCTCGAGGTTACGCTGCACCACCGGACCACGTGGTGATGTGAACGCCAGCGTACAGAATAGAAGCATCAGCCCAGTCATTCCAACCAGGAAACGTTGAAGCCGTTGTCGTTTGCCGCTTTGCATCTTCAAATCCAGTCTCAATCATGAACGCTTATGCAATGGTTAACCGCTGTAACCAGCTTCGCTGATCTTCCACGGGCACCATTGAGTCCTGATTCTTGAGTCTTGTCTCTCACATCTCGAATCTCGTCTAAAACACCTTATCGAACAGGATCCCGCCGAACGCCAGCCACGCCATGAACAGGGTCAGGATCAGGTTGAACGACTGGCCGATGACGTACAGGATCATCGGTTTGCCGCCAGCCATTTGACTGGCGAGGTCGCGGAAGTTCGATTCAAGGCCGATGCTTACAAATGCCATGCAGAACATCCAGCCGCGCAATGTCTTGGTTACAGGCTTTATGATTTCCGATTCGACCACCTCGACACCCATCGCAGGCACCAGGAGAAACGAGAAGATCAAAGACGCGGCGACAAAACCAACGATAAATTTCGGAAAACGGTACCAGATCTCCATTGCGTTTACGCGTGGTCCGCCGTGTGTGCGCTCGACACGTGCGGTCCAGTAAATCGCCACGACGAACGCTACCAGGCCGATGAGCACGTTCTGGATCATCTTGACCACGGCCGCGACCTTCTCCGCCTCGGGTCCGAGGAAAGCGCCGGCGGCGACTACCGCGCCGGTGGCGTCAATGGTGCCGCCCATCCACGCACCACCAATCACCGGATCCATCCCGATAGCCTTAATGAACATCGGCATGAAGATCATCATCAACACGGTGAATATCAGCGTCATTCCAACCGCGAGCGTGAGTTCATCTCGTTTAGCCCGTGCTGCTGCTGCGGTCGCAATCGCGGCCGATACACCACAGACTGATGTCGCCGCGGCAATGACAATCGACAGTGATTTTGATTTGATCTTCAACACCTTCACGCCGAAGATGAACATGAAGACGATGACAATTGGGGTAACTACCCACGCAACCAGAAGTCCAGGGCCGCCGAGGGCGAGGATTTTAGCGAACAGGATTTCCGCACCGAGCAGAACGAGGCCGGTCTTGATATACATCTCGCCGGTCGCGCCTGAAAGGAGCCATTTCGGTGTGCCGATTGTATTGGAAATCAGTAACCCGATAAGCAATGCCCAGAAGGCGTAGCCGAGTCCATAGGCGCTGATCTGAGTTTGATTGGCGAAGAAGTAGGACAGTATGGCGAGGATCATGACGACGAGGTATCCGATCGGGAACGATCCGATCTTGCCTTTAACTGCCTTATTTGCGATGCCGAACAGAATTCCGAGTCCAGCCACGAGGAATAGCAGCGGTAACCATATCCATGTGTCGCCAGATTGAAATACGGTCAGGGGGGTATCCGTCCATTTACCGATCTTTGGTACTTTACCGATCCAACCGAGAGATGCGCCGAAAATCAGGATAATTCCGATCCAGACAGCCCACCAGTCTTCGCTGGTGAACAGTTCTTTCCAGCGGTTTATTCTGGTTTGTTCTCCGTGCTCAGGCAATTCGGGCTCTTGGATGGATGTAGCCATCTTTTTCTCTCCAGGTTGACCCTCTGAACAGGTGTAGTATACATGGGAAGTGAATGTACGGTCAAGTAGAGGGCTGAGTTTGCGTAATACATCACAAGAGTGTTATCTTGTCATATATGGAGCTGTGATGGATACAATAGTTTAGATAACTCCTTAATTATAATACAATTATAGCACATTTTGGATGTGCTCAAATTGTTAATGCTAGATCAAAGGGGGCCAAGTTTAAGCTCTCCGAACACCGTGAAATGTGCGAATCAGACAGTTACCTTGTAGGTAAGGACTGAGATACGAGATTATTGGTGAATACGGGAGTCATCCCGGAATAGTCACGATATCATGGAATTGGGCCGCTGCTGGCCTGTTTGTTTTGGGCGAGTCTGCGAAATCTTTCACGAAGATCTAAATAATCTTGTCCCAGAATATGCGTTAGTGTTAAATTCACAGGATAACTGAAGCATTTGGAGTGCTTCACAACAGAAGTTCATAGACAAGCAGAAAGTTTATAGATAGGCCGAACATCGTACGGGTGTTCACGATATAGCGTGGTGGCTGAATCGTAAATCTGTACGAGCAAAGAGTTCATGGGAGGTCTCATGCCAAAAGAGTACAAGACTCCGCAACTCGACGAACTGGAAAGTGGACCGTGGCCCAGTTTCGTCAAGGAGATCAAGCTAGCTGCGAAGAACAGCGATATGTCCAATGATTTATTAGGACAGCTTGAGCAATCGTATCAAGAGCAACTCGGACACTGGAAGCACGGCGGTATTGTCGGCGTGATGGGTTACGGCGGCGGGGTGATCGGACGTTACAGCGATCTGTCCGAAGAGTATCCGGGAGTCTCTCACTTCCACACGATTCGTGTCAACCAGCCATCGGGTTGGTATTACACGTCAGATGCCCTCCGTACCATTTGCGACATTTGGGATCGTCATGGTTCCGGGCTGACGAACATGCACGGTTCCACTGGTGACATGGTTTTCCTCGGAACACGTACTGAAGAGTTGGAACCGATCTTTGACGAGTTGACCGAGGCAGGTTGGGATCTCGGTGGATCGGGATCAGACGTTCGTACACCGTCCTGTTGTCTGGGAAAATCGCGTTGCGAGTGGGCGTGCTACGACACGATGAAGGTGTGCTACGACATCACCATGCGTTACCAGGACGAACTTCACCGTCCGGCGTTCCCGTACAAGTTCAAGTTCAAGTTTGCCGGTTGCCCGAACGACTGCGTTGCGTCAGTTGCGCGCGCAGACTGTTCGATGATCGGCACTTGGAAAGATGACATTCGTATTGACCAGGCTGAAGTTGCTGGTTACGCGGATGCAGGGATGGACATTTTCCATGATGTCGTGTTGAATTGCCCGAGCAAGTGCATGCGTTACGATGCCGACAAGAAAGAAATCGACGTTGATAACGAATCCTGCAAGCGCTGCATGCATTGCATTAACGTGATGCCGAAAGCGTTGCGACCGGGAACTGACACAGGTGCGATCTTTATGCTCGGCGCGAAAGCTCCGATCGTTGAAGGTGCGTTGCTGTCCAGCGTGATTGTTCCATTCGTGAATCTTGACGATGAGGAGGAGTTTGAGGACTTCTGCGATCTCGTCGACGAGATGTTGGATGTGTGGTGCGAAGAGGGCAAGAACCGCGAACGTATCGGCGAGTTCATCCAGCGTGTGGGTATGGGCAACTTCCTGGAAGCCATTGGTCTTGAACCGGCTCCGGAAATGGTCGCCTATCCACGCGACAACCCTTACGTCTTCTATGATCAGGACGAAGACGAAGATTGATCTGGGTGCAACTGGGATGGTTGCGAACGTGATTCGCAACTTGAGCTGAAGTGGGAACAAGCAAGACTCGATAAGGAGATTTTCCGATGGCTGAAACCAAGCCTCGTATTACGGATATCGGCCCTCCCGATTACAAGCAGTTTCTCCCGCCGGTGATCGCGGAAAACTACGGGCAGTGGAAATATCATGATCAGTTGGATCCGGGTGTGATGGTTCATGTTGCTGAGAACGGCGATATGATTTACACCGTGCGTGTTGCCAGTCCTCGTTTGTTGGCTGTTGACACCATCCGTTTCTACGCTGATGTTGCAGACAAGTATTGTGGTGGTCACCTTCGTTTCACGAGCCGCCACAACGTCGAATTTTTGACGACCGAGAAGGACAATATTCCGAAGATTAAAAAGGAATGTGAAGCTCGCGGTCATCTGGTAGGTGGCATTGGTAGCCGCATTACCAGCATCGTGCACACCCAGGGTTGGGTGCACTGCCACAGTGCGGCAACGGATGCGTCCGGTATTGTCAAGGCGACGATGGATGAGCTGGCGGATTACTTCACCACAATTGAAACTCCGGCGAAGTGCCGTATCGCGTTGGCGTGCTGCTTGAACATGTGCGGCGCAGTCCACTGTTCGGATATCGCGATTCTCGGAATCCACACCAAGCCGCCGAAAATCCAGCACGAAAACGTGAAGAAGATTTGTGAGATCCCGAACCTGTCGGCGAGCTGCCCAACAGCAGCAATTCGTCCACAGACGGTGGATGGTCATGCGAGTGTTGAGATCATCGAAGAAAACTGCATGTTCTGCGCGAACTGCTTCACGGTGTGTCCGGCGTTGCCGATTGCGGATGCAAAGGCTGATGGTGTGTCAATCTGGGTTGGTGGCAAGGTATCGAACGCTCGCAGCGAACCACGTTTCTCGAAGCTGGCGATTCCGTTCCTTCCGAACAATCCGCCTCGTTGGCCGGAAGTCACTGACGCCGTCAAGAACATTGTCGAAGTCTGGGCCGCAAATGCTCGCAAGTATGAGCGTATTGGCGACTGGATTGAACGTATCGGCTGGCCTCGCTTCTTCAAATTAACCGGCATCGAGTTCGAAAAAGAGCACATTGACGACTATAAGTTTGCTGGTCTGAGCCTGAAGCGTAGCGCTCACATCACCCATGTGGACTGGGAGGATTAACCTCCGGAGGTGTAGCATGACGGTCGAACAGATCGCGGATGAGATGTTCAAAATGGTTGAGGAAGCCACGGAGATGGGCAAGAAGCTCAAGCCGATGGATCTCACCAAGACGATGGTCAAAACACACGACGATGTCGACAAGAAGGCGACCAAAGCAGCCATCAAGATATTGGTTGACAGCGGACGTCTGGTCTACACCTACTTTGGCGGAACATACCTTGAACTCCCGCACAGAGAAGGTGCAGCTAACGATTGATCACGACTGTGATTGATGTAGCGGACTCTACAATCGGTCAGTTGCCAGCAGTTTCATATATGCTGGCAGTGCCGGTTGTCCGCATCCTTTGGTCGGAATGATACGGACATAGTCCGGGCAGACTTCAGATCACTATTGCACATTGGTTAGAGCTCAGCGATAGTGAACGGTTAAAAAGGAAAGCACTATGGCCATCAAGCGAGCGAAGAAGAAGAAGTCGCTCAGCGAAACTGCCACTCACCGGGGCGGCGCATCAGCACGCCAGAGCTCGGACAAGCGGCCGTATCACGCCGAGAAGACTGCCCCATGCATGGTCGGTTGCCCTCAGGGAACGCCTATTCGAGAATCCCTGAACATGATCAGCTTGCATGACAAGCACAACATCGCGCTGGAAGAGTCGTTCACTTTGGCCTGGCATAACTGGACCAACGTGAATCCTTTTCCGTCAGTGCTCGGCCGTGTCTGTCCCAATCCTTGTGAAGAACAGTGCAATCGCAAGGAGAAGGACGGTGCCGTCGGAGTGAACAAGGTCGAGCGATTCATCGGTGACTGGGGCATTGAGCATGATCTGAAGTTGAAGAAGGATGATCAAGCTGGGGATTATTCTGAGAAGATAGCAGTAATCGGTTCTGGTCCCAGTGGTTTGAACGCCGCGTACTTTCTGGCCCGCAAGGGCTACAAGGTTACGATCTTCGAAGCTTTCGACAAGCTCGGCGGAATGCTGCGTTACGGCATTCCGGAATATCGTCTTCCTCGAAAAATTCTTGACACGGAAATCCAGCGCATTCTCGACCTTGGTGTCGAGGTGAAAACGAATATAGCTGTAGGTCGTGATATTCCGTTTGACGATGTTGATAAGGAATTCGATGCGGTGTATGTCGCCATCGGGGCGCACAAAGGCCGTAAGCTGGGTATTAGCGGTGAGGATGAAGCCGACAATGTTGTCACCGGCATCAATTTCCTCAACATGGTCAACACTGGCAACCCGCCGGATGTGGGTAAAAAGGTCGTTGTGGTAGGTGGTGGTGATTCAGCGATGGACGCAGCACGTGTCTGCAAACGTTTGGGTGCAGAAGTGACGTTGTTGTATCGCCGTACTCGCCACGAAATGCCTGCCATTGAAGAGGATATCGTCGGTGGTGAGAAGGAAGACATCAATTTCATCTTTCTCGCGACCCCAGTTGAACTGAATCTCAATGGGGCTGGCTGCAAGTCAATCAAGTGCCAGAAGATGGAATTGGGTGAGCCGGATTCATCCGGTCGCCGTCGCCCGGTCCCGATTGATGAGTTCTTCGAGCTGGAAACTGATTACCTGATTCCCTCCATCAGCCAGGAACCGGAGTTTGAGGGTTTTGAAGGCATAGGTGCGAATTCCAAGGACTGGTTGAGCACTGACGATTTCATGGAGAAAGACAAGGACCGTCATCTTTACGCAGGTGGCGACGCCAAGGAACTGGGTCTGGTCACGATTGCTCTATACCAGGGCCGTCGCGCGGCGGATACGATTCACGCTCGGTTCCGGAATCTACCGATTGAACATTTGCAGCATTCTCCCGTGGTCGATGACAAGAAGGTGCTGCTCGATTATTATGAACCGAAGGAACGGTTGACGGTTGAAGAAGTCGATCCAGAGAAGCGCGTTCTTTCGCTGAGCGAAGAAATTGACCGCACATTCACAGCGACCGAAGCGTTGGGTGAGTCTGCTCGTTGCTTGAGTTGTGGAATGTGTGTAGAGTGTGGGCAATGTTATGTTTATTGCCAGGATCAAGTTGTTCAGAAACCGGCAACGCCGGGTGATAAGTACACGTTCACGTTGGATATGTGTCAGGGTTGTAGCAAGTGTGAAGAAGTGTGCCCATGTGGCTACATTCAGATGAAATAAAGCTGGAAGATTGCTGATCAGCAATCTTGTAGTGTGACTGTGTTAGCAGTCGGGGGTAAACCGGGTCCGTCGTTGGTGGCGGGCAGAGCTTAAGGATGGTACCATGCCCGATTTCGAGTACAACGGAAAGACAGTGCCGGTTGATGAGGATGGTTTCATCGAAGATCCGGATGTCTGGAACGAAGACTTGGCGCTTGCTTTGGCGCTGGGGGAAGGCGTAGATGCGTTGACGGATGAACATTGGAATATCGTCAACTATCTGCGAAACTACTATCAGCAGTTTGGTATCGCTCCGATGGTACGGAAGCTGTGCAAAGAGACCAAGACTCCATTGAAGCGTGTCTACGAACTGTTTCCATCTGGCCCGGCGAAAGGCGCCTGTAAGGTTGCTGGTTTGCCGAAGCCGACAGGGTGTGTATAACCCCTCATGAATCAAGCCTGTGCGTCCGTAACGGTAGCCGGTCTTGGTGGCGATTCAGGCAAGACTTTAGTCGCCTTGGGACTGGCTGCTGGTTGGACGGAAAAGGGGCTACGGGTCGCACCGTTTAAAAAAGGCCCGGATTACATTGATGCGGCGTGGTTATCGCTTGCGACAAACGCTCCGTGCCGGAATCTGGATACGTTTCTCATGTCTGGCGAAGCGATTCGACGGACGTGGGAATTGTGTTGCCAGCGTTCAGATGTCGCTGTTGTCGAGGGCAACCGTGGGTTGTTCGACGGTCTGGATTCCAGAGGGAGTCATAGTACCGCCGAACTCGCTCGGCGGCTTGAATCACCTGTTTTGCTGGTCGTGGATGCAACAAAGGTGACTGCGACTTTGGCGGCATTGGTGCTCGGTGTACGCCAGTTTGATCCGTCGCTACGGTTGGCAGGGGTAGTGCTGAACAAGGTTGGTGGTTCGCGTCACGAAAAAGTAGCACGCGAGGCGATCGAGACCCACACGGATGTCCGAGTATTGGGTGCGATCCCGCGGCTGAAGGGTGGGGATGAACTACTACCAGGGCGTCACTTAGGACTGGTGACTGTGGATGAACATCCTGCGGCTGCAGCGGCGATTGAGCAAGCTCGCTCGCTCGTGCAGGACAATGTAGATATCCAAACGTTGATGGCAGCAAAGCCCAGTGATGATTCACGGCTGAACGTTTACATCCTTCCCCACACCAATCTCGATTCGATTCCTGATCCTCCTTCAGCTCCCGACACGCACGCAAACGAAGAACATACTGACTCTTCCGAGAAGGCTGAGGTTACGCCGCCTGAGACGGTACGGATCGGAGTGGTCCGAGACAGCGCCTTTTCGTTCTACTATCCAGAGAACCTGGAAGCACTGGAACGCGGTGGCGGCGAGATTGTGCCAGTTGATTCATTGACGGATGAGTCACTACCAGCTGACATTGATGCGCTATACATCGGTGGTGGTTTTCCTGAAACTCACGCTAAGAGTATCGGCGAGAACGAACAGTTGCTGAGTGCAATCAAGCGAGCGGCTGACTCTGGGTTGCCGATTTATGCAGAGTGTGGCGGATTGATGTTGTTATGCCGCTCAATTGAGTTTGAGGGCGAAGAATATCCGATGGCGGGTGTGTTCCAACATCGGCTTGCCTGGTCGCGAAAACCTGCCGGGCACGGATATGCAGTCGGCGAAATAGTAGATATAAACCCGTTTTATCCGGTCGGGACGAGAATCCGTGGTCATGAGTTTCACCATTCGCAGTTTCTGGATTTTGGGGGAGATGCAGAGGTGACGACGGCGATGCAACTGAACAAGGGGAACGGGATTGGTAACGGCCGAGATGGTCTCAGCTACAAGAATGTGTTGGCGATGTACACGCATATCCATGCTGCTGGTACGGACGAGTGGGCCAAGGGCATGTTGTCAGCGGCATGGCGTCACAAGGATAATGCGAGGATCAAGTAGCTTGGTATTCATGCCCGTGCTTGCTTGCAAGCGCGGATAATCCCAGACATAAATGTCTGGGGCACGAAGCGAATCCCGAGGGACGAGAGACGAATCCCGAGAGACGGAGTTTACCGTGGCGATCAAGATGCCATCGCAGGAGGACATGCAGCGGGAAACGGAACGGCGGAAGCTGGAACAGAGCCGCGCAGCCGCCAGCAGACTACTCGATGAGATCGCTGCGGGCAATGATGACGCGAACACCTGGTACACTCTAGGCGTTGCCCGGTTGAACCTGGGTGAATTTGCTGATGCTCGCGACGCATTACTTAGTGCTGTCGAACGGGACCGGAATTTCCTGCACGGGTGGACCAATCTCGCAGTCGCACATTATGAGCTGGGCGAGTACCAGGAAGCGGCAGTAATCTCGAAACGGGCAATGGAAGTACGACCAGGTTTCCTTCCCGCCCGGATGAATCTTGGCATGGCGTCGTTGAAGCTCAGTGATTATGCCGAGGCGGAAACTCAATTCCGCGCAGCGTTGCAGGCTGAACCGGAGATGCCGATGGCGCTGGCCGGAGTGACGCGTGCGTTGTTGGGCTTGGGTCGCGACGAGGAAGCGGCACACTACAAGATTCGTGCGATACAGGCGGGAGTGTGTTTCGTTGAGGATAAATAACCGTCATCGAATCAATGACATGGAAGTATCGGACATATCAATTTTGAATTGTTTGACTGTCAGTTACTGTCTTTGACTTTGTGTTGCTGACACATACTTGTGAAGGATAGAACATGTTGACTGAAATCCTGAGCACACGAAGGGACAAACTGGTTACCGACTGGGCGTCTGAGGTGCGTGACACCTACCCGAAAGCCGGTCGGATCAAGTTTGCCCAGCAATCGGAGCAGTTCAACGATCCGATTGGTCATATCCTCAGCCGCGATCTGCCGGTTCTGCTCGATCTGGTGTTGGATGGCGGCGATGATGAGGCACGGCTGCAAGAGCATCTCAAAACGTTGTGCCGGTTGCGTTCGGTGCAGGAGTTCAGCCCATCCGAAGCGATTGGATTTGTCTATTCGTTGAAGAAGGTGATTCGCAAGTCAATGACGAAGGACGATCTGACGGATGCTGATGTTCTGGCTGAGTTGCTGGCGTTGGAGTCACGCATCGATAAGCTGGCGATGTATGCATTTGACATTTATGTGCGCTGCCGTGAGGATGCATTCGAGCTGCGAACGCGTGAGGCGGTACGTCGCAGCGACTTGATTATCAAGCATTTCGGTGAGCACGGAAAACATGCCTTTGATACAATTACGGGCCTGACGGGTGACCTAACCTCGACGGCTACGAATGGACATAAGGGAGGCGAAGCATGAACTTCTTGTTTGCGCTGGTCGCTATCGCTGTACTGATATTTCTCCCGATTCTGGGGGTAAATGTCGGTTTGGAGATGGTTTTCGGCGTGATCATCCCGTACCTCGCGTTGGCGATATTCGTTGTCGGCTTCGTGGTCAAGGTATTCGGTTGGGCATCGTCCGCGGTGCCGTTCCGGATCACTACCACATCCGGCCAGGGAAAGTCGCTGCCGTGGGTCAAACGCGCACCGCTGGATAGCCCGTCAAACGGGTGGGAAACGTTCTGGCGGATGGTGTTTGAGATCGTCTTTTTCCGAAGCCTGTTCCGCAACACGGTTTCGGAATTGAAAGAGGATCGGGTTGTTCACGGATCGACAAAGTGGCTGTGGTTAGCGGGTATTGTCTTCCACTACAGCTTCCTCGTGATCGTCCTGCGTCACATCAACTACTTCGTGACGCCGACCCCGGGTTTCGTCACCATCTTGCAGAATGTGGACGGCTTTATGCAGATAGGCCTGCCGATTCTGTATATGACGGACGTCTTCTTCCTCGCAGCGGTGGGTTACCTGTTCCTGCGCCGGATTGGCTTGCCGCAGATACGTTACCTGTCTTTAGCTGCAGATTATTTCCCACTGTTCCTGCTGTTGGCAATCGGGACGACTGGCGT
The DNA here is from genome assembly GCA_964552465.1 of uncultured bacterium. Taxonomy (GTDB): domain Bacteria; phylum Electryoneota; class Electryoneia; order Electryoneales; family Electryoneaceae; genus BMS3BBIN04. The sequence goes on from CAZKGR010000025.1 coordinate 26,491, forward strand.
GTTGATGCGCTACTTCATCAAGGTGGACATCGTATCAGTGAAGGAGCTGGCAGTCGGATTGTTCAGCCTGAGCCCAGCGGTTCCAGCGGGGATCAACCCGCTGTTTTACATCCATTTCTTCCTCGTCTGCGTCTTGGTGATGTATTTCCCGTTCAGCAAGCTGATGCATATGGGCGGAGTGTTCCTCAGCCCGACGCGCAACCTGCCGAACAACAACCGCGCGGTGCGGCATGTGAATCCGTGGGATTACCCGGTGCATGTTCACACGTATGAGGAATACGAGGATGAGTTCCGCAATGTGATGAAGGCCGCCGGACTGCCGTTGGATCGTGACCCGGAAAAGGCAGAAACGTCGGAGGTGACCGATGGCTGATAAACTGAAACCGGAAGCCTTGTTCAACGTCGATTATTCGCCCCCGAAAAAGGGGTGGATGAACACGGGTGCCATCGACTTTGAGGCGACGCGAGGCAACTGGAATTTTGCCGCGACGCCGGATTCGATGGAATACCTCGACATGCCGAACGTGCGCAAGTGGCAGCCGTATGAAGACGACTGGCAGTTGCCGGACGATTGGCAGCGCATCCTGTTTGAGGGCTTCAAGAAGCGGCTCAAGCGTTTCCGCAGCCTTAAGGTTTTCATGGACATCTGTGTACGCTGCGGAGCGTGCGCGGACAAGTGCCATTTCTACCTTGGCTCGGGCGATCCGAAGAACATGCCGGTGTTGCGTGCGGAGTTGATGCGCGCGGTTTACCGCAACGACTTCACAATGTTCGGCAAGGTCTTCGGTAAGATGGGTGGATCGCGGAAGATGACGGTCGAAGCGCTGAAAGAGTGGTTCTACTACTTCTACCAGTGCACGGAATGCCGCCGTTGCAGCGTCTTCTGCCCGTATGGTATCGACACCGCCGAGATCACGATGATCGCGCGCGAGCTGATGTGGGAGCTGGGGCTTGGAATTGACTGGGTCAACACCCCAGCGTCCAACTGCTTCCGCACCGGTAACCACCTCGGTATCCAACCGCACGGCGTCGTTGACAGTCTCGAGTTTGCGGTAGATGAGGTTGAGGAGATCACGGGTATCCGTCCCGACTGGTCGATCAACCGTAAGGGCGCGGAAGTGATGTTCATCGCGCCATCAGCCGATTATTTCGCCAGTCCGCACTACTACACTCTGCTCGGTTACTTGATGCTGTTCCACGAAATCGGGTTGGATTATACATGGACAACTTTCGCGTCGGAAGGCGGCAACTTCGGCCTCTTTCACAGCCACGAGATGATGAAGCGGCTGAACGCGAAGATGTACATGGAAGCGGAACGGCTCGGCGTCAAGTGGATTCTCGGTGGTGAGTGCGGCCACATGTGGCGTGTTATCCATCAGTACATGGGCACGCTGCAGAAACCGGCCGACTTCCTCGAAGTCCCGAAGTCACCGATCACTGGTACGGTGTTCGAGAACGCAAAGTCGACGAAGATGGTGCATGTCGCCGAGTTTGCAGCAGACCTGATCCATCACAACAAGATCAAGTTGGATCCGACGCGTAACGATCACTGGACTCCGACCTATCACGATTCGTGTAATCCGGCACGCGGTATGGGCTTGTTGGAAGAACCGCGTCAGGTGATTCACGCCTGCTGCAACAATTTCCACGAAATGCCGGAAAATACGATCCGTGAACAGACCTTCTGCTGCGGTTCGGGTGCGGGTCTGGGTACGGAAGAAAACCTTGAGATGCGTATGCGCGGCGGCCTGCCCCGTGGCAGCGCAGTGCAGTATGTCAAAGACAAGTTCGACGTCAATATTTTGCTCTGCATGTGCGCGATCGACAAGGCAACCCTGCCCGCGGTGATGGATTTCTGGGCACCGGGTACAGAGGTTGGTGGCGTACATGAGATGATCGGGAACGCGCTGATCATGACTGGTGAAAAACACCGCGATGCTGATCTGCGCGGCGAAGAATTCCCGATTGTTGAATCCCAGGCACATCTCGCACCTCCGGAAGAGGAAGCGGAAACGCAGGAGGATCAAGCCAATGCGTGACACGCCGAAAATCCTGCTCGGGCTGGCTGTATTTGTCATATTGGCAGCTTTCCCGATCTGGTACAACCTCGCTAGTCCAGACCTGGGGAATGCGCCAGAGCTGGTAATCCAGACCGCAGACGAACCGGGCAGATCTGAGTGCATCCTGCCTGCCGAAGAGATGCGCACAGCGCATATGGATGTCGTGATGGAATGGCGTAACGACGTCGTCCGTCTACAGGATCGTTACTACACCGATGAGCACGGTCGCACCTTCGAGAAGAGCTTGACGAATACCTGTCTCGACTGTCACTCGAACAAGGACAGCTTCTGCGACCGTTGCCATACATACATGGAAGTCTCACCCTACTGCTGGGATTGCCACATCATCCCGCAGGATCTGGACGCGGGAGGGGCGGAATGATTATCGATAGACGAAACTTTGTTCGCGCTGCTGGACTGGGCGCCTTGGCGGCAGCATCTGCCCCGGCAACCAAGCTGTTGGCGCAGGATGACCGCGAGCACGGCACACCGGTCGAAGAAGCAGTTCAAGGCCAACCGCTGACTGCACAACGCTGGGCGATGGTGGTTGATACGCGCAAGGCCACTCCGGTCAACGTGCACAAGGCCATCGATGCATGCCACAAGGAACACAACGTCCCCGATCTCGACGGCACCAAGGACGAGATCAAGTGGATCTGGGACGAGCACTTCTCGCACGCGTTCCACGAGCAGGATCTGCACCATCTGCCGGACGAGATGAAGCACGTTCCGACATTGATGCTCTGCAACCACTGTGACGATGCGCCATGTGTGAAGGTCTGCCCGACAGAGGCAACATGGAAGCGTGAGAGCGACGGCATCGTGATGATGGACTGGCACCGTTGTATCGGCTGCCGTTACTGCATCGTCGGTTGCCCATACGGTTCGCGTTCGTTCAACTTCCGCGATCCGCGTCCGCACATCGAAGAGATCAATCCAGATTATCCGACACGGATGCGGGGTGTGGTCGAGAAATGCACCTTCTGTGCTTCACGGCTGGAGAAGGGCTTGCTGCCGTCGTGTGTCGAAGCGACACAGGAAAGCGGCATGATCACGTTCGGTGACCTGGAAGATCCGAACAGCAATGTCAGCCAGTTGCTGCGCAAGCATTATACGATCCGTCGCAAGCCGGGTCTCGGCACGCAGCCGGAAGTCTATTACATCGTACCGGAACCGGGTACGGACGAGCATCATGCCGACGCCACCCCAGAGCTGGGAGGGATGAGCCATGATTGAGAACGCGCTTAGTGGTGGAAAACGATACTGGGCATGGATCGCGATCCTGTTTGCGATCATTGGAGTAGCAACGTGGGCGTGGTTCCGCCAGTTCAACCTGGGCTTGACGGTCACCGGCCTGTCGCGTGACGTGACTTGGGGCTTCTACATCGCCCAGTTTACGTTCCTCGTTGGTGTCGCGGCGTCTGCTGTGATGGTTGTGTTGCCGTACTATCTGCACAACTACAAGGAATTCGGCAAGCTGACGGTGCTTGGCGAATACATCGCGGTGGCGTCCTGTATCATGTGCATGGCGTTCATCTTCGTTGACATGGGAATGCCGTTCCGCATTGTGAACGTCTTCCTCTACGCGTCCCCGCATTCGATGATGTTCTGGGATACGGTTGTCCTGTCCGGTTACCTGCTGCTGAACATCGTGATCAGCCACGTTTCGTTCAGTTGCGAGCGTAAAGGCATCAAGCCGCCGAAGTGGATTAAGCCGATTATCATTATCTCGATCCCGTGGGCGGTGAGCATTCACACGGTGACGGCGTTCCTGTACAGCGGCCTGGCCGCGCGTCCGTACTGGTTGACGGCTGTGCTCGCACCGCGATTCCTCGCGACCGCGTTTGCGGCGGGTCCGGCGTTGATCATCCTGCTGATGCTGCTCATGCGTCGCGTGGGAACGTTCGATGCAGGAACCAAGGCGATCCGTCAGCTGGCGTTGATTGTCACCTATGCGATGGCGGTGAACGTGTTCTTCATCATGATGGAGCTCTTCACGGCAATCTACAGCGGTATGCCGGAACACCTCGATCACTTCAAGTTCCTCTACCTGGGACTGGATGGAAACACAACGTTGGTGCCGTGGATGTGGGCATCGTCAATCCTGGCGGTGATTTCGTTGATCCTGCTGTTCAACCCGAAGACGCGTAACAACTTCACATTGCTCGGTTGGGCGAGTGTGGCGGTGTTCGCATCGATCTGGATGGAAAAGGGCTTGGGCATGGTCGTGACCGGTTTCACGCCGAGTGTGCTGGGTGAGGTGGTTGCCTACACGCCGACGTGGAACGAGCTGCTGATTTCGTTCGGGATCTACGGTATGGGTGCGTTCATCATCACCATTCTGTACAAGGTGACGATTGATGCGCGCGCGAAGATGGTGTAGTAAAAACAGTCCTGAGTCTTGAGACTTGAGTCCTGAGCAAAAGAGGACATCGCTTACCACGGACTTCAGTCCGTGGTAGAGAAAACGTATTCAAACCGGGGACACTTTCTTCTGAAAGTGTCCCCGTTGTCATTAATGCATCTGCTTTCTGTTTGAGGCTCTCCTGATTATTTATCTCTCCAGCTGATCAGCCGTTGCTTTTCGCCGGTCTCCCTTCGAGTCAGCGAAGGCGATCCCAACCTGGATTAAACTGTCTGCCTCCTCATCTCTGTCTTCGGATTGCAACGCGTCAGCTGCAATCATATATCCCTCGCATGTGTAAAGCAGATTGTCAGTAACTCTGAGTGAATCCAGGTTAGACAGGACGGTCTCAACACTCGCAGTTGGATTTTCTGCCCGGATTTCAGAAGCGTTACTGTATATCCAGACCAGATTTGCCTTCGGTCCGCTGTACGATTGAGTTAACACACTCGCATTTTCAAAACACTCATTGTATTTCTCTTGTAAGTAATTCAGCCGCATCTTCATAAAGTTGATCCGTAACGATTCATTCTGATCAACATCTAACATTATCACAGAATCCAATTCAATAATGGCATAACTTAAATTATTTTGTCGAATGTAAGTATCTACTAACACACACCTTGACGATAATGCGCCGGTAATATAATCAATATCAATATATCCTTGTTTTGATTCTTCCAAATTTGCTACAGCTTCAGAATAATTACCAGATAACGAATTTAGTGTAGCAACATTTTCCAGTAACATATAGTAATAAAAAGGTAAAGATGACTCCTTAAAGTAATATATGGCTTCATCTGTATACACAATTGCTTCTTTCAAATTCCCCATTTTAAATTGAGCACTTCCTAAGTTAGCCGCAGACACAGCGATATCTACAGCCATTCCTTGCTTTTTCGATAGCTCGAGTGCCTGTTTTTGAACTTCTAAAGCTTCTTCATTCTGCTGGAGAGCATTGTATGCACTAGCTAAATCATTTAATATAACTGTTTCATTACTATTAACACCATATTCCCGACAATAATCTAATGCAACCAGTAAACTATCTCTTGTTTCTTCAAAAGATCCCTGATGTGAACACACTTGTGATACATTTATTAAACCGATAATAATTTCGTGCATATAATTCAAATCGCGTGCAGCAGAAAGTTCTTTTTCTGCCGCATATTTCATTTTTTCAAGATCCATGATATTGCTATATACATTATAGCTACTGTTATAAAGCGCTATAGCCATCACAGGATTATTTAATTTGTCATTAATTTCTTCACCTTTGCTTATAAAATCAACAGCATCATCAATATATCCCTGCCAACCCGATAATATAGCAAGGGATGAGTACATTTCAATTAATTTTCTCAATTCGTTATTTTGAAGCGCAAACTCGAGGACTTCATTGTATTTCGCAGCGGCAGTTTCAAGATCACCTTGATCAGTTGCCAACAATCCCTGTTGGATAAGCGTTTCATTCACAAGGGACTGAGAGCCGATTTCAATCGCCAGTGATTGAGCTGAGTCGCAATACAGGGCTGCATTTTCAAGATCAACTTTATCAAGACAGATATCACCCATGAGCATCAATGATTGTGCCTCACCGTGCTTATCGCCCAGTTCAGAGCTAAGGTCCAGGGACAATCTTGCTAGAGATTCAGCCTCTTCGGTGCGACCAGTGAACGAGTAAATTTCTCCCAATTTGGTTCTTGGAGCACGATAGGTGGGACGTAAACGAAGAGCTTCAAAAAGAGCAGCTTCAGCATCCTGCCATTGAAAGAGTTTTGTGTGCACACGGGCGTCAGCATAATGAGTTTCTGCCAGCTCAGGAGCATGTTGCATACACAAATCTACGTGCTCTCTGGCATCTTCAATCCAGGTTGAGTCTCCAGACCATTCCTGGAAGACGGACGCACTGGCAATCGCTAGATGGGCACGCGCCAGAACAAACAAACTGTCATGAAATACCGCTTGCTTGTATAACCGGATGGTAGTTTGCACGTCATCCCATGTTTGTGCAGATCGCTCATTGTGGCGGGCGCGGAGAAACAGGTCTCGGGCAATTTCATTTGTTTTGGTGAATGCTGCCAGCACTGCTTCGGCTTCACCGGAAACACGACCCAGCAGGTCCACCTCTAGATGATATCCCGGGATGCGCTAGTGTGAATGTCTGCGGCATTTGAATACGGTGAGGTATATTCCTGAGCCAAAACTCGGATTGCTCGTTCGGTATCCACTATTTCCAATAACACGACCATACTGTCTGCCCGTTCAAGCAGCGTACCGGAAACCATGTATTTGGCACCCAATCCTCGTTTTATTCCATTGACATTTCGATGACGTTCACTGAGACTCAGCACATCTGATATGGGATAGACATATAAATCCTGGATTTGAGACAATTGAAAAATCAGTTGATCAGCAACACCTTCTGCGAGATAAGCCTTTGTTGTGTCGCCGGTTTCATTTCTAAGTGGCAGGACAGCTACCCGATTTTCGATAAGCGGCACTTCAGGTAATTCAGGTGCTAATCCGACAGTTGCAGGGCGATAGAGGATAACAGCGACAACAACTAGTGCCAGAACAGCAAGTCCAGCCAGGGAAGTGACGATACGTTGTTGGCGCCTCTGTGATTCTTTCCTCTGATGTAGTTCGGTTTTGATGATATCCCGGGTTATCGATTCGGTGATTATGTGTAATACTTCCAAAGGTTCAGCAACGTTTTTCAGCTTTGGATGCCCGAGGGAATACGTTTGCAGCTCCTGCTTATCCTTAGACAATTGAAAGACAGGTTCAGATATGCAGATACCGCCGGGAACAGCGTGCGGTTCTAGACGAGAGGCAACATTGACGCCGGTGCCGAACACATCGTCTTCACGATGGGTTACTGTACCGTAATGAATGCCAATTCGTATCTGAAATCGTTTGCTTTGCTCAACTTGCTGGTTGTATTGAGCCTGGTCATTTTGAATCTGGAGGGCACAAGCGACGGCGCTGGCGGAATCATCAAAGAGGATCAGGAACGCGTCACCGATCATCTTGATGATTGAGCCGTTGTGTTTGTTGACCGCAGCGTTAATGGACTTTTTGTGGATTTCCAACAGGGCTAATGTTTGGTTCTCATCTTCCCCCATCATGCGCGTGTAACCGAAAATATCAGTGAACATGACGGCGGCTGAACGTGTGTTATCCATGCCTCATCTCCCCCGGTGAGTCACGATATTATGCTGATACGACTTTCAAGTGCCTGAATTCACATTAACAGTTTAGATAGCAATCTCGATATAATTGGTGTCACAGTACGATATGTATTCCTCTTGGAGACTACCGAAGAGCATTCTCAGAACAGAAAATCCCTGATGTTTAGACATCAGGGATTGGTAAGCACACAATTCGTAATACCACTATTTTTTTCTCAGCACCACCCACGCGCGCCAGATGGATGTGGCGGCGACGATCTTCAGAATGGCACCCGGAATGAATGGCCACACGCCGAGGGTCAGGCCGTGCGCGAAGTTGCCGCCGGCGAAGAACACACTTAGGTGAATCCAGCCGAGTGTGAGAATGATCATGGTGCCGAGGGTGAATACGCCCGCCTGCTTCAGCAATGTGTCAGCCTTGTTGATCATCATACCAACGACATATGCCGCAGCAATAAATCCTAGCAGATAACCGCCGGTCGGACCGGCGATGATGGCGAATCCGGCAGCTGAACCAGCGAACAGCGGCAGTCCGGACATTCCCCAGCCAACATACAGCAGCTGGCTCATTGCGCCACGCTTGCTGCCAATCATCGCGCCAGCGAGCACGACCATAAGGGTTTGCAGGGTGATCGGCACAGGTGTGAACGGCAATGGTATCCTTACCAGCGCGCCCAATGATGTCAGCGCAGTAAAGCCGATTATCAGCGCCAAAGAAGCCAGAATGGCTTTTGTGTCCCTGAGGTTCGATGAAGAACGGTCGATGGTGTTTTCGTTCGCGATCATGTGGATCAATTCCCTCATCCTGGTAGAGTTCAGTGTTATCCTGAAGTGTAGCAAACATCAACGACGATGGCACTATCCTCCAGAGAATGATCCGGTGAGATCGAGATTGGAATCCAGCGAACGAGTAGTGTACCTGAAGGCTCTTCATTTTATGGAGAGCCTGCGAACGGATCGTTTTCGTTTTGGTGAATTGGGTTGCGTTGTACCATCTTACATGGCTCGGGTTGATGAGTTTTGGCTGCTATTCGGTTGTAGACTTGCATCTTTACAGTTGGGACGAAAGGAAAGCAGGAATGTCAGTAACACTTCGTTGGATGCTGTTAAGCCTCATGCTACTTGGGGCGATGTTCATGACCGTGGCTTGCGAAAAGGATGGCGACGGAGTTGTTTCGCTCGAATTCCCCAACAGGCCAATTGACACTACAGTGGTGGCGGACACGGTTCGTCTTGAGATTTTCGACACTCTGTGGCAGAAGATTGATGATGAATATGCATACCTCGAAGGCTTACAGATTACATGGGCATCCGCAAATGCTGAGTACCGGCCACAGGTTGTAGACACACTGAATAACCAGGAATTTCGAAGGATACTGCTGGATATGATGGAAGTGCTTGAAGACGAAAACCTGGCAATGATCGACACGCTTGGCTACATAAAACAGTCCTTCGAGCCGGGTCATGATATAAATTGGCGTATCGGCGCTTGGGAATCAACCGTTGACCGGCTGGATTATGTCGGCATGGGCGGTTGGGGCTGGGGTGTAGATGACTCAGTCGCCTACTACTTCCTCAATGGATTTGATCCGCTTGAATTGGATATCGCCCGTTTCGATTCTGTGCTCAACGAGATACAGGACAAGCGCGCTATCCTGTTTGACCTGCGTTCGGCTGGCGAAGCTGTTGTTTCGCTGACCACGGAAACCCTCGACTTGTCGGGCACGATGATGCTTTGTGAGCCTGTGATCGCGCGATTTATAACTGAAGAGACGAGCTTTCTTGGGAGTATGACTCAGGGTGACCTGGATTTGGATACCATAAAAGTTCAGCCAAATCCCGAGCTGACATATGATGGTTCGGTGTTCATCTTGATGGGTGAAGGTACACTTAACGAAGCTGAGTTGTTCGCGATGGCGATGGATCATTTGCCAAATGTTTATTTACTTGGCGATCCAACCCCGGGAGTGGTAGGCGTGACGGAACGATACCCGTTAACTCCAGGCTGGGAATACGCGATTCCAGTGATTGGCTTCACCACGCTTGCAGGCGATGTGTTACAGGGTGAAAGATTACCACCCGATGAATTGATTGACTGGGAACCATCCAGCTTTAACAACCGTGACCAGGTTCTACTCGATGCATTTGGACTGATCGATCAGATTCTCGAGTAATCTGAATCGACATGCTTCCCCACAATGAATCAGCCCCCGAACTCAAATTCGGGGGTTTTCATCTCCCGGAGGACGAGAGGGAATATGTAGGAAGCAGTTTGTACCTTTCGTCACAACGTTCGTGGTTTTCTTGAGGAAATGTGACGTGGATGCGAGCGAACATGTTTTGATCATCGGTGCGGACGCTGCCGGTTTGAAAACTGCCGCACGTCTCCGTCGACTTGAACCAGATCTTTCGATTACAGTCCTTGACCGTGGCGATGTGATTTCATATGCAGCCTGCGGATTTCCGTACTACCTCTCCGGCGACATTGACGATTTTTCCGATTTATTGCGCACAGCATGGGGCGAAGAGAAGTCGCCAGAGTTTTTCCTCGCCAGCAAGGGTATCGAAGTGCTCACCGGCTGGAACGCGATAAGCATCGAGCGCGAGCCGAATCAGGTGATCGCCCGTGATAGTGATGGAAACGAGCGTCTGTTTCCATTTACCCGCCTCGTGCTCGCGATTGGTGCCAGCCCTATTGTTCCTGAAATACCCGGAGTTCAATGTGCGGGCGTTCACACGTTCACCCGTCCAGGTGATGTCAAGGATTTGCGGTTGGCATTGCAGCGGAATGAGCTCGGCCGAGTCGCGATAATCGGTGGTGGCTACATCGGATTGGAGTTGTGTGAAGCGTTCGCAGCGTTATGGGGCGTGGAAGTCATTTTGGTTGAACGTGAGGATCAGGTCATGCCCGCCAGTCTCGATCCTGCGATGGCGAGCCTGGTGCATGATCATCTTCGTGCACAAGGTGTCGATCTGTACCTCAATACAAAGCTCAAACGTATCCAGTGCCAGGGGGATGAATCTGTATTGACCTTGAACGAAGGCGAGGAACGCAACGTTGATCGCGTGATCTTGGCTTCAGGTGTACGTCCGAATGCTGAACTGGCTGACAACGCTGGCATCGATATTGGTCCGAACGGTGGGATTTGTGTGGACGAATGCGGCCGAACCAGCGATCCCGTGATCTATGCTGCTGGCGATTGTGCTGAACTACCAGACGGAGTCGATTCGCGTCTTTTGCCGCTGGGTTCGATTGCGAACCGAATGGGCCGAATCGTCGCCAACACGATTGCTGGCTTGGATGAGTCCGGGTTGCCGACGCTGATGGGTACTGGCGCTGTTAAGGTCTTCGACCTGAATGTCGCCAGCACGGGTTTGTCTGCGCAGCAAGCCGTCAAGCGCGGAATGGAAGTCGAGGAATACTGGGGTTGTTTTGCAGACCGTGCTCACTACTACCCTGAAAATGCAAATGTGAAAATGAAGGTCGTGCGCGAACGTGGCGGCCAATTGCTGGGGATGCAGGCTATTGGAAACGGAGAGGTAGTGCGTTGGGTTGATGCGTTCTCGCAAATTCTTGATTTGGCTGATGGCGATCCAACGGCGTTGATGCGTTTCGAACATGCCTATGCGCCACCATATGCGACAGCGATGGACCCATTGCACCACTTCGCTGCGATGATCGAAACGGGTCCGGATTGGCAGGTCGCACCGACGGTGTTTGCGAATGGCGGCGAGGTTGGCTGGATTTGGGTCGACATGCTGACCGAGGAAGAGCGGGCAAGTGTGACCATTCCGGAAATGCGTGGGAAGATTGTGCGGATGAATCAGGCGGAACTCCGTAAACGGTTTTCCGAACTACCGGGAGAGAACGTGGTTTTGTTCTGCGCGAAAGGTCCTCGCAGCTACGAGGCGGCTCGCTTCCTACGTCATCATGGCATTTCAGCGCGTTACCTTGCCGGCGGATTGATGTTCACACATTAGGACTTGTTGCATCCCCCGGAAATCATGAGCAAACACAAACTCCCCGACCCGTTAAAAGTTTCGGATGCGGTAATGCGGAAGCGTGTCGCCGACATCGCAGCTATGTTTGAGCAAGAAGAGGGCATATTGCGTTGGCCGGGACGGCGCGATCCGCTGGCTGGATTGGTGCAGACGCTGCTGTCTCACAACACGACTGACCCGAACGCATTCGCAGCATTCGACCGGATGCGAGACCGCTATAGGGATTGGGAAGCGATCCACAAGGCACCACATGCTGAGCTGGCAGAAACAATTCGTATCGCCGGGCTGAACAACCAGAAAGCTGAACGGATTCAGGATCTGCTCGGTTTCGTGAAAGATGAGTTCGGCGAGTATTCAGCGGATGCGCTCGACGGGATGGGGTTTGATGAGGCGTTCGCGGCGTTCGGACATCTAAAGGGCGTGAAGCACAAGACGCTCGCGGTCGTTCTGACCTTCGACCTCGGCAAGGACGTGTTCGCGGTCGACACGCATGTTCATCGTGTCTGTGGACGGATCGGCTTCGTCCCCGAGAAGGCGAGTGCGGTCAAAACTTTCCAGCGGATGAATCAGCTGGTCCCGGACGGATTGGCGTACCAGTTTCACATTCATCTGATCCGTCACGGTCGCCGGGTGTGCAGCGCTCGCTCGCCGAAATGTGGTGAGTGTTATGTACGCGATTTGTGCCGATATGGGAGCGACAACGATTAGGTGCCCCTGCGGGCTTCGCCAGCAGGGATAGACCATAGTAGCAACGGTTTTTTAATCCCGACTTGCGAGCAAGTCAGAGCAAACACAGGTACATGAGATGACGAAGAAGGTTCTTACCGCAGTCCTGACAGTGATGCTTTTTGCATCCATCGCCGTTCCAGCGCACAGCCAGATCATCGCCGAATCGGCGGTAGTGACCGATTACATGTGGCGCGGCTTCAACGTGCTCAACGGAGCACCAGCAGTACAGCCGACCGTGACGGGTATTCTCGGCAACACCGGATTTGACGTGAATGCGTGGTTCTCGTTCGCGTTGCGGGATCGTGTTGAAAAGACAATGCCGGATTCGGACGATACGATCAGCGATCTGGACGAGATGGATCTGACATTGACCTACAGCCGTGATATTGGGTTGTTTAACGCTCGTGCGGGTGTGTTTACCTACCATCTGTTTACCCATGACGAGTATCCGGATTTGAGCTACACATTTGTCCGGGAAGCGTTTGCTGGCGTGACGTTCCTGACGCTTCCGCTCACGCCGTGGGTAGTCTTCAATTACGAGCTGATGGAGGATGATGGATATGACTGGTACCTGGAAGCCGGGCTTGAGCATGTGTTGATGTTCGGCAAGGGGCAACCAGTTGTGCTTTCGGCACATGCCGGTTGGTACAAGGCCGAGTGGATTGAACCTGGTCTCGGTGGGAAACTGACGGATTTGTCGATGACCGTTGCTCTCCCTCATGAGGCTGGACGCTGGACAATGACCCCCTGGTTGTCTGCAGCCCACTCACCTCGAGAAGTGATCAATCCATCTGACTTTGAAATTCACGCAGGACTAGTGCTTGGCGGGATTTTTCTGGCTCGCTAAGACTTGATCCGGCGCGCGGTTTGCCGTATGGTTCACGGACTTGAAAGAGACATTTTTTCACAAAGTTAACGATTGCAGCAGGAGCTAAACGTGGCAACAAAATACGTCTACTTTTTCGGCGAAGGAAAAGCCGATGGCAACGCCGAGATGAAGAATCTGCTCGGCGGTAAAGGCGCTAATCTTGCGGAGATGACCAGCTTAGGTATTCCCGTTCCTCCGGGATTCACCGTCACCACAGAGATGTGTACTGAGTATTTCAACAACGGCAGTCAGCTGAACGACGAAGTCCGCGCCCAGGTGAAGGAAGACTTGGCGAAGGTCGAAGGCATAATGGGCCGCACATTTGGCGACCCGTCCAATCCGCTGTTAGTCTCCGTTCGTTCCGGCGCGCGCATGTCGATGCCGGGCATGATGGATACCGTTTTGAACGTCGGCCTCTGCGAAGATACCCTGCCGGGCCTCGCAAAGATGATGGGCGATGAGCGTTACGCGTGGGATTCCTATCGTCGCCTGATCCAGATGTATGCGGATGTGGTGATGGAGTTCGCCGCCGGCATCGAGCATGAAGACGAATCTGACAACATCCACAACCGTCTCGAGAAAGAACTCGAAGGGTTGAAGGAAGAAGTTGGCGCGGAGCAGGATCAGGATCTGACGACTGATAACCTGAAAGAACTGGTCAAGCGCTACAAGGCAACGGTCATCGAAGTCCTCGGCAGCGAGTTCCCGGATGATCCGATGACTCAGCTGTGGGGCGGCATTAGCGCAGTGTTCCAGTCGTGGAACGGCAAGCGCGCGATCGCCTACCGCAAGTATGAAAATATCCCGCACGAGTGGGGCACTGCTGTCAACGTTCAGACCATGGTCTTCGGAAACATGGGTGATGGTTGCGCGACTGGTGTCGCTTTCACCCGTGACCCGGCCACTGGTACCAACGTGTTCTACGGCGAATGGCTGCCAAATGCGCAAGGCGAGGATGTTGTCGCTGGTATCCGTACCCCGCGTGCGATCAACCAGGGTTCCATCTCGAAGGGTCAGAATGACAATATGCCGACCCTCGAGAATGAAATGCCGGTAGCGTACAAAGAGCTGCACGACATCCGTGACCGCCTTGAGGATCATTACAAGGACATGCAGGATGTCGAGTTCACGATTGAGAAAGAAAAGCTGTGGATGTTGCAGACGCGTACCGGCAAGCGTAACGGTCGCGCCGCGACGATCATGGCTGTCGATATGGCTGATGAAGGCTTGATCAGCAGGGAAACTGCGATCATGCGCGTGCATCCTGATCAGCTGGACGAACTTCTGCACCCGATGATCGACCCGCTGGCAGAGAAGAAAGCCGCGAAGCTGACGACCGGCCTCCCGGCCGGCCCCGGTGGCGCTGTTGGTAAGATCATCTTCAGCTCAGAACGTGCGATGCACGCCGCCAAGGACGGCACACCGATCATCCTGGTGCGTGTCGAAACCTCGCCGGAAGATGTTGACGGTATGCGTGCCGCCAAGGGTATCCTGACCAGCCGTGGCGGTATGACCAGCCACGCCGCGTTGGTCGCCCGTGGTTGGGGCAAGTGCTGCATCGTCGGCGCTGGCGATCTCAAGATTGACTACAAGTCCAAGTCGATGACCACCGAAGACGGCACTGTGTTCAACGAAGGCGACTGGCTGACATTGAACGGTACGACGGGTAAGGTCTACGCCGATCAATTGCCTGTGGTCGATGCCGACCCGGAATCTGTCCCGGAATACAGCCACCTGATGGAATGGTCGGACGAATTCCGTCGTCTTGGTGTCCGTACGAACGCTGACACTCCGAAAGACGCCGCCATCGCCCGCAAGTTTGGCGCGAAGGGCATTGGCCTCACCCGTACCGAGCATATGTTCTTCGGTGGTGAGCGGATCAAGGCCGTCCGTGGTATGATTCTCTCCGACAATCTGGAAGAGCGTCGTAACTGGATCATGAAGCTGCTGCCGTTCCAGCGTGACGATTTCTACGGCATCCTCAAGGCGATGAGCCCGTACGCGGTGACCATCCGTCTGCTCGATCCGCCGCTCCATGAGTTCCTGCCGCCGCACGATGAGAAAGATCTCATCAAGCAGGTCGCGGATGATATGGGCGTGGATGTTGAAACGTTGAACAAGCGTATCGCCGGTCTTCAGGAATTTAACCCGATGCTCGGACATCGCGGCTGCCGCTTGGGTATCTCCATCCCGGAGCTGACCGAAATGCAGGCTCGCGCGATCCTCGAAGCCACCGCACAACTACGCAGCGAAGGTGTGGAAGTGCATCCGGAGATCATGGTTCCGCTGATTGGTACTGTGCAGGAATTCGAGAACCAGCGTAACATAGTTCTCGGTGTCGCGGAAGAGATCAAGCAGGAGAAGGGTATCACTGACCTGCCGTTCCTGGTCGGTACGATGATCGAAGTTCCGCGCGCAGCGATTACAGCGGACAAGGTCGCCAAGGTCGCCCAGTTCTTCAGCTTCGGTACGAACGACCTGACCCAGATGGGTTGCGGATTCAGCCGTGACGATGCCGGAACATTCCTCCCGGAATACGTCGAACGCGGCATTTACGATGACGATCCGTTCCAGAGTCTCGACCAGGAAGGTATCGGCGAGTTGGTTCGTATCGCGGCCGAAAAGGGACGCAAAGTGAACCCGGACATTCACCTCGGGATCTGCGGTGAGCACGGTGGCGACGCCAAATCGGTCGAGTTCTTCCACCGTGTGGGCTTGGACTATGTGTCCTGCTCGCCGTTCCGCGTACCGATCGCCCGCTTCGCAGCCGCCCAGGCGGTGATCAAGGAGAAGTGATTCAGCACGGTAGCGATGGATCATCCTGAGACTTTCCTGTGGAAAGACGAAGGATCTGAAATTACTGAGCTTTGAGTTTTCAGCAATGAGCTATCAAGGGCCAACCTTCGGATTGGCCCTTTTCTGATCTAGATATTGTCAAATTTCGGAGTTATTTGACATCTGTCAGTTCCCGGAAATAATTATTCACCACCAAGAAATCGCTGCTTTGCACCGATCATCAATTGCTCAGCATCTTTATCTGCTGCAGAGAGCTCGCTTTCTGCGCTACTCCAAGCTCTTTGCTTAGCCAACTGGTATTCGCTCTCAGGTATCATGTAAAGTGCCCATAGATTATAAAAATATGAAACGCTATTTCCCGCCTCATAGCGCATCCATTTTTCCCAATAGTGATTTCGCTGTCTCAAGTCAGAAAAAGTCGCTTCGCCAATGGCATTAACTACTCTTTGACGCATATTGCCGATCGTTTCAATCTTTGCAGGCGATCCCTTGATCGCCTCATCGAATTCCTGTCCGGCTCTGTTCTTGACAGCATTAATCATTGCCATATAAGCTGCTCCATCGAGTCCGACCATTGCAAGTTGCAGGTCCGCTTCGTCACGAAGCAGTACTTTGAAGACATAGACGGACTGTTCAGAATCACCAACTTGTTCTTCATCTGTCCAGGACACTACATCATCAGTTACCCAGCCTGGCTTCGAACCGCTAGTCTCTTCGGGTTTTGAAGCGACCTCGCCTATTCGAGGTTGCTGGGCCGCACAGCCCACCAGCAGAGCTAGTCCAACAAGCAGACACCCGTATTGGATACCTTTCATGTGTTTCATGAGATCCCTCCAGATCGTGTTAAACCTCTACTTGACTATCCTGTATTGTACACGGTTCATCGCCCATTGGTTTGCTGGTAGACCGCATAACCATTCGGCGAATTTATCGATTGTCCCAACCTGGTTAGTGATATAATACTCTGATCCCTCAGTTCCTTCAACATTCCAATTGTTTAAATCCGATGTCGTTAGGAAACCCGGGCGACCACGTGTTGCAACTACAATCAGTTGTTCCGGCGCCACATCGTAGCCGTCCGGAATCATCATTTTTGTATCAAGTTCCTTAATTTCGCCTGGTTGCAAATATCCAGCAGGATATTCAGGATTTGGAACTAGGACATATATCTTACCTTCAACAGATTGCGCAACTAATGTGATGTAACTAGTGTCGTTAGCTGTAACAGATATTCTCACATCCATATTATCGATATACTCTTCTCGTGATGGAATCAAGCCAATATTAACCTTATAGAATTCATCGTGAACGCCTAAATCAAGTACATTTACTTTCATTTTCACGACTAATATAGGTTTGCGACCGGAACCAGCTTCTGGAAGATCCCATTTCCGTTCTACAATCGATTCATCAATGGCCAGTCCATTTGTTAAAGCTAATAATGAGCGTTGTCGCATCTTTATGGGTTCATCGCTAATTCCAATTCCCTCAAAAATTGATAAAGCGGAAGTAACCTGAGTACCGGCGGCCATCAAGACAGCCTTTTCCCGCGCATCGTTCTTTGCTTCCTCCTCCGTCTCGCCCATACCTTCGACAGTTACCCACTTTGAGGGCAAATCAGACGAACACGCTTCACGTATCGCAATCGTAGCCGATATGGAAACAACAAAGCATAAAACCAGTATTATCTTCATGGTTCAGTAGCTCACTAGCACCCGATCCGGTTGTGAAAGAAAAATCTCTGGATCCTGTTCTCGACCTACCAGACGTCTTACTTTGTATGGTACAGTTTCATTTAGATATGCTCCCATTTCACCTAGCGTAACCTTGTTGTCTTCATTAGAATCTGCCTCCCCACGCAGTCCCTTCAGGAAATAATAAGTGAATAGACCGTGTTTCATTTCTGGAAACCAGCTGGCGACTTGATCTGTCTTCGAGGCCATGAAAAAATTACCGTTCGGTAATCTGAGTTGTGGATATTGGACACGAAGAGCGGGAGGACTGATATCTGAAATCAATAGACCTTGTTCACCCAATCCCGAAAAACAGGCCTCTATGACGACAGTAACACTGCGGGCAGGTAGTTTGCTCAAATTTGACGTTAGAAGTTCCAGTGAATATCCATTCACCTCAGCATCAGCAGCAGTCACATCCACGGGTAGTAGATATCCTCTCTGATCTGCTAATCCTGGAGCTCCATGACCTGAATAATAAATGAACACATCGCTATAATCAGCTTTTATCAGGTTATACAGTCTACCTTTGTGGTTGATCTCTGTTCCGAATATGGATCGTAAGTCCGACAAATAGACATTCGTTTCGTAAATGATATTCTCGCGCTTGAAGCCAAGTACGTCTGTTGCATATTGCCTGATTGCTTCCGCGTCTCGCGAGGCGAAATCAACAGGATAAGTATCTTTTGCATCGTAGCTCTGATTACCGATGATAACAGCAATATCGTCCAATCTTTCCATTCTGGTCCGGGGTACATTCAAATCAACATCAGACCATAAGGCTCTAGCTTTAACATCTACACTCACTGGTCTTGCTGGACTACCAGTCAGGTTGTCTTCAGCCATTAGTTCGATTATAGCG
Source organism: uncultured bacterium (assembly GCA_964552465.1). GTDB lineage: Bacteria > Electryoneota > Electryoneia > Electryoneales > Electryoneaceae > BMS3BBIN04. The sequence goes on from CAZKGR010000025.1 coordinate 45,139, forward strand.
GTGGCATTTGGTACTGCGGCACTTGCGATGAATGATATCTCTGCAGTTTCTTCTGTGTCTGCTTTGATTGATATCGGTGCTTTTATGTCAGCTATGGCAATACCAGCATCTGGTGCAATCACGGCACTTATATT
>CAZKGR010000026.1:0-44673 GCA_964552465.1 uncultured bacterium
ACTGTAGACTGTAGACTGTAGACTGTAGACTGTAGACTGTAGACCGCTCCCTAGTCCTTCACCACCGTCCCGATGCGGAATGGTTTCAAATCCGTACCGATTGTGTGCATCAACAGCTCTTTCGCACGCCAGGCCGGTAATGCGATTACCCAGCCAACACCCAAATTGAACGTCCGTCGCATATCTTCAACCGGCACATCACCCATCTCCATGATGTGATGGAACAGGGTCGGCATTCTCCATTTACCCCATTCGATGTCAGCCTTGAGACCGTCCGGAATGATCCGCTTGACATTCCCTTCGATCCCACCGCCGGTGATGTGAGCCATGCCATTTACATGCAGGTCTTTCTTCATCCAGCGGGAAACAGTCGGGTAGTAGCATGTATGAGGTGCGAGTAAAGCGTCCGCAAGGTCGACATCCATGCCCGGCAATTTGTCCGTCGGCTGATAATCCGTCTGATCAATCAGCACCTTGCGGGCGAGGGTGTAGCCATTGGTGTGCAGACCACTGGACGGTAACGCGATCAGCATGTCCCCTTCGCTGATTTTCGAACCGTCTACCATCTTTGCTGAATCAACAACACCGACAATCGTGCCCGCGAGGTCGTAGCTGTCATCGTGGTAGACCGACGGCATCTCGGCCGTCTCACCGCCGACCAGCGCCACGCCAGTGTCCTTACACGCGCTCGCTAATCCAGTCAACACCTTCTCAGCAACATCAACGTCCAGCTTCGAGGTCGCAAAATAGTCGAGGAAGAACAGCGGTCGTGCGCCACAGGTGAAAATGTCATCGATGCAATGGTTGACCAGGTCACGGCCGATGTTATCGTGACGGTTCGCCCAGTTGGCGACCATGGTTTTGGTGCCGACGCCATCGGTGCTCGAAATCAACACCGGGTCCTTCATCTCGCTCGTGTCGAGCCGGAACGCGCCGCCGAACAACCCGAGATCGCTCGCGACTTCCGGTCCGAAGGTCTGCTTGACCGCTGGTTTGATCCGTCGAATCAGTTCTTCACCAGCATCGATGTCGACACCAGCGTCCTTGTATGTAGTCGCCTGCTTACTCATAGAATCCAATACTCCGATCGCTTGTTGCGTTTATTCAGCATTATTCGACACGTCGGTAGCTATAAGTCCACCCAGTCAAACTATCCTGCGCCATTTCTTCGAGGTCGCGCGAGTACATGAACATTGAGTCGGAAATCGAGCACTCGAAACTGCCCGTATTCAACCGAATGTCGGAAGTCAGGGTCAGCGTGGAATCGGACACCGTCCACGAGTACAACTGCTGATGATACGCGCCCTGGATACGTTGGGTGAAGATGCTGACCCCGTTCAACTCAAACTCGAACCACATCGAATCCAAAGGTTGCTCAATACGGTCATCCTTGCCGAAATAATGGTAGGTGGTATGCTGACGCAACCAGTTGCCGACCAGCAGGTCACGATTACTCGTTTCTTTGACCGCGCTTTCAGTTTCCGGCTTGCCGCACGCGGATACCAACATGACCGCGATGAATAATCCAGTTAGAATCAGAGTTGTGGTGTAGCGAAACATGCAGGACTCACTGTTACCTTGGTAAAAGCTCAGTATACAGCCGGAGCTCGCCCCCGGGCACGGCAAAGAGACCTCTTAGCTCCCTATCTTCTGTTCACAGAATAAGCAATGGAACTGCCGTGCCGCATGCATTCTCCATAGACGTCGAAGATTGGTTCCACGTTTTCAACCTGGCTCGCGTCATCCCGCAACACAGTTGGGATGAGCAGGAAAGTCGGGTTGAACGGAACGTGAACCGCGTACTCGAGATTCTCGACGAACATTCTACTCACGCGACCTTCTTCGTGCTCGGTTGGGTGGCAAATAAACATCCTCAGTTGATACGTGATGTTGCTGCTGCCGGACATGAAATTGCCAGCCACGGGATGTTGCACCAACTAATCTACCAGATGACGCCGGACGAGTTCCGCAATGAGATGATCGAAGCAAAATCGCTGATTGAAGATGTTGTCGGCGGCCAGATCAAAGGCTTTCGCGCATCCAACTTCTCAATCACTCGCGGATCGCTCTGGGCGCTGGATATTCTCGCCGAGGTTGGATTTACCTACGACACCAGCATCTTCCCATTCGAACGACGACGGTATGGCATTGCTGGCACACCGAAACGGCCCCATGTGCGCCGATTGTCAAATGGAATGAGCATCGCCGAGATTCCGCCGTCGGTAGTCCAGGTCGCCGGACGGGTGCTGCCAGTTGCCGGAGGAGGGTACTTCAGATTGCTGCCGTACGCAATGACCCAATGGTCGATCCAACACATCACACACGACCATCGACCGTTCTGCTTCTACCTGCATCCGTGGGAGCTGGACCCGGAACAACCTCGGGTGCGCGGCCTCGATCCGGTATCCAGATTTCTCCACTACCAGAACTTGAAACAAACTGAACCACGCCTGAGACGCATGCTGTCCGACTTCGAATTCAGCACCTATATCGAGATCGCTGAAGGGCTATGATCCCGATTCATCCCTGGAAGAACTCGAGTACATATTTCACCACGACTATCGATACAGCAGAGAAGATTACCAGCTTGATGATTCGCGCCGGAACAAACCTCTGCACCCGTGATCCAAGATAGATACCAGCCGCGCCGCCAGCGCCCAGCGTGACACCAAGCAGCCAGTCCGGTTGAACTGTCAATCCAGCTGAAACACCTGCCAACTCAAGCAGGCTATATGCCAGCACACCACCGACAGATGTTACAAATGTTGTCAGGAAAACTGGTCCCGAAATCGCGTAAACAGGTACTCGGAAAACTGTCACCAGGATCGGTGCAATAATCGCCCCTCCGCCGATACCGTAGGTTGCACCAACGATGCCTACTGCCGTAGCGAGAAAGAACAACTGAGGAGTAGGTAACGAATAATCTTCACCCTGAAACGTGAACTCAATACGTTTCAATGAAACTTTCGCGTTACTTACAATGAAAGATTCCGGTTCAGATCGCTGTGACACCTTTTGTAATGCACTTTGAAGTAACTTCGCCGCGATATATACCAGAACTAGCGCGACGAATAACTTGAATCCACGGGGGTCCGGTAACAAATGAATTCGAATTAGCGCGCCCAGAACGACTCCGACCAGTGTTCCCACTGACAGAACTGAAGCCAATGGCCAGACCATGCGTTTTTCACGGAATTGGGCAATTACCCCGGCAGGTGTCGCGACGATGTTGAACAGCAGATTCGTTGAAGTGACCGATGGCCCGGTGAATCCGAGCACACTCACCTGAAATGGCAACAACAGGAATGCACCCGACAGACCGCCGAGTGAGGTCAGACTTGATATTGCGAAGGCGACTACAAACGGCAGCCACCAGAAAGTTTCCACACCACTAACTGGGAACGATACCATGAGTTCATCTCAATCCGTTTCTCAAATCTGGTGACCTGGTTGGACATAACTTAGTGAAGTATCTGTCACAAAGATGACCACATGCGAGCGATGAATATTCCACCACCCAGCGCGATCAATCCCACACCGTTCTGCGCGAGAATGTAGGCCCCCGCATGGAGCCATGTTGACGTTTTCGCCAACACACTGGCATCCACGATGAAGGTTGAAAACGTTGTGAAGGCACCGAGGAATCCGATCAAAATTGCAGCCCGCAGTGTCGGATCAATCTGGGCGCGCACACCGATCCAAGTAACGATCAAGCCCGCAATGAAACAACCCGCGACGTTGACTGTCAATGTTCCCCACGGAAACCCGGGCGACGAATAACGTGTTACCCAACTCGCCAGGCCGTAGCGCAGCAAGGTACCGAATGCACCGGCAATAGCGACCGCAATGATGTTCTGAAGTGTGAGGGGCATAGGAAATGTTTCGTTCAAATGTCAGAATTCGAGAGGCGCAAGATAACAGCCGGAAGGATTGATTGCTACTGCATACACCTATTTCGCAGGTTCGTCTGATTTCATCAAATGACGAACGGTCGAAACATCGTACACAGCTAACGCAGGTTCCGGATCAGGTACTTCACTAGTTTCGATGCGAATTCGGATCGCTCGGGCACGTAGCCATCCACCGAGTACCGGAAGCCAGGCAACGATCAATGCAGCAGTAAACCAGCCGAGAAACGCTAACGGATCGTCGATCCCGGGAATCTGTGAATCATAGCGCACGAATGCCCGCCACAAACCCACCATCATCACGATTGTCGACAAGGATAAGGTCACTGACCAGCCTGCGATCAGCCATGGACGACTCCGCCGACCCGGATCAGATAACGCAAGTACATCCTTAGCAAGTGATTGACGGATACGTAACAGGCGGTTTACGTGTTCACCGGTCTCAAGATCGGGAGGGAGGGCGTTAGCGTTGCGAATCGCCTCACGCACCAGCTCTTTTTCTGCGTCGCTAAGCGGTGGAGGCTTGTCATGGACAGGGCTCATCGACCGGGTTTCTCAATCTGAGCGCGTTTCTTCTTCAGCTCGACAAGTTCCATGCGCAGAACCTGACGGCTGCGCAGGTTTTCGTCACCGTCTTCACCATTTTGACGAGCGTGTTTCAACTCTTCCAGCTCCGCTTCAATTGCGCGCATACGGAATACGTCCGGTGCATTCTGGATGATACTCTCGACAAATTCACCTTCGTCAGGCGCGGTCTTATTCAGGATTGATCCGATGAATTTGACCAGATGATCCTGCTCGGCGAAGCGGTCATACAGGTCAGCTTCATTGACCTCATGGCCTTCAATGTGTGCTGCTTCCAACAATTCAAACACTGGCCGCAGTCGGTGTTCGCCCAGCTCCGCCGAGCGGAAAAAGCCGAACACTTCGCTCGCCCGTTTCGGATGGTGTACGATCACACGCAACATGTCACGCAGCAGTTTTTCGTCGCCACTAACCGGCTTGCGTTCCTCCTCACGAACCGAGCGCGCCTTGCCTGATGCCTTGTTTCGCGAACTCTGCAGCTCTCGCGCGAGTACCCGTTCCTCAACTCCGAGCTTGATCGCAGCATCCTTCATCGCCATCTGGCGGATGATCTCATCGTCAATGCGGGAGAGTGTGTCGAGGATCGCACGGGCAGCTTCCGCACGTCCCTGCGGGGTTTCGAGCGCACCCTGACGGCGGAAATAGTCGATCTTGAAATCAACCAACGGCATAGCGGATTCGAGTGTCTGCTCCATCGCGTCAGCACCCTGGTTCTTGACCATAGTGTCCGGATCTTCACCAGCAGGTAGCAAAGCAACACGTACATCCAACCCCGATCCGGCGAGCAGATCAGCACCTCGGTTGGCCGCAATGTTTCCGGCCGCATCCGAGTCGTACAGCAGGATCACCTTGCGTGCGAATCGCTTGACCAACGCAGCTTGATCAGAAGTGAGCGCTGTCCCAAGCCCGGCGACTGTGTTGTCGAATCCGCCGTCGTGCATCGCGATCACATCAGTGTATCCTTCGACGAACACCGCCGTGCCCTGTTGACGGATCGCACCACGCGCCTGAGACAAGCCGTACACCAGACGGCCTTTGTGGTAGACCGGCGTTTCCTGGGTATTGATGTACTTCGGCTGTTTTTTTTCCGGATCGTCACGGAGAATCCGCCCACCGAAACCGACCACATGCCCGCCCGCGTTGAGGATTGGGAACATCAGACGGCCACGGAAATAATCGTAGTACCCGCTGGTTCGTTCGCTGCGACGAATCAAACCCGCCTTCTCGAGGATGAAGTCTTTATGTTTGCGGCGACGCGCGACGGAGAGGAAACTGTCCCAATCGGGCGGAGAAAGGCCGAGTTTGAACTTTTCGCTTAACTCTGCCGTGACTCCACGTTGTTCAAGGTATTCGCGAGCATATTGAGAGTCTGCGCCACTTCCTTCGAGCAGATGATGACGGTAGAACTTGGCGGCGAGCTCGTTCGCGCGGTAGATGGCATCGGTTTCGCCGGTTCCCTGCTTGCGATCTTCCTCCATCGGGATGTTTGACCGTTCCGCCAGGCGACGTACGGCCTCCGGGAACGTGATCCCCTCCATCTTCATCAGGAAGGTGAACACATTTCCGCCCTCACCCGAACTGAAGTCGTGGAAAATCTGCCGTTCTTCATGGACAGAGAACGACGGCGTTTTCTCATCAACGAACGGCGACAGCCCAAACCAGTTCAGGCGGCCGCGTTTCTTCAACGAGACGTATTCACTCACGATCTCCACAATGTCAGACGACTCGCGGATTCGTCGTATTAGTTCATCATCAAATGCCATGGTCGGAAGGTAGGAGGTCAAGGTTGGTGAGTGGGAGGAAACGGCTCCTCGGATTCAATGTTATCAGAGACAATGAAAGTGCCAAAAGCAGGGGACACTTTGTCCTCAATGTGTCCCCAGGTAGGTCATCCTGAGCGTAGCGAAGAATCTCTCTTTTCCTGTCTTTTCTCAGGACTCAAAGCTCAGGTCTCAGGACTGTCTGATCATTTCATCAACACAATCTTCCGCAGCTCATTCATCTGGCCCGGCACAGTCGCATGCACGAAATAGATCCCGCTAGATAATCCGCTGCCGTCAAACATGAGCTGGTGAGTTCCCGCACCGAACGATCCATCCGCCAGCTCGGCGACCTGCTGACCTGTCATGTTATAGATCACGACCGACAGTTCGGATGCATCTGGCAGATTGACGCTGATGGAAGTCGTCGGATTGAACGGATTCGGATATATCGACTCGAAGGCGAACTCATTCGGGCTGGTCATACTCTGTTCGCCCTGATAATCGAAATCCCAGCCAGAAATATTCCAATTGTTCACATCAAACGTTCCTGCTGCTGGCAGTTTCTCAAACGTGAATTCACCTGAAGCCCACGTACCGCCGGGGTGGTTACCCACACAACCACGGTAGGTATATACACCAGCAGGTAGAAATCCAGGGACATTCTGGGTCAATACGACATTGAGCTGTTCGCCACCAGGCAAATTGAGGTTCTGCTGGAGCAGTATCGGGCCGAACGTAGTCCCATTGGCAGCACTTACCTCGGTCCACGCATCAAAGTTAACCGGATTCATTGTCACGTTCGAGATGAGGGCGTTGTATTGAAATGGTCCACCGTTAGCTGGTATCTGGATTGGTGGATTATCTGGAGTCAAAGTGATATTGAGCTGTGGCTCATCGCTGTCAACTCGTATCAGCCAGAAATCCGGGTTTCCTGCACCAAATGAGTCGGTGTATCCACAGAGGATATAACCTTCGTCCGATGTCTGTTGAACGCTGTATCCATTATCATATTGCGTTCCCCCAAACGTCTGGCCCCATGTTGCCGTTCCCGTAGGATCTGTTTTGAACAGCCAGACATCAGTACCTCCGGCACCAAACGACTGAGTGTATCCGGCGACTATGTATCCACCGTCTGTTGTCTGTTGAACACTTCGGCCCTCATCGAAATTGATTCCACCGTATGTTTGTGACCAGGTTTCCGTTCCAGTGGAATCTGTTTTGATCAGCCACGCATCTGAACTTCCCGGGCCGAACGACCATGTTGTTCCAGCGATGATATATCCACCATCCGTCGTCTGGTGAACCTCATAGCCGAATTCGTCGTTTGTCGCCCCAAATATCTGGTTCCAAACTAAATTTCCATCCTGATCAGTCTTGATCAATAGTAGATCCGACAAACCAAAACCGGACGGATAGATATACCCCGTGACTATATATCCGCCGTCGGCGGTCTGTTGTACGCTGTAGCCGCATTCGGAAAAGGCCCCTCCAAACGTCTGGTTCCACAGCTCATTTCCGGTGGAATCTGTCTTAATTAGCCAGACATCTCGCTGACCTGCGCCGAATGACTCAGTTTTTCCTACGATTATATATCCGCCATCCGTCGTTTGCTGAACACTGTAACCCCAATCCCAGTCCGCTCCACCGTATGTCCGTGACCACAATTCATTTCCACTCGGATCCGTCTTTATCAGCCACACATCGAGTCCACTTGGGCCATAGGGATTCCTGTCTCCCACAATGATATACCCGCCATCAGATGTTTGTTGAACGCTTCTGCCAAACTCATCGTCGATTCCGCCGAACGTCTGCGTCCAAATGTCATTTCCATCGGCATCTGTCTTGATCAGCATAGCGTCCCAACCACCTGCACCAACCGAAGATGTATAACCAACCGTGATAAAGCCGCCGTCAGATGTTTGTTGAACGCCGTATGCGTAATCACTTTCGGTTCCCCCGAAAGTCTGGGTCCACAAAGTGGCGGGTGGTTGAGCGAAAGCGGGAGTACAGATAAATGCCAAAGCAATCAGCAGACAAAAAACGGTAGCAGAACGTTCCATTTGGTTACCCCCCTTAGCTGAAAATTCCGAAATCCATCCCACTTGTTGATAATACATAAACGCCGAGAAGAGCTCAATGCAAAACATCAAAACGATTAATAAATCTAGAGATGAATAGGGAGATACACGGATAACTGGGATAATTCCAGGTCACTGGTGTCACGTTTACAGGATGGTGCCCGTGTTACACCGCCGCAGGCGGGTAACGCGAATCATGCAGGGATAACAACAATCAGGCGCGGTTGATCAGGACCAGCAGATGTTGGTAATCCGCGGTAACCGTCTTCGACGGATTACCACGGGCACAATAGACGATGCAGGACTGGACTACTTGTATTCGTCATCCCCGAGTAAGACATGCACAATCTCGCCCCACGTATCCAGCACCTTGTCGGCCATGGAGCATGGGCCGCAGAGAATCTCGTCACGCGCACCCTCGAACCGGATCGCTGCCATGCCAAAACTCTTCGCGCCCTTGATGTCCGTATCCTCACGGTCGCCGATGTGAACCAGACGATTGCGCGGAACACCCAACGCTTCCGAAGCTGTGTGAAACATCTTCGGGTGAGGCTTGGCGACACCAACAGCATCTGAAAAGACGAACGTCTGGAACAGGTCACGCACGCCCCATCTCTCCAACGCCCATTCAATATTTCGCCCACTCGCCAGACCAGTGTCGCAGATCAATGCCAACGGAAACTCTTCAGCCAGCTGGCGGATTGCGTCCAAAGCACCGTCCACCGGGACTGGGGGAAACTCACGCAGGGTATCGTCGAGTTTCAGAGCTATCTCATTGCACTCATCTTCCGACGGCTGAATCCCAGCCTCGGCAGCCAGCCAGTTGACCGCATCAAGAGCGGTGGGTGTGAACTGCTTGTTCAGCCACGAGTCATGCCAGATCTTCGCGAAACGCTTGAGCAGCGCGTAGACATCGTCTTCGCTCATCTCGACACCGTGCTCAGCAAACCACAACTTGACCAGATCCCGACGCAGATAGCGTCGATCCGTCATGTGGTTGTCCTGTGCGAGAGTTGACCAGAAGTCGATGGTCAGGGCGTCGATGTAACGACCATTCAGTGTATGTTGAATTCTCTTCATGGAAGCAGTGTTCTCATCAATCTATCAGTCGTTAGTGCCCCTGCGGGTTTCGCCAGCAGGGATGATCCCGACTTGACAAGCAAGTCGGGGCAAACAGCAGTTAATCCCTGTGAACCATCTTCGATGGATTCACACGGGCATGACAAGTGTGCTCACACGGGCATGTTCGTCATGAAATCGCGATGACTTGGAATCTGCTGAATGGCTGAATTCGCTCCCGTGCTGGTTCGTCAGGAACGAACAAGACCGCCTCAGCATCCGCGAGCTGATCGAGTCGAAGATCGCCACGCAGCCGCCATTCGAGTTCGTTCTCCCAATCCGAGTGCTCCGACGTTTTCTGGAAGAACATACGGTCCAATGCTGACAAGCCTTTGCGTTGGTTCAGGTCGCCGTAAATGACCGGACGTCCGCCCAACCGTTCGATCACATCCCGCCGAACGGCGATGCCCCACGGTTCGTAATTGATACGCACATACCGTTTCCGCCAAGTCATCCGCTCGACCATTTCCCATGGTGGCAACGCTGACAGCGATACCATCTCAACGTTCATCGGCATCCGCCACCCAGTCGCACGGATACATTCCTCATTTAACATACGTTGAAGAGTCAGTGCGGCCGAATGATGAGAGGAGTTCGATGATGCCACAAACCGACCGTAATAATCAGCTCGCGATTCGCCGGGCCACGGGCCGTCACTCATCCGTGTCCAATGGGCGACATGATCCCATTCGAATCCACTCAGCTTGCGTTCCACATCGTCCGGCTCAGGAATCTGCGGCAGGTCCGCTTTCGATGGGGAATAAGGGACAGTGAAATGCGTATCCACCTTGTCGACGATTCGTGGATCACGCAGGCAACTGGCGAGAAAGCCATCGTCCTTGATCGAAACCGGGTACAGCAACTCTGCGTTACGCATGATCATGCCATCACGCGCCTTCCACAGCAACTTCTCACTACCGCGTGGTGGGACGAAGAACGGAACCAGTAGAGCGTTATTAGTGGCCAATCCGTAGTCAGACATCATGTTCTGCAACACCAAATGCGCGTCTTCAGAGATAGTTCCTTCCGGCAACGGAACCAACACCACGATGTTGTTCAGCGATTGGGCTGCCGCCCAAGCGGTGAGTTCCCATGTTGCCAGTCCAGTTGACGACAACAGCACCTTCTCATCTTCGCCAACCTGCGCCACCGCTCGCAAAGTAGCCTGCACCCACGTTTCGCTACCATGCGGATGCCGCCCCTGATGGCTGTTGAGCACAGCCGCAGCCGGACGGGCGATTAATGTCGCGTCGCCATGCCAGTATCGTTCCTCCGCGAGCGGCAGCTCACGCGCCAGTTTAAGGACATCAACACACATGTAGAAGTTGTCACATTGAGGTGATCACAAGTTTCGCCTGCAAACATACTTCATCAGAACCAGCAAAGAAAAGCCCGGTACGGCAATTGCCGGACCGGGCTTGAATGTTCTTTGTCTCAAGACTCACGTCTCAGGACTCAGGATTTCTTTACTTCATCAGGGTGACCTTCTGAATCGTGCTCATCTGACCTGGGACCTGCGCCTGGATGAAATACAGGCCGCTTGACAGGTTCGAAGCATCGAAGGTGAAGGTGTGCTGACCAGCATTGAACTTACCGTTCGCCAATTCAGCAACCTGCTGACCCATCACGTTGAACACGGTCACGGTCAGATCGCTCGCCTGCGGAAGCGCAATGGCGACTGATGTGCTCGGGTTGAACGGGTTCGGGTACGCCGCATTCATCGCGAAATCACTCGGAAGCGCTACTACGCTGGCTTCTTCGCCGGCGAGGAAGTGGTTAGTACCGTACCATCCTGATTCGAACTCAGCCTGGATCTCTGCGCTACGATCGATCGCCACACCCGGAGTATAGAACTCAGAAGCGTCGGTAATCACGTTACCCATGTGATCGCGCAGGACTGGATCTGGCATGTTGAATTCGCCAGGAATAAACGCGTCGGCGCCCGGAACGTGCGTGCCGCTGATAACATCGTACCACGTTTCGTTGTTGTACGCACAAGTAAAGCCAACAAAACCGGTTGGATACGTGGCATCAAAGAAGCTACCGAGATAGGTGCCGTTGCAGGTGATGTCGAAGTTGCCGCCGCCACCATCAATTTCCAAGACGTTGATCGCGCCAGCACCCTGCATAATCGCACCGTCTATCGTCCAGCCAATCAGGTTCCCTGGACCTCCGGCAACATAGTTCCACGCGGAGTAGTGACCGTTACTCAGGTACACGGCATAACCATTCATGGTACCATCATTCGCACCATCAGTACAGAAGATGACGCCGACGGAATTACCAATGGTCTGGACCATCTGGGATGTCGAGCTGAGCGAGAAGCTGGCGAATGTATCGCCGGTGTAGTGGCCTGAACCCCAATCATCGGTTTCTGACCAGACATTGAGCTTGGCAAAGCCGCCGTCAACAGACCAGGTACCGATATCGCCGACGAAGAAGTCGAAGCCCTGTGCAATACCGTCTTCGAAGTCTTCAAACAGACCGTCGCCAACTGGAGGAGCTTTGGTGAACGGGAAGCTGTCCGAAACCTGCATCGCCGGATTGTTCGGAACGCCTGCAATACCTTCGAAATCGTACAGGCCAGACGGAGCATAGCCCGGAATATCAAGCGTCATGCCAGTAACCGTGACATCCATGAACGGTGTCAGGTTCCACGGAATGTTGTCAATCGGACCCATCACCTGGCCGTTTGGCAGAGTTACAAAGGTCTGATAACGAAGATTCGCCATTGCCATACCAATATTGCTCACCAGGTGCGCATCATAAACAATGGTGCCACCAGCATCTGGGACGCCGTCAACAACCGGAGTCAAGTTCAGGGTGACAGGTGGCGGTGGTCCGAAATTGGCCAAGTAGTCAATCGTGTTCCACAGGATCTGTCCTGAGTTGTAGCCGTACTCCCACAGGTACTCCATCGTCATCGTGGTGACGATAACGTTACCGGCGCCGTGCGTGTATTCCGCATATGTCGGGTTACCAACGGTGGTTTCAACGATGATCGCAGCAGTTGGGATAGCTCCACCGCTCAGATATCCATGGTTTGAGGCGTTGCCTTCATACGGTTCAGCCACGCCTGCAAGTGCTGGATGACCAGCTCCATCTGGACCCATCCAGTTTTGTGTGTCGTTGTCAGCATAGACGTAGGTGGTCCCATCCCAGAGCACCATCGCCGGTGTATGGGTGTTGGTGCCCATGTGGAATTGCAACAGGCCGCCGCCATTCACGTATGACTCGAACTGTGCCATGTTGGCGAGAACGTTCGTGTTGAATGTTGCGGGCTGGTTTCCTTCCACCAAGACGAAGGTGTAAGCCGTGAAGTCCGTCGCTGGAATCATCGCTGAGGTGATGAGATCATAGGTCACCGTCGGTGCCATCGAGTTGAGGATATCCACATTGGAATTACCCCAGAAAGATGCCATGTCCTGAATCAGACATACGTGCGCATCATCCAATTCGTTAATGTGAGGTACCGTTGGTGTCCCACCGACCATCGATGGATGATCACTGGGAACGGTATTGCCGAAAGCGGTAACCGTGCAAGCAAGCATAAGAATCACAAATACACTGGTAAGACGTCGCATACTACCTCCCAAACGTTGTGTTTAGCCTTCCCCATCACGATATGTAACTGCAAATGCTTCTGTTTGTTCTTATGACTACAGATATTGATTTTGAAAAAGCAGAATCATACAATACGGAGAGATCTCGCGAGAGTGCAACAAGGTTTTGGATTTTTATAAAAAAACAGCTCACTTCCTGTTCTGGTTTATATATCACTCTGTGTTCTTTGTTTTTACACTCCTTAGACTTCGATATGCGTGCTGCAACGGTTTCAAAGAAGAGCCGGAAAATGGACCGTCACGGTCCAATAACGATTCTTCACCATGTCGCTGACATACATGTAGCTTCGAGATCTAGAAATGGGGTTATTCTCATTTAGCTCCGTGTCTGATCGTATCTTCCTTCAGATCTGTGGAACGATTGAGAAGAATAACAAGCGGCAGGCAGTGCGTGACATAAACGTCGTGCGCTTTGCAATGAAAATACTCGCCACAATGGAAGGCAAAAACTCGAATTACGTATTATTGGAAATAGACAAGAGCTATGAGAGACATAACTCGATTGTATTGTGTGGATTGTTGGTGTCACTTAGGGAAGAAGACAGGCTTTTTGGGATATTTGGAAATGAGGTCCTGGAGGAGTTCATGGATTAATCGTACAGGTTTGCGCGGTAGCTCGACTTCTCACCGGCTGAAATGGTGAAAGTTTGTTCTTCATCCAGCAGGTCCGGATGATGAAAGAGGAGAACGTGCTCGCCCGGTGAGACCAGAATCGGACGACCGATCGGTGTGTCGCCGATATACTCGCCGTCCAATGATACCTCAGCCCACGGGATCGCATTGATGAACTCGATCACTCCGATTTCACCATACAGATCAACTGTATATAGCGATGTGTCGCCTGCTGTGGGCACGCGAAAATCACGATTCACGCGTGGAAATTGGGGATTCACAAATGATATTTGCGCTTTCCCGGAAGGAAGACGCAAGGGTGATTGCAGGGGTGTGGTTCCGACCATGCGGTCATTGAAGTATACATGTGCCCACGGTTGCACACTCAGGATCACATAACCGCTATCAGAAGACAGTGACGGTTCCAGTGATGGCATGGCCACTGGAATCTCACTTAGCGCAAGGTCTTGTTCACTCTCCGCCGAAACATTCTCATCAGAAGAGGCAAACTGATCATCATTTTCCACACTGCTGACGGGATCTACTTGTATTTGATCCTGATCAGCAAGATTTTGCTCATTCTCCGGTTCGGTCTGCCCTGGTTGAGTTTCGTCCGAACCCTCTGTATTGACAAGGTCAGAGTCGGTGTTTTCCCGTTCACCTGACGATTCATCAAGATCTTCAGAACCATCGGCATCCAGAAGCGCGAGGCTGGAATCCTGGGGGATGACATCACCCGCTTCATCCCCGACAAAGAGATTGGTAGCCGAGTAAACTATCACCAGGACCGTAACCAGAACCATCGCGGCCCAGGCGGCGACGACAAACCGGCGTGAGGGTTTGGCACGTGTTGTAGGTCGGATGCTGTGGGTAGTAGTATCACGAACCGGTTTCGGCTCTCCAGTTCCATTTTCATCGGGTGGAGAAGGAGGTGGCAGTTCGAGCGAGCCCCAACCTTCTTCCGCTCCAAGTTGAACAGCCAGCGGTTTAAGCAAGTGGAGTACAGCACGGGCGGAAGCCGGTCGCTGATTCGGATCCTTAGCCATCGTTGACAGCAGGAGACGGTTTGTCTCGTCGTGCACACCTTCCAACTTGGTTGGTCGGACGGTCAGTACACGTTGTAACGTCTGCGATATATGATCCGCCTGGAACGGATTATCACCGGTCAATAGCTCATACAGGGTGACGCCGAAGCTGTAGAGGTCTCCGCGAATGTCTCCAGGCGCACCATTAACTACCTCAGGCGGCATATAGGCCGGTGTCCCCATGATCGCGCCCTGCTGAGTAAGCGTGGGCGAACCTTCGAAATGGGCAAGGCCGAAGTCGGTGATCTTGATCGCGCCAGCCTGTGCCAGCATCAGGTTGGATGGCTTAATATCGCGATGGACGACTTTTGCGTTGTGCGCGACTTCCAGACCTTCGAGGACATCGATGGCGAGGGCAATGGCTTCCCGCTCGTCAAGCGGGCCGTTACTTCGCATGAACTCCGCAACCGAACCGCCGCCAATCCACTCCTGGACCAGCAACATCAACTCATCGTCAGCGCGGTAATCGTAAATATGGACGATGTTCTTGTGCTTGATTCGGGCAAGGGCGTGCGCCTCCCGTTCGAAACGCGCCCGAATTTCGGGATCGCTTACGAACTGGGGATGAAGACGCTTGATCAAGACCTCACGTTTCAGGGATTCCTGATATCCCTGATACACGGAAGCGATTGATGAGCGTGAAATCTCCCGGTCGACTCGGTAGCCGACTATTCGTTCGAGGTCTGCCACTCTTTCAACCGGTAATGCAGCCAGCGGAGGCTCACACCTAACGCGTCCGCGGTGCGGGTTTTATTGTCCTCAAACCTGTCAAGTGTACTCATGACTACGTCGCGCTCATATTCGCGCAGGGTTTTCTGGTGAGGAGTTTCATCATCCTTCGTAAAGATCAGCAGATCGTCAGGCATGATTTCCTCGCGATCACCTGCGAGTACGACTGCACGTTCCAGCGCGTTCTCCAGCTCACGTACGTTCCCCGGCCATTCATACGCCTTCATCATGTCAACCGCTTCACGGCTGGCAATCTTCTTCGGCGTGTTCGAGCGCTCGCTGGCACGCTTGAGAAAGTAATCGGCAAGCAGAAGGACATCATCGCCACGTTCACGCAACGGTGGGATGCTAATCGTGATGACGTTTAACCGGTAATATAAATCTTCACGGAACCGGCCTTCTTCAACTTCCTGCTTGAGGTCTTTGTTCGTCGCGGAAAGCAAACGCAAATCCACTGACTGGCTGTCCGTGCCACCGACACGACGGATGACGCCGTCCTGCACCACACGCAACAGCTTGGTCTGAATCGTTGGACTGATATCCGCAATTTCATCAAGGAAAAAGGTGCCACCATCCGCGACTTCCATCAGACCGCGTTTGTCATGCAATGCGCCGGTAAACGCGCCCCGCTTATGCCCGAACAGTTCGGATTCCAACAGATTCTCACTGAGGTTTCCACAGAACTGAGAAATGATGGGCTTTTCGCGCCGCGGGCCGTTGTAATGCAACGCCTGCGCTACCAGTTCCTTCCCCGTTCCGCTATCGCCGAGCAACATGACAGAGATATCGGAATTGAGAATCTTCCGCATCAAGGTGAAGACTTCCTGCATCTTCGGATGAACACCGATGATGGAAGGGAAGCCGTACATCTTCTGCATCTCGGTCTGCAAACGCAGCTTGTCTTCCTGCAAACGGTCAAAGCGGGAGGCATTCACATATGCCAAGCCTGCTTGCACCGCAAACACCCGGAAAAAATCCAGATTCTCTTCGGTGAAACGCGAACGATTCTGCCGGCTGTCGACGTAGATCATGCCGATCAACTCATCACGCACCATCATCGGCACCGCGATCGCGGCCGTTATCTGTTGCATGATCACCGACTCGGATCCCTCAAAGCGAGGATCTGTCTGGGCGTCATGAACAAGCAGAGGTACACGTTCGGCCTGGACACGTCTCAGAATCTTGCTGGACGGTTGTGCTATCCGGCCAGCTTCCTCATCGGTCAGATTCGCAGATGCCCGGATCGACCACTCGTTGCCTTCTTCGCCAACGACGACCACGAATCCACGTTGAGCGTGAACCGTCTCCATCGCGATCTCAAGCACCTTTCTCAGCAACGCGGGTGCCTCAAGAATGGTGCTCAGAACCTGGCTGATCCGCAGGAGCGCCTCAAAGGAGTCGGGATTGTCCATCGGACCCGGCATCAGATCGGATTGGTCCATTGACTCAGTCAACGGTTTACCCTCAAACTCCCCACTGTTTTTTTCACTCATTGTGCCTCGTCACCAATGATTTGAACTGGAGTAAACGACTTACGCAAACTGCTCACATAATTTCCGAATAGATCATACATCGTTAAACGCCAATATCTTGGTATCCCATCCTGAAAACCATCAGTCTGGTAGATGTTGATGCTCATCGTATCAATCTCTACTGGATTGGTAAAGGTGACAAACGTATCGATGAACGAATTATTGGTATTCAAGTTGGCAAAAATTTCCAATCTATATGTGTCCGGAGGGTGGGGTAAGAGGTCACTCGCCCAGTTTCTCCATTTGAACTCCATGTCACCAATGTTGTACACACTGCTGATATCAAGCATGTCCAGCGAAAGACCACTGTAATAGAGGATGTTATATATCTGCTCTACTACGCAGGCGGTATCCTCGGATTCATCGTACAAAACAAACCGGAAATCACGACCAAACAACTCATAGTAATCGGACAATTCAAAACTGACATCTTCTGAGATCATCATGACTGCATCTGCATTGATTATTGTGTATTCCGTTTCACCCGGCTTGTACATCAACAGTTCAGTAAGATCGTTTCTGCCATCAACATCCCCGGCATAAACCACAAACTCATACCCAAAGAGGTAATCAGATTCATTCGTTTGCACCATCCGAGATCGAACTTGAACCGAATCAATGAATGGATCGCCGTTCAGCTCAACGACCTGAGAAACTGTCCTGAAAGCCACGACAGTAGCTTCAATTGTCTGCGAAGCATACATATCGCGGTCAACTTCAAAATAGACTTTTCCCGGTGACAACTCGAATTCTACTGTTCCATCAATCAAAGTGTACTTGGCAGTATCGAATTCAAGCATACGAACTTGCGCGCCAGGAAGTGGATTGTCATCAAGGTCAGTAACTGTGACAACCAAGGTTCCAACATTATTGTATGCAGGATTTTCCGGATCTACAGGATTGGTATGATCTGGCTCCATCAGGCAGCCAGGAAGGGTGAGGAGCAACAGCCAGGCAAACAGCATCCTGGTCAGAATATGGATTGAATTACGAGTACTCTTCGGATTATGTCTTTCCTTTTTCATCTTTGGCTCCTCCATTCCTTCCCAACAGGAGATACAAATGAACCGCTTCAGCAAATTAAGGTAGCGAGGAATGCTTGGGAGTGCAATTTATGCAGGCTATTTGGCAACTGAGGACAATCAGTTAAACGATAGGCAAACTAAATAGAATGACTGGAGATACGGAACATGCGTACGAAGACTGAGGGAAGAGGGAGAGCAAAAACAGCACTACTTCAGAAGGACCAGTCGTTGCGTTGCCACCTGATCACCTGCAACTACCTGTAACAGATACACGCCAGATGCAAGGTCGGTTGTCAGGCTTGAATGCCAGCTGATTCTGTGAACACCTGCGGGGTACATACGATCTGTCAGCACCGATACAGTGCGGCCCAGAATATTCTGTACCTGAGCGGAAACATGTGTTGAACTGGCTAAATGAACGCTAAACTGAGTTGATGCATTGAACGGATTTGGCCATGCAGGAGTGAGATCAAACGCAGTTGCCAACTCGGGAATCTCGCCCTGAACATGAGTACCTATAAATACAAATGCGCCCAGATCAGGTAGAGATCCGTCATAATCTTGTTCAGTGAACGGTGAGCCAGCATCGATACACGGTGAATCGGGAAGCAAATGGTAATCCTGCTGGTCAGGTGCCACCCAACGGGGATTACTCAATACCATCGTTTCCTCTTCCATGCCAAAATAAGGGGTATCGTTGGCAATATTCATCTCGTCAACGCAAACGTAAGCGAAATCGATCGAACTGTTATTGCTGTGGGGATCGATGTAGGCAGCATAACGTATTGTGCCCGGAATAGGACTCGTTGAAGAGAAGATCGAATTCACAACGTCAACGTCGGCACCTTGAGTAACGTACAAACCATACACCACGCCAGCGTCAATATCCGTGTGAATGCTCACCCGATCCAAAGGCATCAGGTCGGATTGCGAAGCATAGATGCCCGCACTGCGACGATCCGCAAGACCACCGCTACGGGAAACATGGATTGAAGTTCTGGAGATGGATACGCTGTTGAGGCAATTCTGTAGACGGATTCCATCAGCACCCGTACGACTAATCGAACTGACATGGCAGGATTCCACAACACCACCGGATAGGAAGAAATGAAGTGCACCGCCAGCAGCTGAATCCGTGTAGAATGGAATCTCAAGACTTATATCCGTTTCCTGAACATCCAGGTACGAGTTCAACACATACACAGCTTTCGCTTCAGAAACCAGCGAGGTGACACCCAGTAGACTGTTGTATACATGTGCAAGTGACTCATTCTCGAGCAAAAGGGCATAGTAGCTTGATTTAACAATACAGTACTCAAAATCCAGGATGCTCTCACTGGCAGCCAAGCCGATGCGCGTATCCAGAATCTGAGTGTGTTGGAATGTGTTGGTCAAACCTTCGCCGGGACCAATAATACTGATTCCTTCCCACGTATCACCTTGGTTCATTACACCGAAAATCACGGGGTTTTCAGCGGATCCGTACACGTTTATCTGTCCGAAAACCTGAAGTCGCAAGCCGTCGAGGAAATATACCTCAACGCCCGCCTCAATGGTCAGCGATTCCCCAAGTGGCACAAATGAATTATCAACCAGAATCACCGGACTTTGATCCAGGGTCCATGTACCATATACACTGGTGCCGGCCATCAGCGGTAACGCTGAGAGAAGAGTTAGCAAAACTGTAAGCAGAATCGCACGCATTGAGCAAACCCATAGAGATCTGAACATCATCGGTAATCTTTGCGAGCGGAGGACGGAGGTGAGAGAATAGTGGCAGGCCAATGCAAGTTTCCGTCCACGATGAAACAAGCAGTACTGGCGGTAGTATAAACGATTGAACCATCGGATACAACAGTAAATCAACCTAAATCACAAAATAAAGAAAGCTCTGAAAACGGCAGCAGTTTGTGACAAACAGCTTGCCTCAGGCGTTATCGGGAGCTGCTTTGAGAGCCAATGTCTCCCGGAGGATGCGACTTTTCAAGGGGCTCTTCCATGGCAGCACTCACAACTCCACAAACTCTTGTATATACTTGCGTAAGTTTACAAATGTAAGATCTCAGGATGAGAGCGGATCACGAATGCGAAGGAAACGCTCTCAAGTTTCATGCTGTATCTTGAGCCGGCAAGACCCATCGGCACGCGCCATGATGGGTATTCCCATTGATCCCATTCAACAGAAGTTACATACATGGCCGCACGAAGCTTTGGCACATACAGCACCTCGATGATTCCGAACACCGTTCGCGCACTGCTAATGGCGAACGTGATCGTGTATCTGCTGCAACAGATCTTCGACAACGTTCTGACCCACTATTTCGGGCTTACTCCCGGCCTGTTCTGGCGTGGCTTCATCTGGCAGCCAGTGTCCTACATGTTTCTGCACGGCGGATTCTTCCACATCTTCTTCAACATGTTCGTGCTCTGGATGTTTGGACGAACGCTCGAGACCATCTGGGGACCGAAGAGGTTCCTGAAATATTATTTCATCTGCGGCGTCGGAGCGGGATTACTGAGCGCTGTTTTAGATCCAACCAGCTACATTCCAATAGTCGGTGCGTCCGGTGCTATTTACGGATTGTTGCTGGCATTTGGCGTGCTCTTTCCGAATCAGCCCATCTACCTGTACTTCCTGTTCCCGATTAAAGCGAAGTACTTCGTCATGGGATTGGTTGTCATCGAATTCATTAGCGGTTTCAATCCCAATAGCATGGTCGCTCACTTCGCCCACCTCGGCGGAATGCTGTTCGGATTCGTTTACCTGCAATGGCCGAAATGGAAACGAAAGCTCGGACTGTGGCGAGGAGGCCAGCAACGCAAGCAGCATCTGAAAGTCGTATATCGGCGTGAGGATGAAGTCAAAAAGCTGCAGAAAGAAGTGGATGATCTGCTCGACAAGATCAACCAGGAAGGACTGGACGCCTTGTCCACCGCAGACAAAAAACGGCTGGAAGAAGCCAGCCGGAAGTTACGCGAGTGGGAGAAGAAAAGCGGTGTCCGCTGAACAGACTGCTACCAGCGGCTAGATCACACCATAATTCATGTCGTGGGTTTTCTGAATTGGAATCTGTCGATCATCCCCAACATGAATGTCGGGGGCATAATCAGTAAGAAAATCCATCCGTATCGTTTTCGAGCTCCACTCCCAACCCAAGCACAGAGCGATTCACATAGTTGAAATACCCAGAGATCTGGTTGATGCTGAGAATTTGCCTGTCATCGAATCCGTGCTCGCGTAATCGTTCCACATCAGCTTTGATCATCTCGTTTGGCGTCTCAGTCAACTTGATCGCGTAGTCAACCATCGCACGTTCGGTTGGTTCGAGCGGATAGTTCGCCACATCGAGCGCGAACTGTGCCGTCCGGTTGTGATCCCTCCAATACTTGTTCAACGCCTCAGAATGATGACGGACGCAATACGGACATTTGTTCGCGGCAGAAACCGCTGTTCCAATCAACTCGCACTGCTCACGCTTAAGACCACCATTGTCGTACATGATGCCCATATACAGGTCAAGATGAGCGATCATGGATTTTACATGCAGGCTTTGAATCTTGAAAACATTAGCAACTCGTCCGCGTGTTCCGCCAATACGTCCGTACGCTTGAGAGAGCTCCGTATCGGCTTGACCCTCGTGGATAACCCGTATCCAAGGCACAAATAACTCCTACTATCTAGGTGAGGAAGGGTTTTCAGGCTGTGATTGCGCCTGAGGCTCCAGCAAATGAACCACGCAAGTGTAACCCTGAACGTGTCATCGTGTCCAACCCGTAGAACCCTTGAATTACGAAAAGGGGCCAACGCTAGTTGGATACGGACGCCCGGCGGAGGGACGGCGGCTGTGGCCGACCAAAAAGGACAGAGTTTGGACTTCTGGCGCGAAGCATACGATGAGCATGGCTCAGCACTGTTCGCGTTTCTGCGCCACCGGGTGAAAAACCGGCAAGACGCTGAGGATTTGCTGCAAGATGTATTTGTTCGCGTGATAAAGGCGAATAGCGAATTGCGAGACCCGTCACGCGTGAAGTCGTACCTGCACGGATGGCGAATCCTATAGCGGACTGATGGTCTTCGATCTTGACGAGTCAGAAAGCTGGGAGATGCTGAACGGCGACCTGTTCGACATCGAATTTGATGTCCCGTTCGCCAACATCAAGACCATAGAACCGCGCAGCCGGAACGCATGCGAAATTATGCTGAAGTCTGGTGAAGAGTTGCGTCTCGAAGGCGGACAGGATGTGACCGAGTCTAATGATGGTGTCCTGATCTTCACAAACGGTGAGGACAAGGAACCGGTTTACATCGATTGGGATCGGGTGGACAAGATCGAGATGAAGTAGAGCGTTTCGGCTGTTTGTTAGTCAAACGTGGTGGAACAAAGCAGCCGCACAAGCGTTTGAAAAATAGTAGCGCAATCGGAAGCGCAGAACCCTCCGATATGATTACCCCGCACTCCCCGCCATCATTGATGGTGGGGAGTTGTCGTTTCAGCCAGGGGATTGCACATGTTTTAACCAGTCTCCATCCGAGAACATCCATCGTGATTGTTACAAAAATCCCAAGTATGGGTTGAGTCCTTCATTGCATGCATGTATACTTAAAGGCTTATGGATTTTCTCATACAACAACGCAGAGGACAGAACGATGAAGGGGTATAGCACGGGCGGGATGATCATTCTGCTTCTGGCTTATTTGGCCATACCGTCCGCTATAGCGGGCGAGCATAATCCCAGCGAAGAACAAAAGCAGGAAATCATGAACACCATCGAAGCATGGGAAGCCGGCGTCACTCTTTCCAGCGTTGAACAGGAGTTGCTCATTCAGGCCGGGATTGACCTTAACTGTCCCGCTGATCCAGTGATTGATGATTTCGGCGGTCCAGATTTCTTTGGTCATCTGTGGATAGACAGTAACGAACCTGCCGGTCCGACATACGAGTGGATTGATATCACAGCAACGGGTACAAACATCGCTCCGAACTTGGGTGATGACTGGACCGATGGTCCCTTTGACTTGGGGTTCAACTTTCCATTCTATTCAAACGCTTACTCGCAAATTTACGTCCAATCTAATGGCGGACTGACATTTGGCGATTTCTATTTCACCTATACAAATCGCCTGCTTCCCTATGATATGGGGCAGGCTGACCAATCATTGATTGCCTGGATGTGGGATGACTGGTACGTAAACTTCGGTAACCAGGGCGATATATATGTTGGGCAGGCGATGCTGGGAGATCGTAATGCCTGGGTCGTTTCCTACATCAACGTTGACCACATCTCAATCGGCACCATCACAGCTCAGTGCATCCTGTTTGATGATGGTGAAATCCTAATCCAGATCGATGATTTCACACAGGATTACAACATCAGCAGCAACTCAATTGGGATCCAGAATGACGATCTGACAGATTACCTGCAGATTGTGTACAACGCACCTTATATCGAGGCTGATCTTGCCATCAAGATCTACCTCGCCGATCCCGATGCCAGCCTTAGCGGAATTGTGACGGACAGCGTGACCGGCACACCAGTCGAGAACGCCGAAGTGCTGGTCGGACCATGGCAGACATTCACGGACAACCTCGGTGCGTACTCAGTCGAAACTCTGTACTCGGGCGCGAGCTACGATATCGAAATCCGTGGACCCAACTACTACCCCTTTTATTCAACGACCACAGTTCAGGTCGGTCCGAATACCTTTGATGCGGAGATAGAACCGTTCCCGGATCCGTACAACGGTTCCTACTCGACAAATTTCGAAAACAACCAGGGACTGTTTGCCTGGGATGAAGGAGCTGACTGGGAATATGGAACCCCGACATTCTGGCCGAACGGTGCCTATTCCGGTGAAAATGCGCTTAGCACAATCCTCGCAGGATCGTACAACAACAGCCGTGATGACTGGATGGTGATGACCGAAACGTTCCTCATCGGTGACGTCGAGTCCTTCCTGACTTACTGGCACTGGTTCAACTACGAATCGGAAGCGGATGGTTACAATGTCCAGGTATCAACCGACGGAATGGAAAACTGGGAAGTGCTTGAGCCGAACGGTGGCTATAACGATCCTAACGGCATCTCGGCAAACGGTTACGAGCCCTGTTGGAATAACGGTGGCGTTGGTGCTGGCGTTTGGACGCAGATTACCTACGATCTGAGCATGTATCTCGACCAACAGATCTGGCTCGCCTTCCGTCACACAACCAATGATGATTTCAACGTGTATTCCGGTGTGACGATTGACGACCTCGAAGTCAATGTCGGTACCCCTCCCACCGGTATTGAACTGGAACTCGTTGGACAGGTTGTGACTGTACCGCCTGGCGGCGGAACGGTCATCTTCGATGCGATCATCACCAGCACACTACCAGATCCCATGGTGCTTGATGCCTGGACCTTTATTACAATTCCAAACGGCAATACCATGGGTCCGATCTTCAACCTGGACATTATGGTTACGCCTGGAATCAGTTCGCATATCGGGCTGCCGCAAACTGTACCGGCTGCAGCGCCCGGCGGTGACTATACATACACAGCCTACATCGGTCTGCTCCCTGAGATCATTGGCGCGCAGGACAGCTTCATGTTCACCAAGATCGGCGCTGATCCCGATGGCGGCGGATCATGGACCGACCAGACTTGGGCCACCAAGGCCAATGGCGAGGTTGCAAGCGAGACTCAGACAGCAGTACCGGATGAGTTCCAATTGGGTGAAGCCTATCCCAACCCATTCAACCCGAGCACATCGATGCAACTGAGCCTGCCGCGAGCGTCTGATGTCGATGTCCGGGTCTTCAACGTGATGGGGCAGGAAGTCCAAATCCTCGTAAACGGATATCTGACCGCCGGATTTCACACCCTGACTCTGGAGGCAGAGAGCCTCTCGAGCGGAATCTATTTCGTCCGTGCGGAAGTTTCTGGGCAGTGGAGCGAAACCCAAAAAGTGACACTTTTTCGCTAAATATGGTTGGTAACCTCTTTCTTTTGAACGAGATGCCCGGGGCCTTTTACCTCGGGCTTTTTTGTGTTATGATTAAGACGGAAACGCAAATTCTAATAATTATCGAGGTCTCAATCATAAGAGTTAAGTTTTTTATTCCCAATATTGATATTCGAGTAGAATTATACGTATATTTGGCGCAGAGAGAGGAGATCAAGTCCGGATCAGGTTACCCCACCTTGGACCGGTCGACGAAGTGGAGGAAAGGCCATGCGAACCAGAGCTACTAGATTTGGAATCATCGTCCTGATGTTGGCAACCACTATGGCAGCCGCACATGATGTTGTAAACCTCATTCCAACCCGCGATAGGCAAGACGACGCTTCAGTGCGTGATGTCGTAGACAACATCTGGTTGGGCCGCACATTGGACGACCAACCCGAATATTACCTGGGATCTGGTGCACTGGGTGATACCATGGCTGTACACTACATGCCAGCGGCGGCGTGCGAAATCAACGCTGCTCAAGCCATGTTTTATAACGCCGGCGAGATTCAGGTGTTTGTCTGGCGGTACAGCGATGCAGCAGCGGCCATGTATCCGACGGGTTTAGCACCGTTTCGCGGTACTTCACCCGTAAGCCCATTAGGCGAAGTGCTGCTCGGTCCCATAAACGTGACCGTACAGGGTACAGGTGACTGGGAAAATATCTTCGACGAAAATGACCTTCCACCTGGAGGGCTGTCTCTTGAGCAGGATGAGGCTTTCGTCGTTGGATTCGTCAAGTCAGTGAATGAAAATCCGTATCCGCTTGCGGATGACATTTCCAACCGTGGTACCAGTTACACGTGGTTCGGTGGACCATGGATGGACTATGCGGATTATCCGTGGGGTGGATACAATTCGAACGCGAACGTTGTGGAACTGATGATGCGAGTGGATGTGGTCTACCCATTTGGCGCACCGCCCGTTATTTCCGAAATGACAACGTATCCAGATACTCCTAATCCGAACAAGACATTGCACATCGAAGCCACGATCACCGCTGAGGCGGGTGTTGACCTGGTATTCCTGCGTTTCCAGCAGAATGATGGAATCATACGCGCTTGGGATATGACAGACAATAACGTGGACAACATCTTTGAAATCGATGTCACTTTGGACGGATACTACGGTGACACGTTCCAATACTGGGTATATGCAATAGACATCAACGGTGTAGGATCAAACAACCAGGAACAGGCTGTTACTTTCGAGATCGTCCCTCTTCCAAACAAACCGATCCTCTATATAGACGAGGGTTCAGTCAACACCGATGTCATGATTGCCACATTAGAATACATGGGCTGGCAAGCCGCATATTGGGATGTAAACGAACACAACGGGATTGACGAGTTTGTGATTGGCCGGGACTGGGAGCTCATCTTCATCAATGGTTTCGGAAGCTCGTTGCTGCCGACACGTGAGTATGCAGGAATCCTGTTCGAAGAGTATCTGGTCAACGGTGGCGACCTGGTACTGATAGATCAGGATTATTTGTTTGCGAACGGAGAAGATGCCACGCCAGTCTTCCTTCCCGGAGATTTTGCATACGATATCCTCGGTCTGGAATCTGCGACCAACGATCCCATCTTGTCTGAGTATGAGTTCGATGGCATTGATGGACACCCGATTTCGGACACATGGTTCGACTATCCGTATGTGATCGGTGATGATCCCGCCTTCCTGTGGACCGATTCAGTCTTCCCGATCATGGACGGAAACGAGTCCATTCTGTTCACAGGATCGGCTCTGGGCGAATCTCACGCTTACACCTACACAAACAGCTTCGGCGGAGATATCGCCTTCTTCGGATTCGATGCCAACCAGGCAATCCTCGTTGAAGACCTGATGTCCATTGATTGGCGAATGCTGATGAACAACCTGCTGAATTCGTTCAACGTCGAGATCGGACCATTCTGCCTGGATGTCATTCCACGCAAAACGGTCATCGGTACCGGTGGCGGAACCCTTCGTTTTGACACATTCTTCGAAAATCTGACTGCTGATCCATATCCGGGCATGAGCATGTGGACGAAAGTCACCAACCCGGACGGTTCATTCGTCGAACCACTGTTCCAGATGGATATGGATGTGCTACCGTTCATGGATGAAGAATATCTGGACATGACGCAGTGCGTGCCCACGCTCACGGCAGAGGGTCGGTATGTGTTCCAGGTGGCAGTCGGTTACTATCCCGAACCGACGGCAACCGTATCCTTTGATTTCTACAAGGCAGCACCTCCGGGGGATCTTTCCTCTGATGGTTGGGATGAGACAGTATTTGAACCCGTCAACGATGGGAATGAGACGATCCCGGAACAGTACTCGGTGTCAGAAGCGTACCCGAATCCGTTCAACCCAGAGACAACACTGTCAGTTTACCTGCCAGAGCAGAATAAACTTAGTGTGACTCTGTACAATGTGGCGGGCCAAAAGGTTCTCGAGCTGGCAGATGGTACGTTCCTGGCTGGCGAACACAAGCTAATGATTGATGGATCTTCATTGGCAACAGGTGTCTATTTCCTAAGAACCATTGTTCCAGGAAACGTTCTGAACACCCAGAAACTGATTCTCATGAAGTGACGTTTAACCAGGATTTGTATTCGAGAGCCCGATTCAGATCGGGCTCTCTTTTTATCTCAATATAGCTCGTATTGCCTTTTCTATAAGCGCATGGGAGTCTGAATCTTACTAAATTCCTCTATTCAGAGTGTTTGTTTGGAAGTATTTAGCTCTTTTTCGTAATACATTTGTTTGTTGAGCGTATTTTGTCTGGAGGCGCGTGTAACCCGTCTTCGGCTTTGGATCGCTGCCAACTGTTGACCTACAAGCTCATACGTGGTAACGTATCACGTGCTCGGTACATAGTTTGATGCAAACTTAACAGACAGAGGATCAGCATTACCAGAGGTGGGGTGCGGGACGTTGATTCACCTTGTAAATCGTTTTCCGATTCAAGCACTGCGATGATGTAACGGTTTCAGGGCAGCGAGTTCACTGCCCGAATTGGCTGAACAACCTGTGGGCTGGGGAGACTCGCTGGTTGATCGCTGTCGTTGGTATTTTAGAAGTTGCATGAAGTTTGGATTGTGATATCACACCCGCGCAGGCTGTTGATGTAATGAGCTTACTGGTAATGAGGTAAGCGTACGCGGAGCGATTCCCCCCATTCGCTACTCCCCCCGGTAATCCCTGTTTTCTGATCATTTACTCTGCGTAAAAGAACCTCGGATAGCGAGCTGACAATGAAGGCTCGCAGAAACTGATTGGAACTAGCTGGGGACTGCCATGAACAATGCTCGCAGTGTGTGTTTCGCTCTAGCATTCCTGGGACTACTGATAATGATGACGGGGGTGGCGTATGCCGCACCCGGCAAGATTGTCGGTACGGTAACAGGATCTCAGAGCGGTGAGCCGTTGATCGGCGTGAACATTCTCGTCGACGGAACACGGCACGGTGCGGCCACCGATCTCGATGGTCGCTATTTTATTTTGAACGTCCCACCTGGTGATTACGACATCAAGGCTACCATCATCGGCTACAGCCCGGTAACCATCAAGAATGTGCGTGTCACCGAAGGACGTACTACAACCATCGATGTTGAGATGACTCTGGAAACCATTATCGGGGAAGAAGTCATCTTCATCGCTGAAAAACCACTGATCCAGCCGGATATGGTGGATAGCAGAACTACGCGTACAGCCGATGACATCAGAGCCATGCCCGTGGAAAACATGCGTGATGTTGTCCGTCTTACACCGGGTGCGGTAGGCGGCAACTTCCGAGGTGGTCGCGAAGAAGAAGTGCTCTACCTCGTGGACGGTGCATCGTTTGTTGACCCGATGACCGGGGATTACGAAGGATACATCCCGCAGGTCGCCTTTGAAGAAGTCAACGTTATTACGGGCGGTATGTCTGCTGAGTATGGTAACAACCTTTCCGGCGTTGTCAGCCAGATTACGAAAGAGGGTGGCGAGCGGTACGCTGGCTCATTCCTCGGACGTACAAATGACTTCGGGCTTGAAAACGACGAGATGAAGGATCTGCAGGCGGCTATGTCCGGCCCGATGCCGTTCCTCGATAACCGGATTGGTGATGTTAACCTCTTCCTCGCCGGCCAGTGGTATGACACACGTGGTCGCCTTGCAAACGAAGACAGCACGCTGACCAGCGGATTCGGAAAACTGACCTTCAGCCCGACGCCGAAGCAGAAATTCACAATCAACGGTTCGGTTACCAATTCCAACTGGACCAACTACATCAACCTGTGGTCGCGCACGGATTTTGAAGATCGGCTTGAGAATTTTGAACCGAGCTACATTGACGGCGTGATGGATCCAGAGTATGTGTATTTCGACCGGGACGGCAATCCGTGGTTCAACAACGGTCAGCTGGATTCGGAAGATGTCGGTCTCGATGGCATCCCTGGCACCGGCGATGAAGGTGAGGGCAATGGACTTCTCGAGCTGGGCGAAGACCTGGATGGGGACGGCGTCATTGATTCGGAAGACCTGAACAACGATGGTTCATTGAGCAGCTACAACATGCTCGATGCGCTTCCGTACTTCGAACAGCACGTTAACCAGTTCGGGCTGAAATGGGATCAAACCGTTAGCGAAAAAACGTTCTTCGAACTCGGCATGTCCTACTACAGCACCAAGATGCACTACAACACACGCGAGTACATCAACGAGGATGCGAACGGCAACAACATCCTTGATCTGGAGCCGGCGTTCAGCTCGATTGATGAAATTCCGGCCGACGAGCTTAACCAGTACCGCGACTTCCTTGTCTCAAACGCAGACCAGACACGTTACTGGTTCGATTTCAACGGAAACGGCGTCTGGGAGTATGAAGACCTCAACGGCAACGAGTTGTGGGACTGGGATGTATATGGCCCGACCCATGACATGATGACTGACGAGGACGATGACGGGTATATTGATGCTTCCCAGTCGGGCCCCCAGGAAGACTGGTTACAGTGGGAAGATATGCCGTTCGGTAATTCCAAGGACAGTGACGAATTCTACACCTACGGAAACGGAACGACTTACAACCGTTCTCGCTGGAACAACGACGAAAAAAGCACTTACACTTTCAAGGGTCATATTACCAGCCAGATGCACAGATTTCATGAAGTCAAGGGTGGGTTTGAGCTCAACTTCTACGAGATCTTTGATCATGACGTAGATATGGCGTCAGGTGGTAATGTTTACGGTCAGAACTTTGAGGCGTCCCCACGTCTGTACGGCGCGTTCATCGAAGACAAGATGGAATTTGAAGGCATGGTGCTGAACCTCGGCCTTCGGGTTGACTACTTCGATGTGAATTGGGACGATTATCCGGCTGACATTACGAATCCGGTAACAGATCCGGCTCTGGGTGGTGAAGTTCAAGATCCGACTACGGTTGGAGGAAAGACGTACTGGGGACCGCGCCTGGGTGTCGCCTTCCCGATTACGGAACGTGACCAGTTGAGCTTCAACTACAGCCGAAACTTCCAGGTTCCGATCCTGCAATACGCATTTACAAACGTTAACTGGGACTTCTCAGGCGCTTTCCCAATCGTTGGAAATCCGAACCTCGAACCTGAACGCACAACATCCTACGAGTTGACCCTGCGTCACCAGTTCACGAATGACATCGTCTTCGTAGCAACCGGTTTCTACAAGGATATCACCGGGCTGGTTGACACGCGCCAGGTTTTCTTCACCGCGCGTAACTGGTATGGTTTGTATATCAACCAGGATTACGGCAACGTTCGTGGCTTCGAGATGAGTCTGAACAAGCGCTTCAGCAACTTCTACAGCGGAAGCCTTTCCTACACCTATGCGGTGGCCAAGGGCAAAGCGTCTGAAGCTCGCCAGAACTACGAAAACGCTTGGGCGGGTAACCTGATACGTACTACAGAATCATATCTCGATTGGGATCAACGCCACACTATTTACGGAAACCTGCAGTTCTTTGTACCGCATGATTCAGATCTGTTCGGCGTTCCTGTTTTCGACGGGTTCTCTGTCAATCTGATCGGGAAGTACGGCAGCGGGCTGCCCTATTCGAGCCCAGCTCGTTCAAACGATCCCCCGATCAACGATCAGCGGCTGCCATATACGCTGTCCTTTGATGGACGCGTGCAGAAGGAATTCCGTGTGTGGAAGTCGTTCAGCATGTCCGCGTTCTTCCAGGTTTATAACATCCTGGATCAGGATAACATTGACCAACGATTCTTCCAGGACAATGCGGATGTAGGCTGGTATCAACAGTTCGACGATGTTGATGGCAAGTATAACGATCCGCGGTACTGGCAGCGAGGTCGTTACTACCAGGTCGGACTCGGATTCGAATTTTAATTCAGGCGGGAGGACGATACACCGTGAAAGAGAATCACTACAGGATTCCAGCGTTGTTGGTGCTGCTCGCCTGCCTGTTGGCAGTTGGGACCACATTCGCTGCGCGAATCGACATGACAGGTCCGGGTAAAGGACCACGGCAGACTGCCGCACGTCCCAGCACTGAGTACAGGGTGCATGACGTCGGCAATTTCTGGACAGCCATTTCCAACTTCGGAAATTATGGCGAACCTAATGCACTACTGCCCTCAGGCGAATGGCCTGGCGGATCAGGCGTGTACTACATCTGGGAAGGTCGGTTCTGGGCGGCTGCATTAGTCGGTGGCGAACCGCTGTGCAGCCACGCTGATTACGGCAACTACGAACTCGATCCAAGCGATGGTTCTACCTTTTACTTCGGAACTGGTCCAAAGTCCATTCAAGACGGTTTAGCCCATTTCGACGACCTGAACGGTGATATCGGGGGGCACACCCCGATCGGGCTCAAGTTCCACCAACGTTCATTGGCCTGGTCGTTGAACGATTACGACGATTTCATCATCGTGCTGCTCGAAACTGAAAATGTCAGCGGTGGCGCGTTGAACGGCGTCATGGTCACCTACGTTTTCGACAATGACGTCGGTGCTGAAGCAGACCCGACCGAACCGCATATCGATGATCTCGTTGACTACGACGGTTGGGCACCACAAGGTGAAAATCCATACCAGTACGATATCGTCGACCCGCTGGATCTCGATGGTAACGGAGAAACCGGCTACGATTACTGGGGATGGCCGAACGCTGATCCGCGTAATCCGTTCTGGAATGGGTACTCCCCGATGGCTGGAGAACCAGAACCAACCACAGACCAGCCAGAACCGGATGGCATCTGGGATGAATACCAGATATACATCGTGAATGCTGAAGATTACACTAACGTTGGCTGGCCTGTACCGGACTACATCCGGTATCATGAAAGCGTTTCGACAAAAGGTTATGTAGCTGGTGAGCCCGTTGTCACAGCAACCGGGGATTCCCTGCGCGGCTATTTGATTCCGCGCGGTATGAGCTACATGTATGACGGCGACTTCCCGCAATCTGGTGAGAACGACACCGGAGAACGGATGATGAGCCCTGACATTTCCGGGTTCATCGGCACCAGATTCCTGCACATTCCTGACGAACCTTACAACAACGCCAAGAACAGGACGCAGGAAGACGAGTGGGAGCCAGCGTACCATCCGCACTCGCACCAGTGGTGGAACTGGGAATCTGATCCAGGTTCCGACCGCGAGAAGTATGAATACATGGAAGGCAAGCATGCCTTATCCCAAGGACAGCGCTTCATGCCGCACCCGTTCGACTACGGGGCCGGTGCTCCGGTATTCGACTACCGCTACATGATCAGCAGTGGCCCGCACAGCTTTGCCGATGGCGAGACCAAGAAATATGTGATGGTCACCGGTGTGGGTAAGGGTCTCGAAGGTCTGCGTCGCAACCTTGACAATGCCATCGAAGCTTACTACCGCGGTGAATTGCCGGAAATTGGCGACCCAATGAATCCGCCAGATCTCGCGTTCGCGGATCAATACGGTTTCGTCGGTGTGAAGAATTCCGAGATCATCAATGATCGCCACTTCCTGTTGCCGATTCCGCCGACCATTCCAGATCTGCACTACAGTGCGCTGGATGGTGGTGTCGAAATGGTCTGGGATGATGGTGCTGAACGAGCGATCGACAGTTTCCTCGGCGCTACGGACTTCGAAGGCTACAAGGTCTATAGATCCAAGTACAACCCGCAGACCTGGGAGATGATCGCCGCGTTTGACTATTCACATGTCGACGAAACCTACCTCTATAACACTGAGGGCGGAATCATCAACCCGATTTGGAACGCTGAGGGGGAGTACGCCTACAACGAGGCGGAGTGGAACGAAACAGTTACCAACGAAGAACTAGTGCAGGGTACTGACTGGGATTACATCATGGTCGACCTGCCGGATCTCGTTCACGGTCACGAAGATTTCGGTGGTGACTTCTGGAATAAGGACAGTACCACAGTCATTTTCAGAGATATCGAACGTCCGGTTAACGGCCTGAAGTATTTCTACTCCGTTGTCGCGTACGATCCTGACAAGATGGCGCAGTTTGGACTGCCGTCGATCGAGTCGGCAAAATCCAACTATCGCAAGGATCTCGGCGGTGCACCAGAGCCAGTGATTCCGCGTCCTGAAAGAGCCAGGATGCGTCAAGAAGGATTGGACAACGTTCAAGTGGTTCCCAATCCATACAAGGGTACAGCCTTGTTCGAGGCCAAGTACGAAGATCAGATCAGCTTCATCAACCTGCCAGCGCGGTGCAAGATTTCGATCTTCTCGCTCAGCGGGGATTTGATTGATGAGATGTATAAGGATGAAGCGACCACAGGTGCGATGTACTGGGATTTGATCAGTCGGAACAACCAGAAAGTGGTTTCCGGATTGTATGTGTATATCGTCGAAACCCCAGGTGGGGATAAGAAAGTCGGCAAGTTCCTGATCATCCGCTGACCTCAGCAGAAGGAGTTCGATCATGAGTAGACGAACGATAGTTCGGCTGGGCATCGCGGTGCTGATCGCACTGTTCGTTACCGCGGGTGGCGTCCAGGCCGAAGACTTCGCAAAAGTGGGCACTACAGGTGCCGACTTTTTGAAACTGCCCATTGGTGCCCGAGGGGTTGCTATGGGTGGTGCGTTTTCCGCATTGAGCAATGATGGATCCGCCATGTTCTGGAACCCGGCTGGATTGGTCAACGCTGCAGACAAAACCGTGATGTTTGAACATGTCACCTATTTCGCCGACATCAGTTATGATGCGGTCGGTGGGTCATACAGAGTGAATGACACATTCACCCTCGGTGCCTTCGCTCTCGCGATGGGATCTGGCGACATGGAAGTCACAACCGTGGAACAACCGAACGGTACAGGTGAAAACTTCAACGTCACTAACATCATGACTGGTGTGTCAGTCGCCATGAACCTCACCGACAAGTTCGCGTTTGGTACGAATATCAAGTATATCCGCGAAGATCTGGACACGGAAATCGCGTCCAACTTTGCAATTGATGTCGGTGTCATGTACGACACTCAGTGGAACAGCATTCGGTTGGCAATGGCGGTCCGCAACTTCGGACCAGAAATGCAACTGGATGGTGGCTACTACGACTATGATAACGGGACGGTGGGAGAGGAAACTACCGAGTTTCTTCCATACCACTTCCCGATGATTTTCAAACTCGGTGCGGCGATGGACCCAGTCCTGACAGATGTCCACCGATTGACCCTGGCGGGTGATCTCGAGCATCCGAACGATAACATTGAACGCGTGAACATAGGCGCTGAGTACGGCTTCCAGGAGCTGTTCTTCCTGCGCGGCGGCTACACCTTCCGTCACGACACCCTCGGCCTGAGTGCTGGTCTGGGTGCACAGTGGCAGAATTTTGCCGTGGACTATGCGTTCAGTGAATACGGAATTCTCGAAGATGTTCACCGTTTCAACGTCTCTTTCTCGTTCTGATCGCATCTCTTAGGAGATGAGACGGAGATTAGGAGGATTTTCGATGCTACGATTGAAAGTTGCACTCGTTTGGGTCCCGGTTCTGTTGCTGTTACTGGCACCAATGCTTCTTGCTCAACCAGTACCGGTTTCTGCGGCCTACAACGAGAATACGAACACATTCAGAATTGACTTCGATTCGGAGATTGTCGCCGATCAGTCAAGTTTCATCATCGGTGGAATCACTATTGATGATGGCCCGCTGGATGACTACGAGCTGCGTGCCGGGAAGGTTCTTGTCTCGGACGCAAACCAAGTGAAGTTCCGACCAATCTTTGACGGTATCGTCGGTGAATACACCTATACGGATGATGCCGGCGGAACTGACTTCCGTGAACTTTGGGGAACAGACTACAGCGATGTTGTCGCGATCGAAGAGGATCTCAATCACAACGACATGCGATTGTATCTGCCTGCGGGGACAGCCGTTTCACCCGATGGCGTTCTGAGTGTTGCAGCGTGGGTTCCGCTTTACTACTACGAGCGCGGTGAAGACAAGATGATCGAGATCATCGATGCTGCGTATGATGCAGGTACGAACGTTCTGTCACTCGGCTTCAACGCGGTCATGCAATATGACCAGCTTCCCGAAGACATCATCGGCGAACACGAACAAAATCCAGCGTGGCCGGGTCCCGGTGACGGTGTGATCACGCCAACGCGTGAAGGCGAAGACCGCAACGAAAACGGCACTATTGATTTTGAACAAAATGTCAAGATCGCACAGATCACCATTTCCGATGGTTTGGGCGGATCAGTGACGCTATCCAGCGCACTTGACCTGACCGCTGATGATGCTGACGTTCTCGAGTTAGAGCTTCTACCATCAGATCGGGCTGCTGTGGAAATGCTGGATGGCGAATCGATGATGATTTCCTTCGGGAGTTACACGTTTGTTAACGTGCACTACAATCCGGCGGAACCAGCAGAGAACTTCCCGGTTGAATTCACCGCCGACCCGTTCCCATTGGAAGCAGTTTCAGCTTCCTATGATATGGGCTTAAACCTGTTCAAAGTGACGTTCAACCAAGCTTTGGATACGCGAGTCAGTGAGCATGCTGTCATTCCAAAGCTGGTCATGCAACGGGTATCAGATGGTGAAGAGTATGCACTGGAAGCCGGAACACCCGGCTTGGCTGACGGTGATTTAAGCCTGACCGTGATCCTGGGTGTCAGCACCGCACACGCGCTGGAAGACTTGATCGATGTAGACATCGACGGTGATTTCAATGTGCTGGTCCGGTCCAACGCTGTTCTGAGCGAATTCGGCAACGGAAATGTTGACGGCCTTGTAGTCGCGGAGATCATACTGGAAGGAAGCAACAAGGGACCGGAACTCGATCCGGATGTTGCACCGTACTATAACGCAGAAATCAACGAACTGTTCATGCGGTTTGACGTACGTCTTGAAGGTGATTTCGTCTTCGAGAACGTTCACTTCATTGCAGGCACAGATACCGTCACTTTGGGTGAGGGTGAAGCCAGCCGAACCGGCGGAAACAAGGCGTTCTCGATTATTGTCAGTCCTGAGGACAGATACGCGATCGAAAACACTCTGGACACCGGCGACTTGCGCCTGGTTGTTGATCCGTATACCGTCATGCAGAGTTCTAAACTCAACGGCAACCGTGCGATTGAAGTTTATCCACTCGATTATTTCGCAGACCCGAATCCTCCGCTATTGGAGTATGTCTGGTATGATTTCTTGAACGGTCGAGTGGTAGTTGGTTCAAACGGAACGGTTCCAGTGGACAACATCGACCTGAGTAAACTCCAGGTATCCGGAGTCGGCTTCAGCACACCTGACAGTGCCGTGATAGACGGACCGGATAGGATCTCATTGTATTTGAGTGAAGGCGATGTGGCTGGCATGGAGACTATTGACGAGCTGGACCGCCCATCACTAATGCTCACCACTGAAGCTGGATTCCTGACCAGCGGGGACGGTGTGGAGAGCGTCGAACTCATCGACATTGTCGATGGCGATACGTTGTTCAACGACGTTGATGAAGCAGTGTTGACACTGGGCTACGGTCGTGAGTTTGTAGTTCGCAGCCGTGAAGCTTTCCCGACTGTCCCACGATACACTCCTGCTTCTCTGCGGGCAGTAAGTGACAACGCGCTGTGGTACGTGGCGAACGACCAGTGGGTGCCGTACCAACCGTTTGAGCTGCGTGACGCGCAAAGCGTTGTTCACCCGATCGTGAACGCGCTACGTGCGGAAGAGTTGGAAGTGGCCATAGACTTCTTCGAAAACCAGACTCCAAAACTGGAAACATCTGGCGCACACGATGCGATCGTTAGCCTGGTTGCCACAGGCAGAGAGGATCAACTTCCTGAAAAGGTGAATATCCTGTTTGCCGACATCTTTGACGAGTTTGGTCTCGGCCGAAACGACAGCAAGGATGCATTTTGGTCTCACGGCTACTTCTTACCCAGCGACCTGCCGGGAAGTGAGGAAGAAGACTCTAACCAGTCCGAACTGATCATCATCGACAGCTATCCTCAGAGTTTTACTACCGGTGACGAATCGTTTAACTGGGACAGCAACAATGAGGAGTGGGATCCGGTCGGCATGGAGGATCTGGATGTCGCCGGTTTCGCAGCATTGGCAAATGTGTATACGCAATACGTTGCGTACAAAGTTGACAAATTCGAAGAGGACTGGGTCAACTTGGGACTCGCTTTCTTCAGCGAATTCTACACATACGGTGCCCCTCAGTTTTACGGTGACGGCGCTGCCGGTGCTATGCCTGGTAGCAACAGCATGACCTTCATAGGTAATGGATTCAAGTCCAGGGAAGATCACAAATATGTTTACATGTACTTCCTTTACCTGTGGGAGAAATATGGCGGAGATGATTTCATAACCGCACTGGCAACTTCACCACGCACGGGCATGAGTGGTGTAGCTGACGCGTTGGACGTTCGCAGTGAATTCCTCGAAGACTGGCAGTTGGATATTGATATCAACGACCTGTTCCTCGACTTCGCGACAGCCGCGTTGCTGGATACCAGTTTCACCGAAGCCGATAACAACCGGTTCATGTTTGAAAATCTGAACGCGCAAGGTGCGATCCGCGGTACAGCTTTGAAGTGGAAGCCAACTGCAGGTAAGGATCGTCCTCCGTATTCGTTGAGCTGTCCCGAGTGGGGTTTCAGCTACT
The DNA here is from genome assembly GCA_964552465.1 of uncultured bacterium. Lineage (GTDB taxonomy): Bacteria > Electryoneota > Electryoneia > Electryoneales > Electryoneaceae > BMS3BBIN04. The sequence goes on from CAZKGR010000026.1 coordinate 38,139, forward strand.
ACTTCACTGGTTATGGTCCATTCGACCCGAATCTGTTGCTGAATCCAACTGAAGACAACTTGGTGGTCTTTGCTGGTGAAGGTGCGGATGGCCTGCAGCTCCGTAAGGTTAACATGCAGGCAACAACGGTTGCCGGGAACATGAGCTCATTGCCGATCGCTACGCAGGAAGTCGCTTTGGATGAAGAACTGCATCGGGCACAAGTTCCGATGAGTCCGGATGGTGCGGAAGGTGATTGGGTGTTCGGACCCACAGATAATCCAGATGCGACCTTCCCGACTTGGATGCTGGTTGCTGCTGGAAGCGGAGATTTCATGGTGCACCATGAATCAGAACCCGCTGACTACAGCAGCTTGTTCGTGATGCAGAATCCGGTCGTCAGTACTGCAATTGACTTGTTTGTGATCAGTGAACGACCGTTGTATAGAGCTGATGGTGTCGCTGCACCTACGGTTTCCGTTTATACTGATGCCGATAAAAGCGAACTGATCAGCCAGTTCGACTCACCCGATGATTTTGCTCAAGCCTCGGTTGAGAACGCCAGTGGATCCTTTGAACAGTATACCGCGCACGTCACCATGACCGACACAGGGGAGATGTACTGGTTCCTGGAAGGTTATTACTCGAACGGTGTTCCTGTTCTGGAATCCGATCCGACCATGATGATCATGTCAACCTTCGAGGGTGGGCAACCAGGCGTGGTCAAACTGGATGATGGCTTCCAAATCTCGGCAACCGCCTACAGTTTCACAGAAGATCGCAACCTGTTCATCATGCGAAGCCCAGAGGTCGCCGAGGTGTCTGAAGGCACCTTCAGCAACGTTTTTGAGCAGATGAAACCGGTCAGTGCCTCCTACTCATTAGGTGGTAAGCTTGAAAAGTTGAACGATCCAATTCAACTGACGATTCCGTTCGACATGGATGCAGCTGAAGGTGACGATGTTGGCCTCTACCTGCTGCGTTATGGGCAATGGGATTATGTTGGTGGAACAGTCAACGAATCCGACGGGACGATTAACGCACCAGTTGGCTATCTGGGAACCTACGCTGTTCTTGCTGGACCGCACGGTGAGATTCCTGCTGAACTGGTGATTCCGACCAGCTTCGATCTTGGTCAGAATTATCCGAACCCATTCAACCCCAGCACGACCATTCGAGTAGCACTGCCTCAAACCAGCCCGCTCACATTAATCGTCTATGATGTGTTAGGACGGGAAGTGGCGAGATTGTTTGATGGGGAAATGCCGTACGGCATGCACAGTTTCCACTTTGACGGTCAGAGTGCTACAGGCTCACCGATCGCTTCAGGTGTGTATTTCGTGCGGATGGATGCTGCAGGTTTCAGCAGCACACGTAAAATGGTCATGGTGAAGTAACACGTCCGGATGGAGGAGAATCAAATGCAGAGCAGAACAAACAAGCTGACCCTGCGAGTCCTGGCCGCCGGGCTGCTGATAACAGCCTTAGTTGTCGTTGTTGGCTGTAGCACGGAAAGCGATGACATCCCAACCGGACCAGCCGTGACAGTTGAGCGGTTGATCGAGATGGGATGGGATTACTTGAATGCAGGGGAAACGGATGATGCGCTAGCCACTTTCCAGGAAGCGGCAAACGCACAAGCCAGCAACCTCGAAGCCTACTTGGGACTCGGGTATGCTTTCGCCCAGGCTCAGGAACCAACCAGTGCGCAACGAAACCTCGGCAATGTTCTGTCGCTGGGGGAAGTGCTTCTTGCCATCGGCGATCTCGACCCGTTGGTCGCGGATACATTGTTCGCAGAAGCCTGCGCGGGACGTTCAAGTATCGCACTGAGCACTCAGGACTTCGACATGGCTATCGAAGAAGCGCAGAATGCCCAGATGTACTGGGCTGACTTTGCAAATCCGATGCACAGGCGTCTTGATGAGTTCACCTATAATATGGTGATGGAGGTAGAAACTCGCGCCTGGTATGGTCTGGAAGAATATGGCGAAGTCATGGTACTTCTGGACGTGCTTTCAGGTGGGACCTTCATTGACGAACTGATCGCGGATGGCACGATTGTTTACGTGCTTGGTGAAGATGTCGAGGTTTCTCTTCTGGAAGAAACAGAACAATCCGGGGTGGCGGAACTGGAACTCGCAAACCTTAACTTGATCTATCCTGCTAGTGTTACTAAAGATGGGGTCGAGTATTCCGTTGTGAGCTACGACATCACAGGCAATGAGGTTCAGTTTCAGGCGAATCCGATTCCAGTAGCAGGGGATGTTTACACGATCGACTGCTACTATGCAGTCGAGTTCGGACAATTTCTGATTGCATTACAAAACGAGTTGAACTAGGAAGGCGTAACGGCGAAGAAAATCCATGAATGCGCGTTGAGCGCATCGGGAGCTACAACGAAAGGGGTAAAGTATGTTGAAACGTTTGGTACTGTTAAGTATGGCTTTGCTACTGTTCGCAGGCACGGGATGGGCCGCTGATATCGTCTATCTCGAACCGACAAAAGTGACCAAAGCCGATCTTACAACCGAACTCGACGAATTGGATGATATTTTCTATCTGATTCGTATGGGTGACGAGAACACAGAATACTACTGCGGCTCCGGGGCACTCGGTGATACTTTTGCCGTTCATTTCGTACCGCTGGCACCCTGCTCCATCTACTTTGCTGAACAGCAGTGGTTCAGTGATGGCAACTTCCAGTCGTTTATGTGGGAGTATAGCGATGCCTGCGAGGCTCTCTATCCAGATGGACGTACGCCCGCTCGCGGAACGTCATCTGAAAGCCCGCTCGGTGATCTGGTCTTCGGTCCATTCAATAACGCCGCAGTTGGTGACAATTCCTGGGAAGCGTTATTCACTGCTGATGATCTCCCTGGCGGAGGAATCTGGCGTGAGGATACGACACCGTTCATGGTCGGTTGGGTGAAAACAGCTGGTGAACAACCGCATCCGTTGGCTGATGATGTCGGCGCACGTGGATTCAACTACACTTGGTTCGGTGGTCCGTGGAACGAAGGTGCAGATTATCTCTGGGGTGGCTACCATCCAGTGATTGAAATTGCGATGCGTGTTGGCGTGTCCTACCCGCTCGGCGCCCCGCCGATTATGGGTTCGATGAACCAGCTCGCGAACACACCGAATGGTGGCAAGACCTGTACAATCTCCTGCAACATCGTTGATGACAACGGGTGGGATGGCGATGAAGCTGTCTTGTTTGTCAAGGTCGGCGATGCGACTCCGGATGAATACGAGATGACTGATCCGGATCTCGACGAGGTCTTCGAAGCCACGTTTACCTTAGACACAGTTCCTGGTACACAGGTGAACTACTGGATCGTTGCCACGGACGATGAAGGTCAAGTCAACAGCAACGAAGACAACCAGCTTTACTTCCAGGTTGTTGAAATGAACCAGACCGATGCAGACATCCTCTACATCGATCATGGATCTAACAACGGCTTGCCGATGCTGTGGTCCCTCAGGGGTTCCCTCGGTTGGTACTTCCAGTTCTGGGATGTGACTGCCAACAAGGGTATTGATGAGTTCGTGCTGTCTGCGAATGACTGGGGCGCTGTCATCGTCACCGGTTGGGGTGCCAGCTCAATGGTAACCCGTGATTATGAAGGAAGCCCGTACCAGGCATACGTGGAAGGTGGCGGCAACCTGTTCTTTGCTGACCAGGACTACTTCTACGGAAACGGTGAACCTGAAGAACCGACCTTCTCCGCTGGTGACTTCGCCTACGATGTCTTTGGCATCCTTAGTGGTGTGAACGACCCATCACCGACAGATGTTTCGTTCTACGGTGAAGCAGGTGATCCGATTTCTGATGACTTCGCAGATACGCCGTTTGCTGTTCTGTTTGATGATCCAAACCAGAGCTGGGCAGATGGTGTAACCGGTGTTGCAGAAGCCACAACAAACTTCTTTGGTGAAGTTGAGGGTATTGAGGGCGGTCTGTGGTACGAAAACGGATGGGGCGGCAAGACTGTCTACCTCGGTTTCGACGTTGAATACGCCGTTGTTGAACCGGGTCTCGATCAGCCTGTCATGAGCGCGCAGTTCGAAACGTTGATGACGAACGTTCTCGCATGGTTTGGTGCCAACAGTGTTGAAGAGACTGAAATTGTTCAGCCGACAGAGTTCAGCCTCGCGCAGAACTATCCAAACCCATTCAACCCGAGCACGCAGATCAGCTTCACCATGCCGACTGCTGCCGACGTTACGTTGACTGTTTACAACGTAGCAGGCCAGACAGTTGCGACCTTGGTGAACGGTCAGATGTCTGCCGGTGCGCAGAGCATTAGCTTTGACGCCAGCGATCTGTCAAGCGGTCTGTACTTCTACACGCTGCAGGCGGGCGACTTCACTGCAACACGTAAGATGATGCTGATGAAGTAAGCCCTTTGACTTGATGGTCACGGGTAAGTGATCAAACCGGCATGAGATTCGTCTCATGCCGGTTTTTCTTGTGTATACCTGAGGATCGAGCAATATGTCTCTCGAGTCGCTCACAAAAGAGCAGTTTAACGAATTTATAATTTTTCGGTTTCAAATGGATTTCGATTCTGGAAACGAGCATATTAGCACAAATACTCAATACACAAAGAGGCACATCATGCGTGCGACATTTGCGATCCTTGTAATGCTGTTTGCAGCAAGCGTTACGATTGCTCAACCACCAGCCCAACTTTGGCAGAATTACTATGGAGATACCCGTACTGACCGAGGGTACGATCTCGGGTTGCAATCGGATGGGACAATTCTGGTGGTCGGAGAGACGCGAGTCCACCAGGACGTGCAAGATAACGACGACGCAATCGTTATCTGGCTCAACACGGACGGTGACTCATTGGATGCCTTGAAATCCGGCACGGAAGACACTGACGAGTTTGGTCGAGCCATATACGTTAACGACGACGACACCTTTATCATCGCTGGACGGAAACGCCAACCCGCAATTGGCGGCTGGGCATTCATGGCAAAGTACTCGGCAAATGGTGACACGCTTGTCTGGGAAATTGAGGAACATTTCAACGAGATGCCACAGAACTTCCATATGGGCGGCATGGTTATGACACCGGACGGAGGATATGTGCTCTGCGGTGCTCGAACCAATGGCATGGGTTGGGGACCAGAGATCACGTTCTTGTGGAAAGTGAACTCAGCTGGCGCCACAGAATGGTTGCAGGAGTACGCAATCAGCAAGTACGCGTACTCCATCGCGCTACGTCCAGATGGCGGTTTTCTGGTTGCAGGTGCGAATTACAATGATGCTTGGGTAGCGAGCTTTGATGAGTTTGGAGTACTACTGTATCATCAGGCGTACTCTGCGTTCGGATCTGAAAATTTCGCATCAGGAATCATTGCGCTGGATGACGGTGGTGGCGTGTTCTGCGGAACCATCCTGAACCAGAGTTATGAGCACCGTGCACGCGTACTCCGCTTTGATGACGTTGGCGAGATTGTCTGGGACGCTCGGTTCGGCGAAGAGGCATATGCGTATGATATCATCAAGGCGCAGGACGGCAACTACATTGTTGCTGGCAGTGAAGCGTATAACGATACTACAGAATACCCGATGATTGCCGAAGTGAGCGCGGATGGACATCTGCTCTGGTATATCGTGGAAGACTTGGCGAGTGATGTGTACAGGAATTATGCGGTAGACCAGCGTACTGATGGAACGTACGTAACAGCCGGATACGGCTACCCGAATGATCTGCTAGATACTCCAGACATTATGGTTGCGCGCTACGACTCAGAAGCGAATATAGCTCCGGTCGAGCTGACGATTACACCCTACCAGACTGAATTCGCAGCTTCCGGTGGGACGCTGGTTTATGATTTGGACATGGTGTCAAACACCAACCTGACATTTACAAATGTCCGATTCTGGTCATCAGTAATCATGCCAGGTGGCAACGAGATCTCACCACTAGACCAGGCATTCTTAACGGTAACACCGTTCATGCAAATCTCTGTGGATGGGCTGACGCAAAACATCCCAGCTGCTGCTCCAGCAGGCGAATACACGTTCATCATGCACCTTGGTCGCCCGGACGAGCTGTTCGTTGAAGACAGCTTCACATTCACCAAGTTGGGCGACGAACGCAGTGAGGTTCTTCAAGAAGACTGGAGCGGAAGTGGGTTGCACCGGCTGACAGCTGGCGCTTCGGGTGACATCTATTCAGGAATAGATGCAACCCCTGACAACTTCGGTTTGTCTCAAGCCTATCCGAATCCGTTCAACGCACAAACGACGATTTCCGTAATGCTGCCGACTGCGACTGACTTGACCGTTTCTGTGTTTAACACTATGGGTCAGCAGGTAGCGACGATTGCACGGGGGTCGTTCAGCGCTGGTACCCATGAACTGAGCTTCGATGCGTCCAACCTGTCTAGCGGAATCTACTTCTTCACCATGCAGACAGGTGATTTTACTGCTGCACGCAAAATGATGCTGATGAAGTAATCCTCACTGTTCAGACGTAAAAAAGGGCTTGTGCTTGGCACAAGCCCTTTTCTTTGTACCCGCGTCGGGATTCGA
>CAZKGR010000027.1:0-43111 GCA_964552465.1 uncultured bacterium
GATTTCTACGAGCACATATTTACTTATTTTAACAAGTTGAAAGATGAAGGGCGAAACGTCATCGTCTGCGGCGATTACAACACTGCCCACAAGGAAATCGACCTTACGCATCCGAAGCAGAACGAGAAATCATCTGGCTTCCTCCGTATCGAACGAGCGTGGATAGATCGCTGGGTGGATGCGGGATGGCTTGATTCATTCCGTATGTTTAACCAGGAACCTGGCCAGTATTCGTGGTGGGACATGCGCACCCGTGCCCGTGAACGGGGCATTGGCTGGAGAATAGACTACCATTTCGCGACGGACAGCTTGCGTAACGCCATTACCTCGGCCAGCATCTCAGATGATGTCATGGGTTCCGATCATTGCCCGATCTGGATTGAAATCGACGAAACCGCACTCTAACCCCGGGATGATTCCATGAACCGGCTACACGTTGTGCTTGCACTGATCATGTTTTTTGTGTCGTTTTGGACGCTTCCACTCGCACAAGCTGATGAACGAACTGGCTGGTTTGTTGGAGGATCCGTCAGTTTGCTCGAACTTGGAGCCAGCGGAGATGTTGAAACTCCCAATGGCAAAGTGAGATTTGAGATTCAAGATCCTAACGCGATCGGGCTGACTAATAACATTGACATCAACTCTGAAACTACAATGGGGCTCGGCTGGGAGAGCACTCAGATGCCGGGTGGTTCATTATACATCGGGTATCGATCCGGATTTCACTGGGCAACACATCTGGATTTCTTCTGGGCACTTCCCAAGGATTCGGAGTTGGCAGGATATCCGAGTGAAAATGCTGGAGATACTTATCTGGAACAGCAGTCCACACAATCGACCTACAAGACAACCCGCCTGATGTTGGATTGGCGTCCATTAAGACCATTGCCGATGTGGTACCTGACTGCGGGTTTGGAATATGTTGAATTCAACACGCGGCTGGAATTCCGCTGGCAATACGAGAATAACGGCGAAGCCAAGCGTTACTACGAAACGTTTGAGGATACGGGTAGAGCATTCGGATTTGTTTTCGGTAGTGGACTTCAGTTCAGCAATCCGGAAACGCCTCGTCAGGAGTGGTTCATCAACATGAGCTACGCCTATGTGCCGTTCAACGACGCATATTTCGCGTGGGATGGCGATTTTCTACTCGGTGGGTTGTCACTCGAGGGTGGCGCTCGATTCTATCCGGGACGTGGCAGATAAAACACAGGATTTGACAGGAATTGATAGAGAACACCCTCCACAATAATGTGTGGAGGGTGTTCAGCTCAGGGGCTCAGTTGACCGAGGGACCATGTGCTGCACGTAGCCAGAGTGTGGTACTGGCGTTCAACTGAACAGGGCGTGTACATGAACCAGGTCGCGTGGGTCGGCTGATGAGCTGCTGGGGGACATGGTCCAGCCTCGCAGCGACCGTCGACAACATCACTTCCGCCCCATACTCCATGGGCAGAAATCCTGGTGCTGGCAGGATAGTCCCACGTCGTGCGGGAATTATGATGCTTCGTCTGCCCAAACGTTTGCCGCGCCGTTTCATGGTTGCTCCCTGAGCGATATGTTCAAGCAGCTCGAAATACTTCAAGTGATCAGGAAAGAACATGACGAGCGTCTTTGTGGCCAGGGGAAGGGCTCACTGGGATCGGTCATCCAGTTCAACGGGGTTTTCCGTCCACTCGCGTATCCGTGCTGCTCTCAACTCATCGGCATCCTGACCTGGAACTTGAGCATTCCTTCCTCTTAGAGTCAGGAATAGTTAAAGCGCTGGCTTAAAGATTGAGCTGCAAAGATTGGAACCGGATGATTGTCACGGGCATGAACGAATCAGGCAGCGCTCCGGGGATATTTCCGTTCATGTCGTCTAGCGAGCTATTTTCTCGTCATATCGATTAATCCTAACATGGTCTTATCATGCGAACGAGCCTGACATCGCTCATCCTGCTGTTAGTTTTCCTGGTAGCCACATCGACCGCAAGTGAGGATCCAACTGACAGCCCGAAACTCCAGCAGTCGATGAAGAAACAGCTCTTCGTCTTCCCAGTTGAGTTTTCGCGGAAGGCGCACGATGTCGACCGTGACCAGCGGCGCCAGTTCGAGGGTGAACTGATGCGCGAACTGGTGTACAATTTCCCTCGCTTCGCATTCTACGAGATGCCGCTTGATGCTAATGTTGACGAGTTCCTCGAGAATGCGAACGATTATCTGCTCGCGCATGCCCAGGAGATCAAGCAGAAACGTGTCGATACCGGTGGGCGTTATGGGGAAGCACCTATCACACTTGAAGATTTGCAGGAAATTGTGGAAAATGGGTATGCCTTTGTCCCGCGCATGACCCTTGGCGAATTGAAAGAGGACGAGTGGAAGCTGAATGCTGAGATAGATATCTATAGAACTCACGACCAGGTTTTCGTTGGGACTATCGATGGATCTTCAGAGGGGCTGGGCGCCTTGATGGCACTATCCATCACGGATGTGCTCAACTCCATAGATAATGACGATGAGCAACGACCCAGCAAGAAAGAGCTGAGTGATCAATATCGCCGCAAAGCCAGTGGTGTTGTCGCTGAGTTGCGAACTGACCTGCGCAAGATGGATGAATTCTCGATCAAGGCGATTGTCACTTCGCCCGGTGTGAACAAATTCATCTTCAACCAGGGACATGATTTGGGCGTTGAGCTGGACAAGCGGTACAAGGTATGGTCAACGACTGATCCCGACGCCGAGGGACGAACTCTGCTGGCATATGGAAAAGTACGTGATGTTCGGGATCAGGAGTCTGACGTCCAGGTACTAATCGGTGGTTGGGATCTGACATACGCTGACCAAGTTGTCGAAGACGCTCGTTTCGGAATCAACATCTCGCCCATGATCGGTTTCCTTCCCATCAGCAGCGACGGATTTGAAGAGTTCATGGATGGAACGGCTGACATCCCCGGCGAGATGGATAGTGGAGATGCGGATTTACCCGAAGACGGATCCCGAAATGGCGCGTGGATTGGGGCATCACTGGAGATAAACACCGCGAGTTGGTCAAACCTGTCCGAATTCTATGTAACTGGTGAAGGGGGTTTAGTCGGGGGTTTATCACAGACGTTTGCCGCACACATGAGCTTCGGTCTGACAAAGAAGCTTTGGTTTCGCCGGATTGGCTGGTCACTGTCCGGTCGTTATGGACTGCTGCACATATCATTTTCAAACCTTGAAGAAGAGAAAGTGCAAGGCGACCAGATCAATAACGCTACTGTGCACGGCCTGATGTTCGCCACCGGATTGGAGATCCTGATAAATCCCGACTGGGCAATCCGTGGCGAGGTAGGCTACAGCTTGATGCCGGAACAGACAGTACTTCGTGAGGATAATGACGATGGCCATGAAGCAGTTGTCGGAGTAAATGGCCTGATGTTCAAGGCGGGTGTGCTGTTTAGTTTATGATATTGCAAGATGGTACTGCATCCGGCTGACCAGCCCAATTCTCAGTTCTATGCGAAATGCCACGGACCGAAATCCGTGGCATTCTTAGTCTTTCTGCTTCGTACTCTGCACTTGGTACTTATTTAATCAGCGTCAATTTCCGCAGTGCCGTGGCGTAGCCTTCCGCATCCACACGAACGAAGTACATTCCGCTGGCTAATTGGCTACCGTCAACCACAATCCGGTGTATACCAGCGTGATGTGTGCCTTGTGTCAACTGTTGAATCTCACGACCCATCAAATCGAACAGGGTGATCTCCAGATTTCCGGGTGCTGGCAAGCTGATTTGCAGCTCGGTGCTGGGATTAAACGGATTTGGCATCGCCTGCGAGACCACGAAATCTGTTGGCAGAAGTGATGATCCTGCCTCTTCCACACTGGTATTCTGGTGAACGATGACAGTGAACGCATCGAACGCTTCCAACTCCAATGGCGTTTCACCAACGTTAATGCGGAATATGTAGGTACCATCCGGATAACTGATTGGGATCGCCTGAATCTGGTCGCTCAGGTTGAAAGAGACGCCTGGATTCAACGTCACGTCGCCAAACACCTGCAACGGTCCAAAGAAGGTGCCATCCGGCCACACCAGCTCAGTCCAAACAAAGACTTCCATTGGATCGTCCAGCGAGTTTTCAATTTGTGCAGACCAGTTGAACTCGTCGCCCGGCAATAGAGCTTCGGAAAGGTCCGGAGCGCTGAGGTTTATGTCAACTGATCCCAACTCTTCTGGATATTCGAAGTTAACATGGACCAGCGGTTTACCATTGATGTCGAAGTTGAGATACCACTGGTTACCGTCAGTCAGCATGTATACTGGCGGAAGCTCTGTGTTCTCCACGATCTCGGGGTCACTGGTATCAATTGGAAGGCGGAAGCCGTCCATGCCCTGAATGACGAATGAAACCGACTGGTTGTTTGTCAGCTCTGGCGAAATAATCGGGAACAGATTCCAGCCCTGAAAGACTGGCCCTATGTAGCTCCAGAACTCGGTAAATACACCCCCGGCGTACGTATAAGCCTTCAGCTCGACTTCCTCCACTTCAAGCATGAAGTATACTTGGGCGCTGTTTGCTACCGCTCCCGATGCTGGTGGCATGAACATGACGGAAAATCCTTCACCTTCATCAATAGGAACTGTTGCTTCCCAACTGCCATCGTCATAGCACAACCAGCCATCCCGATCGACAACCTGTTGAAACAGTTCAAAATGGTTGTTCGCGGGATCATCGGCGCCATTGATCACGATGTCCATAGTCACAACGTAATCGCCGTAGCTCTCAGGAGTCCAAGATGTTGCAGTAGTAAAAGAATATGATGATCCTGGTGCGAGAGTCGGCAACGGAACAGTAGCCTCATAAACAACCTCATCTTCTTCGTCCCGAATCTCAATCTCACATGATGATTCCGGCGAATTGGTTGTGCCAGAGTTGAGGATACGACCGTGATAGGTCAGGCTGTTGTCCATGGTTACGTGATACCGGTTCTGGTTATTCCAGACCCGGTTAGCAACTAGATCATATACGCCTTCCCCATATTCGCCACCTGCTTCAATCACCCAGTCACCAGCACTATCCAACGAAAAGGGCCCACCATTCTCGTCAGATCCGAGCAGGTTGGATCCGCTGCTTCCGTTCGTGTCCTCGCAGATGTTCCACGCGAAGATGTTCGATGTTCCCACGCTGATCCAGAAGGCTTCATCCGGTCCAAAAAACTGGTAGTTGTCGGCGGTCAGTTCGAGTTCGAGCCAAACCGTGGTGCTCGTGACCAGTTCGCGGGATACATCACCTGTAAATGTAGCAATGTGGGGTCCCGGCGAATCCTCATTATCCGAGTAGATGCGAACCGTTAGCGCGCTGACTTCCTGCGTGTGTTCTTCAACGAGAACTCGAATTCCCTGCAAGATGAAATCGTCATCCGGCACGAACCTGGCCAACGAATACTGCGGGTTGAAGATCTCTTCGATCTGGATGCCTACATCCGGAAAACTGTGGTTGGTGAGGACAACATCAAAATCGTCGATTTCATTGTTCAGCTGTTCATTGGGAAACACCGCACCTACAGCTACTGAAGCAAAAAGAGGTGCCAAAACAAACAACGTCCAAACCACAAATACCAATCTGATTTTCATTGTACTACCCTCCTGATTGAGAGGTATATCCCCTCCAGATTATCCCATTACGGGCTGACTACATATTGTGCATCCCAAAGTAGTAATACTGGAATGCGTACTACTTCAACAATGTGATTTTTCGCATTACAGCTTGCGTATTCTCATCTGAATGAATACGCACAAAATAGGTTCCGCTCGCCAACATTGTTCCATCAATTGTAATCGGTATCTGTCCTGTAGCAAAGTTTTCGTCAATCAGTTGTCCAACATGCCTTCCGATGACATCATAGAGATCAATTGCCAGATGCATGGGATATGCCATTGTAATCGTCAATGTGGTCGCCGAATTGAACGGATTCGGGGACGGCATGCTGACAGCTATTGCCTGGGGAAGAGTACTCTCAGATTCTACTTCTTCTGAACTCATGTTGTTATCATCGACCAGCACATTGAAGGCATCAAACGTCGCCGTAACATCAGGATATTGTCCAACATTCAGTCTGAATTGGTAGATACCATCAGGTGCTGCGAACGGAACATCCTGCGATGATAACGGTATCTCATATGGTACTCCCGGTATGAAAGTCTGGTTATCGAGAAGCTGCAACGGTGAGAATTGCTCTCCTGTGGGCCAAATAAGTTCTGTCCATATGTCCAGAGTCTGAATCTCTTGTAGTGTGTTCTCGATCAGGGTCGTGTATTCCCAGCTATCCCCAGGCTCAATGACCACTGGTTCCGTTAATGGTTCAATATCCGCTGTGATAAACTGGCTACCCGTTGAAAGCTCGTACGCAACCTGTACCAATGGTTTGCCTGGAATATCTGGGTCAGGATTCCAGATCGCGCCGTCAGTCAGGAAATACGTGAACGGCATGAAATCATTGGGTTCAATCTGTGGATCGGATATGTCCATTGACACTTGATTATTACCACCATCCTCGAAGACGAACGCCACCGCTCCATCGTTTAGCAGCGGTGATGCGAGCGCGAAAGTCACCCATCCCTGTTGAACAGGTCCATTGTATTCCCAGATTCGCGTGAAAATTGCGTTCTCATAGCGATAAGCTGACAGGTTGACGGATGAATAAAGATGATCAAAATAGACTTTTACACGTGCAGATTTGACCATCTGCAAGGCAGGAGTAAGCATGACTGCCAGCCCCTGACCTTCCGGCAGCGAATACAATGCCTCAGCTGTTCCATCATCGAAGCCGTGGTAGTTGTCCTCGCCGATGACTTGTTGATAGAGACTGACGCTGTCATTTAATGGATTGTCATCTGAATCGATGTTTATAGTCACTGAGACTGTGTATCTGCCAGGTGTTGAAGGAACCCACGGATTCTGGAATTCGAACTGGCGCATTGCCCCAACGACCATCGGGGGGATATTCAAAATTGAAGAATGAATTGTATTCAAATCTTCATCAGTAATTTCAATCTCCGCCGTGCCACCCATTGACGGTGTTCCGCCAACATTTGTAATTCGGGTGACATAGCGAATCAACGATTCGGGCTCCATATGATAGAGCCCTTCAGTATTCCAGAGCTGTGATGCTTCGACATCACATGTGGGCCATGCGTATGTCCCTCCCGCCTCCATGATCCAGTCGCCTGAGCTGACAGCGTTTTGAGGATTCCCGTTTGCACCAGATGCAGCCAGGCTATAACCGGCCATATCGTTTGTGTCTTGCATGATTGCCCAGTTATCTGTGTCGGGAGTTCCGATACTTATCCAGAAAGGTTCATCTGCTTGCAGCACGTGCTGGTACTCAACGGGCAAATGCAATTCCAACCAGACGATATTGTCCTGATAGACTTCTCGCTCAACCTCGCCGGTATAGATTGAAACCAGATCACCAGGCATAAGTGTTTGATTGAATTCATAGATGTAAATCGTCGCGCTGAAAACCGGGTCCTCATATTCTTCAACCAACACACGCAGACCTTGCATTATGAAATCTTCTTCTGGCGTGAACAGGCTTATCGACCATTGCGGATTGTAGATCGTTTGAACTTCCGGATCCACGGTAGGGAATGAGTGATAGTACAGGGTGTTGTCGAACTCGTCGATCTCATCAATAGTATTCAGAGAGAGTTCCGCTACCCCAATCGCCGGCAGGATCAGGAACAACAGGCTGATCAGGACAACCGAAATGTTGATTGTTTTTTTGTTTCCAAACAGCATGGATTCTCCATACCCCATCATTTCAACAACCTACGAGAATACAGCATGTGATTACATGCCGTGTCTCACGCTCACGTGAATCAACCGTCTCCGGGAGGACCCTCTTCGTCGGCTCGAAATGATGTGAGCAATTTTGATTCGTTTTCATAGATTTATCAATTGTAGTTATTGTAAACCATGAAACGACCCGCAAGATGCGGGCCGTTTCGTCAGATTTGACTCTTTGCTGCTTATGAGTGCTTGGATTAAGCTGTAACGCCTTCTGCTACAGCTCTCCCACGCGCAAATGCTGCGATGTTTAGATCGATCGTCTTGGGCGGCACCATGGCACGGATAGTTTCATCCCAGATATTATCGCTGATATCTAGGCCAGTAGACAGCGCTCCCAGCAGAATTGTGTTGGTCAGACGCGGATTCCCCAACTCCAGTGCGATTGCTTCAGCTTCTACAGGGACAACGCGACCGCGACACACACCTTTCGAGTCTTCAAGTGCGGCTTCCGGGTATTGCAATCCCTTCGCCTTTTTCTTCTGCGGCCCGCGTGGTGGCGGGATTTTCTGGGTCGAAGAGAGCAGCAAGCCACCCTCTTTCACTTCGTGTGCAAAGCGCAAAGCTTCAGCTGATTCAAACCCAAGCATAACATCTGCCTGACCACGTTGAATCAGGGGACTGTACACGACTTCGCCGAAACGCACATGGCTTGTTACGACACCACCACGCTGGCTCATGCCATGAACCTCGGATTTCTTGACATCGTATCCCGCACGTAATGCTACCTCACAGAGGATATTCGAGGCGAGGACTACGCCCTGACCGCCGACTCCGACGATGAGTACATTGACCACATCACTCATGCCTCCACCTCCTCTCCTTTGGCCTTCTTCAGATCAGCCAACTCAAAAATCGCGTCATCCTTGCACACCTGTTGGCAAAGTGTGCACCCTGTGCATGCTGCCGGGTTTATTGTGGCAATCGCAAGACCACGTTCAGTTTTCTTTCCGGACGTGCTGATCGCCGGACATCCAATCCTGAAGCAGTTTCCACAGCCTGTGCAATCATCTTCCACGACGACATACGGATCAATTCCCAGTTTTTTCGGGAATAATGCGCAAGGTTTGCGTGCGATGAGTACCGAAGGACCTTCATGTTTCAGTGCGGACTTGAGTTGTTCCAGTGTGTTGTTGTAGTCGTATGTGTCCGCCATGATCAAATGCTTAACGCCCAGTCCCTTGACCACGTTTTCGATAGGAATCTTAACGTTGACATCATCCATCAGGTTTGAACCCGACCCTGGATGTTGCTGACCGCCGGTCATCGCAGTGATGCTGTTATCAACGATAACGAGAGTGATGTTCGCGTTGGACGCCACGGCATCCAGCAAACCAGTGATACCGCTGTGGTAAAATGTTGAGTCACCGATCACAGCGACAGTGTGATGCTTATGCTTGGACTCGGCCAATGAAGCGCCGACCGCGTTTCCGATTGACGCCCCCATGCAGAAGCATGTGTGCAGCGTCTCCAGCGGAGGGAAGGCAGCGAGCGTGTAGCAGCCGATATCACCGTAAACATCCGCATTCATCTTGCGCAACGCCATGTAGATGCCGCGGTGCGGGCAGCCTGCGCACAACACCGGTGGACGTGCGACCACGGGTTCGCCTGCCGGTTGAACAGGAACTGCATCCAGCAATCCAGCCTTGTGCAGCCCTTCACCGACGACATCGAGGTCCAGTTCGCCTTCACGCGGGAAGAATTCTTTGCCTTGGACGTTGATGCCCGCGATCTTGGCTTCTTCTTCCATGAACGGTTCTAGCTCTTCAACGACCAGCACGCGGTCACAGTGTTCAGCCAGTTCCTGTGCCTTCTTTGTCGGGAATGGCCACGGCATTCCGACCTTGAGGATGCTGGCGTCTGGCATGAGTTCGCGGACGTAGTTGGAAGCAACACCAGCCGTGATAATCCCGATTTTCTTCGACTTCAGTTCGAGCTGGTTGCCTTCCCAATTATTCGAGAACTCGAGTAGATCGAGTGATCGCTTTTCAGCAAAAGTGTGCCGCGGACGTGCGAAATTGGGCATCATCACAAAGCGTTGAATATCTCGCTTCATGTTTTCTCCGCGCACCGGTTCAGCCCATTCTTCGAGCTGGACGATACCCTTGGCGTGTGCGATGCGTGTCGTCTCACGCATCATCACGAACACGTTGTACTTCTCGGAAAAATCGAACGCCATCTTCGTGAAGTCGTGCGCTTCCTGGCTGTTTGCCGGGTCGAAGACGGGCACCTTCATGAACTTGGCGAGCAGACGGCTGTCCTGCTCATTCTGGGATGAGTGCATCGCCGGATCATCAGCGGCGACCAGCACAAACCCTCCGACCACACCCGTATAGGTGAAGGTCATCAGCGGATCCATGGCGACATTCACACCGACGTGTTTCATCGTGCACATTACACGTGTGCCAGTCAGGCACGCGCCGATCCCGACTTCCACCGCCACCTTTTCGTTTGGCGACCACTTGGCGAACACGCCAGGGAACTTGTGGAAGAACTCGAGGATCTCGGTGGAGGGTGTACCGGGATACGCGACCCCGAAATAACACCCCGCTTCTCTCGCCCCGTGGGCGATGGCTTCGTTGCCGAATTGCAACAGTTTGTTCGGCTTCTCCTTTTGACCGTTCGGTACGTTCATACCGTTACTTCCTTCTTCCAGTGCCTCTATGAATGTGCTGCGTCCCTACAGGACGCAATAACAAACAGATGGGATTCAGATCGTTCCTCATTCTAGTGTGGCTAAAGCCACACGCTAATCACCCTCAACCGCTACGCGGGACAAAATGCGATTCCCAGAATCTATTCAATATCAGCCCATTTGGGCTAATCGCTGATTCATCAACCAAATCAGCCACAACTGATTGCCCCGTAGGGGCTACACGTGAATAGCGTGTGGTTTTAACCACACGACAGATCAAACCGATAACTACTACCACTCCCTGTTTTCAAACCAGCCCCGTAGGGGCTGTGCTACGGTAAATACCGCTCATCAATTTCGTAACCTGCTTCATTCAGGATGCGTTGATATTCTTCCAAGAACGTTAATTTCCGATGATGCTCTTCCTGCTTCCTGATATAGTCGATGATCATATCCCGGTCGCGATAACTCACACTGAAGGCGGCGTATCCTCGCTGCCAAGCTTCAAACCCAGGAAATACACCTTCTTCATTTATCCAACGGGATGACCGCCCTTTGATCAACCTCATGAAATCAGAAAGTGATTTTGACGGGTGAATGTCCACCAATATGTGAACATGATCGTTATACCCACCAGTTCTCAGCAAACGACATTCTTCATTCTTGCAAATACCCCCCGATATATCGGTACAGTCGCTCGCGGGAATCACCAGCCAGTATTGGCTTGCGTGATTTTGTCGCAAATACAATATGGAACAAAGCCTGACGATAAGATTTCATTCATCCGCCTGATGAATCCTATGAAATAGTTCAGTCAATATGCTTTGACTTCCTCTTCGCCGTGGAGGACACGCAGACCGCCTTCGGCTAACGCAAGCATCTCTTCCTCACCAGCGTGCAGGTGTACTCCGCCCGGTAGCCATTCGATGTAGCTCAGCAACAAATCGCGCAACTGTTCGCTGTTAATTAGTCCGCCGGTCAGGATAACGCCGTGCATGTTGCCGGACAGCGACGCCGCCATCGCGCCTATCTCTTTGGCAATCTGGTAGACCATCGCCTGGAATACCAACCTGGCTTCCCTGTCACCGGTTTCGATCCGCAGCTCTACTTCACGCAAGTCGGATGTTCCAAAATAGCCGACAAATCCGCTCTGCTTGCTGAAGATGCGTTTCGCTTCGTCGTAGCCCTTGTCCCGGACGAGGTCGATCACGCCTTGCAGCGGCAACGCGCCGGATCGTTCCGGGCTGAACGGTCCCATGCCGAGCAGACCGTCGTTGACGTCCTTGATCCGACCGTTCTCGAGCGCGGCGATCGAGATTCCCCCGCCGAGGTGTGCGACAACGAATCGAGACTCGTTGAACGCTATTTCCAACTCCTTTGCAGTGCGGCGGGCGACAGCTTTGATATTCAGCGCGTGAGCGCGGCACTTGCGTTCGATGCCCGGCACGCCGGAAATGCGTGCAATGGGACCGAATTCGTCCGTAGTAACTGGATCTACTACGTAGGCTTTTACGCCTGCTAAATCTGCAAATCGCTTGGCTAGCAACGAACCCAGATTGGACGCGTGTTCACCATGACGAGCATTAGTTACGTCACCCAGCATCGCTTCATTTATTGCATAGATTCCGCCTTCGAGGGGGCGTAGTAAACCGCCACGTCCGATCACAACAGCCCAGTATCGAGCGTGTTCAGGGATATCATTGTTGATCAATTCAAAACGGTAATCGAGTTGCGCGGCAACAGTGCCGTAGGAGTGCAGAGTAGTTGCATCGTGAGCGATGGATTCGCTCCACACGAGATCGCGACCGTCGTATACGGCGGCCTTGGTCGAAGTGGTGCCTGGGTTGAGCACGAGAATGCGCTCGTTCACTACTCCCTCCGGGTGACAATCTATCCTGCGAACACAGTTGTTCGAGCGGCGTTCGGACAATCTCGGATCGAGATTCTAGCGAATCATGTGAACAGGGTAACGAAGATAACGGCAGGCGTGGAGCGGACAAAGTGCAGGAGAGACGAAACACCCCCATAAATAGCGCTTTTTAAGAGACAAATCGAACGATCAAATACTTGGAATAATTGCACCTAGTTGACATACATGTTACAGCGTAATCATCACCACTCCTTCCCATTCCTCCATTTGCGCTCCTTTAAGCATCATCTCTCCATCTGTCCAGCGAACAATCAGGCTGTCACCTCTTTCCTCAGCTACTGGTGGGGTTCCAATCCCGACGATTTCCACCCGATGGATTCCATCAAACAGCGGATGGTCGCCCGCTGGCCAGGTCAGGACGCGTTGGTTACGGATCTCAACAACCCCGTTGTTGTTCCGCAACTTCAGCCAGTGTTCGTGAAACATGCGATCGTCATCAAGACGAATCACTTCTGCCAGGTCGAATCCTGTCGCGATCATTGGGCTGCTTGAGGCTTCCAGATAGATCCTGTATCCAGGTTCTTTCTCCCAATGACGCAGCATACTTCGCTGTTCTGAATGGAACTGATAGATGTTCGATCCAGCTCTGCGCTCATACTCGAGAACGAGATCGTTGGGGATTGGCATCATATCGGCACCAGCCCTTTCAACAGCCTTATTGAGCAGATGATTCAAGTCGAGATCTGGAGCCGCGTGAAATGCGGCTGTCGTTTTCCAATCGGAGTAGTATTCATCGAGCAGAAACGCTTTCACAGCAGCGTTAACAGCCGCACGTTGTCTAACCTCTAGAACTCCGGACCACATGTCATTGTGGTAGAGCATGAAGGGTGGAGTCTTTCGTGCCTTGCTCTCCATGTAGAGCGGAAGCCCGTATTCCAGTTCAAGGGAACGCACATAATCATGATCCAACTCGGTTGCATCAGTGATGAAATTCGTACGCGCTTTTGCGGCGATTATCATCCAGTATAGTGCGTCATCCTGGTTGTTCTTCGCCAGCGCTTTTGACGCTTCCTGCAGCCCTTCACTTTCAAGCATTTGCCATTTCAGCAGGTCACGGTCTCCGTACGAGAACAGGAATGCGTCATGATCATGCGACTTCCAGTCAGGATAATGTATTTGAGAGAATTGCCTGAACGATTGACCAATGAACTGTGCGATGTGTCCATTCAGCGAGTCCTGAGCGCTGCTATCTTCGTAGATGTAGGCGGTGGGCGTACCACCGTGTTTGATCAACCTGCTTTCCTTGACTGGTGGCGAAATTGTATTTGAGTGGAAAAATCCTTCCCATCTGTCAACTGGGGACCAATCCGTTGGTGGATATGGATGATCGATCAACCATGATTCACCGTTAAGGTACATGAAGAGTGGGACATTTTCAGTTGAAAACCCGGGCCAGTACGAATCTTCAACGACTAAACTGTCTGCCGAAGATTTCATATGTAAGGCGTACGGTGGCGGTAGTGTTTCCGACGAACACGATACCAGAACGGCAATTGCAAGAAGTAAACTGAGAAAGCGCACTCTGATCGAAATCATGGCATCCCTGAGCTCGTATCTGGTATTGTGGAAGATGGTTCAGGCGATTTAACATTCTCCTGACGAATGATTTGAACGTGAATCGGAATCGTTTTCACTGAGTACTTGAAATTGAGGTGAAACGATTGCGGGTCTGCGATAACATCATAATCATCTGGCGCAATGACCAGCTCATGTTCACCAGGGGTCACTCTGAGAACTTCCCCTGTCCTTCCTGTGACTACGCCATCGACTAGTACATTCCCTTCTCCGCCATCGAGATGGACAATGAAGGTTGGCGCCATGACCTGAGTGCCCAGATAAATTATGAAGGCGAGTATGGCAAAGAGAGCGCCAAGCAACGAACTTTGTTTACGCTTTGTTTTTCCACGCTGCAGCTCTCGCGGGTTTGGCGCATAGGTGGCTCGTGATCGCCGCCGTTCGCGTGGTTTGGTTGGAGGTCGGGGTCGGGGAGTCCAGGGGTCACTACCCGTGACCCTGATCCGTTGCCTCTCATCTCCGGATCCTTCACCTTGAGAATCGGGTGGAACAGGTGGTTCAGGTCGTTTTTCTGAGTCAAGACTCATTTTGGCAAACCATTTGCTTTATACCACTGTGAAACTGGAGCGGAATTCGGGTAAAACCGCACCAGCACAAGCGATCAGGTTGTTTAAGTGTCTGGGGAGTTGTAGGTTGTGATTCACAGGTGTGATCTTCCACCTACCACAAGTTCCAGACAAAAGTCGAAACCGTTTGCTAACCTGATCGATAATACTAAGATAACATTTGGCAGGAGGGGGTTCACAGATGAATCGAATGAAACAGACATTGATGATGGTGCTCGCTACCTTCGTCTTGTTCGGCGGGCTTGGTCATGCTTTGGCCCAAGTCGAGATGCTTGACGAACGCACTGCGATCGTCACTGCACGCGGTATCGCTGAAGGACAAAAGAAAAAGAAGGACCGTGAAGCGATTGCTTTTGATAAGGCGATCGACAACGCGGTGATCATGGTTGTCAACGACATGCTGCGCGAATCGGACGAACGGGACAAGTTTTCGCTCGTCCGGGATCAGATCCTCGAAGATCGTGATCAGGTAGTGTTGAACTACTATTACCTCAGCAAGAACAATTACGATAAACCGCATTACAAGACCACGATCACGCTTGAGGTGCGGATCAATCGTGATCTGTTGCGACAGATGCTGATTGACTGGAATGTTATTGCATCTGCGGACGATGTGCGTGAGGAACTCGACCGTTTCAGCATCATGCCATACATCGACACCGCCAATTCTGATCCAGAAGCGCTTGAGTACAAGGATTTGTTCTACACCCGCGTCAGGGTGTTCTTCGAAGATCAGAACATTCCGACCATCGGTCTCGATGAATCAACGGCGCTTGAAGCGGATGAACAGTTCGTCACTTTACAGAAATCTTCGTCCGGTGAGGAAGGTGTTGAGGATGCGATCTTGCAAATATCTCGCGCGACTCCGGCTGACATCTTTATCAAGATCACCCCGCGCATAGAAACTGGTGCCTATGGTGGCGCAACCACAAAGAAGGTGATCCTCAGCATCGGAGCTTACAGCGCGATGACTGGTGAGTTCATCGGTTCGAACCAGGGATTCAGTGAACCCCTGGCGATGAGCAGTGATGGAGCCAGCGTGGGAGCAGCAATCGATCAGGCGATGAATGCCGCCATGCCGCGAGTGATGGATGTGATCACTTCCTTCTGGCGTGAGTATGCCGAGAACGGTCGTCCGGTGAAACTCATCTTCACTGACTTCAATTTCGCTGAGGTGCGTGAGATCAAGGATGCGCTGGAAGATTTCACCAACGATCAGAAGCGGCTCAAGGCCGCAGGCAATGTCACCGAGTACATGGTTTGGTACGATGGCGATGTTGAAGATCTGATGTTTGAGGTGTACGATGTATTGCGCGCGTTCAACATGCCCTTGGCGGAAGATCCGGCGATGGTCTCGAACAGCATCCGTTTCTATCGCGCCACGGATTCACAGTAATTGGGGGTACTTAGGATGAACAAGATGAAAATCACATTGCTGCTGGTGTTAGCCTGGGTGCTACTGATTGTCTCAACAGCTCTTGCTGTCGAAGTGACGGCGATTGGATTCGGGTACGACAGGGAGTCCGCACTTGAAGACGCCAAACGTTCCGCGGTAGCCCGCGTAGTTGGTGAATATGTAGACAGTCAGACACTTGTCCAGAATTTCGCACTGGTTTCCGATCGAATCCTTACCAGCTCTAGCGGGTATGTGCGTGGTTACGAGATAAAAGAAACTCACACTCTTCCGACTGGCGATGTACGCGTTCAGATCCTCGCGAATGTGGAACGCGAGGTTGTGACCAATGACGTTGATGCGATTCGTGTGATCAGCATGCGCAAAGGCGACCCACGTTTTGTGGTCATTCCTGATCCAAGCATGCGACGTCTTGACCTGGAAGCAGACATCATTAATGCGACGGCTGCTGGCATCGAGCAATATTTGACGGAACGCGGATATAGCACTCTGAAGTCGCCTAACCACAATATTAGCCGTGATTTCTCTGATCCGGCAGCCCTGGCTGATCTGAGTCAGTATTCGGCGGGAGTAGGCGCGGAATATGTCATCTACTTTACGACAACATCGGTTGATGAAGGCTCAGGACGCGTATTTACCAGATCATCGGCGCAGGCGGACCTCACAATCGTTCACACTGGCAGCTACCGTGTGATCGCAGCCACCTTTGGACGTGGAGCAGGTGGCGATCAGCATGAGGAATATGCGTTCAAAGACGCGTGCCGGACTGCAGGATACAACGCCGTAGATAATGCGCTGACCATCGTGCTCAATGATTGGATTCGCGGAGGTTCCGTCAACGGGAACCGGTTGAGTCTTGAAGTCATTGGCATGCCAGTTGAAGAAGATATGGCTTTCGAGGAAGCTCTCGGTCGGACAGGTGCGATCAAGCAGGTTCAGTTGAGTAGCAAGGGATCATTCAGCTCCGTGTACCACATTATTCTTGATGGTGGTACGTTCGATCTCGGGAACGCTTTCGAGCAGGTCGCTCGTGAACGAAACTGGCAGGTTTGGCTGGACAGAGGTAGCCGGAGCGGGCTATCCTATCGTGTAATCTTTGATTAAGTCGGTATTATTACTGATTATAGAGGATACGGCATTGCAGTGATGACAATCACAGTCATTCGTGTACAAAATACTTACATTATCAACACGGACGCATGCCGTGTCCCGGGATACTCAAGGTAAACTTGCAGCTGTCCACCCCCTCTAGAGTGCGCCCTCAGGTTACCCGACCTGAGGGCGTATTCTTCTCGCATCAGCAAAAGAAAAGCCGATTCCTTGTGGAACCAGCAGCCATTTACACAACAGTGCATCCATCTAACGTAGCTTGAATATCTTTCCATCATCGCCTTTGGTTGCCCAGACTTTGCCGTCTGGTCCCACGGACAGTTGTCGGAAATTACTGCCAGGTAATGCCGTCCATGCACCATCATCCCAGCGGTAAATCTTGTGGTCTTGTGAATTCGTCCCGATGATGAACACTGAACCGTCCGCCCCAATAGCGACGTCTGTTGCTGATCCCGGTATTTTCTGCCACGCTTTGTCATGCCAGCGATGGATTGTATTATCACTGCTGACGACATAAGGATTGCCATCAGGATCAACGGCGATGCTTTTGTAGTTTGATCCCGGGTAATCTGACCAACTTCCATCTTTCCACATGTAGATGCGGTGTCCCTTGGCTTCTGAGCCGATGATGAACACGCTGCCATCCGCCCCAACGGCGAGGTCAGTAGCTGCACCGGGGAGTTCTTTCCAGTCGTTGCTCTTCCAGCGGAAAACCTTGTCTTCACGGTTGATCGCGTACACTGCCTTTTTGGGACCGGATGCGATGGACCGCCATTTAGATCCTGGTGCTTTCACCCATGCGCCATCATCCCAGCGAAAGATAAGGTGTCCACGTTGGGCCGATCCGACAATCCACACATTACCATCAGCATCAACTGCAATGTCAGTGGCAATTCCCGGAATCTCAGTCCAGCCCTGGGCGAGCGCGAACCCAACCGCTATGACCAGCAGAAGACTTGCGAAAATGAATGATCTCATCATTATCCTCCCTCTCCGTGAAATCCGAAGATTTCTACGAAGTGTTCCTCCCAACAACATACTGCTTGCTCGTTGCACGCCTGTCGAACAAGACAGTTGCACAACTAAGAATGCAGGTTCAACCTCATGCATTACTATTGATAACGAACAGCGCTATCGGTTCTGGTTTGCGGGTGCCAGTTTCTTCCTGAACGCCTCCATGGAATCAGCATCACCCCGCGTATCGATCCCGATTCCAAAGTAGTTGGGATTGGATAACTCTTCCCGCTCTGATTGATCCGGAACGAACACGGTACGATCATCATTGAACCGTGGGTCAGATTGACGATCAGCCATGTCATCTTCCGTTTGATACTTGTCGTACCCATCAACGTCAAGAAACAGGCTAACCTGACTACTGAACAAATGTGGGAATGCTGAGGGCGGCGGTGGATTGTACTGCTCGTAGTTGTTCCAGCCGTAATTACGACCCTTTCGAGTGACATAGGTGTCACGTCCACCGGTGTCCACAAAAAAGCTCTGCGACATGTTGATCGCAAAGCCAAGCCCATCGCCCATCACCCGGTACAGGTCATCCCCGCCCCGATTGAAATGCATCGCGACCGTGTAGTCATGTCCGAATGCGATTCCATAAGCGCTCTCATCCCACAGGTGGATCTCATCGTTTCCTGCATCATCGATATGAGCTCCGATGGCAAAATGTGCGCCTGATCCTGAAGCCCACGCTGATGCCTTGTACACATCATCCCCTTCCCCATCGTAGAGAAAACCCATGCCGTACCAGTATCCGCATCCGAGTGACCAGTTGGCGGATGTATAACGGTCGTTGCCGTACAGATCGACCAGAATGCCCATCCCTCCAGCCCACGAGTGACCGTCCGTGATGTCACCACGCCGTCCAATGCCGCAACCCTGCGCGTACGAGTAGTTGAGATAACTCTTGTCTGAATGGTAGTCTGGACGGTAAACGGAATCGGAAACGATAGGTTCGGCGTAATATTCATCCCAACCGGTTCGATTGATCAGGGCGCCAACTCCTCCCACTCCGCCGTAGCCTTGCCCATCTCCGTGTATGGAGTAACGATCATCACCGTCGCCATCAATCGCCACTCCAACACCGAAATAGGACGCGCCTTGTCCGGATGTCCACAGGTGATATTGATCGTCCCCGGTGTAGTCAGCGAGCACACCGTATCCCAACATCGATGCGCCCTGCGCCAGCCGCTTTGCAGTGTAGGTGTCGTTGCCTTCGCAGTCGATCAACACGCCTGCACCGAGGATTGCTGCACCTTGTGCGGGTAGAAATTCGTCCTCATTGATGTATTGATCGTGACCTGAAAGGTCTATTGCGAGGGCGACGGGAATATCCAATGCTGGTGTAGCACCGCCCGCACCGTGCCAGGTGTCATTTCCTCCCAAATCAACTACGAGGCACGCATCTGTCCAGTTGTGAACGTTCTCGAAACCGTCAGCAATCACTATCCGTCCGATGGGCGTGACTATGTTGAGCTGTTGACGATAAGGATCGATACGGCGGGCTTCGATCAATGCGCTTAGTGTGTCGGCCAACAACCAGCCACTTTCGAGCAATTTTGAACCGGCGTAGTAGATAGAATTACGGTCAAGAGCGCTGGCACAGTCCTCAAGCTCCGGGTAATATTCCAAGCCGTCGAACTGGGTCTCACCCAAGCGGCGTATGCGCCACACAGCCTGCATATCTGCAGGATCGACATTCCGCCGTGCGGTTTCAACCCACTGGTGAGCATGCAATAGGTGCAGAACCGTTTCCGCGACCAGTTGACGAACTTTTATATCGAGACCATCAACCTGTTTTTGCAACTCGTCTTCGTTTAATGGAAAATCTGAAGCAGCCCCCATGGCGTTGTAGTGCCAGACACGCCCAGTCGTCTGGTAAATCTCTCGAATCGCTGATATCAATGGTTGACTGGGATCCGTTTCCGCCCACAGAGATGCGCTGTATGCGCGCATTTGAGCCGTCGACTGCCGCGCTCCAGCGAAATAAACGGTCTTGAGTAACGAAACTTCATTTGTAGCCAGATCATCTGGATGTAGATGTTGATCCGCAGCATTGGCGATCACTGAGACGAAATCATAAATACGCAATGGTTCTGCTAACAGATCCGAAAAGGCGAGGTTGATGTATGGGATATCTGCCGGATCTGGATAACGAGTCCAATAACCTTTTGGATCGAATCCCAAATCAGACTGTTGAACTCCGGTTTGTTTCAGAACAGCCATTAATAAATCATCTTCTGACGCAACCGGCTGAGAATTAGCTGAGTGTGATGTAAGTATCAGGGCGAACAGGCACACGATCACGAGATTGAACCAGCGTAGATCTGTCATCCGTGTCTCTTCCTTTCTTTGAATGGAATGTTTGGGATGTCAGCGAGCTATTTACCATCAAGGCTAGCAGGAATAACAAGGTAAGGAGAGAATGGTATCAGCGAAACAATAAGGGCTGGAATATAAATATCGTAACTATCTGATGTTGCTCAATTTAGGAGTCGCAAGAGGGTAGAGCGGTGCTAAAAAGGTGTGCAATGCGGTAGTCCTCAGGCTCAGAATTCTTGGAAATTGTCCGCAGCACCGAACTCGGCAGTGTTGAAGTCTGAAACATCCGGTTCGATGTCCATCCGCGTGATTCCGATACCTTTTTTCAACATCTTACGTGCTCGATCCAAATCATGCGGGCGAACAAGAATTTTGATAACTACGTTGCCTGAAGAGGCTTTCATGCCTCGCGACTTCTCATGCTCCAGTTCTGCATCGATATCTGCGTCAAACAGTGCCGACTGAACCACCTGTGCTTGAAAGTCGTCATCAAACTCGGTGAGGACCACGAACTCCTGTTTCATGGCGGCCTCCGTTCTTAGGGTTATTGCCCCCCGGCAAAACCCATTACTCCCTCAGGGGTCAGTTTACATTAATCTGGAATGAACATGCAAGGGTCTATCCCATATTTATAAAAATGAGTCTCACTCTCTGAAACAGAGCCACAAGTACTGATATTTACCTCATCTGAAGAATAAGTCAGTTGCAAAGTCTGTTGAATATTGTGAGATTTCTAATGTAAACGCTCAATACACAAAACAGGCAAGAATTCCAAAACTCATCTAGATCGATTTGCATGATCACACATAATACGTCCGCGGATCGTTGTGTATTGTGTATTTCAAAAGGATTAACCTATAAATAACAACAAGTTGAAACATTCTAGTTGCCAAGTCTCTGGGAGCGAAGAATCGACAGGAATTGGTCAGACTCATTGCTTGCTCGCGGAAACCTGTGTACTCTTCATATCTGTCGATGGATGATTTTATTCAGTGTTTATCACTATGTTCTCCGAATGATTCTGAATTGAGTGGTTGTCAGGTCACTAAGATTGAGCTGATTTATGAGTTGACGATACGTAGCGATTGTGGGTGGACTTAATTCCAACAATTCTGTGGATGTTCTAGATTCGACGATATGTGATTATTGCATTGCAGACATTGACCCCCGGTTACTTGCACTGCTGGCTTTTGGTGAAGGGGCCATCAGCCTGAACATCAAGAAGCAAATACGAATTTCAGGAGAGAAAAGATGAAATGCCATTGGTTGTTGCTATTCTCCTTGCTGTTCGCTGCTATTCCAGTAATAGCGCAGGATCCGCCGCGTAGTTTGTCTGGTTCGCTCGATGATCAGATCGGTCAGGTTACTTTGAACTGGCAGGTCCCGAACAGTGAGGCAGACTGGTTTGAAGGCTTTGATGATGGTGTTGCTGATGGATTCACCTATGACAACGCGGCCAACTGGTCTGTCGCTGGTGGTTTCATGACAGGTGTGAACACACCGTTTCTAAGTGGTAGCGTTTGGACCAGTGGCTCATACAGCACCGAGACATTTGGTGATGGCATTGTTGAGTCCAGCTTTTCACGAACAGCTGGTTCTGACGAATTTACCCAGCTTTTAACTGTTCACGGTAACGGCGCTTATGACGACTCCAACTACAATGGTTATTTCTTCGGTATTGCTCCGACTGCAGCCGCTGGTTACATCTATGTTGCGCGTGTTGATGCTGGCGTATGGACCACGTATAGCGCTTGGGACGCTGCTCCGATGAATTTGGGTATTGGTGCGTTCAACACTGTCGCCGTCATTTCTGACGCTGGCACATACACAATGTTCATCAATGGTGTTGAAGTCTTCGCCTTTTATGACACCACTTACCCAACGGGTCAAGTTGGATGTGGTTTTTCGGAAAATCCTGACCTTGAGATCACTGGCTCTGTAACCTATGACTACTTCTCTGCTGATGACGGAGTTATTGCTGTGACTTCAATGCAGCCCGTTTATGGCGGATTCCAAGGTTTTGCAGAAGATGTTTTCCATGCGCCGGCTAGTTTCAACGCGCCTCGTCGTCCACACAAGACCGAGCCACACGGTTTGATCTATGTTGATGGTGAGTATCAGGGAGTACAGACTGACGAGCTCGATGCGTTCATCGAATTCAATGTTTACATGAATGATGCTTTTCTGGCGGCTACGGCCAACACCAGCTACAGCATGACTCTTCCAGAATTTGGCAACTTCAGCTTTGAAGTAACCGCGTTATACGATGAAGGTGAATCGGCTGCTGCAGGTCCACTCAATTTCACCTGGACAGACCCAACCCTGTTCGCCTTGAGTGAAAACTTTGATGATGGATTGCCTGAATCCTGGACGATTGAAAACAGCTTGCCTACGGCAACCTGGAAGCATTCGACCGAAGATTTGACCGGTTGGAATCTGTTTCCGACCCCGTACATGATCGCTGACTCCGATGCTGACGGGAACGGCCCATGGATGCAGACTCGTCTTATCTCCCCGGCGGTTGACATCACGAACAGCAACTACACGCAGCTTAGCTATGGTATCGTTTACAACAACATCAGCATCGACTTTGCAGATGTTGACTGGTCAGCAGATGGTGGTGCCTCCTGGAACAACATCATCCAATACACCGCTGACATTACAGCTGTCGAGAGTATTGACATCACGGCTGCGACCAGCATGTATGACACAGCCTGGTTCTCCTGGTATTACGATGATATGGATGTCTGGGCATGGTACATCGGTCTAGATGATGTCGAAGTCTATGTGGAAGGCGCTCAGGACCCAGTTACCCTGAATCTGATTCCGCAAGTGACCACGATTCCACAAGCTGGCGGTACGATCGTTTATGATGTCAATATTGTCAACATCACTGCGACAGCGATGAATGGTCTGCGCTACTGGACCTATGCTACACTTCCTAACCAGCAAGTCTTCGGTCCACTGGTCACTATTCCGTGGAACCTGGTTCCGTTCATGAATGTCACTGTTACTGATATGACTCAGGACATCCCAGGTAACGCGCCGGCTGGTGACTACGTGTTCACAGCGATCGCTGGCGTCCAGGGCAACCCAAGCCTTCAGATCCAAGATGAATTCGCCTTTTTAAAGGAAGGCGTTGCTATTGACGGGACGATTGAATTCAATCCCGAAGATTGGAAAGCAACTGGTAGTTTTGAGATTGCGAGCGAAGATGCTTCTGTCAAGATTCCGGTTGAATTCGCTCTGAATCAGGCTTATCCGAACCCGTTCAATCCGACGACCACGGTTTCGGTGAGCTTGCCGATTGCTTCTGAGTTGAGCGTTACTGTCGTCAACGTTATGGGTCAGCAGGTTGCGACGCTTGCCGATGGTAAGCTGAACGCCGGTACTCACAACTTCGTGTTCGATGCCAGCAACCTCGCCAGCGGCCTGTATTTCATCCAGGCAGTTTCTGGTTCTGGTGAGCTGAATGCGATCCAAAAGATTACTTTGATGAAATAATCTTCATCCTATTTGTACCCTACACGGAGCCCTGCATATGCGGGGCTCCGTTTTTTCTGCCGCGCAGGAAGATT
Organism: uncultured bacterium; assembly: GCA_964552465.1. Taxonomy (GTDB): domain Bacteria; phylum Electryoneota; class Electryoneia; order Electryoneales; family Electryoneaceae; genus BMS3BBIN04. The sequence goes on from CAZKGR010000027.1 coordinate 23,959, forward strand.
CTGCCGATCCTCCCTACCTCCAATAATCCTCCCCATCTATTATCACCATTTCATCATACCAGCAGTACCAGCAGTTTCTAACGTATTTCTTGATTATAACCTCTGTTCTAGCGCACAACCGTTATTTATGAGACATGAGATACGATCGACTTACAGCGATCTCGCGACTGGAACAAGAGTTGCGTTGGATTCCTCGAACAGGTATCTCAATTTCAGATCGGATGGTTCATGCCCCGAGCTTTGTTACATCTCCACCGTGCCCCGGATCTGCCTCATGCAATCCCTTTGTTGCATGTGTTACGTCAAACTCACGGCTGGTCGGTGGTGGTAAGTGTCACGCCATTTTCTCCTGAGCAGCAGATGGGGCTTCCTCCTGTTTACGAGGAGCGTTTGCACCGTCTTGGGATCGAGGTAGTCGATTCGGGGGACGATCATTCGAATATCGATGTTTGTTTCTTCTATCATGCGTCTGAGAGAATTCCATCTCGTAACAACATTCTCCATGTTCAACTTCCTCCCAGTCTGATCAGCAAAGGATTGCGGTTCGGCAGTGCGGGTTCAGCCATTCGCGACAACCTCGCTGATGTGCAGTTTGTTCCCGGCGAGTGGCATACTGAGCGGATGCGAGTCAGGAACGAGATCTTCGTTCCGATAGAGTCGGTTGGTCTGCCCGGGTTGGATCCGATCCTGGGTAATTGGGTTGCCAGCCGTGAATCCTTGCAGCAGCAATTGAGTATCAACCCGCAGCAACAATCCATATTGTACGCGCCAACCTGGAACCCGGAATTGTCATCGGTGCCGTTGTTGTGGACACGAATTCGGCAACTGGCATCACCGGATCAGGTTCTCATACTTCGACCTCACCCATACGCGTCGGATGATTATCAGCAGGCGTGTGAAGCGCTGGCAAAGAATGAAGAGAACATCCGTCTCGCGCGTGAGCCGGATATTCAGCCATATTTGCACGTCGCCGACCTGGTGGTTTCGGACACATCTTCGCTGGCGTGGGAAGCTGCTGTCCTCGATAAACCAGTGGTAAGGATCGACACTCAGAACCGCAGTGAATACAACGAGTTCGATCCTTCTGATCCGGAGTATGTGTTCGCTGACATTGGTCCGGTCGTGAATCACATTGATGATTTACGGAAAACCGTTATTGATCAACTGTCCAATCCGGACCAGTTCCACACCGCGCGGATGGCCGCGAGAGATGCACTGATCGCACGAACAAACGGCACCTCCTGCAAACAGGTACTCGAACTAGTCACGAAGCGTCTGGCAGGGCAATCAACCGGTTGGCAACCGGAAATATCTGGCGTACAAGTCGTGTTGGATGCTCACGAAGCTGATCTTGATACCATTGAGCGATCTCTCAAATCGCTGTTTGAGTGTAGTCGCGAGGAAGTCCACGTCCGTCTAATTCGCGCAGACCATTTGCCGGAATCAACCCTTCAATCTTGGAACGAACGATGGTCAACTCTGATTACTCGCATCGAGAATAGCAAAGCAGCCCTGCAGACAAATCTCCCTTTCATGTTACTCCTAAAGGCTGGCACTATCGGGAATGCTGCATGGTTGTTCCGGCTTGTCAATCACTTGCGGCGTCACCCACAGTTGGCAATGATCGCCCCGATGGCGTTTGGTGGACGTCCGGTTCAAGATCCACGCGTTCGGATGCAACAGTCAGAATCACTGTCCGATTGCTATGAGCATTTTGATGAGTTGCTTCGCCTCCAGCAAGCAGGTCAGATGCTCGATCCCGATCAGGCACCGTCCGCGAATTCCATTTTGATTCGAACAGGGAACTCATCAGCAACGGCTATAGCAAGTGCCTGGCTACAGCAGCAATGGCCAGAATCTGGGGAAAAGGTGCCCATTGGCATTGCGGCGGACGTTGTGCTCCATTTCTCAGCACGAGAGTTTGATGCTACCGACTTACCAGCCTCTCTGTCCAATGGAATGCGTACGGCGGCGGAAGAACGTGTGCGTGAACTCAGCCAGTGGATTCAACGAACCATGCCAGCTCATGTGCGTAGCCCGCAAGCTGCACCAACGCAAGTAGGCAGCGAAATCCCATTGTCTGACTCGTTGCCTGGACCGTTACGCCTGGCCACTCGCTACCTGGAACAGGGCAAAGTGGATCGTGCGCGTGATTTGTTGAATCGTGCGAAGGTAGACTTGGCCGATCACCCTCAAACCAGGCTGCTGCTGGATCAGTTGGAATCTGTTTCCGTTTCCGGGGAGGCGGGATCATGAAACAACCGCGCATCCTCTTCTATCTCAAGCGCAACCTGCATCTGCCGCATGTTGAACCCATCCTGCGCTGGTTGGAGGAGCATGTTCCAGAAGCTGAGTTGCGTGTCTCAGCACCGCCGTGGGTTGCGCCGACAGAGGGTTTGCCAGGCAATGGCCTCACGTCAGATGAGATTAATGAAATCAAAGCGAAACAGCTGAATTGGCTACCGTATGACGAGATCCGCACTTGGTCGCCGGATGCAACCATAATGGCGGATGCTGATTACGCCGGTCTTTTCTGGAGTGGCAAGCTGGTCAATGTGAATCACGGCCTGATCAGCAAGGGTTGGTATTACACGAACAAGCCGGGTGTGCAGCGTGAAAACCTCGCGGATCTGGTTTGCGTTCCGGGTTCACACCACGCCGAAGTGTTAACGCCAATGTTGAACACACCAGTAGTTGCGACTGGGCTGGTAAAATTCGATCCGGTTGGACGGGGTGAACTGACCCGTTCATCAGCCAGAGTGGAACTGGGGATTCCAGATGATGCTGAAGTGGTGACTCTCGCTCCGACGTTCAACATGGAGTTATCAGCAATTCCAGTGCTGGTTGATCGTGCGCGGGAATTGGTGAAAGGCGGGCGTCATTTGATCGTCAAATTGCACGGTATGGCGCCGCCTGTATGGAAGGAGTTGTATCAGTTGCTGGCATTGCTCGAGCCGCACATTCATTTCGTTGACAGATCGGATCTAACACCCAGTCTAATGGCGGCCGATGTGGTGATTTCGGATGTGTCATCGGCGTTCATGGAAGCGATTGCTCTGGATCGGCCGGTGGTACTGGTCGACAATCCGTTACAAACTAGATATTTCAATTATGATCCGGACGATATCGAATACCGCTGGCGGGATGTGGGCATTAGCGTTAAAACTGCGGATGAGACTTTCGCTGCTATGGATCGTTGTTTCGAGCATCCGGAGGAAAAAGCAGACTTGCGTAGGCAATACGGACATAAACTGGTTGGTGACATCGACGGTCGCGCCAGTGAACGTGCTGCGCTGGCCATCCTCACTCTACTGGAATGGGAGCACATGGTGCTGCAGACCGAAGGGAAGAAGGTCGTATTAAATCGTTGATACAGCTTATGTAGCTGGCCGTTTTATAGCTGGATCTTCTTCACTTCACTGCGTTCCGTTCAGAATGACCTACCTCGCATCAGGAATGTCACTAACCTGAAAATGGCAGTCATCTCGTCTCAGGCTTCAAGACTCAGGACTCAAAACCTATTTATTCCAGAGTTCCTTCCATAAACGGTTTCAGACGCTCATGCAGGAAGTGTTGCCACACATTGCCGACTACGCCAGCTAGTTCTGGATCCATCTGCCCGACGACATTCACATTCACGCCAACCAGCGTGCTATCATTCTCAACCTCTGTATATGTAATTGAGGTGACCATATTGATAGCTCGCCCGCTGAGGCCTAATGGACCATTCAACCTCAGACCTACTCCCCGTTCAGCGTAGATAACATTTGCGTGTTGAACTGTCCCGCGTTCATCAGGCATCACTTCGTAGAACTGACCGCCAGCGAATGGATCAATTCGCAACTCATCTGGATTATCAGAGACACTATGATCCCACCACGGTTTTATGTCACCGGTCATGGTGTCGAATGCATCAACAGGCGATCCCGAAACAGTTACACTCTCGGAAATCGTGAAACCATGTATCTCAAACGGCGTGACCTCTGAATTCGCAGATATCGGTACCATGAACAACGTCATGACGATCACCAGACCAATTCGAGCAGGAAGGGGCATCATGTGTCTCCTCTCGTGGATTTTTCCATGCGAAAGATAAGCGCAGAGGTATCCATTCCATACTAAACTCCTGCGCTTCGTTAGTAAATAGTGCAGGGTGACCCTTGTCACGCCACTTTCAAACTTTTGGTATTTACTTCCTCTAAGGAAATGTTGAGATTAGAGGGAGCAAATCATGATACCCATCGACGTCAAACCTTCTGTGCGGATTGATTTCATGGTAGATAAGACCTCGAATCCCAGCACGGTTGAGGAAGTACGTCTCAGCCAGGCATGTGACGTATCACTGAACACGTTGGCTGATGTGTTTACCCGAAGTTATTCCAACTACTTTGTTCCGATTAAAATGGATGCAAACTCCCTCTCGTGGTTGCTATCCACTCAGACAATCGACCTGGCTTCCAGCCATGTCCTGTATGCTTCCGACAAACCTGTGGGCTTTATTTTCATCTCTGCACGCGGTTTGAGTCAACGTGTGGCAGCGATGGGCGTCATCCCTGAGCATCGCGGAAAAGGGTACGGCCAGATGCTCTTGACACACTGTATCAAGCACGCTGCTGCCATGGGCGTACACCGTATGGTACTCGAAGTCATCGACGAAAACGCACACGCTATCTCGATCTATCGTCAGCTGGGATTTGAGATCAGTCGCTGTCTGGTGGGGTATGAGCGCCCCGTCGCAGCTCCTTCCCATGACAGCGATGAACTCCCGGACGAGGTTGATCCGAGAGTGGTAGCTAAGGCAACCGTGCACGAAGGTGCTGCCGGATTACCGTGGCAAATCGCTTCGGAGAATTGGTTTGCGACACGTCCACCCAGCCGGGCATATACGATTGATCGGTCGGTTTTTGCTATCGTCAGCCATGTAACCGATTCGACCGCTCGTCTCGATGCGATTGTTGTCCCTCGAGCGAAACGTCGCAAGGGTTGGGGCCGTCGTATGTTAAACGCGCTGTATCGACTCTACCCCAATCGTGCGTGGATGGTCAATGCCGTGATCCCGGAAGATCTCACGAACGACTTCTTCCTCGAGAATGGGTTCCAGCGCCACAAGATTCGCCAATACGAAATGGTACTTCGGTTGGATGAAACCTCCTCTCGATACCCATACGAAGCTTGACGCAATTCCTCTGATCCGTGTCCAAGATCTGGTGCGACGTTATCGCACCGGATCACAGGATGTTACCGCCCTGAACAAACTCTCTGCCGAAGTAATGCAAGCTGGATCACTCGCTGTTGTCGGGCGATCCGGTTCTGGTAAATCCACCCTGCTCAACCTTCTTGCTGGCTTGGATCGTCCGAGCTCCGGGACAATAGAAGTCAACGGACGCGATCTTTCCGAACTTACACGCAAGGAACTCGCAGCCTACAGGGCGTCTGATGTCGGCGTCATTTTCCAAGCATTTCAACTGATCCCGCATCGTACAGCATTGCAGAACGTTGAGCTGGGTCTGGCATTTCTCGGTATTAATCGCACTGAGAGAATAAAACGGGCTACTCAGGTGCTAGAACGTGTCGGTCTGGCGAATCGAATGACACACAAACCTGACGCATTGTCCGGGGGCGAGAAACAACGCGTCGCCATTGCCAGAGCCCTTGTTAAAGATCCCAAGCTGTTACTCGCGGATGAACCGACCGGTAACCTCGACCGTGAGAGCACTGGCGATATAGCCAACCTCCTTGCAACAGCCAATGAATCAGGAATTGGCCTGATCCTTGTCACGCACGACCGGGAACTGGCCGGAGAGCTATGTGAATCGATCCTTGAGCTCGAATACGGACGTGCGGTTCAGCCTGATGGGGTGAATTCATGAGCCTCGCTGAACTGATCCGTGATGCTTTGCACACGTTGTGGCGTCAGAAGCTGCGATCCGCGTTGACAGTCGGTGGTGTTATCGTTGCCATTGGAGCGTTGGTCACATTGCTCTCTTTTGCATCGGGTATGAGTAAGAATGTGACCGATCAGATTGAGAAATTCAGCCTGTTGCAAACGATGACAGTCAACACCATGCCCGGCGACAGCGCCGCTGTTCTGGATTCGTCGGCTTTGGCGTGGATGGAAACCCTGCCTGGAGTTCTACATGCTTTCCCGGAAAGCCCGTTTCCGCTTCACGTGATCCTGGATGGTGATACAACTTCGAGTGACGCGCAGGCTTTCCCGACCAATGCGCGTGGTTCGATGCTGTTTGATATCATGGCCGCAGGAGATGTGTATCCGGCCGGTGATACGACTCATGCACTGCTGACCAGCGAACTGTTGCGCAAGCTGGATATTGAGGAACCGGATTCAGTTGTCGGAAAGTCCATCGTTCTGTACAGCGAGCATGGTCATCCTGATAGCGGCTTTGCGGCAGTCAGGGACACATTGCAGAATGAGCTGTTTTCCATCTTACCGCACATGATGAGCATGATGCAATCGCGCGATGTGGACTCTCTGTTCGGTCAGACACTTGGTAAGGCTGCAGCTGCTTTTTTCCATGGATATATGACCCGTGTTGACACTGTCCGTGACACCCTGATCGTTTCAGGAGTGGTTGAGGTTGGCGATGGCTGGACCACACGTCTGCGACCTGTGATCATCCCGAATGAGTCCGCTCGCCGACTCAACCCTGGCGGGTTCAACAATAATCCGATGGCTATGGCCAGTGCGTTCCAGAGTGGAGACTTGTTCAGCGCAGTGATGATGGACGATGAGGAGATCGAACAGGTCACACTCGAACTCGCCGTTGATGCCAACCATGAGGCGCTGCGAGACTCTCTTGAAGTCCACGGGTATGAAACATCTGACTTCCTTGAATTCTATTCTGAGTTTCGCAAGATGGTTTTGCTTTTCACCGTTGGAATGTCGCTGCTCGGCTTCATCGCCCTGTTCATCGCAGCATTGGGAATCGTCAACACGATGGTTATGTCTATCCTCGAACGACGGCGCGAGATTGGGATCCTCAAATCACTCGGCGCTGAAGACAAGGACATCCGTGTGCTGTTCCTTGTTGAGAGTGCGACCATCGGCCTTGTTGGTTCAGCTCTCGGATTATTGCTCGGCTGGGTCGTGTCAGAGTCAATCAGTTTCGCGATGCAAGCGTACATGAAGGCGCAAGATGTTGGCGAGGTGGACCTGTTCTACACCGGAGTTGATACCATCCTGCTGGCGATCGGATTTGGGATTATCATCAGCACGGTCGCCGGGCTGTACCCGGCGTCACGCGCAGCCAAACTCGATCCGGTTGTCGCCCTCCGTGAAGAGTGATCGACACTTTACCCAGGTTGGCTACGCTTTCCTCCAAGAGTAATACACTGTCTTGATGCGATTCATCGCTTGGATCAGCTTTACCACCATCCTATCTTCTGAACATCTTTTCAGTAGTCTTCCCTGGAGTGTTGAGATGAATAACCTTCATAGGTGTGTGATTTCCAGCCCGGCTGGATTGTTGGGGATTGCAGTCGACGATGCTGGAATCTTGCGTGAACTGACTTTCGCTTCGAATGACCGTCGGAACGAAGTTGGCCCTGTTCCCTCCTCATGCCAGACTGTTGTAACGCAACTGAATGAGTATTTCTCGGGTGCACGTAACCAGTTCGAGATATCAGTAAAACCTGATGGCACGAAGTTTCAACGTGCGGTATGGTCTGCGCTGCTTGAGATTCCGTTTGGTGAAACCTGGACATACGGTCAACTCGCCGAGCATGTGGGATCACCAAAGGCTTCGCGAGCGGCTGGTGCTGCATGCGGGGCAAATCCAATTTCGATTGTGATTCCATGTCACCGCGTCGTTGGCAGCACGGGATCATTGACAGGTTTTGGAGGTGGGATTGAGACGAAGAAACGGCTGCTGGCGTTGGAATCAGATCAGGTAGCGATGGAGCTCTGACTGGCTTTATTCTTTTTCCGGACGTGACGGTGGGCGTTGCCTGATATTCTGCATCCGAGCCTTACCACATTTCGGACATATCCACTTGCGCTTCTTATGAAAGGAGCGCTTTTCTTCTTTCATTTTCACACGGCAGGTTGGACAATGCATGCCTAGCTCTTGATCAGCAAGGCTGCTTGCTGCTTCATGGTCAGCAGGATGTTGCCGATAGCATTCGCACGTGTTGGAATCACGCTTTCGGCAAGATTGGTTCGGGCTAGGAAATCACTGACAATCGGTTCGGCATTGGTCAGAAAGTCTTCTGGATCCCAACCATCAAACTGGGCGAACAATGCGCGCACATATCCGCTGGTGATGAACGCTTCGGATGATCCGCTGAACCTGATGGTTCCGTTCTCGTCCAGATGTGCACTCACATGCACGTTCGAAACGCACCCCGGAACACGGTTTGCGTCCGTGCGTTCCTCGGGTGGTAATGGATCGAGTTCCTTTCCCAACGCGACCATCAATTCCAGCACCTCCCGGCGATCCGGGATCAGTTCGATATCTTCCGCCAATTCTGCCAGGTAATCAGCCATATTCCTCGTTCACGTGTGTTGTTCTGAACATGCGCAAGATAGCAGTCTATTATCCACGAGAAAACCGCCTGCTGACTCACAACGGGCGGTATATATCGAAATCTCACAACAGTCCGGCTTACTTAAGGAATGTGACTCGCTGGGTGGTAATATTCTGTCCATCCGCACTCATGTTGAGGAAATACAATCCCGATGAGTGGCCGGTCATATCAATGCTGACTGGTTTATAGCCTGGGGCTGCCGGTGTCCAATTCACCCGTGCGACTTCGCGTCCGAGGACATTGTGCATTGTAAGTTCGACCCGTGCTCCCGGTTTCGGTGCAGCGAGAACCACAGTGATCACCGGATTGAACGGGTTCGGATAGCTGCGCGCAATCGCAAATTCGGTCGGGATGCCATCCCGCCACTCAGGAACTGAGCTGTATTCGACATACACGGTCCAAGTATTTGTCGAGAACGTGCTCTGCCCAGTTGCATCCTCTGCGATCACTCGCCACCACTGGTCGCCGACGGTCAGCAGTCCTGATTGGACAACAAGCACAGTTTCTTCACCAGCCTCAAACTCGACGGGTTCAGTGAACAATGGGTCGTCGGAAAATTCGACCGTGTACTCGACTGGACCAGCCTCTTCCGGATCAACACTCGGCTGCCACGATGCGGTAAATACGGGTTCGGTGACGACGAAGCCGCTGTCGGGAGCGGTCAAGGCAAACGGAGACGGTGGATCGTCTATGAATATGGTGAATGTGTAACTGCTGTCTGGGACAGCCCACCGCCCATCGGTGTTCGTGTCCACTGCTAACACGTTCCACCACACCTGGTCACCATCGTTGAGACCGATGTTGAGCAGGTATCGTGTCGAATCAAGTTCCACTAGCGAGGTCGTTGCCCATTCGTCCAGCGACCACTCCAGGTTGTATGAAACATTATCAAACAGGTCACCATCCTCCGACTCCTGCCACTCGAGCATCGGTGTCGTGGTCGCGACCAGTGCTCCCTGCTCAGGGTAGGTCAGGTCGAATTCATTGGGTGGATCGTTTCGAGTGACAAATACATGCAGCGGTCCGTTGTGCATCAGCACCGTATCACCCGCTGAAATCGCACGCACTGTCCAACGCCATTCGAGATCATCCTGCAAATCAGTTGGCAGGGTAAAGCTTGTCGTCTGTAGCCCTTCTGCAAAGACCATGAAGTCGGTGAGCTCTTCCACGTTTGGATCGGATGTCGCCAACACATCATATGCGACTTCCTGCCCCGGATCGTTGTCGGTTGATTCAGTCCAGTTCAGATTGACCGAAAGCAGGTCGTACACGATCAGGCTGTCAGCGGGTGAGATCGCGTCGAATCCGCTGGGCAGATCGGGTGCGTCCACCTCAAATGTCCACGTCACAGATGGGTCAGAACGGTTCCCTGTAGCATCAATCGCTTCAACAAACCATGTGATAGTTGCGTGGTCAGGAACAGCGTCGACAATCGGTGAGTCGTTCTCGACTACTACCTCACGCATGGTTCTTACTCGAGAAGAACTCTTGCTTCTGGTAGCAGCAGTCTTTGAGCGCTCGGATCGGACCGACGGTTTTGAAACCTGTGATGCCTTCCCGAAATCTGTATTTGATTGGATTACTGGCGACGCTGGTACCGATGAAAATTCAAGGCTGTTGTACTGCCGTTCCGCTTCTTCGCTCAACCATGCCTGAAGTGTTTCCACGCCGACGAAATCGAGCGACTCCACTCTCATGTCGAACAGTGTATCCTGAATCGCAAATACAGTGTCATAACTGGCACCACCATCTCCTGACCAGATCAGATCATACGTCAATGTGTCATTGACATCCGCGTCGAACGCGGCATACCAGCGGAAAACTGGTTCCGTCGTAACAACAGTAGTTTGGTCGCCGGGTTCAATTGGGGTTGTTGGCAATGGTGTATCAGGAATTTCGGCGACTGCCGACTGGATTGGAGAATATCTATCGGTCCCATCCTGCGCAACTGCACGCACGGTCCAGAAGAAGGTTTCACCTTGGACGATGCTGGTGTAAATGATGGTCTCGATCTCGGTCAGTTCATTCCCAATTTCACTCGGATCAAGGCTGATGGAAGAGCGGTGTCGATTCGTGCGTTCTGGAGCAACAAAATCATCGGGCAAAATCGACGATCCCGCGATTAGTGACAATGACGATGCTCGACGTTGATCGTTTACGGCTGAAACGGCAGATTCAACGGTTGACAGGGTGATGCTCGGTCGAGTACGGTTTAACAAATCACGGGTTCGTTGTCCCGCGTTTTCACTGAAATAAAGTTCAACGCCCGGTTCTGCCAGTCCGAAAACCGAGTCGGCATCTGTGAATTCAGGATCACTCGCCCAGATGAACGTGTAGCTAATGTCCAGCGCTTGAGGATGTTCAGACTCTTGCCAAAGTGTCGTGTATCCTTGCCATGATGTACCGCCGTCAACCGGCGTGATCGGTTGGAATGCAGACGGTCGCATGTCTGGCGCTTGCACTGTCACCGGGACAATATGGGAAATCACCAGATCACCGTCTGAAATCAACAGTGTCAGGTCGTGGTCACCTTCCGCTGTCAGCGGAACCGCCCAGTGAACTTCTACGTCCTCGGGATCAATATCGTCAATCAGAATGCTCTCGATCCCGCCAGGCAGATAGGTCGCATCTACGGATACAATCGGCTCTTCATCGTCGGAAACAGCCACCGATAAAGTCAGTTGATCACCGGCTAGGACAACCGGATTGGCAGGAAATACAACTACAATGGGCGACCCATTACCGATGTAACCGAGCATACGTTCCGGGAGTTCAACTACAGTCTGAGCAGCTCCTGGATAGTCAGGCGCTGAAAAGGAGAATGAGTTAACGTAACGTGTTCCCAGTTCCATATCCGTGCTCTCGAAGATGCGTGTGTAGTAGACGGCATCGTCCGGCAGACTGAGAACCTCTGTGTCAAAAGTGAGAAATACTGTGAACACACCTGCTGGTTGGTAAAACTCGGATGGCGCTATCTGCATGCTCGAAACGAGCAATTCATCGTCATCACCCGGCATGCCAATATCCTGTCCGGTTTCCTGAACCGGATCTGGACCATCTCCGTCCACATCCATCACGAGGTGCACAGTGAACGTACCGCTGAATATTCCGCCAAATGGTCCTGGTATGGGCGTTCCGCCGCCGTCCGGGTTGATGTTGCTCAGCGTCCAGATGCGAGGTTCAGCAATTGCGAAGTTGACGATCAGCAGCACACTCAGCAGGAGAATCAGGAACAAGCGTTTCATCGCTTACCTCCTGAGCTATGTGTACGCGATTCCCAAGGCGGTGAGCTGAAATCCAGCTTCAGTGATTGCAGCATTGGTGCGATTGCTGGCGTGACAACAGGCTCCTCACCTCCACGTGGCGGTTCAGCACCTACGATCAACTCCGGACGTGTCCATTCGATATCGAAATCACCTGTCGCCCGTTCGACTATGTAGCCTTTGCCAGGATGAAACGTGAATTCCGCACCGATCCAACCTTGCACAGGATGCTTCCATGCCGGCATCAACAGATCGCTTGACCATGTGTACACTCGGTCAGCTCGGGCTACAAACGCTGCCGGAACACACCCGGACTCGATCAAACCCGATCCCGCCATAGTAACTGGAACTATTGCAGGACAGACAACGTAGTTCAGGCCCGGTGACAAGGTATCAATGATCGTTTCCGCCATCGATAATGCAGCACCAATCAGTCGAACGTTCACATCAGGTTCACCGTCCGGCATGATCAGCCAGTAGGCCTTGTTGGCATGGAGTTCAACCAGATCACCGACCCATTCACCGGTCAGATTGCTAAAATAAGATCCAGCGATGGTGTCGGCATGCACGCCAACAACTCGTGTGGCATCTTCCCAGACAAACCCTCCCGGAAACTGTTGACCGAGCACACTCATGAGGGTTGCATCTTCGGGTAACACGGGAAATGAGATCAGATGCGTGCCTTCGGTCACTGTCATCTCCCAGATGCCTGCCGGGTTGGAAGGTTGGCCGAAACCAGCCGCAAATATCCCCGCTGGTATCATCAACATGAACAGGACGGCTATCGCTATCAGGTGCTGCCGCATGTATCGAGTTCCCGGCTGTAGTTTCATCTCAGTCATCATTTCATCAGCACGAGTTTGCGTGTAAATATCTGTCCGCCAATTTCGAGACGCAGGATGTACACCCCGCTTGCCAGTCCATCAGCGCTCCAACTAAGGTGGTACGTTCCAGTCGTTCGACTCTGGTTTTCGATTGTAGCCACCCTCTGTCCGAGCACGTTGTATAACACTGCACGAACGTGGCTGGATTTGGGTAGCTGGTAACGCATTGACAAGGTCGAGTTGAACGGGTTCGGCCAGACATCAGTCAACGCGTAATCAGATGGAACATCGGAATCGTTTTCATCAACGCTTGAAAACGGATTGTACAGAGTAAATGTCTGGTTGCTCGTTACTGTATCCCCTTGGGAAACTGCGCGCACCGACCAAGTCAGCACAGGTGGACCGTTCCATGCAATATCCAGATCTTCAAGCGAAACGGTCACTGTCGGATCGGTCGATCCTGGAATTTCAAATGTCTGTTCATCTGCAGTAAGGAAAAGGGTGTATTCAGCAAGTGCGTGTGGATCATTGTCTACGCACTCTTCCCATGTGAAAATAACGTTCTCATCTTGAGCAGCTTCGCCATCGCCCGGTGTCAACAGGCCGAACGGTTGCGGTTGATAGTAATTTGTTTCGCGAACCAAACGAACATCATCAATGTACCATCCAGCGTGCCCTGTCACCCCAAGCGTCATGCTCTGGAAGATCAGATCTGTGAACGCACCGTACATCGGTTGCAGATCTACAACAACGGTTTCCCATCCACCACTGGATCCGCTGAATACATCTTCATCGCTGTAAATACCTGCCGGGATACGATGCGTGTAGCCGCCGACCGGAGTTAGTACCGGAAAGGTATCCCAATTGGACCCAACCTGGCCACCGTCAATTGCCGCGCCCGGCAAATCTGCGTCTTCCTGATAGTCGTACCATTGTTCGTAAACAAGCACGAGCGGACCGTTTTGAGGGAGAATCCGTTCCATCAGCAGCGCGAATGATGGTCCAGCGTTTGAGTATGGTCCATCAGGATTGGTTGCCAGAACATTAACTCCACTGACCGGATTATCTGGACCGAATTCAGGAGGACCAATGTCCCATTCTCCGCCCAAGTTGATATATCCCTGTTGAGATTCGAAATCGATGAGTTCAAAGACCGATGTCATGGCGTTCAATGTGACTTCGTACCATCCCTCGAGTGGGAAGGTCATTTCGTTGCCGTCGAGCGACAAATCCCGGGTCGTGAGTTGATATTCCACCAGGTCGGCGGGTGCAACAACAACATCCTCGGGCAATGAAACTGCCCAGTAGCCGAGTTCACCAACAGGTTCCAGGGGCAGCGTTCCCTGATCAATTTCGTTCAACCGCCAGAACACGGTGATACTCTCAATATCCTGCTGGATGGGTTTAGTGTATATCCAGAGCGGCCATGCTTCAGCTGGAAAAACCGGAGTTGGTTCACCTTGCAATTGAACGCCCAAACTGTCAGCAACACTCACCTGCAACGGCAATGAGATAGGACCGGGATTTCCGCCCAAGTCTCGAATTCGGACAGCGATGTTGTATGTTTCATCCAATGGCAATCCGGAAACAATGGTCCAATTATCATACTCAAGCACACGCATCCACGGATCATCGTCAAGAGTCCAGACAATTGGCGAGTCTTCGGTAACTGGTGCCGTATCTCCCAGGATTTCGTAGGTATAGTGGTGACCATCTCCAACGGGCTCCCAACTCACCCATACGTTCCCATCGCCAAAGCTGAACGCTTCTATCCCGGTTATCTGGGGAGGTAGGTTAATGGACACCGGGTTGTCCATCCACGTCATCCAGCTAGCTACCGCGCTGAGGAATGGATCATAGAACTGCATCATCGGCTCATAGGTACCGATCTCGGGTGGAAATACCTGCAAATCGAATAGATCAACACGTAGCACCCCTCCGTCCTCGAGGTATGCGGGGTACTCATCCATTTCGACATGAAGGAACGGCTGGATCGCCTGATACGCGTAGAAATTGTGAATGTGATCGTGCAGGTACTGGTCCTGACGATTATTCGGATCACCACGTAGTGTATTGGCACTTGGAACCAACAGAGAGTCGTTTACACCGGTATAGACAAAATACTGTTCTTGGCAGTTTATCGAGTAATAATCGTTAACTGGCAGGGCTTCAAGAGGACCTTCATCACCTACATAGTGCCCCGCTTCAAACACAGGGTGTGGTGTCAAGTGTGCAATATCCTGTCCTTCACGACGCAAATCGCGAAGCGGCATATTTGGCCTTGTCTGGTAATATCCACCAGAAATAACATTGGCTGTATGCAGGTTGTGGCTGGGGTCAAAACTGTGAAGCTGGATTGCGATAGCAGGATACGGATACTGCCCGATAAACTGGTCAGCGAACCTTTCATGGAAACGCTGTAATGGGAGCTTTGCGTTCCGGCTTGGATCGGATAATGATTTGCTGTTCGCGTATGATCCTTGCTGTGTCCACATCACTTCACGCCCTGAACCATTAATGCATAAAGTGGATGCGTCGCTGCTGAGAAATAGCTCAATAGCAGCATATGGCGCGAAGAAATCATCGCACGGGTGCACCACTTGGATCATCACATTGCTGCGGGTTGCGTTTGGGTTGAATATGAACACGCCCCATCCATTCCGGAAGCTGCCGTGGATATCATCCGCGGGATCTGGCGTGTTGGATGTGTCAACGTAACTCATGTCGAGTTGTTCGCGGATGATCCAGAATTCACGGTCGTAATCGGTATCAGTAAACTGAACAGTCTCGTAATGGAAAGTCGCTGAAGAATCTTCCACGAGAGTGGCTGCAGTCAGCAGATCACCAGCAAACATGGCGTTGAAGATTGCGTCCCATCGCTCGAGAGTATTATCGCCGTGCGGGGTATTGGGAATGTACCGGAAGTCGCCGAATCCACCTGTTTGCGGATCCAGCCATACTGGACCGTAGTCATTGTATCCTGTGTCCGCAATGGCCTCAGATACATGGCTTATCCAGTTATCATAAGCGGAGTTTGGGTTTGAACCGGCCAGGAATCCGCGCAGCGAACCTTCTTCCTGAATTATCTGACTCATGGCAGGAACTGTGATCAATAACAAGATAAAAACTGTTGCGACAAGTCTGTGCATCTCCCCACTCCGATCAATTCCCCCAGTTAAAAGAACATAGCGAAACACCTTTTGTCTTACAAGCGGAAAAGTGAATAAAGCAAGGATAAATTGCCAATTCCTGAAGCTCTGCACGGGGAGTCAATTGATATTTCCAATCCAGCGAAACAATCAAAACCTGTGCATTCCGCTTGCGTAGGAATCAGTCTCCATGTACGTTCTGATATTCCGGATGTTCTGCACGCGCAAGTACCAGGTAACGTCGAAATCAACAGCTTATTGGGGTGTCAACCATGCCCGGCCAGAAATGCAGCGCACATGTGATTGTGTTTGCCACTCTGCTGTTACTCATCTTTTCGCTCAGCCTTCTTCAATTCTCAGACACTCTGGCTCAAGTGGCCAGTCCGCACTTGTCTGCTATTGAGGAAAATGGCGGAATCCGCCTTGAGTGGACGAATCCAGATCAAGTCGGACGTTGGGCGATTTTGCGCAGTTATGACGAGTTTGGTCTGATCGAAGACACCATCGCCTTCACCATGGGCACTACCTGGTTTGATGCAGACGGTCTCTCGTATCCCGGCACAAAAGCCTTCTACCGAGTCGTACCCTGGGAACCGGATGATGTACCCAACATCACCATCGGGATCGAGGATTTTGAATCGCCTGCTCCACTTCTTCCGTTTGAAGACCGCGACAATAATCCTGTTGTAGATCTTGTGGATGGTGGTGCGTTTGGTGAGCCCGGCACTCACATGTTGCTCGGCGGTGACACTTGGAAAGTCCAGATGCTGGACGATCCCATTCAGCTCGACGATGAGACGATCTGGGCGGTAGACGCGATGAGCGATCCGACCAGTCGTTTGCAGATGATTGGGCTTAGCGATGGCACGGATGACATGTGGTATGTACTCTGGGGGCAATACGCTCCAAATACCGACAGCCTGATCTGGACTTATCAGGGCTGGTATCCAGAGGAAGATTGGGTCACGTATAACCTGCCGGTTGGAGAAGACTGGCACGGACGTTTCGGTAATAATCCGTTGATTGACCGTATTTACTACGTGAATGATTCCAGTAACCAGGACGATCAGGGCCAACTACGATTTGACAACCTGCGAGACGCAACTCAAGCTCATCCGAACCCGCCACAGGTTGCGTTTGACTGGCAGTGGATCGCTCATCCAGACCCGGATTCGGTAATTGTTCAGTTCCAGAACTGGTCGCTGGATGATGACAGCGAGAATATCCGCTTCCTGTGGAGTTTCGGTGATGGTACTAGCAGTGTGGAGGAACATCCGCAACATGTTTATCCAATTGGTGGTGAATGGCCAGTCACGTTAACTGTCAGAGATGGATGGGACTACTGGGATTTCCTCACCCACACGATCAGCAACGGCCCTATCACCCAACCACAAGGAAATTTCAGTATCGCCTGCATGGGCGATGTAATTCTCGCACGCGGGATTCAGGACAGAATTGATCAGCTTGGTCAGGACGCAATTTTCGCCGGAGTGCGCGATGTGTTGGCAGAATTTGATCTGCGGATGACAAATCTCGAATGTCCGTTAACAACTGTAAATACCGGTCATCCGACAAAGGGAATCCTGTTCCGAGCTCGCCCTCTTGATGCAGCCATCTTGAGAAATGAAGGATTCGAGTGGGTGTCATTGGCGAATAACCATACGCTCGATTACATGGAAGGCGGCTTACAGCAGACGATGGACGTCCTCGATGCTTACAGAATTGCGTGGAACGGTTCCGGGATGAACGATATCAGTTCTCGACAACCGATCCTAATGAATTACAACCGGTTACAGATCGGTATCGTCTCGATGAGCAACCGCGACGGTCATTACAACAATTACCAGCCATTCCTGGATGCTGGACGCGATCGTCCGGGTTTTGCGTTGTGGAACCGTACCGGAATAGAAACGACAGTTGGTTTGCAGGATTCAGTTGATCTGCTGATGTATCAGGTGCACTGCGGGAGCGAATACTCCTTCTTCCCTCGAGATGGTGATGAGATTATTCCGGGCGCAGACGAAGTTGAGATTGACGATCCATACGTGATCTTCTCATTGGTTCCGGATTCGGGAGAGGTCGCCTTGCGTCACTATGCAATTGAACAGGGCGCCGATCTGGTCATCTGCCACCATCCGCATGTAATTCAGGGTGTTGAGGTTTACCAGGGCAAGTTTATCGCGCACAGCCTTGGCAACTTCGTCTTCGATCTCAGCTACAATGAGACCATGCCTTCGATGATCCTTCAGATAGACATAGGCGACACGGATGTAGACGGTGTTTCGGTTATCCCTGCCTGGATTGAGAATGATCTACCGGTGATACCAACTGGAGAGTTCGCCCGTTCGATCCTGGACTATCTGAGTTATTACTCCGAATTGCTGAACACCCACCTGATCCGTCCCCCTGGTGAAGAAATTGCCCATGTGCAATTCGACACCACTTATGCGCGTGATGAAACTACTGGCGCACGTCAAGTTCAGTTGAACACCCACACACCTCAGATAAAGCGCACAGCACCCCAGTTCATGAATTGGGACGGCTATCTGACTGAAGTTCAGGTTCTGGATGCTCCGACGGGAACTCGCATCCGATATGGCCGCGATATTCTGCTGTGGGCCAACATGGAAGAAGAGGGAGCAACACCTTTTGTTACCAACAGCCCGTATGAAGGCTACTCAACAGATATCTTCTATGGGGGTACACGAAGCTTGCGGATTCAAATTCCGGCTGGTATTGGCAGTAACTACATCAGCGATTTTGTGCGCCGGGTGAAGTTGCAGACTGAGAATTCGCACAGCTTCCTCGGATATATGCGGACACAAGACGTCAACGGTGCCACTTTCCAGATTCGATTCTACTCGAACCGTAACGACGGTCATGTCCAGCAGTATGAGATTGGCTTGAATGGAACCAACGATTGGTCTGCTGTGTACCAGGATCTCGATAATGTCGAATGGAACTGGAATTATCTGAATGTTCGTTGCAATCAGGAACCTCCGGGCAATAGTGAGGGTACAGCATGGTATGACCAGCTCGCGTTCATTGAGTGGCAGGACTGGCAGGATGTAGACATGCAAGGTGTCGTGAACATTCCTTATCCGAGCGGATATCGGTATGCACAAATTCAAATGCCAACTGCCGTCGCGCCACCTGATGGCCAGATTGTGATGTACTACAAACGTGCCTGGCCAGCACAATATGCCCCACCACAAGATTTATCCGTTGGTGAAATTGAGCAAACGGTGCGCTAAGGGAATCTAGATCGGCCTCTTTTCCTGTTCCTATGGGAATTGCGTGGGTTCCAGTCCCCTGCTACATTGCGAACGCTTTGCGCGAGTGGTGGAATTGGTAGACACGCAGGTCTTAGGAA
>CAZKGR010000028.1:0-41737 GCA_964552465.1 uncultured bacterium
TTCAGACTTCAGACTTCAGACTTCAGACTTCAGACTTCAGACTCCAGACTCCAGACTCCAGACTACTGACTGCCTTGCGAGATCAACTGGGTGATTGCAGCCAGGTGGTGGTCGTCATGCGACGCCGCGAAGTCCATCAGGTCAATCACGTTCATCGGCTGCTTGAGCCGCGGATGGAGAGATTCCCGTGTCCACGATGATTCGTCCATCGCCTCGAGCCGTTCGATGAACGTCTGCCGTATTCCACGAAATTCTCTCAACAATGACATTATCGAATAGTTGTTGAAGCCAGCTTCTTCTGTGCGGGTGTTCGACATGTCCGCAGGAGTGAGCTCAGAAAGGCCCGCATCGTAGTCATCCAGCCGTTTCAACCAGAGTTCTTCAACCATCGAAAGGTGCCCGATAGTCTCAAGAATCGACCACACTCCATCCGGTTTAAGGATCAAAAGGTCAGGCTCTAGATCGAGAATCATATCCTCTATCCGGGCAGGTGTACCGCGAAGACGTTCGAGAAGAAGTGGAAACATCCAAGCTGGACGACCGTATTCGAATTCACGTTCAACCCAAAGCTTACGCGGACGCATGGCGGACTCCTCAATTTGTGGGAATGTTTGACCGGAATGTGGGGTGGTAATTGCCAGCACGGCAAGTGAGTCGGAATCCTCGTACTACTGTATCCACGAGTATGCTGAGTGTAACCCAGAGATAAAAGATCATGTCTCACCGGAGTGGACTAACACCGCAGAAACATGTGACGAATATTTGATCGAATCCGTCACATTCACCCAGGGAGATATCATGTTGCACCGAACGATACTTGCCACGCTGCTGCTGCTTTCGATCATTGCTGCGCCCGTTCTGGCTGGCGATCTGGACTGGAACATCGAAGAACGAGACGGTGAAACTGTCGCTGTTGCCAAGATTGAAAAATCATATGAGAAATTGCACACACAGATGATGGTGCGTGATTTCACAGGAAATATCGAGGTCGTCAACGGTGAGGCTGAGCAGGCTTCGCTGGAGTTCGTTCTCGGTGGAATTAAACACGCGGACAAGGATGATCTGGAGTTGTGGATTAAACGCATGGAAATTGACATCGACACCGGCAAACGCCAATGGGAGATCGTCGGATCGCGCTCCATGTCCAATTGGAACCACAGACCGTGGTATCTCGACCTGAAGATCGTGATTCCGGAGGGGACGGTTGTTGACGCCGTGGCTTTCCTCGGTGGACTGGACGTGCATGATTACGTTGGTAAGGTGCGATTTCAGACCAACACAGGCGGGATCTACGCACGCAACTGCAAGGGCGACCTGACCCTGCTTACTCAGACTGGTGGTCTTGAGCTCGTCGATCTGGAAGGTGAATTGGATGTCCGCACGAATACCGGTGGTATTGTCATCGAAAATGTGCGTGTGTCGGCACGGTCAGCAGTGTCATCAAACACTGGCGGCGCCGATATTTGTGACACATGGGGATCGCTGGACGTAATGCTCTCAACTGGCGGAGCAGAAATCAGCGGCCACCACGAAAACCTGTTGGTTGAAACTGGTACGGGTGGGATTGAAGTGCATGATCTGAGCGGAAAAGTCAAAGCATCTACCGGTACCGGCGGAGTGCATGCGCACCGTCTGACGGATGATCTGAGCGGACTAGATCTGAGCAGCGGCAGCGGTCCCATTGGCGTTGATCTCAATAAGGCTATTGCAGCGACGATCGAGGTGGAAATAGACGACTACGATGGTGAGCATGAATTCCGATGTGACTTCCCGATCGAAGAACAGAAGACGCGGAATCACCGCTACAGCGCGACTGTTCTCAGGCATGGTGGTGGTATTCCAATCAGTCTGTCGACCAGCAGCGGGTGGGTGCAATTGTCAGAATCGATTCGATAAAAACCTACTGATATTTATGGTTTGCCGCTGGTTCGAACGGCCCGGAGCAGTGGCAAACCAGACCTTCTGGCGCAGTGTCCATATTCCAAAGCCAACAACACTTTTCTACCGCGACGACGTTCTTCTCCAAGATTGCAAAACTGTCAGGTCACACTCTCATCATCTGAATTCGAGTCAACCTTGTATTCAGAACGAGGATAGGCACCATTAGGAGGTTTTCCCATATGGATGTCGAGGATCTTCATTCCGGCGGCATAATCGATTTCACGCAGTTCGTCAATCGTCATGATACGTTGCAACAGTTCTTTCAGCCGTGAGACCTGAGGTGGAATCTTCTCAGCGAACTCGCGCAATTTCAGCTCATCGAACTCATCCTTGGCCATTAGCTGCGAAGATGCCTGGATGATCGCCAACGGATTGTTGAACTCGTGAGCGATAGTCGCCGCCATCTTGTAGGCCGTTTCCATTTGCGATGCTTTGATCTCTGCTTCCTGTTCAGCAGTACGGAGTTCATCCAGCTCTGCGGTGCGTTCTTTGACCAGTTGGTCCAACCTTTTGTTCTGAAGTTCGGTCGCGCGCATCCTTAGCCATACCAGGAAGAACACGATTGATATCGCAGCCGTTACCCACAGAAGCACCGCCCACCAGGTTCCGAACCACGGAGGCTTTACAACGAACTGCACAGATGCTGTTTCACTTATTCGGCCATGTACATCACGACCACGGACCTCAAAATGATAATGCCCAGCAGCCAGATTGTTGTAGAGTTGGTTGGTGTCTTTGGTCCAGTCTGACCAGGAATCTGAGAGCCCGATCAATCTGACCTGGTAGCTGTTTCGAGTTACATCTTCAAAACAAGGGAAAGCATATTCGATGCGAACGGTGCGATCACGCCAATGGATCGGCGAATCCATAAGAAATGCGTTTTGATCAGCTCCCTGGTAAAGCAGCGAGTCTTCACCAACACGGAAACTTCGAATCAACATCGACTTCGGTTCATGAGTAATTGAGTTCTGTATGTCATAACGTACAAGATGTGAACCAACCAGTCCTGCCCATAAAGTGCCATTTTCGGTATAGAACGAATTATATCCTGTATTGGATGTTCTGCGGAGTGGTGTTTCGACAGATAAAGCTCCATCCTGATCAAGTGACAGGTGATTGCAAACACCCTCATTGTCCTCAAACCACAAGCTGCCATCAGGCGCATTAGACGGTAAGCGAATTCCTTTTTCCATGGCCAGTTCATAGATGGGAAGATTGTCTGCCGTGACGAGCAGGTCGAGTCCACTATCGTAACGATACAGTTCTTCCTCACCAGCGATCAGCAGGTTTTCATCCCAGAAAAATGGGATACCTGGAGTTATTTCAACGAATCCATCATCTTCATCGAACAAATTTATTTCAGCTACACTTACGGAATCTTCCGTCTGTAAAAATTCAATTCGAGCGAGTTTTAAAGAATCAAATCCATAGTTCGCCCAGAATGCGCCATCAGGTGCACGAGTCAGCCACATGACATCGTGACCAAGTGACACTACCTCTCCTTCCGAACGCCACTTACCACTGCGGAACACATACGATTTGATCGGACCATCCGTGCATCCGACAAACGCACGCTGATACGTGGAATCAGTAGCTATGGAGAATGCCATCGCATCTTCATCGATAATCTCCGGCTTCGCGCCGACATTCGGAATGACTTGCAAATCGCCGTTGCCGGCTAACAAGAGTTGTCCAGCCAGCTCCTCCATGTCCCAGCAAAACAGGAGAGATCCTACTTCTGAAAAAGTGACTGGGCGACCAGCTTCCGAAGCTGCTGTGGGTGTGTACAGCCCTTGAGAGGTTCCAATATAAAGCCGGTCCTTGAAACGGTGTATGGCAATTGCACCGCCTTCTAATCCCAGCTTGTAATCGTATCGCTGAAGATTGGACAGCAAATCAATTCGAGCCAATCCATATTCAAGACAAACCCAGACCGCGCCAGTTTGATCGACAAATGGATAAGTCAATACCTGGTTGTTTGGCAGACCTAGATCACGGTTGATGATCCGGAGGATGGATCCCGTGGTATCAAACAAGGCGACACCGTCTGCATCCGTTCCCATTACATAATATTCGTCGCGAATGTAAGTGGCGTTATACGCACCAGTATCGACAGAATAACGGGAAATCTCAGTTTCCCATGCGTGAATCCCAACACCATCGTAAATAAACATTCCCTCATATCCTGCGAGCAGCAATCGGTTGCCCGGGAAGGGAAGAATAGACCAGACTGGATACAAGCCTTCGTGATAGCTGTTGGGCAACAGCACTAATTGATCTTCAACCAATTGCATCAAGCCACGCGTCGGGATTAAAATCAGGATGCGATTGTCAATGACTGTCAAACCCTGAAATCTCTCATCATCGAGTGATAGCTCCAACAAGGTTCCTTCGATGGGGCCGTCGGGTCCGATTTCCCAACGGAACAGATGGCCAATCGGGTTGAAATAGACATGATTGTCATGGACAATCGTAGCCCAAACATCTCGAAAACCAATAAGTGATGGTGAGATTTGCGAAGTCAGAGAAGTGTAAACCATCTGGCCTGAAGAATCCGATCGCCAGAATCCTATTTCGTTATGGTATCCAACGTAGATTGTATTGCCCGGACCAGCGGTAATCGAACGAGCTGTACGGTTTTCCTGGTCCATTCGAGTCCATTTTGCTCCATCATATTCGAACACGCCGTTTCCATTTGCCAGATACATCACACCGTTTTCCGCCTGACAGATACCCCAGTTCTGCCCCATCCCATCATATTCGTCCGGCACATATGATGTGAGATACGGCAGCCCAAGCTCTGTCGGTGGAACACCGGCAAATGCGAGCGCTGTGCAAATCAAGAGCAGCGCAAAGACAGTCAGTATGTTGACTTGTCGTGGCAAAAGAATTCCAACCCTCTCAACTGTGGTGATCGCGAACAGTCCAAACGAAAAATGAATCTTCGCGAAACATCGTACTAGATAATCTAACGCATATTATTATAATATCAATAGCATTATTTTTATTATTATAAGTTTGAGGCCCTCGGAGCACTCACCTAAATAATGCAAACCATCTCCTACTTTTCTCCGACTCAAAGCAAAAGCCGATGAATTTCATCGGCTTTGCTTGTACTGCGTAATGTAAATACTTGAAATCCTAAATAGGATAATGTCCTATTTGGAAGCTTGGTTCCGGATAAACTTGGAGCCGATTGACTTTGGTCGGGTTATTGCTGTCCCAACCGCACGGTTCCAAATCAACTGCGACATCATGCCCATCGCACGGCTGACACTGAAGAGTACGGTGTAATACTGGAACTCTGTCATGCCGAAGTGATACAGTAGCGCGCCAGATCCAGCGTCCACGTTTGGCCAGAAATTCGCAATCGGGTTCTTGCCAGCCGCAACACGTTCCGCACTGAACTCTTCCAACACTTTTGGTACAACAGTGAAGACACGATCCACAGTCTGGAAGACTGGATCGTCAGCCAGGTATTCCTTACCGAACATGTTGAATCCAGTGAACCGCGGGTCGGTAACACGGAGAACAGCGTGACCGTAACCCGGAATTACCTTACCTGAACGCAACGTTTCGAAAGCGTAATCTCGGATCTGTTCTTCAGTTGGAGCGCCGCCGAATTTCTCCATTGTATCTATGATCCAGCCCAGGCATTCCTGGTTGGCAAGACCGTGCAGCGGACCAGCCAGACCATTCAGGCCGGCAGATACTGAGTAATAAGCGTCAGATAGTGCGGAACCAACCGTGTGACACGTGTTAGCAGAAACATTTCCGCCTTCATGATCACAATGGAAGTGCAGATACAGACGCATCAGCTTGGCGAATGAACCAGTCGGATCAGCGAATCCGAGCATGTTCGCGTAGTTTGCACCCCAGTCGAGACCCGGAGTCCACGGGATCATGTCGCCCTTGTTGTAGCGAATGCGATAGACGCCAGCAGCAATAGCTGGGAGACGCGCCATCAGGGTCATGCTGTCTTCAAAAGTCGGAATCCAATAATCCGCTTTCGTCATGCCCTTCGCGTAGGACGCGGCAAAAACTGATTCCTTTTGCATGCAGAGGATGGCTGTGTTCAGCATGGCCATCGGATGCGAATCATCCGGCATCGCGTAAAGAACATCCCAGACATATTCCGGGACATGCGAACGTTTATCCAACTCTCTCATCAAGTCAAGCTTCGCCGCTTCATCCGGAATCTCGCCTGTCAGCAAGAGGAAGAACGTTTCTTCCGGCCACAGATCCATGATGTCCAACAGCGGACGACCCTGGATGATCAAACCCTTGTCAGGTTCAACGAGGGATGTTTCGCAAATCATCCCCTTGACACCACGCATACCGCCATAAGCTTGAGCGACCGTACAGTCTGACAAAACCATGCTGCCATGATTCTTAATCATCTCCGCACGTTCCGCGCGCCATTCGGGAACCAGTTCCTTCAAACGATCGAAGAGAATTGACATTCTCTACCTCCTCACGATTTGTTGAGATGTCCCATGTGCCAAACGGAACATGGAAACACCCGGTTTTATCCAAAGAAACGAATCGAAT
Source organism: uncultured bacterium (assembly GCA_964552465.1). Lineage (GTDB taxonomy): Bacteria > Electryoneota > Electryoneia > Electryoneales > Electryoneaceae > BMS3BBIN04. The sequence continues at coordinate 6,493 of CAZKGR010000028.1, forward strand.
CAACTTTGTAAATGGACTATTCAGCTCAGGGGGTGATCTGCGCAATAGCAGGTCAGCAACAAGGATGTGTCCTTGGAAATCAATCCCGGACTGTGACGCTCCTCCATTGCGTTAAAAACACTTCGTTCTAAATTGCACAAAGTGTAGAGACGAAGATATCTGACAAGCTCAAACAAGTCAAGCACATCATTTCGTAAGTAAACTAATTCTCTCGTGCTTATCATGTTTGGAGAGACGTACTTTCCTCACCACAGTGGCGGAGCTTTCACTCTCACAATCTTATCTTCGAACACTCGGAAGATGACAAGGAGACGGCGTACATGGCGACGCCGATGATGGAACAATACCATAGCATCAAGCGCGAATATCCGGATTATATCATCTTTTTCCGGATGGGCGACTTCTTTGAGATGTTCCACGAAGACGCCATCGAAGCGCATACGACGCTCAACATCACCCTGACTAAGCGTAATCATGGCAAGGGGAAATCAGCTGAAATTCCGCTCGCAGGATTTCCTCATCATCAACTCGAAGCCTATCTCACGAAGATGAATAGAGCCGGAAAGAGAGTCGTTGTTGTCGAGCAGGTGGAGGATCCGAAGCACGCCAAAGGGTTGGTTAAACGTGATATCGTTCGCATCGTCACTGCCGGAACCAACCTCGGCGATGAAGCCATGTTATCTCCGGATAACCAGTTTTTGGTAGCGATCCTTCCGGATGGTGACAGAATCGGGTTGGCTATTTGCGACGTTACGACCGGGGAATTCTCAGCTGGATCGGTGACGAAAGAGAGGCTCAAGGATCGAATTGATCTTATCCGTCCGAGTGAACTGCTGTGCCGGGATGAAGACCGTGATGAAATCCGTGATTGGTTGTCATCCGATGTAATGCTCACGCCGTTGCCAGACTGGATCTTCGATACTGATTTTGCGCACGATACACTGACCGGACATTTCAACGTTCAATCGCTGAAGGGATTTGGATTGGACGATGATCAGCAAGCCTCACGTGCTGCTGGAGCTGTGCTGCACTATGTCCGAGAGAACCTCCGTTCTGATCTCAGCCACATCCAGAGCTTGAGCCGTCTCCCGTTGGATGACTACTTGGTCATTGACGCGGCAACGCGACGAAATCTCGAGCTGATAGAACCACTACGAGCCGGAGACAACCAATCCACATTATTCGCTCACATTGACAAAACGGTAACGCCGTTCGGGCGCCGCCTGTTCGCCCAGCATGCACTACGCCCACTACTCGACAAACAGCAGATTGAGGTCCGACTCGATGGGGTGGAGGAGTTCTTCAATGAATCCAGGATGCGCGAGGATTTGCGCAACCAGCTAAGCGAGCTCGGTGATCTCGAACGATTGACAGCACGACTAACGACACGTCGCGGGACACCCCGCGATGCGGCCGCGCTACGTGACACGCTCCTCGCCCTACCAGAAATCCGGACAACAATCACATCAATGAATGCGTCTCTGGTTCGCTTCTGTCACGACCAGATAGATCCTCTGGATGAGCTGGCGACTCTACTTCGATATGGTATTGCGGAAGCACCGCCAGCCGTTCTCGCGCACGGCGGTGCCATTGCTGAATGCTTCAATTCCCGACTCGATGAACTCAGAACCATCGCACGTGGTGGGAAGGATGTCATCCTCTCCCGGCAGGATGAAGAGCGTGAGCGAACCGGTATCTCAAGTCTGTCCATCCGCTACAACAAAGTCTTCGGCTACTACATCGAGGTCAGCAAAGCCAATCTCGACAAGGTGCCGGATGAGTACATCCGCAAGCAGACGCTGGTCAACGCCGAGCGTTTCATCACGCCCGACCTGAAAGTCTGGGAAGAGAAGATCACCCGTGCTGAGGAGGAAATTCTCGAGCTTGAAAAACAGTTGTTCAATGAACTCTGCTCAGAGATAGCACGCAAAGCAGGACCGATCCAACAGAACGCGCACTCATTAGCGCTGCTTGATGTGCTGTCAGCATCTGCCGAGCTCGCCGCTCAACAACGCTACAACCGTCCCTCGATCATTGAAAACGGTCGTCTGACCCTCGTGCGCAGCCGCCACCCGGTGATCGAAAACCTGCTGGCTGTTGGCGAATCGTTCATCGCTAACGATCTTGAGATCGGTGACGACAAACGTCAGATCGCGCTGGTTACAGGCCCGAACATGGGAGGCAAGTCGACTTATCTCCGACAGGTGGGACTGATCGTGCTGATGGCGCACGCTGGTCTGTTTGTGCCTGCGGAGGAAGCTCGCATCCCGCTGACCGACCGTGTGTTTACCCGTGTTGGCGCGTCCGACAACTTGGCCGGTGGTGAGTCCACATTCCTCGTCGAGATGCACGAAGCCGCGAACATTCTCCACAATTGCACTAGTCGTAGCCTGATCCTGTTTGACGAAATCGGACGCGGTACATCCACATTTGACGGCCTGTCGCTCGCTTGGTCGATGGTCGAATACCTGCACGGATTTGATGACAACGATAACGGCGACCGTCCGAAAGTCCTGTTCGCAACGCATTATCACGAACTCACTGAACTTGAGACTGTGCTGGCCCGTGTGTTCAACTTGCATGTACAGGTCAAGGAGTGGGGCGAACGGATCATCTTCATGCGCAAGGTCTCGCCGGGACGATCCGGCGCGAGCTACGGCATCCAGGTAGCGCGATTGGCTGGTGTACCGAAAGCTGTGATTGACCGCGCTGCCGAAGTACTGAAGACGCTGGAAGCCACCGAGTTCACCGAGGATAACCTGCCACGACTGGCCAAACCGAAGACACGTGATATCACACTTCAACACGATCCGTTGCAATTGCAACTCTTCACCGTTGAGGAACGAGCTGTCCGAGATGAGCTTTCAAAGCTCGATCTTGACAATCTTACCCCGATGGAAGCATTGCGACTGCTGTCGGAATTGAAAGAAAAATACGGAAAAGATGATTCCACCACGGAATACACGGAAAACACGGAAAATTCTGAATGAAAGTCAAAGGCATAATCTTGCCAATGTATATATTCAAATGATGATATGAGATTTGATTAACCCATTTTGAGGTAGTTTTCTTTTCTTCCGATTATTCCGTGTATTCTGTGGTTACTAAGAGAAAGGTGAACGGTGCAAGTGAACCTGTCCCTGAAAGATCTGCTTGAATTGTTGGAAAAGCACAAGGCTGGAGAACCGCTGAAGTTAGGAAGTGATGCTGACGAGATTTCGATTCACATCCCGACCGCTGAGCTGCCCGAATTGCTGAGGGGAAGTCCTGCGGACGGGCGAGCGATCATTGATAAACTCCAGACGAACGCAGTTTGTATTAAAGTGGTCGATCCGGTCAAAACACAAGTGAAACTCAGCGATTTTCGTTTACAAGGCGACAAAGTCAGCGCCTTGACCGACCTGAACCTGTTTGTGCGAAAGGCAGTCGATATGTTCTTGCGTGCGAAGAACATCGACAAAGCGTATCTCGATGGGAAACGGATAGTCATCCGTATCCCGCCACGTGTGTCGAAACTGGTCGAGATCCAAAGCCTGAAGGTTGAAGCGTCAGGTATTACGGTAGCTGGAAAACTGAAACAGATCGTATAACCACGGAATACACGGAACACACGGAAACTTCTCAATGGAAGAAGCAGAGAGCAAACTGATCTATAAAGCTGAAACCTATGCAATACGTGGTGCGATTCAAGAAGTCTATAAGGAAATCGGTGCAGGCTTTTTGGAGGCAGTCTATCAAGAGTGCCTTGAACGTGAGTTTGCGCTTCAAAATATCCCGTTTTCCTCGCAGCAACGACTCATGATTCGGTACAAGGGTGAAGAAATATCACAGACGTACCAACCGGACTTTATCTGTTATGAAAAGATCATTGTTTAAATAAAATCAGTTAAGGAAATTTTACCGCAACATGAAGCACAACTGATTAATTACTTGCGTGCTTCTAAGATGAAAGTAGGTCTACTAGTTAATTTTAGTCACGTACCTAAAGCTCAGATTAAACGATTTGTCAGTTAGATGATAGCAATAGTCAAGCAGTTTCCGTGTATTCCGTGTATTCCGTGTATTCCGTGGTTGAGAGAGAGGTGTTCATGGACATATCATCGCTCGAGCAGTATCACAAGCATCGCGAAGAAGGCAACGAACTGATCCTGAAGCACGCTGGCACATCGATGAAACGGCTGATGAATCTGGATACGATGGCGTACAAGGACGGCGCGCTCGATGGCAAGACCAAAGAGCTGCTCGGTTTGGTCGCGTCCACAGTGCTGCGTTGCGATGACTGTATCAGCTACCACACCGTCAAATGCCACGAACTAGGCACCACTGCCGAGGAATACGAGGAGACAATGACCATCGCCTACATCGTCGGCGGGTCAATCGTTGTTCCGCATCTTCGGCGAGCTTTCGCAAGGTGGGAGCAGCTCGAAGAGAAGAAATAGACGTAGTATCAACAAATACGAGCGGAATACTGACTCCCGCTCGTTTTTCGCATATTTAATCTTTACTTTATTGTATTAGATTGAAGCAGGCGAGTGATCGCCTTTCTATTTGTTCTAAAAGTTTACTTTGTTGTATTTGATTTAACGCGAGAGAAGTTGTGAAGATCACGGCAACAGAAGAATACGGACTGCGCTGCCTGGTGCTGCTTGCGAATCGCGGACCTGACCAGCCGTTGACACTATCCGAAATAGGTGATGGTGAAGGCATGAGTCAGCCGTATGCGGCGAAGATCATGAACCTGTTGCGGCAGGCGGGACTGGTTGATTCAATCCGCGGTCGAAATGGTGGATATGTCCTTGCTTATCCGCCTCACCGTGTTCGCCTATCGGAAGTGTTCGAGGCGATGGGCGAACCGTTGTTCGGATCATCGCATTGTAACCGATTCAGCTCAGCTGATACCGAGCAGGGTTGCGTTCACACTGGCGATTGTTCAGTTCGTGATGTGTGGGCGGGGATGAACATGTTAATAACAAGTCTTCTCGATCAGATCACGCTCGCCGATCTGGTTCAGGCCAGCGCAGGTTCGGTATTGAACATCATGGCTATGGTCAAGCAACAACTCGATAGCTCCACCACAGAATCACAGTGACTTTAAAAGAAACGATAGACGGAGTAACCACGATGAGTAAACAAACACCCCTGTTGTCGATCAAGGACTTGCATGTCACGGTCGAGGGGATTGAGGTCTTGAAAGGCGTTTCGTTAACGCTGAACCGGGGTGAAAAGCACGCGATCATGGGACCGAACGGGTCGGGGAAATCGTCCATGGCCAACGCGCTCGCCGGTCACCCGGCCTACGAGATCACCTCAGGCGAGGTGTTGATCGACGGGCAGAACCTGCTCGAGATGAGCGCGTCAGAGCGGTCGATTGCCGGACTGTTTCTCGCGTTCCAGTACCCGATGGCGGTGCCGGGGGTGAGTGTGACCGCGTTCATGCGTTCCGCGATGAAAGCGCGTCACGGTGATTCGCCTGACACTCTGCGCCGCTTTCGCAAAGATCTGAATGCCGCATTCGAATTGCTCGATATGAAGAAAGAGTTTGCTGACCGGTTTGTGAATGACGGCTTTTCCGGTGGCGAGAAGAAACGATTCGAGATCATGCAGATGGCGATGCTTAAGCCTAAAGTCGCGATCCTCGACGAAACTGATTCCGGCCTTGACATTGATGCCCTCAAGGTCGTCAGCAAAGGCGTGAACGCTGTCGCCGGGGACGATAACACCGTCCTCATGGTCACCCATTACCAGCGCATTTTGAACTACGTCCAGCCCGACCACGTGCATGTGCTGATGGACGGGAAGTTTGTCCAGAGTGGCGGCCCAGAACTCGCGCATAAGCTGGAAGACCACGGGTATGATTGGCTGAAGGAAGAAACGGTGGTCGCGTAGCCCGGGTTCGTTGAACCCGGGGACTTCATCATATTTCTACCACACCCCGGTTTCACGAAACCGGGCTACAAGAGAAACACTCCTACGGGAGAGCACGATATGCCAGACATTCTACAGACAGACGATATCACGCCGGACGTTAAGACCGGCCAGAATGCCGATCTGCATGACCTCGGGTCCGACTACGCGACCAAGTACGGTTTCCGTGACCCGGAGGAGTACTTCCACAAAGGCGCGAAGGGTCTGAGCCATGAAGTCGTTGAGATGATGAGCCGGATGAAGCAGGAACCTGAGTGGATGCGGGAGTTCCGGCACAAGTCGCTTGACACATTTTACGCCAAGCCGATGCCGCGTTGGGGCAACACCGAGCTGCTGGGCCAGATCGACTTTGACGACATCTACTACTACATCAAACCGGCAGAGTTTCAGGGTAAGACTTGGGACGAGGTGCCGGATAACATCAAGAAAACGTTCGACCGACTCGGTGTCCCGGAAGCCGAACAGAAGTTCCTTGCCGGTGTTTCCGCACAGTACGAGTCCGAAGTTGTGTACCACAACGTGAAGCAAGAACTCACGGACATGGGTGTCATCTTCACCGACATGGATTCCGGTTTACGCGAGCATGAAGACATCGTCAAGAAGTACTTCGCGAGCGTGATCCCGCCCGAAGACAACAAGTTCTCTGCGCTCAATTCAGCCGTGTGGTCGGGGGGATCGTTCATCTACATCCCGCCCGGTGTCGAAGTGACCGTGCCATTGCAGGCTTACTTCCGCATCAACGCGGAGAACATGGGCCAGTTTGAACGCACGTTGATCATCGCCGACAAAGGCGCACGGGTCCACTACATCGAAGGTTGTACCGCTCCGGTGTACACGTCTAACTCGCTGCATTCAGCCGTCGTCGAGCTGATCGCGATGGAAGACGCGTACATCCGCTATACCACCATCCAGAACTGGGCGCCAAACATTTACAACCTGGTGACCAAACGGGCGGTGGCGAAGAAGAACGCCGCAGTCGAATGGGTGGACGGCAACATCGGTTCCAAGCTGACGATGAAGTTCCCATGCATCAACCTCGTTGGTGAAGGTGCCAAGGGTGAGGTTCTGACCGTCGCTATTGCCGGCAACGGGCAGCATCAGGACAGTGGTGCGAAGATCATTCACGCTGCACCGAACACATCCAGTCGGATTGTAGCGAAGTCCATATCCAAAGACGGTGGACGGTCATCCTACCGTGGTCTGATCAAGGCTTATCCCAACGCTGACAACAGCAGAGCTAATGTCGAGTGCGATGCATTGTTGCTCGATGACAAGTCCCGCACCGATACCTACCCGACGATGGAGATCGACAACGAAAAGGTTGCCATCGAGCACGAAGCGTCAGTGTCCAAGGTGGCGGAAGAGCAGGTCTTTTACCTGATGAGCCGTGGTCTGAGCGAGGATGAGGCGCGCCTGTTGATCGTCAATGGCTTCCTCAACCCGTTCGTGAAAGAGCTGCCGATGGAATACGCGGTTGAGCTAAACCGTCTGATCGAACTTGAGATGGAAGGGAGCGTTGGCTAAACGATGAGTACCATTAACGAAACTATGATAGAGAAGACAACCACCTTCCGTAAGCAACGTGACGGTGAAGCCGATTGGCTGTACGATCTGCGATCCAAAGCATGGGATGCGTACCAGAATATGCCCATGCCCGATCGTGTGAAGCACCTCTGGCGTTACACTGATCCGCTGGCGTTTATGCCCGACCACGCTGATCGAAGCCTTGAATCAGCGGTAGGATTCGCCCGTGCAGAGCTGACCGACGAAGCTCAAGATGCCGGTGTCATCCTTACGAGTCTCGCATCCGCAGCCCGGGAACATACAGATCTGGTGCAGAATCATCTCGCGAAGCTGGTCGGTCCCACGTTCGACAAATTCGAAGCGCTGAACCTCGCGATGACCCAGAACGGTCTGTTCCTGCACATACCGGACAATGTCACTCTCGAACAGCCGATCGTGCTTAATCGTCTGGTGGAAACCGGATTGTTCGTCGCACGGCTGTTGATCGTGGTTGGCAAGAATGCGGAAGTCACTATCGTTGATGAATACTCCGGCACCTGCAAAGAAACGGGCCAGATCAACTCGGTGGTCGAGCTGTTTGTCAATGATGCTGCACGAGTCAAATACGTGACCAGCGTGAGAGTGCCGAACACTCAGAGTCTGTTCCTGACGCAACGCAACCAGGTTGGTCGTGACGCCGATCTGCAAAGCACCGGCCTGTCGTACAGGGCTGGTCTTGCCAAGGTCAATTGGGCAACCGAACTCGCCGGACAGGGCGCGAACAGCCGCTGGTCCGGCCTGTTGCTAGGCGACAGGGAGCAGCACTTCGACACGCACACCCGTCACCATCACACCGCCGGCGAAACATTCTCCGACCTGCTCTACAAGGTCGCGTTGCGGGACAAGTCGATGGCGGCCTACACCGGCCTGATTGCTATCGACGAACACGCCGCGAACTGCGAAGCGTACCAGGAGAACCGCAACCTGTTGCTGAGTGACGAAGCCCATGTCGAGTCGATTCCGGAGCTGGAGATAGTCAACGACGACGTCAAGTGTTCGCACGGCGTAACCGTCGGACCGCTCGAGGAAGAGCAGCTGTTCTATTTCGAGAGTCGCGGTATCGAACGCGACGAAGCGATGCGCATCATCCTCGCCGGTTATTACGAAGCTGTGCTCGAACGAGTGCCGCAAGCGTACCAGGAAATCGCACGCGACAATCTGCTAACCAAACTGATGGAGGACCGCTAGATGGCGGCGAGCTTCATTGATGTGATGCCGGTTGAAGAGCTGGCAACGAATGCTATCAAGATTGTGGACGCGGGCGGGAAGCGCATCCTGCTGGCCAATGACGAAGGCGAGATACGTGCGGTCAGCGCATACTGCACGCACGACGGCGGCGACTTGGACGGGGAAGAAGTGGACGATCACGAGGTCTGCTGCCATCGTCACGGTGCCCGCTTCGACCTGCGCAACGGTGAAGCGACACGTATGCCGGCAGTCTTCGGCCTGGCGACATTTGAGACTAAAGTGGAAGATGGACGAATCTTCGTAGAAGTGTGAACCACGAATCACACGAATACACGGAAACTGAAAAGCAAGTTCTTTTGGTAAAACCCAATGACCCTGTTTACACTCGTTCACTAGAGGTAGTTATTACAAGATTTAACCCGGTAGTTTCTTTCTTCCGTGTGTTCCGTGTATTCCGTGGTAATCACTGTTATTCCGTGGTTGAGAGAGGTGTTTGATGCAAGCAGCAGCCCCGACAATTGACGCGCATGTGATCCGCAAGGATTTCCCGATCCTGCAACGCGAGATTCACGGCCATCCGTTGGTCTATCTGGATAGCGCCGCGTCCGCGCAACGTCCCCGTCAGGTCATCGACCGGGAACGCGAAGTCGGGCAGACTCTGCATGCCAATGTCCACCGTTCCGCGCACACCCTCGCCAACGAGACCACCGCAGCGTTTGAACGGACACGTGACCGAGTCGCATCATTCATCAACGCCAACCGTCGTGAGGAGATTGTCTTCACACGTGGCACGACCGAATCGTTGAACATGGTCGCACGTTGCTGGGCGGAGAAGTTCATGCACGAAGGCGAACGGATCGTGCTCACCCGCATGGAGCATCACGCCAACCTCGTCCCCTGGATCAGGCTCGCCAAGTCGCATGGATTCGAGCTCTCATATATCGACTATGACTCCGAGTACCGGCTGGACTTAAAGTCATTGGAGAAGTCGCTGACACCGAATACGCGGCTGGTCGCCATCGGGCATGCGTCCAACGTCCTCGGCACAGTCAACCCCATCAAGGCGGTCACTGAAGCCGCACACAAGATCGGGGCACATGTCGTCGTTGACGGCGCCCAGGCTGCGCCCCACCTGCCCATCGACATGCAGGATCTGGACGCTGACTTCTACGCATTCTCCGCACACAAGATGCTCGGCCCGACCGGTGTTGGTGTCCTGTACGGCAAGTACGATCTGCTGAATGAAATGCGTCCGTGGATGACCGGCGGCGAGATGATCCAACGGGTCAGCTACTTCGACGTATCGTACGCTGGGCTGCCGCACAAGTTCGAGGCGGGAACGCCGCATATCGCAGGCGTGATCGCCTTCCACGAAGCCCTCGAGTATCTCGACAAACTGGGCATGGACAATGTCGCGCATCACGAGGCCGAGCTGTCCGCGTACGCCCTGCAACGCTTGGGTGAGCTGCCGTTCGTAACGCTGTACGGTCCTCCGACGGCAGAGGATCGCACAGCCGTCTTTTCATTCAACGTGCGTGGCGTTCTGCCTGACGACATCGCGCAACTGCTCGACGCGGACGGCGTCGCGGTCCGCACCGGTCACCACTGTGCGCAGCCGCTGGTCGAAGCGTTCGGGTGCTCGTCCACTGTCCGCGCCAGCGCCTACCTGTACAACTCCACCGACGATATCGACACCCTGGTCGAATCCCTCAAGCGGGCGTATTCCCTGTTTGCGTAGGCTGGGGACACCTTTCATGCCCCTGTTGGACACTCCCAACAGGGGTATATGTGTACGACTACGGGTGGCCCGGGGCCTGCCCCGGGTTTCACACCACAATAACCAGGACACCCGACTTGGCGCAGCAAGTCGGGCCACATTTGTCTTCTCCAAGGCAATCCCGTACCTTTTGTGAAACCCGTTACCATCTATAAATCCCACCAGCCGAGGTTCCATGAACACGGTGAATCCACCCGAAGCAAACGACAAACAGGACACGTCAGAGAACGCGCTGATCATCGCCATCGACGACGAACCGCTCGCCCTTGAACTCGCCGAACGTTCCCTGCAACGGACTGGGTACAGGACCATCACCGCACGTGGCGGACGAGAGGGGATGGCTAAGATCAAAACCTACCATCCTGACCTGATTCTGCTCGACATTCGCATGCCGGATATTGACGGCTTCACCCTGTACCAGCAATTGCTTAAGAACGAAGAGACGGAAGACATCCCGGTCATCTTCGTTACCGCCAGCAGCGACATAGAGAGTAAAACCACCGGCCTCGGGCTGGGCGCGGTCGATTATATCACCAAACCGTACAACCCCAATGAACTGGTCGCACGGGTGCGTAACACACTTCGTCTGCAGGAACTGGAACGTCAGACCCGTGAACGCTTGGGCGAAAAGGTCCGCCGCCGAACCTATGAGACCATTCTGGTCACAATCGCGCACTACATCAACAACGCGGTCGCGAGCATCGAAATGGGTGCCCAGATCACCCCGGAAGACAACCCGGAGCTGGTCGCGAAGCTGAAGGACGTGACCCTGCGTCAATGCCGGGTGATCAGTTCGACCGTGCGCGCGATCGAAGACATGAAAGAACAACTGTCGATGGAATTGACGAGCTACGTGGACGGCAGCGTGCAAATGCTTGACATCGAAGAGTTGATCAAGAATCGTATCGCTGAGATGGAAATGGGTGACGCGGAGGACGATGACGAGTGAATGATACAGTCGTTACGATTCGGGACGTGACCAAGACCTACAACCAGGGTCGGGTTCGCGCATTGCACGATGTATCGCTGGACATCGAATCAGCGTCCTTTGTCTCCGTCGCGGGTCCGTCCGGATCAGGCAAGACTACGCTGCTGAACATGATCGGTGCTCTGGATGTTCCGGACAAGGGCGATGTTACCGTTGCCGGGCATCACCTTAAAGATCTCAGCGATAGAGAACGCACCCGTCTGCGCCGCGAGAGAATCGGCTTCGTCTTCCAGCAGTTCAACCTCGTCCCTGTTCTGTCAGCCGCGGAAAATGTCGCGCTGCCGTTGGAAATACTGCCCAGCATATCAGCATCCGAACGCAAGAAACGGGCGATGGAGATGCTGCACCGCGTTGGCCTCGAGGGCATGGAACACCGTAAACCGACCCAACTTTCCGGCGGCCAGCAGCAACGGATCGCCGTTGCGCGGGCGCTGGTCAAGAACCCCCCGATCATACTCGCGGACGAACCCACCGCCAACCTGGACGGTTCCACCGGCATGGCTATCGTCGATCTGATGAACCAGATGCGGGATGAACTGGGTGTCTCGTTCGTGTTCGCGTCACACGACCCGCGCCTGCTGGAACGTGTGGACACCGTCATCGAAATGGTAGACGGATGCGTACAACACTGATCGCACTGCGCCTCGCGCTGCGTAACCTGCGACGCCATAAACGTCGCACCGCGTTGACCGTCACCGGCCTGACCCTCGGGCTGATAGTGATGATCGTCGCGTACGCGATGCTGGACGGTCTCACCGATCAGGCGCTCGATAGCTACATGGACTACGAAACCGCCCACCTGCGCGGATACCCGCACGGCTACCTCGATGACGACACCTTCCGCACTCTCGACGAACTGTTCGACCACGCCGATTCGTTATGCAACGCTGTTGCTAGTGAGTTCGATGTTACAACCACAGTACGCCTGCACATTCCCGGGCAGCTGATATTCGGCAAGGAAGAAGCGTTCATTGACATCATCGGGATTGAACCAGTGCGTGATCGCGAAGTGTTTGCCACCCTTGACGAGATCCAGTCCGGTGAGTCGTTCGGAGAACAGAAAGGCATGCTGATTGGACGGAAGCTGGCGAAAGACTTGCAGATATCCGTGGGCGACCGGGCAACAGTCTTCGCACGCAGCGCGCCTGGCGCATTGAACTCGCGACGCTTGCCTGTCATCGGTATCCTCAGCACCGGCCATCCGACAGTTGATGGACACAGCGTCTACCTCACCCTTGCGGATGCCCAGGAGTTGGCACTGATTGATGATTCTGCAAATGAGCTGGCCGTTCTAAGCAATGATTACAAACACGCGGACGAGCTGCGTGGATCGCTGTTGCAGCACGGTTTCGACCTTGACTGGCAGACATGGGAAGAAGCCGCTGCGGGCTTTCTGTCCATCATGCAAATTCGACGGGTCTCGTTCGGAGTGATTGTCGCGATACTGGCCTTGATCGCTGCCGTTGCTGTCTCGAACACAATGATCATGGCCGTCCACGAACGCACGCAGGAAATCGGTGCGTTGCGTGCGATGGGCTTCGAACGGTCGATGATCGGTCGCCTGTTCCTCTTCGAAGGCATCAGCATCGGACTGCTCGCCTGCGGACTGGCGCTGATTGTCGGCAGCGCGCTTGTGATCTGGCTGAACAACGTCGGCATCAGCCTCGCGCTTTACGAAGACATGGAAACCGGGATTCCGATCGCGACCGCGTTCTACCCCAGCCTGCACATGACAAACCTCGTCACCGCTACGCTGTTCGGCCTGATTCTGACCGCGCTTGCCAGTTGGTCTGCAGCTCATCGTGCCCAACGTGGCGAAGTAGTCCGCGCCCTGCGGGAGGGCCAGTTATGAGCCTGACTCATCTCGCATTACGTAACACAAGACGACGGCCTGGACGTTCGCTGCTGACCATGTTTGCCATCGCAATCGCGGTCGCAGCCGCCACATTCATGGACGCATATATGGTTGGAGCGTACGAGGGCTTTTTCGAATCATACGTGCGCATCGAAGCCGGGCATGTAAAGGTCATACCGCAGATGGCGGTGGATCGAGTTCGCTTGATCCCGCTCGACGATGGCTTAAGCGATGTGGACAGCATGCTAAGCGTGATCGAGTCGGTCGACGGTATCAAGCAGGTCAGCCCACGGATCCGTTTCGGTGTCCTGCTCGATGGGGAAGAGGGAGCGATTCCAGCGTTGGGTACGGCAGTGACACCCTCCCGTGAACATGACTTGATGGAACTGGATGAATGGGTCAGCGAGGGCCGCGTCCCGGCTGACGGCGCTGAAGAAACCATGATCGGCTGTGAGCTGGCTGAAAAGCTCGGGCTTAAAATCGGAGATGAGCTGTTCTTCGTTGCATCATCGTCCTATGGCGGACTCGGACCGGGTGTGTACACCATCACCGGCATATTTCGCAGCGGGATCTCGATGCTTGACCGTCGAACCTTCTTTGTTCCCCTCGCACCAGCCCAATACCAACTCGCGATGGAAGACCGGGCGATTGAAATCACCATCGCGTTGGACGGCGGCATGGAAGCTGCCATCCCGGTCGCGGCTGAACTCCAGGACGCGATCAACGCTGCCGGGTTCGTGGACGTTGTCGCGGTGCCATGGCAGGAATACGGATCGATGTATGAAATGATGGGCCCGGCTCGTGTGTTCTCTGTGATCATGATGGGTCTGCTGGGGATCATCGCATTGACTACCGTCGTGAACACTGTTCTGATGTCGGTCATGGAACGTACCCGTGAGATTGGTGCACTACGGGCCATGGGATTCGACCGCAGGACGATTACACGGATGGTGATTACTGAATCGGCGTTGGTCGGAATCGTTGGTACTTTCATCGGTTTAGTCAGCGGGATGGTTGTGTCGATATGGCTCGGGCACAAGGGAATCGATTTCACCGAGATAGTCAAGCATATAGACATCCCGATGAACATGGTGTTCTACCCGAAGGCCAATATCTTCACTGGTCTGCGTGCAAGCTTGCTTGGACTAATCGTTGCGATTATGGCAGCGTGGTATCCGGCACGTGTCGCCGCACGCCTCGAACCCGCGAAGGCGTTGAGGAGTCATTGATATGAACCTGCGGCTGATAATTCTCACCCTGACCCTGCTGATGTTCGTTTCATCACTCAGCTTTGCGCAGCGAACCGCGATGGACTGGATGTACGCTGTTGATCGCAACCAGGTACTGGATTCCGCAGTCTACACCTCTGTGATGACCGTGCACCTGCCGTCCGGGCAGGAACGCAGCTTCAGCATGAAAGGTCACACCGTCGGCGACAAGTTTGCACTGGTCGAATATGTGGAACCGGCACGTGATGCCGGGACACGTTACCTGCGCCGGGACGACCAACTGTGGATCTACTTCCCGCGGGTAGATCGCACGATGCTTGTACAAGGCCATATGCTGCGTGAGGGTGTGCAGGGGTCGGACATGTCGTACGAGGATATGACCCAGTCGTCATCGTGGGCCGAAACCTATAACGCGTCAATCGTTACTGAAACCGACAGCACTGTCTTGATTCGCATGGAAGCAAAGGACATGACTGTGTCCTACCCGTACCGCGAGATCAGCATCGACAAGCAACGCGAGATCGCGACACGGGTGATGAACTACGACGCGTCCCAATACCCGATCAAGGAGATGTTCGTCGAACGGATGGAAGCGGTCGGCGACCGTTGGTTCCCGGTAAGTACTATGATCCGTTCCCACCTCACCGAAGACAAATGGACCCGCTTCGAGATCACCGAGATCACCTTCGATGTGCCTTACACGGATGATGACTTCACCAAAGCCGCGCTGGAAAAAGTGGGTGGATTCTAAGTAGCCCCGGGTTCGTGAAGCCGGGGCAAGTGGCTATGGCGGGAGAACAAATCAGATTACCCGCGTTGGCATAGCCAACACGGGCAAGAGTAGTCTAGCATCTATTGTTCACTTCAACTCAATCCCAGTCTTGATCCCTGCCTTCACCCAACGGCCCGGCGTTGGTACGCCAACGTACTGTTCGTAATCCGTATCAGTCAGGTTACTACCCTGAACATAAACGTCCACCGCTCCGAATGTGCGCGCGATCCTGGCGTCCAAAGTGAAGTAATCGTCATACTCCATGCGGTCGTTGTACCGTCCAGTCAACCACAGGTTCACCTGACCCGGCATCAACAGCCCTAGCTGCAATGTTCCCTGTGTCCGCAGATAAGTCATCGCGTATCGTGATTCAAGACCGTTCAATTCACGATCGTTCTCGATGCGTGATACGCCGGTGCGTATTGTCTCCAGAACCGGAACATCTGATAATTGCCATGTCAAATCCAATTCGACACCGCTGGTTGTCATTTCGGTGTGGTTCATCACCTGCCATGCTGCGTCAGGCGACTCACGCACCCAGTCTATCAAGTCGCGTCCGTATCGCTGGTAGACAGTCGTGTTCGCACGCAGTATACCAGTATGATAGCTGATGCCAGCTTCCCACAGAATCGCGCGTTCAGGATCAAGTTCCATATCGGATTCGAAGTTGGGATCACGGTAGTAGAGTTCGGTGTAGGATGGCGTCCTGAACGAGTAATCAGCCGATCCGGAAGCACGGAATCCCGCGCCCAGCTCATGCGAAATGGACAGACCAGGCCATGCGTGCCAGCCGTAGTCACCGTGATGGTAG
Organism: uncultured bacterium; assembly: GCA_964552465.1. GTDB lineage: Bacteria > Electryoneota > Electryoneia > Electryoneales > Electryoneaceae > BMS3BBIN04. The sequence continues at coordinate 22,601 of CAZKGR010000028.1, forward strand.
AGATTGCCTGTCACTGTTGATGATAATCCGAAGAACTGTGGGAAGGTTTGCTCAATTAGTATGCCACCGAGGGCGCGGTCAATATCACCCATGTTGCTACTTCTGAGTTCTTCCTGACTGATGTCCATACCAACGGTACTCAGCCCCGCAACTGACGCGAACATCACACTGGCACGTGTCCCATAGGTGTCTGAACGGTGTTTGTTGTGGATGGGGTATAGAGATCCATCGGGAAGGGCATAGTCACCCTCATACTCGTCGAAGTGACGACGGCCATGCAGATTCAGTTCAAACGCTGCCCGCTTCCATGTCTTGCGCATACTCAAAGATCCAAACATCGCTTCAGTTATCTCTCGCTCCATCGGATCTGCCATGTAGAACGAGTTTGCGCCAAAGTCCGTTTGAGTCCAACCTGTGGTTAAATCGATAGTACCCACGTGGCCTGCGGCACGAGCTGTGTACAACGCGTTGATCGTCTCAAAATCCGTGTTGTCGGTGAAGCCATCCGATGCTACGGTCCCTGCCGAAAGGCGATGCGAAATCAAGCCCGTGTTGAATGACCCCGCGCCGGCGTATTCGTACAGACCATGCTCACCACCAGCGGCAGACACATCTATCCGCGATGGCCCACCACGACGCGTGATGAAATTAACCACGCCCGAGAATGCGCCGGGTCCATAAAGGGTGGATCCCGGCCCACGCAGCACCTCTACCCGCTCCAGATCATCAACTGATACCGGGATGTCCATGTTGTGGTGTCCCGTCTGCGGATCGTTAATCCGGACACCGTCCAGCAGGACGAGTGTCTGCTCAAACGTGCCGCCACGCATCGCCAGGTCGGCTTGTACACCCTGCCCACCACGGCTGCGCAGATCAATCCCCGGAACCGTGGCAAGCAACTCTTCCGCCGATCCGGCAACCATGCCACTGAACTCGGCACGCGTCAGACTTTCCACCTGACGGGACGAGAACATGGTGGAAAATGGCAACCGTTCGACACTGAAGTCGACGTCGTCTAACTGGATCACCGAGTCCGCGACCAGGCTGTCACCGATCATGAAGAAATGAATGGATGGCGGATTCTTTTCAGCCAAGCTCGAAACAGGTGTTAACAGATTGAATGCGAATGCCAGGCACAACACACTGACAAGGGCGGAACCGAGATTACGCGTCATGGTGCGGGCAGAATCGTTCTTCACGAGGAGGCTCTCAGGTTTTGTGTATCTATGGCTGATGTGTACGGTAACTTGCTTATAATATACAAGTTACCTCAACGGTTGAAATCTTTGTCACATGCTGAAGCGGGGAAGATAAGGGAATCGGAAGTGAATCGAAACTTGAAACCGCGTAAGACTTCGGAGGACTGGAAACAAGATTTTCATCCTTACGGAATTACAGAAAAACGACCACTGGAGTACATTGGATGGATGAATGTGAGATCCTTCACGGTCAGGATGACAAACCTATAATCCTACTCCCACACATGAGCACCACGAATCCAGATGATCTTGCCGTCACGCTTGATCGGACGCTTCGGAATCAAAAAGTCACAGCGGAATATCTTGCCAAGCAGGAAATTGTTGATCGCGAATCCGACGGGTGAGTCGAGTCCAGTTGTCGCACAGGCGACCATCAGCGGTTTTTCATGATAAGCCGAGTTCTTGTGAATGCCACGCGCGACGCGCAGCACCTTCAACCCGCTGATCTGGTGTTCCATTGAGATATCGCTGACTACGCCGTCAAACTCCTCACCGCTGAGACGCAGCATTTCTACGCCTTCCTTTGCATTCACTGCACGTACGACCTCTTCCACACCTCGCCTGATCAGGTCTTCGGTGATCGCTTTCGCGTAACGATCATTGTCGTCCACCAGCAAGACCCGCTTCAACGAACCCGGTTGCGGGCCTTGGGGTCCAGCTGTACCTTGTGCCATGCCTGCTGAATCCGTCACACTTACCACCTTTTTCCGCGATCGTCTTGCACTGACGGTTCTCGCCACGTCTCTTATTGTGCGTCTGCTGATGTCCGCGCTCGTCGGGCCGGGCTTTGACGAAGCCTACTACCACCTGTTCGCACGCAACCTTGCCTGGGGTTATTTCGACCATCCGCCAGCGGTTGCGATTATCTCAGGACTTGGAAGCTGGATCTTCCACGGACTGACGTCCGTGGCATGGAGTCCATTCTCGCTTCGTTTGGGCGCAGTGCTATTGTACACACTGACACTGCCGGGTGTGTACTTGCTCGCGGGACGGTTGTACAACCGTGACGCCGCCCGTTTCGCACTCATTCTGATTCACGCATCCCCGTACTTTCTAGTCGGGGCAGGCGCATTCGTGTTGCCCGATAACGCTTTGTTATTCGCGTGGGTGTGGGCGCTGGTTGTCGCCCAACAGTTGCGTCATGACAGTTTGTCCCGACTTGCCAGCAAGTCGGGAATTGCTGACGATACCCGGGTTGCGAGACAACCCGAGCCACCTGATCAACCCGAGACACCCGACGATGATCCGCGTTTGCGAGCAAACACGGGCCTTACTGATTCGGGCTTGTCAATGATACAAAGAACGGGCTTGTTCGCGCTGCTCGGGGTACTCGTGGGGCTCGCGTTGCTCGCCAAGTATCACGCTGTTCTGCTCCCAGCATCACTTGTTGTTGCATCCATATATGACAAACAGATGCGACGCTGGTGGCTGGACTGGCGGCTGTATTTCGCGCTGGTCATCGCTGTGCTCGTGTTCGCGCCGACGATCTGGTGGAACGCCAACAACGAATGGATATCATTCGCCGAACAGTTCGGAAAGGGAACCAGCGGCGAATTGCGTCTAAGATTTGATCTGATCGGGCAGGCGATTGGTGGTCAGATAGGGTATCTGACGCCGTGGGTGGCGGTGGTGCTGTTCTGGGGTGTGTTCCGCCGTAGAGGTTCTACTCACAGCTCAGAGCTCATGGCTCACAGCGGCAGTTCAGACCGCTGGCTGGTCGCGTTTTTCCTTACGCCGGTCGTAGGAATGACGCTGATCGGTCTGACGCGCGGTATCCTGCCACATTGGACCATGCCGGGCTATGTCGCGGCGTTTGTGCTCGCGGCAGGTGGGTTTGCATGGACTGTCCGGGTGCAACGCAACACTATGATCGCAGTCGGCATTAACCTGCTCCTGGTCGTGCTGGTGGTCGTCCAGGCGTCGTCTGGATTCATTCCGCTTGAACCAAAAGCTGATCCGACCCTTGATCCGGCGGGGTGGAGGGCTGCTATCGATGAGTTGGAACAATCAGGTGAACTGCATGAAAATGACATCATCTTTGCGCACAAATGGTTCACCGCCGGAGAATTGGCGTGGGCAGACCGAGGGCAGCATGAGATTGTGATGCTCAATACCTCTGATCCGCACATGTTCGCATGGTGGGCACCGGAACCGTGGTATGAAGGTTGGTCCGGCGTATTCATCACCCAGGAGCGCTATAACATCGATCCGGATAAACACTTCGTCCCACGATTCGCCAGTGTGGAAGCTTTGCCGCTGGATTCGGTCCGACACCACAACCGCTGGATTAAAATGAAAGCCTGGCGATTAACTAACTTACAGCATCCACAACCTCCGCCATATGGTCCAAATTCTGCTCCCTGATTGGCTGCTATCTGGAAACGTTGTCATGGGTTAAACGTTTAAAATCTAAACTGTAGCAGGGACTCGTGAGACCTTTGCGTTGAATCAAGTACGGGCGGGTTGAACCGGTTATATTCCGCTCTACCTTGTGCAAATCAAACGTGAACCGCTCCTGAGGAAACACTCGGATGGCGATACAGACTCCCAAAATGGAAGTCCGCTGGAATCCCGAACAACCGATTGCAGAAGTCACCCAGATGGGCGACCCGGTTGTTTCGACGCAACTGCTGGATGAGATCCGTGAATTGCGCTCTCAACTGGGCAAGGATCTTGTGCTGTTAGGACATCATTATCAACGCGATGAAGTAATCCAGTTCGCGGACAAGCGCGGTGATAGTCTTGCGCTCAGCCAATTTGCGGCGAAAGTGAATGATGCGAAGTATGTCATCTTCCTCGGCGTTCATTTCATGGCCGAAACTGCAGACATGCTGACTCCACACGATGTGAGCGTAATTCTGCCCGACAAACGCGCCGGCTGCACCATGGCCGACATGGCAGATATCGACGACATCGAACACGCGTGGGAACAGATCGGCGAGTTCTACGACACATCGAAGATCACTCCTGTCACCTATATCAATTCGACAGCGGCAGTCAAAGCTTTCGTCGGCCAACACGGCGGCACAATCTGCACCTCATCCAATGCGCACAAGATCATCAAATGGGCCCTTGAGCGAGGCGAAAAGCTGTTCTTTTTCCCCGATCAGCACCTCGGGCGGAACACGTCCTTCGACCTCGGCATTCCGCTTGATGAGATGATCGTCTGGGACCCGGAGGAAGATCTCGGTGGGCATGACACTGAGACTATCAAGCAGAAACGTATCCTTCTCTGGCGTGGGCACTGCAGTGTACACCAGCATTTCCAGCCAGAACATGCGGATGTGTGGCGCAATCGTGAACCCGACATTAAGATCATCGTTCACCCGGAGTGCAGCTTTGAGGTCGTGCAGAAAGCCGATTATTCCGGATCAACTGGTGGAATTTTGAAGACGATCCGTGAAGCACCGGCAGGAACGAAGTGGGCGGTCGGAACCGAGAATCACCTCGTCAACCGGCTTGGTGCTGAAATGGCGAAAGAAGGAAAGGAGATCCACAGCCTCGCGCCATATGCCTGTTTGTGTTCGACAATGTTCCGGATCAGTCCGGAGGCTCTGCGTGACAGCTTGCAGGCACTTACTGAAGGCAAATTCCGCTGGCAGATAACTGTCGATGAGGAAACACGCAAGCTATCCAATCTGGCACTCGAACGAATGTTTGAGATTACCGGATAAGCTTTATTTACGAAACGGATAATTGTAACAGGGAACTTTTATAAGTTCCCTGTTTTCATAATATTAGACAACAGAATAACTCTCCGACGAGCACTGCTTCTCATCACATCAGCGCTTGTTGGGGCCGTCCTCATGACCTACCTTTGGCGCCATGGCACGTCCCGTTCGCATACACATTCCCGGTGCGCTTTACCTGTTGCACATTCGCGTTCGTCCTGACATGGAATTGTTCCAGTCCGAGGAGGAACGGGAGCTGTTTCTCGCGAGTGTTGGGGATGCGTCGGAAGCCTATGGAGTGTCTGTATTTGCCTTCGCATTGATGCCACATTCGGCACTTGTGTTCGTCCGCGCTGGTAAACTTCCATTGTCTGATTTCATCCATCGCACCCAATCCGGCTACTTCAACCGCCTGAAGGCTCTGAACTTTCGAGATCTCCCACACATCAGGGATCGGCACCGCTCAATCCTGGTTCAAGATGGACCACTGTTCGAGGAGGTGCTGCAACGGGTACACCTCGCGCCGGTCATCGGGGGACACTGGAGCAACGAAAGCGAAGCGCGAAGGATTGGTGAGATTCTCAAGACACGCTGGACATCTTTATCCATATATAGCGGGCAGACTGAAACTCCAGGATGGTTCAATCGTCGGGATGCTGTACGGCGACTGGGTCACATGCAGCCTGGACGACCGGATGAAGCACCGTTCTGGCACTCGATGCAGGGCGCGAAACGGATTGGTAAGGATCCAGATGTGCTGGACCGAATCAAGGCGATGAGTCTGCTCGGTTCGGATGAATTCATCGAACAGCATTATGAACGGGCACGGGGACGGAAAGGCCAATCTTCATCGACGTCCAGCCGGAAAAATGGAATCTCGCCGTATGAATTGCGATTGCGATTTAATCGGTTAAAACGGATCGTTGCCGCAGAATACCATATTAAGACGGGCGAACTCGTGCGTCCACGCACCCGTCATGAAGGACGAAAGATCCTGGTTGAGTTGTCCATGCGTCATCTGATAGGAAACGGTGGAATCCGTGAACTGGGTGAACGGTTGAGTATATCGGGCAGCGCTGTGGCTCACATGCGAAGGCAAATCCGATACAAGATTCGCGATGATGCAGATTTCGCCCACAAAATTAACATCATCGAAAAAGAATTTCTATCGAAGAAAAAACGATGACGTGGTGGCTGTCCGCATGTTATTACCCGCTGAACATGAAAAACCCCGCAAAAGCGGGGTTTGTACTTGCTCACAATTCAGTTCGGAAAACAATCAAGCAGCTGCCATGCTGGGAACCGACTCAGGTAACCTAGATTCCATCTTTTCAATCAAACCAGGTGCGTATTCGTTGATCTGACGGAACAGCCGACGTGCACGGAAAGCTGAACCATCCATCGGATCTGCCCCACGAGCGCGGCACGCCAGTAAATGAATCCACGCCTCAGCTACGAGCTTGCGTAAAAACTTGGCTGTGGTTAAAGCATTCCCACGTTGTTCAGGTTCGCTCCAAGGAATCCTGTCCGCCCAACTGTTAATCCGCTCTTCCCAAGTTTCGAGTTCGCTTTCAATCTCATCTAAAGACGGCATACTCTGTTCGTACATCTCGACGGTAGGGCTCATGGGTATCTCCTCCTCATCCGCTAGGTAAAAACTGATACTCGTGCCTCTGACTACCGCGAAGCTGCCCGAAGTCATAAACTCAATACTTTCCAACCTGATATTGAGCTTTGCATCGGGGCGGCAAAGATATCGTCAGACACCTCGCTTGTCAACTTTAGTCTCGAAGAGTTGGCTCCGAGAAACTTGTTAAAAAACAACATGTTAAAGTGTTCGTTACGGCTAACTCCGGTAATAACAACGGCTCGGCCATTTGGGATTTCTGGACTTTTTTCTCAAAGTTATGGTTATTATCCAAAACAAACTACTGGTATAGTACGCACTAACTCTTCCCATGTCAAATCAGTTAAGTCCTTATCAATTATAAACATAAAAGTATCCCTAACTCTGGAACAAGACTTTTCTGCTGATTTTTATAGAAAAAGAAATCGATCGATTATCAGGGGATGACATGCTTGGCGGGCTATGCTAGTTGAATGTTCCCCAGAACAGAAACTTCTTGTTTTGCGATCCCCATTTGCGACAACCGTAAAATGCAACGTTAAAATCCCAAACGCAAAACAAAACCAAACATGAAATTGTTCCAATTGATGACTCCGGAGTCAGGGTTTGGGTATCATTTTGCGAGAACTCTCATAATCTTTCACATGACGATTGACAACTGCCCTTCGGACTCGTATTCTGAACATAACAGCATGTTACGGCGCATGATAGAGCGATATTTGGTGCTGAAAACGCGTCGATTTCTGATCTTTGACGGAATATCCAAGCCCTTCCATCTTGCGATCAAAAACCCTCTCGCCCTGGAGGCACACAATGGCTACGAAGACCAAGCGCTTTCCAATCTCCCTGCAGATTCGAAAGCATCTCAAGATTGAGATCGACCTTATGCAACAGGCCGACATCAAGGACCTGATGACGTTGTACGCCTCGTTGGAAGACGAAGCGATCTCAAGGATACCCTGGCATGTCAACTCTCCCAATCACCCTAAACTCGTCAAAAGATTGATGGAAGATGGTCGAGCATATTACCTGAGTGCCAAACACAAGGGTGATATCATTGGGTCGATTTCGCTGCATCACAATCCAGCCTTGTGGACACGTCACATCGGATCAGTTGTCTTTGTCTCCCATCCTGATTATCGGCGGTTCGGGATCGCTTCTGCATTGTTTGAAGAGATTATCCCGTTTGCCCAATCATTGAAAATCGAAAAAATCTACGCTCAGTTGACGAAAGAAAACGTGCAAGGCATCCGGATGCTGAAGCATTTCGGCTTTACTCGTGAAGCGACTTTCAAAGATCATATCAAGGATCCGTACGGGCGCTATCTGGATATGCGTGTCTATTCCCTCGATCTCGAAGGCGCGCACAAAGCAATGGCTGATTTGATCGCAAATTTCAGCGACTACTCTGGCTGAGTGCGGCAGTACCTCTTTCAATTCACATTTCGATTCAGCAAACTCCTGTTCGGTTTCGGACAGGGGTTTCATTTTGAGCCGACTCTAGATTATTCACAAATATCAGACCTGTAAGATTCAGAACTTTATTCCCTTCCGAGCACCATCAACCGCCGCTCAGAGCGAGCGGGATTCCATATCTGGAGTGTATCTTCCTTCAGCCCATCCTGGAGTGGTTTCTTGCTTAACTCGTTGAAAATTAACAATGTTGCCTTGGTTGATGAACTGTTACTACAGTTCGGGACAGGGCTCAACGTTATCACCGGCGAAACCGGTGCGGGCAAGTCCATTCTCATCGGGTCGATTGCGTTGACTCTTGGTGATCGTGCTCATCCAGACATCGTTCACACTGGAAAAGCGATTGTTGAAGCGCAGTTCCAACAGAACGGAACGGTTCTAACACTCGCCCGTGAAGTGGGGAAGGACGGTCGAACCCGAGCACGGATCGATGATCACTCATCCACGATCACCACGCTGAAGGAGGAAGGTCGCCGTTGGATCGAACTGACTGCCCAACGAGATGGTGCTACCCTTCTCAACCCAGCAACCCATCTTGAGCACGTTGACCGTTTCGCCGGATTGGAGCGTGATGTCGAACATTTGCGCGAGCTGCACTCGATCTACCAAGAGTTGAAAAGCAAACGGTCATCCCTTGAAGCACGCATCCTCCGGATGAAAGAGACCGAGGAGTTGGCCAGCTATCAGCTCGCCGAAATCGAGGCGTTCGCTCCGAAGCCTGATGAGGAGGATGAGCTCGAACGTGAGATCCGACTGCTCGAAGGGGCGGAGTCGCTGATTGTTGGTCTTGGACAAGCGGTGGATCAGCTCGATCAGGGTGATGAACCGGTGTCGGACCGGGTAGCAGGAATAGTACAGGAACTCGAATCGCTGGCTCGCGTAGACGATTCGTTAAAGGACCAGCAGACCGCGCTGAGCGAGGCGTTGGACATCCTGCGTCAGGTGTCACTCGATCTCGCGAACCGGCGTGACGATATCCAGCTCGATCCGGTGCGATTAGACGAGCTTCGTGAGCGTCACGGCCAGCTCATTCGTCTGATCCGCAAGTACGGTGGGTCAATGCAGGCGTTGCTCGGCACATGGGAAGAGTTGCGGACCCGCGAAAACGACAGCGCGGACCTGCTCAAGCAGCGGGATGCTCTGAACCGTGAGAACGCGCAACATCTAGAGCGATGGGAAGCAGCTTGCGAAAACGTGTCCGCAGCCCGGAAATCGATCCTTCCGTCAATGCAAACTGGGATGGAGGAGGGACTGCGCTCGGTAGGTGTTGAGAAACCCCGCTTCGAGATTCAACGTGTAGAGGAAGAGGGCGAGGCGGTCGAGTTTCCACGTTCAGGCACGCATCGCGTCGGCCAGGACGGTTGGGACCGGCTCGAGTTCCGCATCTCATTCAACCCGGGACATGAGCCCAAGGCATTGCAACGAGTTGCGTCCGGCGGCGAACTGAGCCGGATGATGTTGCTGCTGCGCGGGTTGAGCCCACCGGAGGGTTTGCCACCGGTACTGGTCTTTGACGAGGTCGATACGGGCATTTCGGGCAAGACCGCACGTCAGGTTGGCTTGCGCTTGAAAGAACTGAGCAAGATCCGGCAGGTGATACTGGTGACGCATCTGCCGCAGATCGCCAGCTTGGCAGACAAGCATTTCGTGATCGAGAAACGCACGGCGCCCGATAGCACCGAGGTCGAGATTCGCGAGTTGCAAGCCGGCAGCCCGGAACAGGTAGATGAGATCGCGCGTCTGCTCGGCGGAGAACAGATAAGTGATGGCAGCCGCGCAGCGGCGCGTGAGTTGATAATTAGTTAGATGCCCGCGGGAGCTGTGCTACCGCGGTTTATCCCAAATTGCGTTCCATCCGCGGTAGCACAGCTCCCGCGGGCATCGAAATCCGAAGAGTGACATGGATAAACTGATCATACAGGGTGGCCATGAGCTGCACGGCGAGGTCCACGTCGCCGGGGCGAAGAACGCCGCCCTGCCTTTGATGGCCGCCGCAGTACTTGCTCCAGGTACGACAACGCTGACCAACGTTCCGCGACTAGTCGATGTCCGCACGATGGCGCGTGTGCTCGAATATGTCGGCCTCGAAGTCGATTACGACCTCGACGCGGGATCGATGGCATTGAACGCCGCCAACATGACCAGCGACACGGCGCCGTACGAGCTGGTCAAGACCATGCGCGCATCGTTCTACATGCTCGGCGCGCTGATCGGACGGCTGGGCAAGGCACGGGTCAGCCTGCCAGGTGGTTGCGCGTGGGGGCCGCGACCGGTTGACATCCACCTCAAAGGTCTGGAGGCGATGGGTGTGGTGATTGAGCTGGACGAAGGCTATGTCGTCGCGGACGCGTCCAACATCCACGGCGCGAACTTCGTGCTCAGCTTTCCAAGTGTCGGTGCGACGGCCAACCTGTTACTCGCCGCTGCGACGATCCCGGAAGAAACCACGCTTGACAACGTCGCCCGTGAGCCGGAAGTGACCGCACTGGTTCGTATGCTGCAGCAGATGGGTGCGACGATTGACGGCACCGGAACCAGCACGTTAAGAATCCGTGGGAATCGTGACCTGAAGCCTGTGTCACAGAAGGTGATAGCCGACCGGATCGAAGCCGGAACCTACCTCACAGCCGTCGGGATGACCGGCGGCGAGATCATGCTCAAGGGTGCGGAACCGGAGCACCTGACAATGGTGATTGCCAAGTCGGTCGAGGCTGGGTTGCATGTGACCGTGACCGTAGACGGCATACGCGTACGCCGCAACGGCGAGCTCAAACCAGTTGATGTCGAGACGGCGGTCTACCCAGGCTTCGCTACCGATATGCAGGCGCAGTGGATCGCGCTGATGTCCACTGCAAACGGATCGAGTTTCGTGACCGACACCATCTATCCGGACCGGTTCACCCACGTAGCTGAATTAATACGCCTGGGCGCGAAGGTCACAATGAAGGAAAACGTTGCCAAGGTGCAGGGACCGGCGATATTGAAGGGCGCGCCGGTGATGTCGACCGATTTGCGCGCGTCAGCGTGTCTCGTTCTCGCTGGGTTATCTGCTGAAGGTGAGACACACATCAGTCGCATATATCATCTTGATCGTGGATACGAGAAGTTGGAAGACAAGTTGCGGGCGCTCGGTGCCGTGATCGAACGTCAAAGCGAATAAAGACACGGACACTTTGTCCCCAAAGTGTCACCCGTATCTAGGCCCGTGTTTGCTTGCAAACGCGGGTGATCAGCCGGTTTGGATATGCGATGAAGGACGACGACAGATATGTCGAAGTTCTGTATATCCGCGTTTGCAAGGTGCGCGCCGCACCCGAGAAACACGGGCCTGAACTTAAGTGGCCTGTATCCAAGCGTATTATCCACGACATGAATGTCGTGGGCATGTTGTTTTCAACTCAGGACTCACAACTCAAGACTCAGGACTGGTTTTCGAATGAGTTTCGCCCATCTGCATGTTCATAGCGAATACAGCTTCCTCGAAGCGACTATCCACATCAAGGAACTGGCCGAAACCGCTCAGAAGATGGAGCTGCCTGCGGTCGCATTGACGGACTACGGCAACCTCTGCGGTGCTCCGGAATTCTACCGGGCGATGCAAAAGGTGGGCGTAAAACCGATTCTGGGCTGTGAATTTTACGTAGTTGAGGGTGACCGAAAAAAACTCGGTCATGACATGCACGGTCGCATTCCAACACTTTACCACTTGCCGCTGCTTGCGAAGAATACCACGGGCTGGAAGAACCTGATGCAGCTCAGTTCCATGGGCTACCTGGAAGGATTCTACTACAAGCCGCGTATCGACTATGAAATCCTTGAAAAACACAAAGACGGAATCATCTGCCTGTCCGGATCGCCGTTGAGCCATCCTAACCGTCTGCTAGCGCTGGGTAACGAGGATGAAGCACGGAACCGTGTTCTGTATCTCCGCGAACTGTTTGGCGATGACTTCTATCTCGAATTGATGGACCACGGTCTCGAGGATGAAGCTCGCAACAACAAATTCCACATTGAACTTGGTAAGCAACTGGGTATCCCGCTGGTCGCCAGCAATCACGTGCATTATCTGAAACAGGAACACGCCGAAGCGCACGACATTCTGCGCTGCGTTGGCATGCGAACCGACCTGAACAACCCATCACGTCCGCGTCTACCGAATGACCAGTACTACTTCAAGACTTCCGATGAGATGGCAACCTTATTCGTCGACCATCCGGAAGCGATCAGCAATACCATTGAGATCGCGAACAAGGTTGAGTTCGAACTCAAGTTCGGTGAGAAGCACTTCCCGGAATTCAAGATTCCTGAGAGTGCGGACGCAAAGGATGATTTTGAATACCTGCGTCAGCTTTGCGAAGAAGGTCTGCCCAAGCGGTATGAGAACATTACCGATGATCTCTACGAACGGATGGAGTTTGAGCTCAACATCATCCAGACCAAGCATCTGTCCTCGTATTTCCTGATTGTGCGCGACTTCATCGTGTTTGCCATGGAGCGCGACATCCCGGTCGGTCCGGGACGCGGCAGCGCGGCTGGTTCGTTGGTTTCCTACCTCATCGGGATAACGAATATCGACCCGATGCGTTACAACCTGTTGTTCGAAAGGTTCATCAATCCGGAACGCGAATCCTACCCAGACATCGACGTTGACTTCTCCGACGCGCGTCGCGGCGAAGTCATTGAATATGTGCGCCAGAAATACGGTGAAGACTGCGTGTCGCAGATCATTACCTACGGTCGCATGCTGGCCAAGGGTGTGGTGCGGGATGTGGGTCGGGTGATGGCGTTACCGTTGGACGAGGTTAACGCTATTGCCAAGCTGATTCCGGATGCCGTGCAAGGCAAAGTGCCAAAGCTGTACAAAGCTGTGAATGATGTTTCCGAGTTGAAGGAGTTGATCAACTCACGTCCGGAGTACCGCCAGTTGATGGAACGCGCACTGGTTCTCGAAGGGACAGTCCGCAACCAGGGTGTGCATGCCGCCGGAGTGATCATTACCCCTGAGCCGATCACCGAACTTGCTCCGCTGAGTCGTGCCGGCGAAGAGGGAGCGGTAGTCCAGTTCGACATGAACATCTCCGAGGCGCTGGGACTGCTCAAGGTTGATTTCCTCGGGCTGAAGACGTTGACCATCCTCGAGAACACCCTCACCCTGATGCGCAAGAAGGGTGTGCAGCTCGAGTTGGATAATATCCCTATCGACGACAAAGCGACCTACGAGCTGTTTGCCCGTGGTGACACCATCGGAATCTTCCAGTTTGAATCCGGCGGCATGCGTGACAACCTCCGCAAGCTACTGCCGGAGCGCTTAGAAGACCTGATCGCTATGAACGCGCTGTATCGTCCCGGCCCAATGGCGAACATCGACGACTTCATCAATCGTAAGCACGGACGCCAGAAGGTTCAATACCTGCACGCGAAGCTGGCACCTATCCTCGATGAAACCTACGGTATTATCGTCTATCAAGAACAGGTGATGCAGATTGCGAATCAGATCGCCGGCTTCAGTCTCGGTCGAGCCGATTTGCTGCGCCGGGCGATGGGGAAGAAGAAACAGAAGTTGATGGATGAGATGATGCCGGAATTCATCGAAGGGTGTAAGGAATCCGGCCTCAACAAGTCACAAGCCAATGAGCTTTGGGCGTTGATTGACAAGTTCGCCGCATACGGCTTCAACAAATCGCACGCGGCGGGATATTCCCTCGTTGCCTACCAGACCGGTTATCTGAAGACGCATCACCCCGCTGAGTTCATGGCGGCATCGATGACCGTGCGCAAGGACAATACGGACGAAGTCGTCCTCTTCCTCGAAGAATGTCGGCGCATGGGGATAAACGTTCAGGCGCCCAACATCAATGCATCTGAGGAGGACTTCACCGTCACCAACGATGGCGAAGTCAGCTTTGGCTTGACTGCGATTAAAGGAGTTGGTTCGGGTGCAATCCAGAATATCCTGGGCGTACGAGATGCCAGCGGTTCCTTCCGCGATCTGTTCGATCTGACTGGCAAAATCGATAGCCGGATCGTCAACCGAAAAGTGCTCGAAAACCTGGTCCTTTCTGGAGCGACGAGCAACCTTGAGGGCCATCGAAACCAGCAGTTTCAGGCGCTTGATATGGCCCTTGCGTATGGTCAGCAGATCCAACAGGAAAAAGCGCGTGGGCAGGTCAGCCTGTTTGGTGGCCATGATGATGATGACGAAGGCGGACTACCACGTCCCGAAATGCCGTTCGCACCCGAAATGAGCGCGAAAGATCTGCTCGCAGCCGAACGTGAACGTCTTGGCTTCTACTTCTCCGGACACCCGTTGTTACGGTACCGTCACGAAGCGGACGCGCTGTCGATGCACAAAATCGTGGACTTGGCAAATCTGCAGGATGGGACGCGGCTACGTCTGGTAGGACTGATAAACTCGCTCGAAAAACGCCAGACCCGTAACGGCAGCATGATGGCGCGGGCAAAACTCGAAGACCTGACCGGCATCATCCCGCTGCTCATCTTTCCCCAATCATATGAGAAATGCAAGGAAGTACTCAAGAACGACGAACCATTCCTCGTCTCAGGACGGGTGCAGTGTCAGCAGGAACAAGTGGAACTGATCATCGAAGAGGTTGAACCACTGGATATAGCAGTTAAACGCTTGATTCGTGCTATCAGAATTCGCTGGGACGAGGGACAAAAAGCGGAAACCATGATCGCATTCGAAAACCTCGTGCGCAAACACCAAGGCCACGTTCAAGTCAAAATTCACTTTCATGACGGCAATGGCGGATCATGGGTGATGACCAGTGAACGCTATAAGGTCGAACCAAAGCGTGAATTCCTGAAAGCGGTTAACGAGCTACTCGGTGATGACAACATGCGGCTGGAGACAGTTGGTTGACCTGTTCCCAGCTATTCAGTAAGGAGAGTTGAACTCAATGCCCAGGTGCTGATCCGTGAAGTATCTTGATTATTGATAAGACTTGTGTTCACTTATACGAACAATCGATACGGAACGACAGATGACACGAACTCACTCCTGTTTGCTGACCTTGACATTCATCTTCTGCTTTATCCCATCACTTTCTCATGCTGGCAAACCCTACCTGAAACACGCCATCGGCGACACAATCACCGCTGATGAAGCTCAACAATACGATTTGTTCCAAGAAGAGTTAGGATTTAAAATTGCCGAGATCATTGATGCAGGCTACACACATTCTAAACTGCTAGTAATTGACTTCGCGGACGAAAACGACAAACAACGAGAACCACTGTTAGTTGATAACTCTGTGTTCAAGGTGCTGCCTGTAGTACTTGAGCGCGCTGATTCGCTACAAGCTGGACTGGAGGTAACAGAAGGTATTCCAGCAACAGTGACTCCAAAATCAGGCGCCTTGGTGCATGGATTGATTACAAAATGGACTGGGTTGAATTTCATTCTTAAAACTCAATTTGGTGTTAGCACGATACCTATTGATCAGATCATTGACGTGGATATTCATGATCGACTTATTGCTGTTGATCAATTGAAGCAAGAGGATCCTAATCGAACACGACTTTTCTTTATGCCGACCGGACGAAGTTTGCAACGAGGTGAAGGGTACTTTGCTGTTTATGAAGTTGTGCTCCCCGGTTTTCAAGTTGGGCTGGGTCATAACATCTCAATAGGCGGCGGATTTTTCCCCTGGTCCTTGCCACACGCAACGGTCGGCTGGTTTACAGGGCAGGTTGGTATTATCGATAAGGATAATTATTCACTCGCTGTCGGAAATCTCACAACTTTTATCAGTGGGGATGGAGGTGCAAGCGCCGGTATCTTCTATGGTGTTGGTAGAGTGGGATCTTCAAAGGCATCTGCGACTCTCGGTTTAGGGTATGGCTTCGTATCTGCATCTGGAGAATCAGAGACGACAGATGAACCGTTCGTTGTTGTTGGTGGCGAATTGCAAACCGGTAGATCGACAAAGATTGTCACCGAAAACTGGATGCTTCCTGGGGTTGATTGGCCAGTTGTATCGCTTGGCATGCGATGGTATGGGCGGCGAATATCCGTCGATTTTGCTGTAATCAGACCAATGACGGAAGA
Organism: uncultured bacterium; assembly: GCA_964552465.1. Lineage (GTDB taxonomy): Bacteria > Electryoneota > Electryoneia > Electryoneales > Electryoneaceae > BMS3BBIN04. Next base: position 38,702 of record CAZKGR010000028.1, read on the forward strand.
CTTTGAGACCTTGGGAATTCCCTGGGTTGATTTCGTGGTACATTTCTAGCTATGCGCATTGTCCTCCAAAGAGTTTCTCAAGCGTCCGTTTCCGTGAACGGCGAAACCGTTGGCCAGATAGGTCACGGCTTCCTGCTGCTGGTCGGTGTCACTCATGACGATACCGCAGCCGAAGCCGACTGGCTGGCAGATAAGGTTGCTGGCCTGCGCATCTTCGAGGACGAGAACGACAAACTGAACCTCTCATTGCAGGATCTTGACAATCCAGCAATTCTTGTTGTCAGCCAGTTCACACTCTACGCTGACACCCGGAAAGGCCGCCGTCCGAGCTTTGTCAACGCCGCCCGACCCGAACAAGCCGAACCCCTGGTCGAGTACTTCGCGAAACGGCTCCAAGAAGCCGGACTACATGTCGAAACCGGTCGATTTGGGGCAATGATGCAGGTTTCGCTGGTCAATGACGGACCGGTTACCATACTTCTTGAAAAAGAACATACCTCTTGATTCTGAACTCCTGTTCAATTACCTTTTGTTCAGTACTAAACCTCTGAACAGGAGTCAGCGATGGCAGACAAACTGACACCACGCCAGACATCGGTGTTGCGACGAATCGGGGATGGACTACGTAAAAATGGCTACCCGCCCACATTTCGTGACATCGGAGAAGCTGAGGGTATACGTTCGACGAACGGCGTCCGCAGCATCCTCGAAGCGTTGCAGACCAAGGGCTACATCATCCGCGAACGATACCGCAGCCGGGCGATCGAATTGACTGAACCTGGACGAGAAGTCGCGTTCGGACCGCGTGACGGGCAAGCTGGATCGCCTGGAGCTAGGATTGTCGAACTCTCCGACATGATTTATCCGACAAATACGGTCGTCGAGATTCCGATCTATGGCGAAGCGGTCGCCGCCGGAGCGCCTCTGCTCGCGGAAAACAACCTCCAGGGCCACATCGCGATTGACGCTGACTATGCACCAAAGGGCGAGACGTTCGCGTTGCGCGTCAAGGGCGAGTCGATGATTGAGGTTGGTATCAACGACGGCGACGTCATCTTCTGCCGCAAGCAGGATGACGCTCGTCCGGGTGAGATCATTGTCGCGTTGATCGGAGACGAGGCCACGGTCAAGTACTATCACCCTGGCAGCAACCAGATCGAGCTCCGTCCGGCAAACCAGTACATGCAGCCGATTGTGGTCGACCCGACACGTGAAGACTTCATGATCCTCGGGATCGTGGTTAGCCTCTTCCGGCGGTACTAACCGCACTGGCTAGGAAACATTTTCTTGCCCGTGTTGGTTATGCCAACGCGGGTTGCCAGTTCAATCCAGGGTAAGGATCACGCTTGCTCGTGACAAGACTGAGCAGGTCCACCTGTTGACACCTTTTCACCTGACCCCTATTTTCCATGACTTGAGCTCCGATCCATAAAGTGGGCGGAACCAAACATCAATGGTCTGACAGAGACCCCTTTTTTGAACCTGATGGCACGCGAGGCTTGAATGATTTCCGTTGAGGTCACCGGCATTTCGATCAGTCCGCCCTACCAGGGCTATGTGGTGATCCTGAAAGAAAAGGATGGCGAACAGTGGCTGCCGATCTTCATCGGCGCGACTGAAGCGCACACGATTTCCCTGCTGCTGCAGGGTTTGAAATACGTGCGCCCGTTGACCTATGACATGTTCAACAATCTGCTGGATGCGGCGGAGGCGAAAGTTACCCGGGTCGAAATCACCGACCTCAAGGAGAACACGTTCTACGCCACGGCCTATGTCGAGACGAACAACGGTCGCAAGGAAGTGGACGCGCGTCCCAGTGACGCCATCGCGCTTGCACTCAAGACTGATGCCGAGATTCTTGTCGCGCCGCACGTGTTCACCGAAGCGGGAATGCGTGGCGAGATAGCCCAGGCGGAAACACCGGGTCCGAGCAAAGAAGACAAGCTGATGGAGCTCAACCGTAAGCTGAAGGAAGCGGTCGAGAAGGAGGAGTACGAGGAAGCCGCGCGTATCCGTGACGAGATCAAGGTGCTCGAATCCGTTAGCGGCGGTGAATCACCAGAAGACACCAACGGCGACGATCTACCCTCGACGTCTTAGAAGAGCATGAAGTCAGTTCTACTTTTTCAACCCGGGTTCAAAGAGCTCGGGTTTTTATTCATTTGTGGGACTATATTAATAGATACGAACTAAAGATATTAGTCGTTCTCAAGTCAACAATATAATCCATCTGAGTAAATAGCTACGCCTTGCGTTTAGGGGGAAGAAATGAATTCACCTCGCTTTGTGCTTGCCTACCCATTTTCGATACCACTGCTGTCTTTCGTACTGCTGATCTCAACAACCGGTGCATTAGCAGACGACGTACTGTTCAGCGAAAAAATCCCTCTTACTGGTCTTACAGATGGAACGATTTGCGTCCTCGGATCAGATCTGGACGGCGATGGAGACTTGGATGCTATATCAGCTTCCCGTCATGATGAGAAGATCGCGTGGTATGAAAACCTAGATGGACTTGGAAATTTCGGACCACAGAATATTATCTCAAACAGTGTTGATGATGTTCAGACAATTCACAGCGTTGATCTGGATCATGATGGGGATAACGATGTGCTGTCAGCGTCATGGGGGGATGACAAAGTTGCGTGGTATGAGAACATAGATGGCTTGGGTACCTTCGGCCCACAATTGATCATATCGGACAGTGTTTCAAACGCATATTTCGTGAATACTGGTGATATAGATGGCGATAACGACCTGGATGTTTTGTTCGCATCGTCATGGCTAGAAGGGATAGGATGGTTTGCCAATATTGATGGTACTGGAGAGTTTGGACAGCGAAATACAATTGAAGCGGATGGATTGAGTGCTAAATCTGTAGTCTGTAGTGATCTCGATGGTGACGGTGACAATGATGTACTAATGAATTCAAGTGCTTATGAGGATGATAGGATTGCCTGGTATGAAAATATTGATGGCGCAGGCAGAAGAGGACCCCGAATTTAGGACAGTGTTTTAAGTGATGGATTCGCCCTT
>CAZKGR010000029.1:0-36932 GCA_964552465.1 uncultured bacterium
GATATCGCCTGGTGGGAGAACCTGACAACGTATTTGATGCTGACACCCGGCAGCGATCCAACCATTGTTTCACTTGGTGAGTCCTTCGATTATTCTGTGGATATTGAGTTTTATGCAGATGAACCTTTCTTCGGTGCGATCTGGAGCGAGGCAATCCTACCCAACGGAAACACCTACGGACCGATCTACGATCTGGATTTCTATTTCGGCACATTGACAAATATTCATGTCGAAGACCTTATCCAGGAAATTCCGCTTTTTGCGCCACTGGGTGACTATGAGTTCGTGCTCAACATCGGTCTCAATTCAGACACTCCCATGTATAGCGATTCCTTCCCATTCACCGTCGTTGAAGCAGGTGCCAGAATTTCTGGCATGAACGATCAGGGTTGGACGTCGTACGGGCATGAACGTCTGATCTCGTCCGACACAGCAACAGCAGACGCACCGTTGCTGACCGAATATTGGGTGCAGCCGGTCTACCCGAACCCGTTCAACGCGAGTACGATGATCAGTATATCGTTACCGGAAGCTGCCGAGCTGTCGGTGGTGGTTTATAACGTGACCGGGCAAATGGTCGCGGAGCTTGCAAACGGTCAGTACAGCGCCGGTAGTCACGCATTGAAATTCGACGCGTCGAACTTGGCGTCCGGGTTGTATTTCATCCACACCGCGGTGCGGGACACCCGGTTTGACGCAGCAAACCGGGGCACATCACAGATTCAGAAGGTGATGTTGGTGAGGTGAGCCGCGATAGCGCAAAAGACACGGACAATCACGGGCCTGATCGGCTACCGCCTCTCTTCCTCGCGGAGGCGGAGCGGGGTTGCGCGAGAGGGCGGTCATACCCTTATCTTCCGTGTCGTTGTCGATATCTACTCTCCCGGTCGCGAACCGGGATTTTTGAACGAAGGAGTACAGCATGGCCGCCAAGGGCGCACGTGAAAAAATCCGGTTGGTATCATCCGCCGGTACCGGTCATTTTTATACGACATTCAAGAATCGTCGCAACACGACCGGCAAGATGGAGATCAAGAAATATGATCCAACCATCAAAAAGCATGTGATATACAAGGAACACAAGATCGCCTAAGCTGACCTGCACCATGTTTTAGTGATCTCAAAGCTCCCCTCGGGGAGCTTTTTTGTTGATGCATCGTTGGAAAACCGCGTGCATCCAACTAGCAAATGATTGTCCGAACAGGACGCTGATACATACGAGCTGGAGTTTGAGATGGAGCATGTAGGCGGATACGCACACAAGATTAAAACGTCTTTAGCGTTTGATGAGACCATTGAGAAGTTGACGGAGATACTGCAGAGCGAAGGTTTTGGCGTGTTGACCGAGATCGATGTCGCCGCGACGATGAAAAAGAAGCTGGATGTGGACTACAAGCCTTATCGCATTCTCGGCGCGTGCAACCCACCGTTCGCACACAAGTCTCTTGAAGCGGAGAACCTTGTCGGTGTGCTGATGCCGTGCAACGTGGTTGTGTGGGACGAGGGTGAATACCGTATTGTTGGTGCGATGGATGCCAGAATGATGAGCATAGTGATCAACAATCAGGCAGTTGCTGAAATTGCTGCAGAGGTCAACGCCAAGCTTGAATCGGTGCTGACCAAGCTGGAACAGCTCGGGTAGATGGCTGATTGTAGAAACCAAATCCGTTCAGCCGTCCTCGTGGACGGCTTTTTTGGTGCCCTGAGTTCACTGTGACGAGCTGTTGGTTTTGATACGGCGTGAACGTAGGTTTGCTTGAACTGGATTAGTGGGAGATCGAATGCTGGTAGCGGTCGGCATATTGGTTGCGGGATTGGTACTGCTCATACTCGGCGGAGAAGGAGCCGTACGCGGCGGGAGCGCGTTGGCGGTACGGTTCAACGTACGTCCGTTCGTCGTTGGCGCTACAGTGGTTGCGTTCGGGACCTCGGCACCTGAACTGGCTGTAACCTTGACTGCGGCGTTACAAGATAAGCCTGGCCTCGCGCTTGGGAATGTCGTCGGATCGAACATCGCCAATCTCGGCCTGATCCTCGGCCTGTCAGCATTGATCACCCCGATCATAATGGCGAAGAGGCAGGTCCGTCAGGAGCTGCCGGTAGTTGTCGGTGTGTTGGCAGCGCTGGTCGTGTTCGCGTGGGACGGATCTGTTAACAGAATTGAAGGAATCGTCCTGCTGATCGGTATGATAGTTGTCATCGTACGTACCATCCGGATTTCCCGCGAGGAGTCGAACGGTTCACCGTCTTCATCCAGGGAACATGGCAACCTGTTACCCTCCATTTTGATGGTACTTGGCGGGCTCCTCGGACTGTTTTTCGGGGGTCAGCTGCTTGTAGATGGCGCAGTTCAGATCGCTGAATTCTGGGGTGTGCCTGACTGGGTGATTGCGGTGGTAATCGTTGCAGTCGGTACGAGCATGCCTGAGGTCGCAGCCTCTGTGGTCGCAGCGATTCGTGGGCATGGCGAGATCGCTATTGGCAATGTGATCGGATCGAACACGTTCAACGTGCTGCTCGTACTCGGAACAGGATCAACCATCCGTCCGATCAGCGTCAATCTGGACATCAGTGCCGATCTACTTGTGGTCAGCCTGTTTACGTTGCTACCAGGAATAACGTTGTTCTTTCAAAGGCGAGTGCCTCGTTGGACTGGCGGTTTGTTGCTGGCGGGATACGTCGCTTACCTCGTGGTGAAGATAGTAGTTCGCTAGCAGTGCCCCTCTTGCATCTCGGGGTGCGGTCTGGTACTCTACTACATCGAACGGTTGTGGTGACAATTCACCTCCTGAAACTTGGAAGTTCTAATGCTGATTCGCTGCGTGAAAATCCTCATACAGATTTCTTTGCCGGTGACTGTTCTGCTGATGGTCATTGGCTGTCAGGAAGGCACTACTCCAGATATTATTACCCCGGTTGACGATCCCGCCGAAGCGATGATTGCGCAAGCTGTGCTGGTTGAAGGGACAATGCTCGCTGCGTTGACCGATCTCCAGAATCAACTGAATGCAGGTCAAAGCACACTTGATTCGACGCGCTTCCTTTCACAATCGGCAAGCGATGTGTTAACTGGTGTGATTGATAATACAAATGGGGATGTGTACGCTACGGGGCTTATTAATACGAGCGGAATGATTGTTAATGTTCAACCCGATGAGTTCGGTGATCTGGTCGGAACATTCTGGACTAACCGGCCAGAAGTTGATGATGCCCTGGCCGAACCGAGCCTGGAGATTGGCGCACCGCTAGAAGTAAATTTGGACTGGACCGTTCTCTACACGCGAACTGTCTACAGTTTAGGCGCTGTGCACGGTGTACTTTTTGCTATGTTAGACCTTGATTCACTGTTTACACGCAACGTGGAATTTGCCGGAATTGACACCGTGGCGGATCGCGAATTTTTCGCACTTGATCAAAATGGAACGATTCTGTTTTCTACCATCGAAGGATACTCGGGATCCATATTCACTGATTCACAGACCTACACAGAAGATCAGGTTTCAGTTGCTGAATCAATGGTTTCTCCAGACAGCCTGCAAGGAAGCTCCACACTGGACTTGTCCAATTCGCCTGGTGGTGAGGGCGACCGTTATCTGGGCTGGGTACACATGCCGCTGGTAAATAGCCGGTTCTGGGTGTTGGCAGCTAGCTTGCCAGTGGAGGACACTGATTGATGCTTACAAAATTGACGGTAATTCTCGCCATTGCGATGCTGTTGATGGGATGCGGATCGGCACCTGAAAACTCCGGAACGGCAGGTGAAGCGGCTGATGGCGGCAACCCTGACCTACAATCATCCAGTTCACAAGCCATCCCGATCGAAGATCTCCCTCCAGACTTTCAACTCTGGTCTGATGGGACAACATTTGACGATTCTACCAGACAGATGGTTCTCTCTCTTAGATCATTCGCATTGGATGCGATTATCGAACGTGCTCGCGCGTCCTATAGTCCCGACCTGTCGGGAATGGTCAATGTGCGAATGGTCATCGAACCGGACGGCTCAATCAGTTCGGTCGGATTGATCGATGATGAGTGGAGTGATCCTCTCGCGACATCATTGACAGACAGCATTCTATATACTATTGAACTTTGGACTTTCCCGCCGGGACTGGAACGTCCGCTCGCGCTCGAACAACCATTCAGATTTCATCCCTGAGTTACTCGCGCTCTCGTGCTGATAATTCGGTATTGAGTAATTGCGTTGTGAAACCATAATCGCTCACTCCTGTGCTTATACTTTGTTTGCCAGTGGATTCTGCCTGGTTTGAGCGCTGGCGTTCAGAAATTATCTGCCCTGCTGCTAGACGAAAAGGGACTACTTGAAGGGGTATGTCATGCGAAGACTGATTTACTTGTTGACGCTACTAATGTTGGTGAGCTCAGCGCAAGCGACTGTATTCACACTTAACCCAGATGGCACAGGCGATTTTGCCGACATCCAGACCGCGATTTATTCATGCGAAGATGGAGATACCATTCAGCTGACAGATGGTGTCTTTTCTGGCGCGGGTAATATGAACATCGATTTCCTGGGTCGAGATATCACATTGTGCTCGGTGAGCGGGAATCCGGAAGCATGCATTCTCGACATAATGGGCATTCATGGAAACGGGATTACTGAGCAGGGTCTGTTATTCCAGAATGGTGAAACATCCGCCATGCAGATCAAGGACATAACCATTCAAAATGCTGATGGAGACGGTCCTTGACCGGCTTGCTATGGCGGAGCGGCGTTCTGCCTGGACACTTCACCAACCTTTGAAAATGTTCGTTTCATCAACAACTACGCCTCGGATGGCGGAGCGGTTTTTGCCGAAGGCGACAACGCTCACCCCGTTTTCATCAACTGCCAGTTCATTGGCAATCACTCTGGTCATGGCGCGGCAGCTGAAATCTCGTCAGCTTCGGCGACATTTGAGCATTGTGTGTTCGATGGCAACTACACCACCTACGGATTAGGTTCAGCGATCTATTCGTTTTCAGGGACAGAGCTGAACATCATTTGTTCGACCTTTGCGAATCATGAGCCAGCTGGCAGTCCTGTGCTGTATCTATTCCAGACAAACGCTATGCTGACCAGCTCGATCATTGCATTCAACACCTGCACGTACCCAGTTGAAAATGACTGGGGTTCAGTATCGGCTGCGTATCTCGATGTCTTCGGAAACTCCGGGGGTAACTATGTGGGCGGCTTGCAAGGTCAGGAAGGTATTCTTGGTAACTTTTCCGAAGATCCTTTGTTCGTGAACCACCCATTTGGTGATCTCCATCTTACTGAGGATTCACCCTGCATCGACGCTGGAGATCCGCTGCTACCTTATGATCCCGATAACACTGTATCGGACGTTGGTGCATATTACTACGACCAGAGTTTCTCACCGTTGAGTCTCGTTGTCGAAACTATGTACGATCCGTGGTTACTTCCACCGAGTGGTGGTATAGTCGAGTTTTCTGCATTGATAGTGAACAACACTGACCAGACCGTGTCATTTGATGGTTGGACGATGATTACCCTTCCCGATGGCAGTGTCTTTGGTCCGCTAATGAGTGCACATCCCACACTGTTGCCATACGCTGAGCTGTTCGTTGAATCGTTGTCACAGATGATCCCGGATTGGGCTCCGGAAGGAGATTATACGCTCACAGCTAATGTGGGCATCTTCCCGAGTTTCATCGTCGATTCAGGCGAGATTTTCATCACCAAGATGATCCGTAATAGCGGCACACCGGAACGAGTTGGTAGTGTGGAGGAATGGTCCACGCTCGCAAGTGGTTGGAACACAACCACGGAGTTTGTCGTCGAGCAATCGGATCTGCCGCAAACGTTTGCACTGGGAAATGCCTATCCGAATCCATTCAACGCGACGACGACGTTGTCGCTGACACTTCCCGAGACACGGCAGGTTGAAGTCACACTGGTCGATGTGCTCGGACGTCAGGTAATGACTGTGCTGAACGGTATGCAGTCAGCTGGTACACATCAGTTAACCATTGATGGTAGCCGGCTCGCGTCCGGGATGTACCTGCTGCGAGCATCTGTTGATGGCTACAGCGACCTGGTCCAGAAGATTGTGTTGATGAGGTAGTCAGAGCATTGAGCGATTGCTGAGAATACGAACTGCCACGGACATCGAGTCCGTGGCAGTTTTGCTCAACCTGAAATTGGCTGGGGACCAGTCAGAATTGACTTAGTCCCTGGTGTATTTGTCCGGATCGTATTTCTGCATGTAATGATCGGTGTGATCCAGCGGTGTGAACCCATGGCGGGTGTACAAGGAGTGTGCGTCTTCTGTGGCAAGAATCCAACGTCGGACTGGTTCAAACATGGGGTACGCCAGCACCTCTTCAACGATCCACTTGCCCAGCCCTTTGCCCTGATAATCCTCCAACACGAACACATCCATCAGGTACGCGATAGCGCTCAAATCGGACAGCACGCGGGCAAATCCGATCTGTTTCAGGTTCCCATCCGATTCTTCCTCATACAATCCGAAGCAGTACGAGTTCTCGAGCACACGTTGCACACGCGGCTTCTTGATCCCTTCCGCCCAGTAGCTGCGTGTGAGAAATCCATGAATGACATCCACATCGAGCAGCGCGGGATCATCACTGAACAGGAAGGGTGGCTTTTCTTTCGTCAATGACATGATAATCTCGATCGTTAGCAACTCGTAGCCTCATCACAGGAATAAATGTAGCTCAGCAACAAATATCATAGTAGATATTGAGTCAGATACGTGCCTTTCGCCTCTCTAAAAAGTTCCGGTCTGACCTTGCACGAGACTGTGACTGATTTCTGATAGAGTACGTGTCGCAAGGCATTGCATCAGTATACTAGTTGGAAGCAACATGTTGGTCCTAATTAATAACAACCTTTGAATCGATCAATATTCGAAATAGTTTGAAATAAAAGAGATCCATAGTTAGTTTGATTGTTTATTGTATTATCATAATAAAACAACTATTACGGACAAGAACCAAAGTCTTCGAAATAATTGTTTGAATATTATTAATATATTTCCTTTGCTTGCAAAGTAGTTTAACCAATAATATCTTCTTTTTGAACCATGGGGACAACAGGATGGGGGAAAAAGATGCGAAAGATATCCGTAGTATTGTGCGCGGTGACCGTGTTGCTGGCTATCAATCCAATGCACGCAACTGCGCAAAACATATACATCCTGCAAAGTACGGCGACGCCCGGTCTTGACACGGAATGGCAAAATGTAGTGACCGGTTTGGGTTACACCGCGATTAGCTTAACGTATTCCAATCTGGCGACTGCGATATGGCACACTGGTGATGCATTGATTATCACAGATCCAAATATAGCCTACACTGCTTTTGACTATATCCACATAAATGATGGAATGGTGGCAGGAGTATCGATCTATGTTCAATGTAACGAAGATCCGGGTAGTGATTTGAACTTGATCTTTGAGGCATTGACGGTAACCACTGGCGCGACCTTTTCCTGGGTGGGATCGATCATGGGTACACTGGATGCAAAAGTAATGGGTCCAGTAGCGGCCCAGTTCAACGATCGAGTTCCGCAACTCACCATGTACGACGCTTGTAAGGGCGACAATTCTGGTGCATATGACGGTGTCGTCCAAAGTATTTGTTTCGGTCCCTTTAAAGTCGGGTTCCTGTACCACGATCCAGCTTATCCCGGATACGGACTTGTAGCGACAAACACTGATCATGAGTGGATTCTTCCTTATGGCCCAGACGTCGACCTCATGGAGAACTACATTGAAATATTGCTGGCCAATACTGAGTTAAGCCACTTCGCCAGGTTTATTTCACCAGTGGGCTTTACAACAATACCAGCAACTGGTGGAACAATCACCTACGATTTGAAATTAGGAAATGCCGGTACTGGTGGTGTATTCCCGACCACAGTGTGGGTACGGACGTTTGTTCCATCGGGCAGTGTGCTATCCTGGTATTCTCTTGGCCCAACCACCATTACACTGCCAGCAGGAACAGTTGTTGGACCAATTACACGCAATATTCCAGTACCACCTTGGGCTCCGCCGGGTGCATATTTTGTGCAAGCGATGATGGCAGACACATACCCCGGATTTACGATTGTGTATGACACAGATAGTTTCAAGGTAGTGAAGCTCCCTTGATCACAAAATTCAACTCATTGCATGTTGTTAGAAACTGATTATTTAATTGTTCAATCCGATTTCCCACGAAGATCAGCGGCTGGTTTTCCCCAGCCGCTTGTTATTGTGCAAACCTCCAGTTTTGTTTCTTCTAAGCCGTAAACCTGTCCCTCGCAGAGTATGTCCGCATGTGTAGTGCTTGATAATTAACGGGTTAGGCGAACCTAACTATTTGAAAATATTTCTAATATTGCTTGCATATTCACCTTGCCTTCTTCAGATTGACAATTAACGAAACGGTAGAAATAGAAAGGTGATAAGCCATGCGTAAAGTTAGCGGATTATTCTTGATCCTATGTTTGCTGTTTGTGTTTGGACCATCCAAAGTATTCGCTCTTAACATCACGATTGTCGAAAGTCAGAGCTATAGTGCAACCCATATCATGGACATCGAGTGGGCGGCTGTCGCCACCTCGATGGGCCATATTCCGACCATCGTACCTCAATCAACCTTGGATACTGGCGCGTTCATCCCGGGCACAGACGTGCTGATTGTCTCATCCGCCTCGATCGCATTAACTCCGGCACGGATCTCGAGTGTGTGGGAGTGCATGATGGCCGGTCGCGGTGTGTATATCCAGGCCGAAGCACTTGCAACCGATCCGGGCAACGACACCTGGCAGCAGGTCGTAAACATGTTTGGCGGCGCATCGTTCACGTGGACCGGGACCATGGGCGGACTGATGCGTCCAACGGTACACAATCACATCGGTGCGGAGTTTAACGCGAAGCCGGCTCTGAATACGATGGTTGATGGGTGCTTCGGAACATGGGGACCAGGTGTTGAGGGGAATCTGCGTTGGCAGGCTAACGAACTCGGCTACGTCTTCGATCCACTCAATTACCCGATGGCCGGTATGGCGATTACGAACAGCGATCAGGATTGGATTATATCCTTTCCGGATTATGCGTTGATGGAGAATTACATTGATGTCTTGATTGATCAACCACCTCTCGAATTGAATGTTCGCATAGCTCCAGTAGGCGGACCGGTCACTTTGCCCAGCGGTGGCGGTACGTTCGATTATGAAGCCCAGATTGAGTATACCGGTTGGATCCCGATAGCGTTTGATGGTTGGATTCGTCTAATCCTGCCAAGCGGCGTAGTCTGGTCACCTCCATTGGTTGGCCCGGTACCGTTTGCCTGGGCAGCTCCGACCTTGACGCCGGTTTACACATTTACCCAGTCCATTCCGGCGTTCGCACCGGCTGGAACCTACTTTGTGCAGGCTGTCTTAGCTGATGTCTACCCTGGCTTCACTACGGTGTATGACACAGACAATTTCATGTTCCAGAAGCTGCTTGTCGGTGCTGATGGTGTTGACAGTGAACCGGTTACTGAATGGAAGTCTGAAGGTGGATTTGACATGGCTTCTTCTGAAGAAGCCGTGATTGATGAACTACCGACCGCGTTCGAGGTCGGCGAAGCGTATCCGAATCCGTTCAATCCGAGCACGACTATAAACATCAGCCTTGGCGAAACAGCGCAGCTCACTGCTGCTGTTTACGACATCGGGGGCCGTGAAGTGGCGACATTGGCGAACGGTCAGTTCAACGCTGGTCAGCATTCTTTCAGTTTCGATGCACGTGGCATGGCAAGCGGAGTGTATTTCCTGCGTGCGATGGTTGGGTCTGAGGTTGAAACCCGTAAGTTGGTACTCATGCAATAGTGAAAATTAATCCCGTTATTCACCCCGGTATCTTCTATATCGGGGTCTTTTTTTGTATTCTTTGGACTCTGGCTCTCCTGGAGGCGCCGTTTTTGGTGCATTCGGTTAAGAATTTCCGGACATTTTGAGTTAATTCTAGTCAAACACGAATTTCCAGAAATCCAGCGAAACTGAGAGTGAGCATCATGAAAATCCGTATCCCAGTAATAGCGATCGCTTTGGGATTGTTGATGGTTGTCGGAATTACCTCTGCCAGCAACATTGCGATCATCGAAAGCCAGAGCGTCAATCCGATGTTCAATATGGACGCACGCTGGCAGATCGTCGCGACTGCAATGGGGCATACTGCCACAATTCATCCCCAAGAATATCTTGATGATCCGGCAAATATCCCGAATACAGATTTGCTGATCATTGCGTCCGCCACAATTGCCATTCCGGCGTCTCGGCGCACAATGATTCGTGAGTTCATGAAGTCTGGTGTTCCGATCTATCTGCAGTGTGAGTACGATCCAACCTTCGATTCCAACGAGGTCTTTGAATCGCTGATAATCTCAACGGGCACCACATTTATGTGGACAGATCAGCGTTTCACCAGCTTGGCACCGATGCAGATCAGTGGCAACCTTGCGACAGCCTATAACACTGTTTATTCGATCGATACATTCCTGTATGGCTGCACGGCCATCGGTGGATTCAATCTGGTCGGCAACATGGAGTTTGAAGGTGAAGAGTTTGGCTGGTTCTATGATCCGCCAAATGACGCCTTCGGATTCCTCGCCTCAAACACTGATCGTAACTGGATTCTCGTGGATGCAAGCCCTGAGCTGATGGAGAATTACATCTACATCCTGCTCAATGACACTGTGACTCAGCCCCAGATTATTGTGACAAATACTGGTCCTTCAGTGTTCCCGGCTGGTGGTGGGATGATGACCATGACCGCGCAGATCATTAACAGCACCAACAGTCTGCTGAACATTGATGCGTGGACACGGGTCATTCTACCAAACGGCAGTTATTTCGGACCGTTATTCATCCAGGCAGACAAGACATTCCCGGTAGGATTTGTCTCACCCGAATACCCAGTGACCCAGAATGTTCCTGACACAGCGCCGGCGGGTCAGTACACGTTTGAGATCGTTATCGGCAATGTGGATCTGAACGTTGTCTATGCGTCGGATGGCTTCCCGTTTGAGAAGCTGGCGGCTGGAACAGACAGCTTTGTTGGCAACTGGAACAGTAGTGGTTTCAACCTTGATGAGACGCCAGGTATTTCAGCGGATGGTGCAGCAGATGTTGTAATGCCAGCGTCATTTGAACTGGGCGAGCCGTATCCGAACCCGTTCAACCCGTCAACGACGGTGAATGTGTCGCTAACTGAAAGCGCGTCGCTGCAGGTTGTTGTATACGATTTGCAAGGTCGTCAAGTTGCGTCACTTGCGAACGGATCGTTCGGTGCGGGCAACCACAGCTTCAGCTTTAACGCGGACGGTCTGGCCAGCGGTGTGTATTTCCTGCAGGCGAATGCTGATGGCAATGTCGCCACTCGTAAACTGGTGTTGATGCAGTAGAAGGGCAGACTTGAGATGTGAGATACGAGACTCGAGATATGAGATACTTCGCGGGGATGCCTTTTGATCAAGGCGTCCCCGTTTTTGTATCTAGCACCTCCATGTACCGGGGAATATGCCCTTGTGAAGCTACCGCAGGCAGTTCACAGGGATTGGAGGATGGACAATCCGCGATAGCCGTCTTCGACGGTCTATCACGGGCACCATCATTGGACCAGGGATCATCCCAAGATCATGATCCCTGACTCACTTTCAGTTCATCCCTGCTGGCCAAGCCCGCAGGGGCACCGACCATGAACCAGCCAACCGTTAGAATCCGCCTTCATCCTCGAACCCACCATTCATTCCATTCATCTCCGAGCTCTGACGTTTCTGTCGTTCATCCTGATTGAACCGCCATGTCAGCTGTAGCATGAAGGTCCGTCCGTGGTACTGGAACTCGGTATCGGAATAGAATGTATCGGTAGTCGTTTCCATCGCCCTTTTTCTCGTGTCGAGCAGGTCACGCACATTGAAACTGATGGTCACGTTGTTATCCCACAGACTCTGGCTGAGACCGAGATCGACGGAATACATCCCCGCGCGTTCGCCTTGAATTGTTTCGCGCGGTCCCCTGTAGAAGTAACGCAGTTGCATTTGTGTCGTCTTGGTGAATGAAACGCGCGAACTCACACGTGTGAACCAGCTCATATAGTCCCGGTCGTACGAAATACCCTCGAATTCGCCGGTAGACTGAGCGTTAAACACATTTACACTGCCCTGCATGTTCAGCCAGCTTGCCAGTTGCCGCATGAGCTGGAACTCAAAACCGTAGCTGTCACGGTCGCCGATGTTGTATGGGCGGGCGGCGATGATCTCCCCTTCCGCACGTTCGACCCATTCAATGACACCAGTTGATTGGCGGAAGTAGACACTTGAGCTGATCGAGCCTTGTTCTGTGTGATACAGATGCCCGATTTCATAGCTGTCTGAGTATTCCGGGTCAAGGTTTGGATTACCCTGGCGGATGTTGCGATTGTCAGTGTAATTCCAGAACGGAATCAGGAACCAATGGTGCGGACGTCGCAGCCGTCGCGAGTAGCTCGTCTGGATGGAATTGACCGGTGTGATATCGTAGGTCAGGAACGCGGACGGGAACAGGTCAAAATAGTCACGCTCGTTGAGCTCGTCGCTGCCTTTCAGCTCTGTGCTGATGTCTGAGTATTCGGCTCGCAATCCGGTTTGGTAGGACCAATGGTCATTGATCCGGTTCGACCAGGTGAAGTATGCGGCGTGGATATTTTCCTGGTAGATCATGTGGTTGCTGATGTCAACTGTCGCGCCCGTTCCGTTCTCCACGACCTGGTATTCATGGTCCAGTTCGCGCATATGACTTTTCAGTCCAGCTTCCAGCTTGTGGTCAGAGCCAAAGGGTAACACATAGTCCATCTGCACGAGATGCCGTGTTTCGCCTTCGAGGTTGTCCACAAATTCGGACGGCGTACTTCCATCCCCCACCAACCACTCTTCGGTGATCAGTGACAGCTCGTTCTCGGAACCCGTTTCAAATTGATAGTCGGCTGTGAATTCGTGTCCCATATCATTGATACCGAAACGATACCCGACGTCAAAACCGTTAAACCGCTCCGTCTCCTCTTCCGGATCGACCCGTCGGACATCAGTCATCAACACGCCCGCTTGATCAAAGTAGCGGTATCGGGCCAGACCTTCTGTATCGCTTTCGCCGTAGTGATTAAACACGGACAGAGTGACAGTCTGTTTGTCTGTAAACGTCACATCAACGCCGAAACGGACGTAGTTATTCCATCCAGAACGGTCGTACTCTTCCTCCTGCTCGAGCGTGGCATACGGGTCTGGATCAAAATATCTCTGATAGGTGTCGCCACCACCGGTAAATGAACGGTAACGAAGCTGTTCGTTGACAAAGAAGTTGATCTTCTTCGTTCTATAATTCAGGTTGAACCCGGTGCCATAGGATTCCGGATATCCGCCGGATACATTCACCGAGCCGTTCAATCCGCTACGCTGGTCCTTCTTGAGCACAATGTTGATAATGCCAGCGTCACCCTGCGCATCGTATTTGGCGGATGGATTGGTCATTACCTCGACACGATCCACCAGCTCCGCAGATAACTGCTGCAACGCTTCCCCTGGGTTCATTCCGATTCGTGACGACGGTTTACCGTCAATCAGGAGGCGCACATTGCTGTTTCCACGCAGACTGACATTTCCTTCCAGATCCACTGTGACGGATGGGATTTCCTCCAACGCATCCGACACACTACCTCCAGCATCTGCAACGCTCGAGCTGATGCGGTAGATCTTGCGATCAGGCGCGAGGGTGACATCAGTACCATCAACCCGCAGCTCGACCTCTTCCATCTCGAGCGCGGTCGAATTCAGGGTCAGCTTGCCGAGGAAGATACGTCCGTTGGATTGGCTGATCTCGATGTTTTCGATCAACACTTGTTCGTAACCCAGTGCTCGGATCAACAGATCGTAAATGCCTTCCGGGATCGCAACGATGCGGAATTGGCCGTCATCACTGGACGCGGTTCCACGTATGGCGGCATCGTTATTAACCTTTTCACCTTCGACGAGGATGCCGTCCGCGAACAGCATGATGTTCGCGCCAGGGATCGGAATGCTCGCATCTGCATCTTCAAGCTGGCCCGCGATCATACGTGGACCGGCCGCGCCTCCGCCTCCACCTGGTGTCATTGGACGGTGCTGCGCGAATACTGTGCTCATTCCCAGTATCAGGCTGATTAGAAACACTAGCGTGTGGCGAACAGGTTGAAAGTGATGCATGCAAAGTATCTCCACGGAAAACAGAATGCTGCGGTAGCGTCCTGCGGAATTGAATGTGTGCGACTCTTGGGTGATACTACATTGGATGCCTGATCCAGATTTTTGTCTAACCTGTTGAGAGCCGATACGGAGACCAGGCGCGGAAAGATATGACCGCGAGAGATCAAAACCTATAGAATCAGGCCAATCTCACGATTTATTGAAAATGAATGTTCCCGACACAAGAGTTGCCGGGAACATAGATTTCAGCGGGCTGGATGAAAAGCCAAATCATCAATAGTGAATCTGCATCGTAAGCTGGTACCAGTGATCGTCAGGCTGCTTGCCATCCACATAATCCCGGACATCGTAGTCGAACAGCAGGACGTTGCGATGACCGAAATCATAGCCCAGGCCGACGAAGTACCGGGAATATTCGTCGTCCTCGATACCCGTGTTGGGATCGAAGAAATCGTACCCAGCAATCGGACGCCAATGTTCGCCCGGCTTCAACTCACCAAAGAATGAGTAGCCGGAGTAGCTGACTGCACCTTCCGGATCTTTTAATTTGACCCATTCACCCTTCTGGTTTCCTTCACCTTGCAGGTACTGAGCGGTCACGGTACCAAAGTGATGCTCGTATGACAGCATGCCGAGGATCGTATTCCAGTTGGGGATGTGCTCATTCGCGCCTCCAACATTGCCCTTGCCATACGCGGTAAATCCAGACAATTGAAGCCCGGGCAGAATGTTTGGCAGCGGACGCAGGGTTAAACGTCCTTCCAAAACCTTATTATGGTTTTTTTCAACCGCGTGATAGCCACCACCGTTGTATATACCCAGCGCCAGACTACCGAACCGACCCGCGTATTTCTTGTTCACACGACTCTTGTAGTCATCGTCCAACTCACCACCGAGGTACGCCGCGTAGGTCGCGCCGAAGTCGGCGGAGTTGAAAACACCGACGCGTTCGACAAACATTTTCTCACGCATGCGGTAGTAGTTGATGTGTTCCTGGAAATCGAGCCACGGCATGTGCACAATCCCGAACTCGATGTTCTGCTTGGTCAAAAGGTATAGATCAGGGAGCTTGAAGTTGGCGTATGCGTACTTCAGCCGCACTTCCATATCGCCTTTACCGTCACCTTCTGAGTCCTGATGCACGTCCAGCGTGATTCGTGAGTCCAGGTACGGTAGAATGGATTTCTTGACCGTCAGGTACGCTCGGCGGACAAAGAACTCCGAATACGAATCGTCTTCCTCGACACCGTTCTGATAAGACAGGTAGTAAACTCCGCCGATCTTAACTCCCGTGAGCCAGTCACGGAGGCTAATTTCGTCGCCACTGTCGGTAGTGATCTCAATGCCGGCAAACGCTGACGAAACACATATACTGACCATTATGAGAAACAGCACAGATGCACGACGCATGATGACAACTCCTGAAGCGTATGGATTCACGGTAACGTGACTTCTCCAGATGGCAGGAATTTCCTGCACTGGAAAGTGATTCTTAGTTTATCGCCTGCTGATGTTATATGTCCAGTATGAGTTTTCGGTTAGCGCTACTAAGTGGAGGGAGTCAATATTTGCATGTCGGGTGGCTCGGTTTGCTTGTCAAACCGGGTTTCAATCGCTTTTATGTAATCCTGCATCCTCGTATGCCGGGGAATGTTTCATTTGTCATCCTGAGCGAAGCGAAGGATCTCTCGTTTGATGTTGCCCTTGTTTTATGTCCGTCATCCTGAACGTAGTGCCTCTCAACCATAGCTTTAGCTACGTGTGGCCCGGGGATTCATCCCCGGGTATCAGGAGAGGTAGAAATTAATTTGTTTCAGTCTGATCTATCGCTCCGGGCACGCAATTGTCTATGTTATTATGGTAGATGATATAGCTGTTGATGCAAGCGGGGGGAAGAAAATGAAGCCTCTAACTTTGCTATTTATCCTAATATTGTTGTTCATGTTTGCCGGTTGTAACGACACGCCATTCGTTCCCGATGACTACGGAACTCCACCGCCTGAAAACCTCGAAGGAAATCCAGTTACCATCGATGATGAGATGGTATTTGTCTCAGCGTATGAAGGCAGTATCGATGTTACTGTGCAATCGCACACCCGCGACGCGTTCTTCTGGGGTGCAAACCTGACCGCGACCTCGCCCGTGGACTGGATTGTATTCAGCGGTCCTGCTGAAGAGGTTGAACCGTACGGTAGCACTGCTTTCAATCTCAAAGTATACCGCGAAGGTCTCGTGCCCGGCAGTTATGGCGAATACTGCACCCTGTGGTACAATGACCGGTTCATGCAGTATGTGAATGTGATCGTGCAGGTCGGTACGCCGGACGCTGTCCCCATTGGTGTCGCCAACAACTACATCCGCATTCCAGCAGAAACAGAAGTGGCAAGTGTTGGATTGTACAATAACTCGGATGAGACATGGTACTACCCTATTAGCCATCCAGGAAGATTTGAGATATCAGAGCATTGGTTGAAGAGCACAAGCCATATATTCTTCGAAGTTCCCCCTGGTGAGACAAGTGCAATAAATCTTGAAGTGGACCGTGATGGATTGCAACCGGGATTCTATGATTGCCAAATCGAATTATTCTGGCATTCCGATCTGGTCCAGACAGTTTATGTTGAAATGGAGGTCGGAGAATGAAACAGATCCTGGCGCTAATTCTTCTCTGTGTCGTGATGGCTCTGGTTGGCTGCAACAACTCAGGCACCGGTCCCAGCGACATCAAAGATCCCCCACTCGATGAGCATCCCCCTCGTTCCGAGCTTCCGAGTACGTTTCCAATTGGAGTGGATGATACAACTCTCGTCATTCCGGCGGACCGTGGCGGAATGAACGTAACCATCTATAACAACACGGACGAGTCGTTGTCGTGGGGATCCCGTCTGAATCCAACCTCGCCAGCAACCTGGATTTACTTCTACGCGACTTGTGAGGTCATCGAACCTGGCAGAAGTTCAGCTACTGGTGTCATGATTGACAAAGACGATCTTTCGCAGGGAACATATTACACAGAGGTGATGATCAATTTCGATGGCGAGGTGATTCATACGATTGACGTTACGGTTGAAGTTGGACCGGTGGACGCCATACCTCTCGGCGTTAACACCAACACCGAGAGAATATCTGCTCATTATGATCACGCGCTCCTCATCGTTTACAACAATCTGGACGAAGATATTGTTGTTGGAGATTCACGTTTTTCATGGTCCTCGCCCGATGACTGGATTTCTGATGTGATATTCCCGGTTCTGCTTCCGCTACGAGCTGGCGAACATGGTGGCTGTTCTGTATATGTCGACCGGGAAGGTCTTGCTCCCGGCACGTATACTGGTCATTTGTACCTGTATTGGCAAGGGAATCTCGCGCAGACAATCACGCTGGAAATGGAGGTCGAATAGGTATCTTTTTTAAATCGGTGGCGGTAATGAAACACCCGGTTGTGTAGGATTATCGGGCAACGTTTTCACACCCCGGTTTCAGCGAAACCGGGCTACATGAAGCACTATTTCTTGTTGCCTGAATCCTCTTCGACGGCCATCTCGCGTTCTTCCATAACGTGTTCCATCGCCGCCCGTTGCTGCTGCGCCTGGTAATTGTGCATGGTGACTTCGGCGGCAAATTTACTCTGATGAAACAGCATGTGCCGCCGTTTCCACCCCATCACCACCAGCCACCCAAACACCGGGACCAACACGCTGGCAATAATCACACCGAAGATATCCATAACAGTAGCATCCAAGTAAGGCTTGGTCTTTAACCTACTATTTAAACCACAATTTAGCGGAAAAGATCCTTTCCACTGAAGCTTTCCTCAGTCTCCTAGCTTCACCAAAGATAACGACATGAAACCCAGGTAGAACTCCAGCCTCCCAACTCATGAAAAAGCCCGGCACCATAAGGCACCGGGCTTGAAAGATCTCACTGCAGATCAGCAACTAGTCTTTGAAGATGTACTTGACCGGACGCTTGATCATTTCCCATTCGCCGGATGCCGGATCCCACTTGGCGTTGGCGAAGGCAATCCAGTTCTCTTCGTCGAGCGTCGGCGTGTCAGCCCGGAAGTAGTATCCCGGCCAACGCGTTTCGTCACGGAAGAGCATGGTGCGGACGTGAACTTCAGCCTGCCACATGCGCTGGATGTTTTCCCAGACACGCATCAGCTCGTGCAGATCTTCGGCTGCCAGCAGCTCAGCATCTTCCTTGAGCATTCCGAGCAGTTCGAGCGCACGTTCGAGCGATTGCTTGTTGGTCGTGAACTGGGCGCTCACGCCACCAGCGTACTCGTCCATGATCTTCTGGAGACGGAACATGAACATTTTCGGACGCATGTATTCCGGGTTGATGTCGTTATCGGAAGTCGCGTTAGCCTTCTCCGCGTACAGATCGAGCGGTTTCAGCAATTGCGCCTTCAGATCATCGACAACGTTATCCGGGATAGCCGGAGCATCGCCTTTTTCCATGGCGTACTTGACGGCTGCCTTACCCGCGATACGACCTTCAGCATGGGAACCAGAAGAGAACTTGTGCGAACTGGCACCGGAAGCATCACCGGCGTGGAACAGGCCCGTAACGGTGGACATGTTCTCATAGCCCCAGAAGTATTCGCCCTTGGTTTCGTCGGTCTGGATGTCTTCCGGACCGGAGACCCAGGCACCGGAGGCACCAGAGTGAGAACCGATGAAGTACGGTTCAGCCGCGGCGATTTCAGAGGCACGTTCTTCCGGCTGGACGTTGGTGGCTGCCCAGAGCAAGGCCTGTGAGATCGTCATGTCGAGGAAGTCTTCCCAGGCTTCGTTCTCGAGCTCTTTTTTCTTCTTCTTGTGACCCTTGGGATCGTCCTTGTAGGCATCGGCAATCTTCTGCAACGCTTCTTCGGTACGCATGAAGATCGGGCCTTTACCTTCCATGATGTCGAGCATACCAAGCCAGTTACGGAGGTTGGCCGGAATCGGTTTCACCTTACCGTAGGGGCCCCATTTTTCGAGCTCGTCACGACGTTCGACCATGTACTCACCGCCCATGGCGTTTGTCGCGCGGGACTTGAATAGCAGGAACCATGCGCCGACCGGGCCATATCCGTCCTTGAAGCGGACCGGAATGAAGCGGACTTCCTGGCATGTCTGCTCAGCGCCTGCACGTGCTGAGAAGTACAGGGACGAGCCTGTGTTCCACGGCGGATACCATGCGCGACCGAGACCTTCACCGGTGCTGCGTGGTTTGAAGACGTGCACAGCGCCACCCATGGCAGCAAACACGGCTTTCGCGTGGAATACGTAGAACTTGTTTTCACGTGTGCTGAAGCCGGCAGCGCCGACGCAGCGACCGTCAACGACGATCGGTTCCACGATGAAGACACGTTCATAGATGTTGTCGAGTCCGAGGGCGTTCTTGGCGGCTTCGGCAACGACGACCTTGTAGGATTCGCCGTTGATCATGACCTGCCAGCGGCCTTCATGTACGTAGTTTCCGTCCTCATCCTTCCAGATCGGGAGTCCCCATTTCTCGAAGAGGTGGACGGTGCTGTCGACGTGACGTGCGATGTTGGCAACGAGGTCTTCACGGGTAATACCCATGAGATCGTTACGAACATAGTCAACGTAGTTCTTGATGGTGTTCTTGCCGCCACGAAGGTCAACATACTGGTTGATCGCCGAGAGGCCCATTGCGACAGCGCCGGAGCGATCCATCGCAGCCTTGTCGATCAGTGTGACCTTGAGGCCGTTCTTTTTTGCCCAGTAGGCCGCTTCAACCGCAGCTCCACAGGCCGCCATTCCGCCGCCGACGATCAGAACGTCGGTTTCGACTTTGACGGTTTCAAAATTCGCCACGAGTGTATCCTCCAATTACTTGTTCAGCGTGAAGAAGTCTGCTCTCACGGATTCAGGCTCGGTGTACAGCATGGGGCTGTTGATGTCCCCTGCGCCTTCATCAAATCCACCGTTCGGAACCGCGGTACCTTCTTCCGTGGTGCGGATGGGGAATTTGAAACGTTTGAGCATCCCATTGCGGAATTTGACTGTCCACATGATGCTGTCCGAACCACGCATCGGAGATACGGTGGCTCCCATCGGTACGAAGTCGGCATAGCCGCGGACTTCGATTGCCTGCACGGGGCAAATCTTGACGCAGTTGTAGCACTCCCAGCACAGTTCCGGTTCCCGGTTATGAGCCTTCATGAGATCCTTGTTGAGGACCATGAGGTCATTCGGGCAGATGTGCTGGCACGCTGTCTTGTCGAGCGCCTTGCACCCGTCGCACTTGTCGAGGATGACGTAACTTGGCATGTTGCCTTTCCTCCCAGTCTGCCTTGTCGCCTGTGAAAGCGACCCTGTTAACCAATTGTTTCTTTGTTCGCTCTATGGAACGAATTTACGCTTTACCTTGTGAATGAAAGTACGAGCTTTTTCTAGCAAAAACGTTGTTCGCACCGCGTTTGACTCTCTTAACAATTTGGCTCGCTGCCCGTACCCATCAGGGGTACGGGCTGGCGAACCATGTACTATTACTCGCCTTTGCTGGCGCGATGTTCTTTGATCTCGACCTTCTCTTCCAGCCCTTCGTAATACTTGACCAGAATATCGAGGACTTCGTCACGGCTGAATTCTTTCGGAACCTCAGCCGACTGACCTTCGCTGAGCATTTTGCGCAGCTTGGTGCCGGACAGGAACAGACGATCTTCCTTGCCATGCGGGCAGGTCTTCATCGAGGCCATGCCGTTACACTTGAAGCACCAGAAGGTCCAGTCAATCTTCAGCGGCTGGGTCTTCAGGGCACCGTCCCACAGTTCATCAAAGATGGTCTGCGCATCGAACGGGCCGTAGTAGTCACCAACACCAGCGTGGTCGCGACCGATAATCATGTGCGAGCAGCCGAAGTTTTGACGGAAGACGGCGTGCAGCAGGCCTTCACGCGGACCAGCGTAACGCATGTCGAGCGGATAACCACCGGCGAACACACGTTCGCTGACGAAGTAGTTATCGACCAACGTGTTGATGCAGTCGACACGGACATCGGCCGGAATGTCGCCCGGCTTCAGCTTGCCGACGAGCTGGTGGATGTAGACACCGTCCATGACATCCACCGCGATCTTGGCGAGGAACTCATGGCTGCGGTGCATTGGGTTACGCAGCTGCAGGGCAGCGACGTCTTTCCATCCGCGCTTGTCGAATTCGGCGCGTGATTCCCACGGACGCTGGTAAACGCCAGCGAACTCGGTCGGGAATGTACCTTCGGACAGAACCTTGACCGGACCGGCCAGGTTCACAGCCTTCTGGTCCATAACCATCTTCACACCGGGGTGCTCGAGATCGGTCGTGGTGTAAACGTGTTGGCACTCAAATTGACGATCGATGACATACTTCTCTTCGACCTTCATCGTGCCCATGATCTCACCAAACTCATCAGAGTACAGTGCAACTTCTTCACCGACCTGAATGGAATCAGCGAGATCCTGATCTGCAGACAAGGTGACTGGAATCGGCCAGAAGGTGCCACCGTAGGTCGGCATCTTCATTTCCGAACATACATATTCCCAGTCTTCTTTGCCCATGAAACCCTTCAGCGGAGTGAAACCACCGATACCCAACATGATCAGGTCGCCGGTCTCACGGCTGGACAGCGGAATCTGCTTCAGGCTTTTGGCCTTATTCAGTTCTGCTTCTTTTGCGTCGCCCTCGAGTAGCAAAATGACGAGCTCGTCACTGCCATGAGGGGGCACCAATTTCGATGCCATGCATGCTCTCCTTTTCTACGTGACTGTGTTCACTAAGTCTTACTTGATGTGTCAATTCAGAATCGGTCGAACAGTTTGACCGAATTGATGTTGTGAAACTTCGTGCAAAGTGCTGTTCGTACTAACTCAATAAATGGCAGACTGCGCCCTACCTTGCAGGCATTGAGAAGCGAACCGCAAGGTAGACTCATTAAACCGACGGCACAACCGTGAATGACGGTTCCCACTCGCGAGAACCGTCGTTCGTTATCAATCAAAGTTTAGAAATCCTTGAACGGGTTCGGTCCAATCTCTTCGATCTCTTCCGCATACTCATCGAGCAATTGCGGAATCTTGTCCCACTCGTCAATGGCGATCGCAGATACGAGGACACGTTCCTTTTCCAACTGCATCTGCTCCAGTTTTTCCTGCACGTTGTCCATGCGATACTCAGCCAGTTCCGACCCGCGGACAAAGTGACACTGATATTCGTCCCCGTGCTTGCAACCGATGAGCATGATGCCGTCGAATCCGGCATCCAGACAGTTGGTCAGCCAGACTGAGTTAACAGAACCCAGGCAACGGACCGGAATAATGCGCACCCACTGGTTGAACTGAACACGTTTCCGGGCAGCGATTTCCAGCGCTGGCATTGCATCGTTTTCACAGACGAACGCTGCGATGCGCGGCTTCTCTTCATCTTCTTCCGGTACCTCGATGGCCTTGATCATGCTGTTACCCATCGGGACGCTGTAGTTCTGGAAGTTGACGATCCGTTCCGGGCAGGCGCCCATACAGGTTCCGCACTTGCGGCAACGCGCGTGATTCGGCTTCGGCGTACCTTTTTCGTCCTCATCCAGCGCACCGAACGGGCAATCTTCCGTGCAGCGTTTACACTGGGTGCAGCGTTGCAGGAAGAAGTCCGGGAAGCTGAGGTCACGGCTGCGAGGATGCAGTGTCTCGCCCTTCTCGATCATCTCGAGCGCTTGAACAGCCTTCAGCGATGCGCCGTTAGCATCCATTTTCGCCTGCGCAGCGTCCATCGGGGCACGCACACAACCGGCGGCGAAGATCGCGGAACGGCGTGTTTCGTATGGGAAGCAAACGAAATGACTGTCCGGGAAACCGTATTTCAGTGTCGGCAGGTCAGTGCCCTGACGATACGCGAGGTTCAGGATATTGGCGCCAGCTTCCGCACCGGCAGCAGCTTTCTTACCGTCCGCCGTCTCACCATCGTCCGAAGTCGGGCTGTCGGGCTTGCCTTCTTCTGTGCCGTTATCCTCAAGAACGCCATCTTCAACGAGAGTAGATGGTACCATACCGGTCGCGAGTACCAGCATGTCAGCTTCAACATTGATGTTCGCGCCGAGTAGGGTTTCGTCGAGGTCGATGGACAGCTTACCGTTGACTTCGTCGACGTTGACGACTTCGCCCTTGGTAAAGAAGAATCCGGCGTCGTCCTGGGCTTTCTGGTAGAACAGTTCGTACTGGCCCGGGGAGCGGATGTCCTTGTACAGCACGTAGATCTTGGCATCCGGATACATCTCGCGCAGCTGCATCGCGTGCTTAAGGCTGGCACGACAGCAAGCACTTGAACAATATCCCAGATGGTCCTGATCACGTGAACCGGCGCATTGAATGAACGCGATTGAATCTGGCGCGATCCCATCATCTTTAAGCACGGCACCATTCGTCAACATCTCTTCCAGCTGGATGTTGCTGATGACGTTCTTCTGTCCGTAGCCGAGATGTCCCAGTTTGGACGCATCGTACGGCTTCCAGCCTGTCGCCTGAATAACGGATCCGACGAGAATATCTTCCGGCGCGCCACCGTTTTGCAGCACGGTTGCGAACTGACCCGGCTGGCCAGCGATCTGCTTGACAGTGGTGTTCATTCGGACATCAATCAGATCGTGCGTGTTCACACGGTCGACCAGCTCAAAAGCCGGTGAATCGACCAGCGTATCGTATGGCGGAGTCGTCGGGAACGATTTGCCGAACTTCTTCGACCAGCCACCCAGTTCAGCAGCTTTTTCGACCAACGTGACCGGCACACCAGCATCGGCGGCGTTCAGTGCGGCACGCATTCCGGCTACACCACCACCAACGACCAG
Source organism: uncultured bacterium (assembly GCA_964552465.1). Lineage (GTDB taxonomy): Bacteria > Electryoneota > Electryoneia > Electryoneales > Electryoneaceae > BMS3BBIN04. The sequence continues at coordinate 24,064 of CAZKGR010000029.1, forward strand.
CACCCGCTTTTCAACCGGTTCAATGTTGGCTTCGGGCGGGCTGATGTTCTTGCAGCGATCTGCGTACATGCGCAGATAGTCTTCGGCGAGCATCTGCGTGTCTTCATCATTCGCCGGGTGCGTCCAGATCACCAGCTCACGCAGGGCAACCTGATCAACCAGAACTTCCGGTCCGAAGTCAAACAGGCCGGGGAACGCACGCGGGCTACGGTCGAGGACCACGACGTGGCTCAGGTCGTGCTCGGCAACATCCGCACGGATCAGTTCCGCACCTTCTAGGCTCGAGATATTCTCGACAGCCTTGTAGACCGTTGCTTTGGCTTCGTTGTTAGCGACTTTTTCGAGGGATTCCATGTCGAGTGACGATGTGACTTCCTCATCGGCCGCGATGTACACACCAACTTTCATCTCTTTATCGGCCATGATCAGGACCTCCTCGCCATCTGCAGCGCCTTCATCGCGGCGCCTGTCGCATCCTGCAGTGTTTCCGCGACACCGAGCGGGCGGACAGCAGTGCCGACGCCGTAGTGTGCGGACGCTTCATCTTCCTGAATGAAGAAACCGTTATCGTCCAGATTCGCGTTGATCGGCAGACCATCTGTCGCAGCGCTGGGCTGCATGCCGGTCGCGAGCACGACCAGATCGACGGTCACGTTTTCCGTATCGCCGGTCAACGTGTTTTCGGCGGTGACGACCAGACCATCAGCGGCCTGTTCGACCTTCGCGACCTTGCCACGGTGCAGGTTGATCTTCTCGTCATCCTGCCGCGCCTGGTAGAAGTCTTCCAGACGACCGGGAGTGCGAACGTCGATGTAAAACATGTGGATGTCAGCTTCCGGCAGCTTCTCACGCAGGTATGATGCCTGCTTCAAGCTGGCCGAGCAGCACACGCCTGAGCAGAACGGCATGTGTGTTTCATCACGGCTGCCCGCGCATTGCACAAACGCCACACGCTTGATTTCCTTGCCGCTCGGCGCTTCGATCTTGCCAGCGGTCGGACCGTTCGGCGCACTCAAGCGTTCGAACATCACGTTAGTCAGAACGTCCGGGGAGGTGCCGTAACCAAGCTCGGTGAGGTTGTTCGGATCGTACGGCTTCCAACCTGTAGCCCAAGCCATTGACTTGGCGGTCAGGGTGATTGTCTCTTCGGCCTGCGTCAGGTCAATGCCGCCTGCCGGATCAGCCTTCGCCCACTCTTCGAACTCGGCGTTGCCGATCGCGCGTTCGTCGACCATCCACTGCGCCGGGTAGGCGTTTTCCCACGGGTAGCAGAGCGCCTTGTGCGACTTCATCCCGTAGTTGTAATCGTCTTCGAACTCGACCGGGCAACTCTCAGCCCATGCGGTATAATCGAAGCCGACCGGCTTGGTGTAGCGCGGCTTGACTTTGATCGTGGCCGAGATGCTCGGTGCATCTCCCTCGATCTTTTCGATTTCGGCGAGGGTGAAGACTTTTACGTTCGGGTTTGAACGAAGTCGTCGGTAGTTGATCTCGAGTCCGCAACTTGGCGGGCACAGCTTTGGGAAGTAATGATGGAAACGGGCGACACGTCCACCGAGCGAGGCTTCTTTCTCAACGAGGGCGACCTTCAGTCCCGCCTCCGCTGCCTCGATGGCTGTAGTGACCCCGGCGACACCACCGCCGACCACGATGAGGTCGTAGGCGGTCTGGTCCTGGCTCATGTGCCATTCCTCCAGAAAATCTGGTGAGCTTTCGTGAATCTATTCACACAAAGAGCTGAAAAGAAAGGCGGTAATGGTGCATACTGGCACACTATTCACCGACCTGTTACATCCTTACCGCCCATCAAAGGCACATGCAGCGCAAGTGACTCGTCAGGCGATGCCCTGAATATATCGACAGTTCCACCTCAAATACAAGTATATCTTCAGCGTTTAAGATCTAACTCTCCCGCCTGATTTTCGCATAGAACCGTCTACAGCTAAAGGTAGGCTCGGATTTTGACTCCAGTCAACCGGTTAAGGGTGGCTAACATTGCACTTTTTCAGGAGATGACTTTTAATTCTCATTGTGGTGATTGGTCATTCCCTTGTACGACATTTTCACAAACCAATTGGCTGATTCAATGGTCCATTAGACGACTATTTGACCAGCATCAGTTTGCGGGTATGGGTTTGCTCGTTGGTGTCAAGTTGCAGGAAGTAGGTGCCGGATGAGAGGGCGGATGCGTCAAACATCAGCATGTGGTCGCCGGGCATCGACAGGCCGTCATGCAGGGTCGCGACCTCACGCCCGAGCAGGTCGAACACACGCACCCGCACGTCACCCGGACGGGTCAGCGAATACCGAACAGTCGTCGCGCTGTTGAACGGGTTCGGGTAGGCGGTCAGCGTCGTGTAGGTCGCAGGCTGGAAGACCCACACATCCTCCCCGACAGCCGTCGTCGGATGGTCGAGGTACATCAAACCCATGTTTGTGTTTAGCCACAATCTGTCGCGCCATGGATCGTACTCCAACTCTGTTACCACCTCTCCCTGGTAGAATCCGGGCATCTCCAGGTACTGTTCTTCCCAGGTCCAACCATTGTCGTGAGAGGTAAATAGCACGGTGAAAATACGAGAACTACCAACCAGAAATGTATCGGCGGGTGTAGAAACCACATCCCAGTCAAAAAAAACGGTTCCAATGTGGGAGTGGATTTCACCACGTTGTTGCCATATCCCTCCCAGTTCCCCAATGGGGAGATAGCTCCAACAACTTTCTCCCGCACGAACTAACAACGTATCTCCGATGGCGAGAATTGGTGATACCATCCCGTAAAAGTCATCCGGCTCCGGAAACCCCAGACCCTCCCAAGTTTCTCCAAAATCACTTGAACGCATCAGATCAGCCTGATCTCCGTAGGGCACGGTGTACAGGTCTGTCCCCGCTGTCATCAAGGAGTACGGAAAAGTGAAATCGAGATCATGATGTTGCCATGTCACCCCCAGATCAAAGGAAACATCTACACTCGCCCCGTCAGCGCACCCTACCAGCACCAGCCCAAGGTCAGTCTCGACTGAAGTGAGATTAAATGCACCTTCAAAACCACAATCTATCTGTTCCCAGCTTGAACCATCGTCCTCGGAATAGACAATTATTTGCTCACGCTCCAGTGTCCATAAATCCCGGGTCCTGACAGAGGTGAGCAGCATCTCATCAGTGAAATTGACCGGATATCTCCAAGCCTCAAGGTCCTGATGATTGCCAAATTCAGGTATGGGTTGGAACACTGTGGCATCGTCAATAGCATAGAAAAGCCCGGTTCCCCGATAGCCATTCAGCACTCCCCCTTCAGCAGCAATCAAAGCGAGATCATAATAGCTGTCAATTGAGATCCCTATAGGTGGTGAAGGTACCTGATGCCAGGTTTCACCAAAATCTGTCGAACGCCAGAGCCCCATATTGATGAGACAGATATAGATGTGACCACTGTGTGGATTACGGTAGAATGTTTCAATTGGAGTTGGCCGCTCAGGCAAACCACGGAGTAGACGGTGCCAGGTTTGTCCACCATCCTCGGATTCCCAGACTCCAGTTTCCCAATGTCCCCCGGTCAGCAAACGACCGGGAACTTCAGGTACTGCTTGAATTTGCATTGTATTCATCCCAGCAGGGAAACCTTCTGATCCCAGGCTTTCCCAGGTCGCACCCAGGTCGGAAGAGTGCAAGAAAGGAGAATATGGGAAGTATCCAGCACTCCACGCCGTGGCTGCGTAAACATGATCGTCATGACCACGGCAAAGGTCGGTTATAAAACCGTCATCCACGCCTGTTAAATCTACCATATCTGTCAGAAGCGACCAGGTCCAGCCACCGTCATAACTGCCTATTACACCGCCTTCTACCGGGCTCCAGCTACCGTACATGAAAATTACATCTGGGTCGTGTTCATCGAAAGTGGCACCATTCAAGCCCTGGTGAAGAGGACCAACATCGATGACATCCCAGGTCTGACCATCATCATAGCTGATTGCAAAGCCATCTTCACGTGAATAATAAATTCGATCGGAAAGCACGATGGCTGGATCCCAGAAAATCATATTCTCTATCGAATCCGGCCAGAATTCAGTAACTATATCCTGGAAGGAGGACCAGGTTATCCCGCCATCAAGTGTGTGAAATTGTTGGCTCGGCATGGATTGGCCATCACCATGATGGATGTTGATGATCATGGTATCAGCGGCAGCGCCAACAGAAACGAAATCACAGAACGGCACCTGTAGAATAACTGGTTCTTCAGTAATTCGGTCGTTAATTTGAGTCCAGTTCAACCCGCTATCATTCGTCAACCAAATTCCCGCCTTGTTATACATATTTACCATGATACGATTGCCAGATGAGTCTGAGGAGATAAAGGCTGGTGATGGGGTGCCATGGATAGAGGGTTGCCACTCTGCGTGGACAATACCAAGCAGCAGTGATGCAAGCGTAATCAGCACTATGGATCGCATTGAAGCCTCCACTGAAAAGTAAAGGCGGCAGGTTGAATAACCCGCCGCCCAACTGATATACTGCTAATTAGTCTTCATCGATCACAAGATCGAAAAAGGCGGTGCCATCTTCCCTGTCAATGTGCCACCAAATCGAGAACTCGCTGCCATCACTACTGTCCTCCTGAAGATTCGGCCATGGATACCTCTCTACCCAACCCGAGTAAGGTCCTCGTGCATGTACGCCAGAGACGGTAGAGATGCTGACTTTATACTCACCGCTGCCGTTAGTATGAGTGTAGCTTGGTGAGAAATCGATCGGAATCGGAGTGTCAGTCGAATCCTTGAACCAGGGGATGTCCTCACTTACGGGAGGGTCTCCACCTCCGACATCTATATGATCAGTGTGAAGGTGCTGTGCCATAACTGGCACAGGTGCGAATGCGATCAACCACAGGGCAATAAGCATTCCGGTTAACAGAAACGTTCTCTTCATAACATCCTCCATAGTGCTTCTACTGCAGATTCGCGTGCCCATCACACGATGGTCACATGCGTACTTCCATAGGCGCCTACCAGTATTTAACATGAAAGCTCTTTTCGGGAAACGCAACAACCTTCTCGATTATTGGACAATTAGTTAGAGTTAGGAGAGGCCAACGCCAAAAAAACTAACAAAAGAGCACGGCGTTCACACACCGTGCTAGAGATAACCGTCCACTGTCTTGCTGTACTTACGTAGCCATAACACACGCAGCTATTGCCATTTACAACGCACGCCGCACCTGGATAAGGTCGACTGCGCTCAACTTGGTTGTGCCACCCAACTTGACGTGGCAACTCGTGTCATCATACCCAGAACAACATTGTATTTACTGGGTTATCTACCGACAACCAACCGTTCGGCGAGGAAGGGTGGCAGGCCTTCGAGGATGATCGCGTCCTTGGCGCCGTAGACATCGTATTCGACACGTTCGAAACGGCGTTCGCCGGTGTTGCTGTCGAAGATGACGTAGGAAGCGCGTGGGTCGCCGTCGCGGGGTTGTCCGGCGCTGCCAACGTTTACGATGCGACCGTTACGTGTGGTATAGTCAAACGGGACGTGGGTATGGCCAACGAAAACCGTTCCCGCTTCTGCCTTCTCCATCGCGCGCTGGGCATCATGCTTGGAGAAGATGTAGGACCACTGTGCTGGATTTACCGGGCTTGCATGTACGAACTGAATATCTTCCATAACTTTGCTTAACGGGCGGGCTTGCAGCCAGCGGATGTTGTCGGAGGATAGTTTCTCACGTGTCCAGATTACGGCGCGGTGTGCGTGCTCGTTGAACGCCGAGATGTCCATCAGGTTAATCGCGGCATGGTCGTGATTACCGGCAATCACGACATCACAGGTTTCCCGAACCTTGTCGACCACCTGGTTGGGGAAAGCACCGTATCCGACCAAATCACCAAGGCAGATAATCCGATCAACTTTCTGCTGTTCGATATCTTCGAGGACCCGGTTGAGTGCGTGCAGGTTGGCGTGCACATCCGAGAAGATTGCGTATTTCACCCCTTCGCCTCCTCTGTGCCTTTCCCGTTTCCTTCATTCTCTTTTGAGGGCTGTTTGTCCTGTTTTGAACTGGATTCCTGCTTAAGGCCTTCAGCGCGTTTCTGATGGAGGATTTCCTGCTCATGGTCGAGAAATATTGCGTCGAGCAGCCCGTTAATGAACCGTCCCGATTGGTCCGTGCTGAAATTCTTACCGAGTTCGATGGCTTCGTTGATGGTGACTTTTGGTGGGATATCGGCCATGTGGAACAGTTCGCACAGTGCCATGCGCAGGATGAGATGGTCGATCAGAGCGATACGGTCGAGGTTCCAACGCTCGGACTTGGAGCCGATCAGTTCATCCATGCGCTTGCTGTAGCGGTGGGTGTCATGAACCAGGCGCTGAACAAATTCACGGTGCCGTTGGTCGCCGCCATCCATCATCTGGAGTGCGTCGGACGGGTCCTGTTCCGAGATTTCCACAGCGTACAGCACTTGTAACGCGATGGTTCGCGCATCCTTACGCGTTTTTGGTCCGGCGATGTCCATCGAGTATATCGTCCTGCCGTCAGTAGTTGCAGATCATGCGATGCCGGGGTTTGAAAGAACGTGCCTCCGGATGAATCGTATAAGATAGGGCGAGAATCTTGTGTGCGCTAGGATTTGCGGGGAGAAGTGGGATCTGTGTTGTAGCCCGACAGCTTTGCTGTGTCTTTGAGGTGGATCATTCTCCAAAGAGGACACCTACAGCAGAAAGTGTCTCCGACCAACTCAACAAAAGAGGCACTCGCGTATCGCAAATGCCCCTGTAGTACTGATAAGAAAGGACGCTTACGGAGTAAGTGTCCCTGATCAATTCGGTCAGTCGATATCGACGAATGTCAGCCAGTCGTATTCGTCTGCTGTGCGGCCATCGATGCGATCGAAATATGCGTCCTGCATCGCTTTCGCGACGGGACCGCGTTTGCCTTCACCGACCTTGATCTGGTCAATAGAACGGATCGGCGTAACTTCGGACGCTGTCCCGGTGAAGAAGACCTCGTCCGCGATGTAGAGCATCTCACGCGGAATCATCTGCTCGTGAATTTCCATACCCATTTCACTGGCAAGCGTCATTATCGTGTGACGGGTGATGCCCGGCAGCACGCTAGCACCTAGCGGCGTCGTAATCATCTGGTCCTTGCCACCCTTGCCCCGACCGTGATAGATGACAAACAGGTTCTCGCCTGAACCTTCGGACACGTAACCATCAGTGCTCAACGCGATTCCTTCGACGTATCCATTCTCTAGCGCGTCCATCTTGATGAGCTGGCTGTTCATGTAATTCGCACCGGTTTTGGCTAACGCAGGGAGCGTATTTGGCGCGAAACGGTTCCAGTTTGAGACGCAGACATCGACGCCCTGCTCCAGCGCTTCCGGACCGAGGTATTTACCCCACTGCCAGGTCATGATCGTTATGTCCACCGGGCACGGACGCGGGTCCACACCGAGACTACCGTATCCACGATAGACTAATGGCCTTATATATGCGTCTTTGTCACCGTTCGCCTGCAACGTCTCGATACAGCCTTGAATCATCTCATCGACGGTGAATTTCAAGCGGGCGTCGTTAACCTTGCGTTCGCGCAGTGGAGCTTCATCTGGCGTCATACGGTAGATTTTTGCAGAATCGTAGAGTCGCCGAATGTGATCCTGAAGGCGGAAGACAACACTCTTTCCGTCTGTGGATTCGCGGTGATACATGCGAATACCTTCGAACACGCTCGTGCCATAGTGGGCAACGTGAGCACCAACATGGAGAGTGGCATCATTCCAGTCCACCAGCTTACCGTTCATCCAGATTTTACCGCTGCCGTCGAAGCCCATGCTGCTCCCCTTAAACAGTTGATGTAGTTGTCGTGGTTGATTTCACAAAGATGATTGGAGAATTGCTTCAGGGCAAGTTCCGCTCGCCTGAGTACGTCACCTCAAGCGGCGTCATCCAATCTCAGACCGCCATTCGATCTCCAGAAACTCAGGAGGATTAGGCGGAGATGGTGTTTCCTGGTATTCAACACCCATTTGACGCTGGAGTAATGCCCGGATGGTTCCACGGTGAGCGATAACAACGAACTTTTTCCCATCCCAGAGTTGGATGCCATGTTCGATTGCAGCGATGGCGCGTTCTCGGAAGACAGTTAAGGTTTCCCCGCCCGGCGGCGCCCAATCCTCATATGTCCACAGGGGACGGTTGGGATCGTCTTTTACATTCTGCCAATCGTTCGGATCATTCCCCAACTCAGCATACATTCGACCGGTCCACTCTCCGTAATTCCGTTCACGCAGACCGTGGTGGTACTCAACCGGAAGGTTCAACGCCTGGTTTGCATAGTTCGCTGTCTGTTTCGCACGCGTCAGGTCGCTGCACAGGATTGCTATGGGCTTGTCGGCATTATTGATTGCTTTGGCGTCATCCGAGAAGAACTTTATTTTTATCTGACGCCCGAGCTCGTACGCCTGATCCACTCCTTCGCTGGTCAACTCGACGTCATTCCGCCATCCTGAGATCCACTTCTCGGCGTTGGCGGTAGTTTCAGCGTGCCGTGCTAATAGAATCGAGGTCGCCATGATCTGATAACAAGCCTTGTTAGACTTTGATTCCAGTGTTACGGATAGCCTTGACGAAGTAGCGTTACATATTCTCGATACAAATCTGTTCGGATTACTTGCAGGATGGGTTCGCCCGTTTTTCGGTAACTTTCACCTACCAATTCCAGCTCCTGCTTCACGGAAATATCACCGTAATTTCCCATCCATTCAAGATCGAGCGTATATGTACCCGGTTGGCTGAGATCAATTTCATCGATCAAGCCATCATCGCTGGCTCGAATATTCATTTCTGTAAAATCACCAAGATCGGATACGAACAGTTCATATTCGCCATCATGCCTCACAGTGTCCGCATCAACAAACTGATCGATCACAGGAAGTTCAAACTTGCGGATGGTTGCTGCGACATGAGCTCCGGTATCGAAAGACATGCTGATTTCGTACTCATCGTCCAGTGCGAGGAGGGAATCCAAATCTAATTCGTATTTGTAGTATTCGACAGTAGAGCCAATCTTAACAGTGTCTTCAGTGACATGTACATCACCGACAGTCACCGTCGCCCCTCCAATTAGATCTCTAGTTTCATCATCCATGAAGGTCAAATGCAAGAAATACCCTTCGCCGCGATATTCGTTGTCGTATGCGTAATAGTAAACATCTAGCCGCGCCCAGATCACATCAGGTTCCCACTCCTCGTACTCATCGCAGGATGCGAAGAGAAAAGCTATACTGAGAAAGAAAAACAATCGAAGAATGGAGGTGGATTTCATTATTCTTCCTCTATTGTCTAAAAGAAAGGGATGTCCGTAAAAGAACATCCCTAAGATAACCGGCAAGAATCGTTTTCTCAGGTTACTGATCGAGGATGCTCCGTGCGATGACGATGCGTTGAACTTCGCTGGTACCTTCGTAAATCTCGGTGATTTTGGCATCACGCAGCATCCGTTCGACGGGGTAATCCTTGGTGTAGCCGTATCCACCGTGAATCTGGATAGCTTCCAGGGCGCAATAGGTTGCCGCTTCCGAGCAATAGACCTTTGCCATTGCCGCTTCCTGATTCACTGGCAAACCGCGATCCTTCCGCCAGGCGGCATAACGCAACAGTTGACGTGCGGCAGTGATCCGCGTACCCATATCCGCTATTTTATTACGGATCGCCTGGAATCTACTGATCGGCTTTCCGAACTGAACCCGTTCCTTGGAATACTTAACCGCTTCTTCGAACGCGCCCTGCGCAATACCCAGCGCTTGAGCAGCAACGCCCAATCGTCCGCTGTCGAGTCCTGAGAGCATGATCTTGAAACCGTCGCCGTGCTCGCCGACAGTATTCTTGTCTGGCACACGAACATCCTGCAAAGTCAGGGAAACCGTGTCGGTTCCACGGATACCGAGCTTCTCTTCCAATCTGCCAATCTCGAGCCCCGGTGTGCCTTGTTCAATCACGAATGTGCTGGTTCCATTGGGGTCGGCTTCGGTATTTGTCTTGCACACGAGTACATATGCATCGCAGTTCTTGCCGCTAGTGATCCAGTTTTTAGTACCGTTGATCACCCATTCGTCACCATCCTGATAGGCGGTGGTTTCCATCGCTCCGGCGTCCGAACCCGATCCTGGTTCTGTCAGGCAGAACGCGCCCAGCCATTCACCGTTCGCGAGTTTCGTCAGGTACTTGGACTTGATGTACTCGTTCCCATGGGCTTGCAGGGTGTAGCATACGAGGGAGTTGTTGACGCTGCAGATGATTGCGGTGGAAGCATCCACTCGGGCGATCTCTTCGATCGCAGTGACATATGCCACCGTGTCGAATCCCGCACCTTCCCACTCTTCGTCGACGATCATCCCCATGAATCCGAGCTCGCCGAGTTTCTGGATTCCCTCGCGCGGGAAGATCTCCTTGTCGTCGCGTTCTGCGACACCCGGACGGAGTTCATTCTCAGCAAAATCTCGTGCTGTCTGGCGTACCATCTCCTGTTCTTCGGTCAACCTGAAATCCATGCTCTCCTCGTCCACAGTTGCTGGCAGAATGGGGGCTGCCGAGTTAAATCGTTGTTGACGGCGACACATTTCGCCGGGAAGTTCTGCAAGAATTTTAAGTATACGCAAACTGCTGGCAAAGTGCCAGTTGAAGTGCGCTGAATGGTGCGTCAATCCAAGTGATGAAACCAGTATTGTGTTCAGAGATAACAACAATTACTGCCGCTCGCCACGCCTCTCGAGCGGTTATCTATTTTGTAATGATTGAGAATTCGATAGCCCTTAGTGGTTTGGCGTGCCCTATTTTCTCAGATCGTTGTGATAAAGGAGGATAAGGGCATGAGAACGAGCATTACGGCTTTGTTGATTGTATTCATTTTAACTGGCGCGTGTATAGCGCAAGTGATTCCTCCTGTAAATTTAAGTGCTGAGTTATTGCAAGCGGGGCAGGTCGCCTTGACCTGGGACGCACCACCGGATGGTTTGGTGGAAGACTTTGAGGATGATATTGCACAAGGATTTGAATGGGCGGTATATGAAGGGTCATACGTTCTTGAAGATGGGATGGCAAAAATAGATGTGGCTGACAATAACTTCCCCAATTGGGGATCAGGTGCATACACTGATCTTGAGTTTGATAATTTCACTGTTTCAGTAACATTTGAATACGTATCGGGTGATGCGTCCCGCGGCTTGCTGTTCAGAGGCAATGGACCCAAGGATGATGATTATGCCGGCTACGGTTTCTGGATCGCTCATACACTCGATGGATTTTCCATGTGGAAGTACTTTAATGGAGATCCCGTCGGCATCGTACCCTGGACCGTTTGTCCGGAGATTAATGAAGGTCCGGGAGCGACAAATACATTGTCTCTCACAGCTGTCGGCGTCACTCTTGATATGTATGTCAACGGTACCTATGTCGGATCCGTAGCCGATGGTGATCACCCCATCGGTACAGTCGGGATTGTTACTGCCTATGGCAATGAGGTCTGGTTTGATGACATCACTTCGTTCTTTGTTGCCCCAGGTTCCCCGCCGGTACAACCGCCGCAGTTTGGCACGCCTGTCGCAGGATTTTACAACGATCTCGGACAACCTGTTGAGGAACGGTTTGCTCCATTTACGGACGCTGTAGTCTTCGACCGGAGCAACGATGAACCATACACCGACGAACTTGATGAGTTCATCGAATACCGGATTTATCGTGATGGTATCCAGATCGGGACGTCAGACATCGAATCATACACTGATCAACTGCAGGGATTGGGTGAGTTCGAGTACACAGTTACCGCGTTCTACGACGAAGGCGAATCCGGGCATGCTGGACCGGTGCTGGTAAACTGGGAAGCGGTCATCCTTGATCTTGTTGGGCAGGTCACTGTCGTGCCTCCGGAAGGTGGCTTCGTGTACTACGACGCAACGTTGATCAACACTCTGCCTCAGACATTCCGGAATATCGACTACTGGACCATGGTTCGATTCCCGAATGGTCAGGAGCTTGGTCCGGTGTACTTTAGACCAATCATCATTCCGGGATTCATCAACATCACAGTTGTCGCCATGTATCAGGAAATTCCTGCCGAAGCTGAGGCTGGTATCTACACACTTACCGGCCACATCGGACCGTATCCGGCCAGCATGTTGAGTGACAGCTTTGAATTTGAGAAGCTCGGTGCTGGTGTGGATGGCTATAGATTCGACCCCGAGGATTGGACTGCAGGTGGGTCATTTGAGCTGGTTGGTGACCCGGCCGAGGATGAGAAGATCACCGTTTTGTTGCCGGATAAGTTCATGTTCACAGGCACCTATCCGAACCCGTTCAACGCGATGACGACGGTTTCAATTGCCATGCCGGAAGCCGCGAATTTGACTGTGAGGGTCTACAATATCAGCGGTCAGCAGGTTGCAACATTGATTGATGGTCGGGTCAGCGCAGGGCAGCACAGTTTCGTGTTCGATGGGCATGATCTCGCCAGCGGGTTGTACTTTATTCGAGCAAATGTGCCGGGTCAGATAGACGAATTGCGAAAGATTACGCTTCTGCGTTAAACGTCTTGTTCCTGAGTGACTTGAGACGGGCTTATCGTCCTATTATCGCATAACCCCGACGAGTATTCGTCGGGGTTGTTTGCTCTATGAGTTAAGTATCAGCGGAGATCAGCGATCGAGAATCGGGTAGTCCAAGTTGAGACCGATACATTTATCACCAACGTCCACAGCCTGGTAGAATTTGAGTTATCCCCGAGATTGAATCGGACAATCAGGGGCGTGTTGCCGAGCTGGCAAGAGAGGTGGACCCCATCAGTTGGACAGATTGTCTGAGATTTTAAGTGATGA
>CAZKGR010000030.1:0-25298 GCA_964552465.1 uncultured bacterium
AGACTCATCAATAGTTCCAACAGTACCTGAACCAAGTTCAATGATTTGAATGTGGTTTGGTAGCATGTTCAGATAGACCAGATCTCCGTCAAGATCAATGTTTGGAGTTTCATCTGGATCGATATCATTCCAAGGATCCCAATCGTCCTCTATCTGCAGTTCGTTGAAGGGATTGATATCCGTAACATCAAGCCAAGCATCATCTTCGTCCCACCAATCCCATGCATATGAGTGATGAACACCTGCAAACCAGTCGTCATTTGCAGTCATATCTGTGAAAGTAGTCCAGAATTCTATGGTATCGAAGTCCAGCAAGGTAGGATTGTACGGATCAGTGATGTCGACAGCAGACATGTGTTCTTCACCCTCTTCGATATACCAATTATCCCATGAGTCGAAGTAAAGGATGAACATGATTCCATTGCCGGCAGCGACTTCATCACACGTGATTTCATTACCTCCGTCATAAGTTGCATACAATCCTGCGAGCACAGGATTCGCTGGATCGGAGATGTCAACAATAGCAACGCTGTCTTGAAAGCTCCAGCCTCCTTCAGTTTCCATTGTGACAGTCAGGCAAGCAACATCTCCAGTCACACCGATGCTACCTGTACTTCTGCAATCAAGCTCGATACTCCCAAGCTCAGTGAGCGATTGGGCCATTACCTGCAGCGATGTTAGTGTGAATGCGAGTAAGCACGCGAATACACAGATTGTCATTTTCACAATAATCCCCCACCAGGATATTACTTGATGTTACAAAATACCCCCGATCGCATACGAGTGCAATATCGGGGGTGTACAAAGTAAAGTTCTATATAGTTAAGTGTTCCGACATTGGTATCACCTTGCAAACAACCCCACTATTAACGGAATCAGGATCACGAAGATGCCCATCAGGCTCTCGCCGGCGATCAGTCCGGAGGCTGTGGGGATAGTGAAGATGTTGTCGATCTGTGGCTTTTTCTTGCTCAGGACCAGTTGGATCAGTCCGCCGATGAACATGGACAGCGCGTACCAGAAGTGGAACGTGAACGCCAGCCCTAATCCCAGCGGCGACGGCACCCACACACGCGCTTTCGGCGGCAGAACTTTCTGAAGAACGACCAAACCCACACCAACCAGCGCACCAATCCACAGCGCTATTTGAGCGGTTGGATGGATGGATTCGAGTCCTTTCGCCAGCAATTCAGCAACCGCAGCCCAGACAACCGCCGCAGGTGCTGGCCATTGGTCAGTACCGAGCGCGGACGCGTCCGGGACGAGCAGATAGAACGTTGGTACAGTGACCGCTGTGCCTATAAAGATGCCGTAGAATTGTGCGAGGAATTGTTTACGTGGCTGTGCGCCAAGCACGTAGCCACTCTTGAGGTCGATCAGGAGTGCCGACGAGCTGTCTGCAACACCCGCTGTAATACCAGCAGCCATCAGGTTGACAGTCTGCTTCCCGGGTGCAATGCCACCGTAAACAAGCTGCATTACCTTGCCCATCGCGCCGATCGGGCTAGTGTCGGTTTCCCCAGTTGTCCGGCATGCAACCAACGCGAGGAAGAAGCTGAGGAAGATAGCCAGCGCACTCATCCAAATCGGCATTCCGAACGCTTCCTGCGCTACCCAGATAATACCCAACGAACCCGCGATACCTCCGGCAGCCATCCAAGTACCCGGCACCTCAATCTTCTTGATGTATTCGTCGAGCTCCTTGTTGCCGGAACCTTTGGACTTGATGCCAACGATATCCCCCAACCCGCTCAATGCCCGCACCACAGATTTCCATTGCATCGCAAATGCCAGCAGCCCGGATGAAACCATACAGGCCGCACCGCCCCACAGCGACCACGACACCATGGTGCGATACTCGAGCGACTCGATCACGCCGATGTCGTACATCCACGGAACCAGAATTACCCAGTTAAGTACCGCCCCGAGCATGATCGAGGTAGCCACCCTGAATCCCATCAAACCACCAGCTGCGACCAACAGCAGCGAACCTTCGCCAGCGACGGTATAATCCATTGCTTTCCTGCCGAAGATCGGGTACACGCCCTCTATCAGGGTGAATGCCTTCTTGATGACACCGATCTCCATCAGCATATGGGGACCGTCCCTGAGCAGTGTGATTAACGCTCCCAATCCACCGGCGTAGAACAGAGCGTTGGCGGATTTTTTCGCTTGCGATTCGCCGGAGATGGCCCCCTCAACCTCCACATCTTCAGCGCTGAGCGCTTCATCTTCGGCTGATACAATGTCTGCGACCGGCTTCTGTAACGCCGGATTATGTTCGATGTCATGGTGCAAACTGCGCAGAGTCGTTGCAGCCGCGATGCCGGACGGGAACCGGAGACGTTCGACATTGATCATCTGCCGTTTCATCGGGATGGCCATTGTCACACCGAGCAGCGCGAGGAAGAATATCCACAGGGTGAGCATGCCGTATCCGATGTGCATACTGTTGACCAGCACGAACGCTGCAATAGCCGAAACGAGAGTACCGCCCGTCGAATAACCGGCGGAGGATGCCGCCGATTGCATGGCGTTATTCTCGAGGATGGTCATGTCGGATTTGGTCACTCCGACCTTGCGGAAGAACTTCCATATCGCCCAAGACAGGACACAGGCAGTAATCGCGACCCCGAATCCCCAACCAGTCTTCAGGCCGATGTACAAGTTGGTCAGACTCATGATCGCGCCGAGCCCGCAGCCCATGATCACCGCGCGCACGGTCAGCTGCTTCATGTCACCGCGATAATGTTCCTTGTAGTATCGCAGTTCCTGTTCTTCGGAGGACAATAGATGGCGTGTGTTTTCAGGTCGTTGGTTTGTGTCGGCTGCTGGACGGGATGCAGGGTCGTCTTTTTTTCCACTTTGATCGGATCCGCGATTGCTCGACATATGACTCCTTAATCTTCGGACGCTGAAATATGCTTCTTTTGCGAGACAAATATACTCGAACCACAAGCGTTGTCCCGCAATTTTCTCGTAATTCAGCGTTATTGTTGATCCAATATGCGAAGAATATGGTTGGACACAGTTTACTTGTGGCGACTTAACCGTAAGATTGACTACGCCTCTTTGCTTGCCAGAATGCCGTAATATGGAGCGATAACAAGCCCCCGCTCGCCCAATATCTTTAGTCCCGCATTACATGCTGGAACCAGCATCCTTTTCAGACGGCTGCTACTTCCGAAATAGTGACCAGGTATCACCTTCGTCGAAAACCCACCTTCCCGCAATGCTTGAACGTATCGTTCGGGATCAACCAGACGTTCCTCCCAAGATCCGCTTTCAGGATCGCATGTGTTGGTAGGATGGTCACAAGGGATAGGTAATTGATCGTTTTCAACAAATCGTTTGACGGATAGGTCGATATCATCGCGTCTTTGTCCACGTGTCAAAGTCACCAATCGGTTGACTGTTTCATCCGACAGCGATGAATCAAACTCTTTGATGATCCGCGCTCGGGTTCTGACAAACGGCTCAGACGTCGCTCCCTCTTTGGCCACATCTCGGCTATCGAGACCGACAAACTCACGTTTATGATGAATGCGATGATGTCTCTTTACCACCAGGGGGTTTCTGGGATTTGCTGTAGTAACAATCATTAGTGTGCATGGAGGTTTCAACCGGGAGGAGAGGTCTTCTATCATTGCAAATGGATCGTAAACATGTTCGATAACATTGTTTGAGATCACAATTCGATGAGCCAGATCGTTAGCATGTCCATCGAGCGATTCGCCCAATTCACTGTTACGGTATTCATCTGCCTGCAACCCGAGTCTCCGACCGATTGTCAAGCTATCATTCTGAATACCAGCATGATAGTCAGTGTGTACGACGTGTCCGAAATTCAATTGCTTCGCAAACATGGTCAGGACGCCGATTCCTGCCCCATGATCGATCAAGGCGCATTCCTGCGGAGTCCTGTGTGCAGGGAAAGTTGCCCAGGCCATAAGGTGAATAAACCAAGCTAACAAGCCATCATATTTTTCCAGATATCCTCGCAGATATTTGGCACCGTAGGGCGATAATCCATGATATGGGTCTTCTAGATCATCGATGGCTAATTTGAGTTCTTTCGCGCGTGCGACGAAATCACTAAGCATTGAGCTGTTCTTGGGATATAGACCACCAGGATAAATGGGTTTCATTGATCTCTCGTTAGTGGAAGACCGTTGTGGGGGAAAGTAAGTCAGGTCACATAACTGATCAAGTATTCGCAAAACCTCGTAGCGAAGCTTGCTCACGGCGAATGAGTTGACCTACCTTCCCCGCGCAGATCAAGACATCATCCTCATACAATAACGGATATCATGGCAACCACAGGCAAGAAACGAATCCTTAGTGGCATGCGTTCGACTGGGCGTTTACACCTCGGCAACTTCGTCGGCGCATTGGAAAACTGGGTCAAGATGCAGGGCGAGTATGAAAACTACCATCTGGTCGCGGACTGGCATGTGCTAACCACCGACGCCGAACATACTGACCAGATCCTGCCGAATACGCTTGAGATGGTACGTGACTGGCTCGGTGCGGGTATTGACCCGACTATGAGCCCGATGTTCCGCCAGTCGCAGGTCAAGGAGCATGCAGAGCTGCATCTGCTATTCTCAATGCTGGTGACGCAGTCTCGTCTTGAACGCAATCCGACACTTAAGGACCAGATACGTGATCTTCGCGATAAATTGCAGGCTCGTGACGTTGCTGACAAAGACCGTCCAGACAACGAAGTCACAGATGCTGGTTTGATTACGTACGGCCACCTTGGCTACCCGGTTCTTCAGGCGGCGGACATCCTGCTCTACAAGGGAAATGTGGTTCCGGTTGGCGAGGATCAGCTTCCGCATCTTGAAATCACACGTGAAATCGCGCGACGGTTCAATCGTCTTTACAGCGAAGTCTTCCCGGAACCGGATGGATATGTGCTGGAAGAAACCAAGTTCAGCCGTCTGCCAGGCCCGGATGGGAAGCGCATGTCCAAGTCGCTGGGCAACACAATTTATCTGAGTGACGGTGAAGAAGAGACCGCAAAGCGTATCATGACCATGGTCACTGATCCGCAGAAGGTGCGGCGGAATGATCCGGGCCGTCCTGAGGTTTGCAATGTTTTCACCTATCATCAGAAGTTCAATCCGGACGAAATTCCGCAGATCGAAGAGGAGTGCAAGTCGGGCGCTTTGGGTTGTGTCGCGTGCAAACAGAACTGTGCGGCAAAGTTGAACGGATACCTTGCTCCAATGCGTGACCGACGCGAGCAATACGATGACGACGCAGTGATGGATGTTTTGACAACCGGCGAGACGAAAGCCCGCGAAATCGCACAGGCGACAATGGCTCAGGTTCGTGACGCGATGAACTTCGGCTGATCATGGCATTTACCCTTGATATCAACGTCTATTCTGGCCCGATGGACCTGCTTCTTCACGTGGTCCGTCAGAACCGGGTCGACATGCTGGAACTGCCACTTGCGCAGATTGCAACTGGATTTCTCCGGTATGCGCGGGAAAACTCCAATCTCAACCTGGATGAAGCTGGTGAAGTGCTGTACACCGCATCATTATTAATCAGGATGAAGGTCCGTTTTCTGTTACCGACAGAAGATGAAGCGGAGCCTGAGGATGCTGAACGCGACCTAGAACGTGACGAAGAACTTGAAGAAATGTTCCTCGGGATCGTTGCGGCTGCGCGGGAGCTGGCCCACAACGAATCCCTTCAAAGGTTGCATTTCGCACGTGGCCCAGCAGCTGGACAGGTTGATGTCGATGAGACTGAAGCGCTGTTGCAAGATTTGAATATCAATCATTTGGCGGAAGCATTCCGTCAGATTGAACAAAAACTCGAGCAGACGCCTGCCCGTCAGTTGACCCTGTTCAAGGTCACTATCGAACAACAGGCTGAGATGATTCTCGGCGGCTTGCGCGACAGGAAAAGTGTTTCATTTACCCAGATAGTTGAATCACTAACCGAACGTATCGAAGTTGTGGTGACCTTTCTCGCGATGCTTGACTTGCTGCGGTTACGACGTATCCGTCTGCGTCAGAAAAAGTTGTTTGGTGAGATTGTGATTCAACGTGGGCCGAATTACAATGGAACCTTAATCCGTGATCCGGAGTCCGAAGAAAATGGCTGATTCTCCTGCTGAAAGCGTTCACAGCGAACAAGACATCCTGGACTTCGTCCCGGAAGTTGAAGCACTTTTGTTCGCAGCAGAGGAACCGTTGCGTGATGAGGAGATCGCAACTGTCGTCCCGGGTTTACTCGAAGCAGGTGTTGGCGTCGTCCTGGAGGCGCTAGAACAGAAGTATCGGGATGGCGGACACGCTTTGACCGTTCAGCGTGTGGCCGGCGGCTGGCGACTGGCGACCCACGCGGAATACGCAGACTTGGTCCGTACCCACCTCAAGGGAAAGGTCCGTGGCCGGTTGAGCCGAGCCTCGTTGGAAACCGTCTCGATTATTGCTTACAAACAACCGATCAGCCGCGCGGAAATCGAGCAGATGCGTGGCGTAGACTCCGTCGCAACATTGCGACAACTGTTGGATCGGGGCTTGATCAATGCCGCAGGGCGTGCCGAAGCGCCAGGCCGCCCAATGCTGTATACGACCACAGACTCCTTCCTTACCTATTTCGGTCTGGACTCATTGTTTGAACTCCCCGATCCCGGTGATCTGCTGGAGGAACCGGACGAAGCCTCGATCGGCTCAGAAATCCAAACGCAGGATGGACCGTTCATGGGTGCAGATACGGGTGTTGAATCTGAATGGTATCGTCCAGAGAATAGTGAAACATCAGACTCATCAGATGACGCTGACGAAGAAGAAGCAGTAGTAGAAGATGATGATGCAGAAACTGACGTACCTCGATCGTAGTTCTTCCCTCGATCTAACCCTTTGCACCTGGCAACCTGACTGAGTCACCCATCGCTTTGTGATTCCGATCACACGTTTGCCTGGCATGACATCCCAAGTTGTCTGTCGTTTTTCTTGCACTTAACCAGATGCTCATGGTCGTAACGTCTTACTGAATCGCCATACTTCGAGCGGGTAACAAGTCATACCTTAGCTACATGATCCAGCTTGAACGACAAGGGGTGAGGGATGAACAAGATATCGGTATTTTCATTGCTGGTTTGTTGCCTGTTCATGTTGAGCACATTGCCGGCAACCGCTGAGGGACTGAAGCTTGATTATGGTGCCGCGATTGGTGAAGTGATAGGCGATAATGTTCCCAACCGCGAAAACTGGGTACCAACTTTCCGTCTGCACCTGGGAATGGACCTTGCGCCAATGCTATACACCGAGGTTAGCGGTCGGTACGCTTCACTCAACGCTGGCTACAACGCCAGAGGAAACAGAGGATACAGTACATCGCGGGCTATCATGGATCTACGGCTCGTATTCTCACCTCTTCACCAGGGGCTTGTGGAACCCTACTTCGCAGCTGGTTTCGGTATCAGCAAGGATGTGGACAAGGGAGAAAACAGTTTCCATCCGTTGATTCCGGTCGCGGCCGGTTTACGGATGGAATTGGTTCCACGTGTCATGTTGGATGTCAGCGGTACATATGACCTGTTCCTGAGTGATGAAGTTGATGGTATCGAACGTCGTGGAAAAATGAATCCGATAACTGATGGCAAGCATGATGCATTCTATGGTTGGCTGATTGGTTTAACCATCGTCCCGGAACGTCCTACAAGCGAAGATCGTCAGATCGTGAAAATGCAGCAAGTTGAAGAAGCGACACGAAAAGTAGCCTTGCTCGCCGATCCTGATGATGATGGAATAATCACAACTGATGAACTCGGTGCGTTTACTACCGATCCGATGGCTGCTGATACAGACGGCGATGGACTTTCCGACTCTTCAGAGCTTCAAACGTACAACAGTGATCCCGTAGATCCCGATTCCGACAATGATGGATTAAATGACGGTCAGGAAGTCTACACGTACTTCACCCTGCCAACAGTGTCTGATACTGATGGGGATGGACTGAATGATGGCGAGGAAGTCAACCTGTACAGGACTGATCCCTTGAAGAGTGACACCGACACCGGCGGAATGGGTGACGGCGATGAAGTAGTGAAGGAAAGAGATCCGCTAGACCCGTCAGATGATGAAATAGTGCTCGATCCGGGCACAAGTCTGGTGCTGAAGGGTGTCCATTTTGAGATATCCAGCGCACAACTGACTGAAAAATCGGTGAGTATTCTGGAAGAAGCTCACGAGGCGCTGTTGAAATTCCCTGATGCAGAAGTTCTGATCGTTGGCCATTCAGATATCACCGGCGATGTGGCATTCAACCTCGATTTATCGCGGAGACGTGCAGCATCCGTCAAGACCTGGTTGGTTGAACGGGGTATTGATGAAGATCGGCTGGCCACTGATGGTAAGGGTATTGCAGAACCCATCGCTGATAATGGTACAGCCGAAGGCCGGGCCAGGAACCGTCGTATCGAGTTCATCGTGAAGTGAGTAACTCAACATTACAGCTATTCCAGATATCAAAACCCGGCTTGCCATAGAGCCGGGTTTTCTCTCTCTCAGCACTGGAAATTATGTTTGATTATGGATCAGCAATTCCCTGTTACATTGTTCTGCACACTCTGGTTGCTGATTATGTGTATGACCACCTCCGGGAGACGCATATTTCCTTGATAAATAGTTTACGAATAAACTATCTATTCAGCCTGATCTCTGAGTGACTTTCTATTCTGCCCGCAGCTTGCAGAACACCTGTAATCGAAACGAAGAGTGGAAGAGAGATGATTTCACGATTGACCTGCATATTCAGAAAGCATGAAGTGTCACTTAGTTCGTTTGTCATACTGCTGACTTCCTGTTTGTTCTTTCTCCCATTTCAATCTCAAGCACAGGAAGCGTCAGACAGCCGTGGCGCGATTTCTGGTCGCGTGCTTGAAAAGATCACTCGCGCACCAGTTGTCGGCGCAAATGTTGTGATTGTGGGTGGAAACCGTGGTGCCGCAACCGACATTGATGGTGGTTTTCTCATCGAGAACCTCGCTCCCGGCGCATACCAGCTTCAGGTTACCAGATTGGGGTACTTACCGTCAGGTGCGGATGAAATCCGTGTCCAACCCAACCGTACACTCACCCTGGAAATCCTCCTCGAAGCAACATATGTCGAGGGCGAGGAAGTCACATTTACGGCCGGTTATTTCTCCAGCGACTCGCCTGATTTACCGACCTCTGCCCGGTCATTGCGTTACGAAGAGGTGCGTCGCGCACCGGGTGCCGCTGAGGACGTCCAACGCGTAATTCAAGCTCTGCCGGGGGTTGCTGGCGAGAGTGATCAAAATAATGAGATCGTCGTACGCGGTGGCGATCCGTCAGAGAACCTGATCGTCATGGATGGCATCGAAGTCGAGAATATCAATCATTTCGGATACATTGGATCGACGGGCGGGCCTGTTTCTGCATTGAATAGTGAATTTTTACGGGACGTTACCTTTGCGTCAGGCGGCTTCTCAGCTCGCTATGGCGACAAGCTGTCGAGTGTGCTTGAATTGGACCTCCGAGAAGGGTCACGTGACCATTTCACAGGCGCAGTCGATCTGGGTATGGCAGGATTTGGCGGCAACATCGAGGGACCGATCAATAACGGCAAAGGTTCTTACATGATCGCCGCCCGGAAGAGTTACATGGACTGGATAGTCTCCACAGGATCAACCGGGCTCACCTCAGTTCCTTATTACTGGAACACCCAGGCCAAACTCAACTATGACCTCACTCCTCGTCATCTGCTCACTGCGAATCTTCTAACCTCCAACGACTGGATCTTGATAGACGATGAGGAGGAAGGCGGTTTCAGCCGTGGAGCGGAGAAGGTTGATACCAACAGCGACAGGATCATCTCCGGAATGCGTCTGCGCAGCTTGTGGGGTGTGGGTTACAGCGATTTGATCATCGCCGGAACCAGCAGCAACTACTTCTACGATGTCTATGACATTAACACGACAGCTGGGGGTGATCGAACAGAACGGAACGTATTTCGCCAAACAGTTAATGAGCAGACTTGGCAGGCTAGTCTGCACTGGCAGGGTTCGGCATTCGGACATGATGACTGGAGCGCTGGCGCGATCTGGAAACCGGTTCGGTTCAATGAGGAAACCTGGGTTGAATCAGATACCATCGTGTTCAATGACGGATATCTGGGACCTCCAGACGGACAGCCGGACATAGCAGCATACGATGACATTGTTAACAACGGTGATTTGTTCTCGCACAAATATGGCGGGTACCTCCAATATCGCTGGCGGCCAACCGCGAACCTGTCGTTGTTGACGGGCGTCCGCTATGATGGATTCGAGTTATCGAATGAGCACACTGTCGCGCCCCGCGTGTCCATGATCTACTCCCCAACCCCCCGTTGGAACATCACGGCCGCTTGGGGAATTTATCGCCAGGCACAGTCGTTGTACCTCTACAGTTGGGATCCAGACGGTAGCAATCATGACCTGGATCATATCCGCACAGACCAATACGTGCTCGGTACGAGCTTTGAACCTCGCAGCTCGACACGACTGAGCCTTGAGGGTTATTTCAAGGACTACTCCGGTCTTCTGGTGAGCGAGGAGGACGTCGTCCGTGAGACGGAGCAGGACTACTATTTCAACAGTTACCGTTTTCTGGATAACCGCAAACGAACTGCGTGGGGTGTCGAGTTCTTCGCTCAACAACGTCTGGCGACAAATTGGTACGGGACTTTCAGCTATTCGTATGGCAAGTCCGAAACCGACGACGAAGCCTGGGGAACATACCCGGCAGAATATGACTTTCGTCACGTGATGACTGTGGTTGCCGGATACAAGACTTCTCTGCTCCAGCAGGATTGGTACCGCAAGCAGATGACCATGCCGTGGAAATGGTTGCTGATGGCGCTTCCAATCAACGGTGATGAACTCCAGGTTTCATCCCGTTTCCGCTATATCAGCGGCAAGCCGACCACACCCCGCATCTGGTATCCTGTTGATACTGTTTCGCCCGACCCGATATACGAAGGACATTGGGCCGACGGCTCACGCCATTCAGACAATTTGTCTGACTATGCACGCTGGGATGTTCGTCTGGACAACAGGCATTACTACGGCAAACGTTCGCTGACGTTTTATCTCGAAGCTCAGAACATTCTCGACCGCGCGAACGTTGCCAGCTATGCGTACGCTGACGATGGTGAAATCGACGATATCTACCAGTTCCGTTTCTTCTTCGTTGGTGGTATGCGCTTCGAGTTCTAAACGACTGGGTGGCTGTAGGGTGCCCCTGCGGGCTTCGCCAGCAGGGATTGTACCCAATGTGCCCCAGACATTTGTGTCTGGGATGAATCAACCATGTGAACTTGTAGTGACACACGGTCTTGACCTTGGGATGATCCAAGACATGAATGTCTGGGGCACAAAACAAGTCCGATCCACCCATGATCCGCGATAGCCACTTCGTGGACTATCACGGGCACCATGGTCACCAGACAATCGACAGTCACTAATCCGCGCCGGGAAACCCTGCGCGGGCATCACCCGGGGGGGTAATCAACAGTCGTGACCATCCGCGCTTTCTTTTTCTCATATCTCATGTCTCACATCTCACAACTTGTTTCTTCTCTTCCTCACGCCTCATACCTCATTACTAGTCGTTCTACCTGTCTTTTTCTCCCGACTCCAGCCTCACCACCCCGCTCTCGCCCGAGCGTAACCGCGCCGCTGGTTGAAAGTCTGCCTCGTTTCTCCGATATTCGTAACACTGATACGATCACAGGTGAAAACCTGAACGAGCGGGAGCAAGACATGGATGTGCGCGGAAAGAAGGGGATGATCCTTGGCGGTTTCGGGTTGGTCGGGATGGCGGTGTGTCGCAAGCTCGCAGAAGAAGGTGTCAGCGAACTCGTAGTGACCTCGTTGAAGGAACAGGAAGCGCTCGATGCCTGCAAGGTGCTGTCCGGTGAATACCCTGATGTCGCTTTCACACCCGCGTGGGGCGACCTCTTCGTCCGCACCGACTTCAAGGACTCGTCGCGGCGTGATGTGATGGCCGACCCGAACAAACGTCGCACATTCATCCGTGACCTGCTTGATCCGCTCATTCCAGAAGTGTATCAACGCATCACACTATACGACCAGATCGTTTCACAAAAGCCATACTTCGTCGTCGATTGTGTCAACACGGCGACAGGAATTGCATACCAGGATGTGTATGAACAATCCGAGAAAGTTCTCGACCAACTCGACCGTCACCGTGATATGCCGGTTGATGATGAACTCCAAAACGTAGTCGAAGACCTTATCTCCAGTATGAACGCGCCTCAGCTCGTACGACATATCCAAATCCTGCACAACGCGCTCATCGACGGCGACTGCCGTGGCTACCTCAAGGTCGGAACGACCGGCACCGGCGGCATGGGCCTCAACATCCCGTACACGCATAGTGAAGACCGTCCCAGCCGTGTCCTGCTCACCAAGAATGCTATGGGCGGTGCGCAAACACTCATGCTGTTCCTCATGGGACGCACACCGTTACAGCAGGATGACGGCAGCATCCGCGAGATCTTCGTCAAGGAGATCAAGCCGGCCGCGACCATCGCCTGGAAAGCTGTCCGGGCTGGCGAAATCCGTAAACGTGGGGTCGCATTCCCACGCTACAACATGCCTGTAGATGCTGCGCTGCCGCTTGGTGACAACGTGTCCAGCCGTGCGACCGAAGGTCCATGGTCACGTAATGGTGACGACACACTCAAGAGCGTCTACATCGACACTGGCGAGAACGGCATTTTCTCTGAAGGCGAGTTCACCGCGATTACCGAGATGGGCCAGATGGAATTTGTTACCCCGGAAGAAATCGCCCAGCAGGTTGCGTGGGAGCTGATGGGCGGCAACTCCGGACATGATGTGATCGGCGCGTTAGACGCTTCGGTACTCGAGCCGACTTACCGCGCCGGTGTGCTGCGCCAGGTCGCGCTTGACAAGTTGTCACAGGTAAAGAAAGCCCGGGAACAGGATGGCGAAGATCTTGATGAGTCAGTCGCGTTCGAACTGCTCGGCCCACCACGTCTGACCAAGCTGCTGCATGAAGCGAACCTGATCCGTCACGCGTTTGGGACCATGCGTGCCGCGTCCCAGGCGAAGCCGGAAAACATTGCTAACGATTGTCGATCTGTACTCGTGCGAGACGAAAAGCTGCGCAGCGCGATCCTGTCTGTGGGTGTCCCAGTTTTGCTCCCGGACGGTGAAAACTACCTCCGCGGTCCGAACCTGTTGATCCCGCACGATGCTGTGAAGACGGACTTTGACGTCACGGACGACACCCTGAACGGTTGGTGTGAAAAAGGCTGGGTCGATCTGCGCCCATCGAACATGGAACGTTGGCTTGGCTGGTTCGATGCGATCCTGAAGCAGAAGGACGAACGTCCGGCAGACGATACGTCCAGCCGTTTCGACTTCGACGAGACGTACTTCGATCCCGACGAAGAGATCAACCCTGGCAAGATGGCTGGCTGGATCTTCATAAACATCGATAAGGGTAAACGGGTGAAGAGGTAGGAGTGAGATAACTATCTCAGTGTGTATTAGTTATTTGGAATCAGCATCTGTCTGCATTGCTCTAAACTGAGCTGATTCATTGACAGGGCAGGTCGTCCTGTGCTTTCTGTGCTACCACCAACTTTCCAGGTGGTTTTTCCGCATTTCTGAATTTGATCCGCAAAGACAAATCTCATTCTTACGAGTATTCTGAATAGTATTTGATTTTACAGTCCGGGCAGATACCATGTGAAAAATCGGCGTCCGAATGGTTGCTGATGTAGTGTTCAAGCTGATCCCAACTCCCCATATCGTCACGTATTTTCTTACAGTGCATACATATGGGTAATATCCCATGCAATCGTTTCACTTGATCTAGAGCTTCCTGAAGTTCAACGACTTTTTCTTCCAAACGTCTCTGATGATCCTTTACTTCTTGTTCTAGTTTGTGTTTAACAATTGCGTTATCCACAACACGTTTCAAAGAGTAAGTATCCATGCTTCCTTTTATTATATAGTCTGATATTCCTGCTTTCATTGCGTCAACTGCCAACTGTTCACTACCTTGTCCTGTAAGGAGCACCACTGGGCATTCACAGCCATGATCCCGAATCTCTTGAAAAACCTCCAACCCATTCTTCTCCCCAAGATAGTAATCAATGAAGACAAGATCGAATATTAGACTATCTAACTCTGACAGAACCGATTCTACACTGGTGAAAGAATGCACTTTGTACTGGTTTTCTATTATTTCTTCCAGTTGACGTTCTAATAGTTCGATATCACCAGGATCATCGTCAACAATGAGAAAGCGCTGTTGAACAGTAGGCATAGTTTATTCCTCGTTCTTTGGCAAGACCACAATATGGAACCAATATTCTTTAAGTGATTGGATCACGTGTCTAAACTGTTCCATATCTACTGGTTTTGTAATAAATGATTTGACGCCAAGATCATAACTACGTACAACATCCTCATCACGAGTAGATGTAGTAAGAACAACAATATTAAGTCGTTTTAGTTCATCATACTTTTGAATCTCCTTTAGAACTTGCTTTCCATCGACCTTGGGCATGTTAAGATCAAGTAGAATTAAGTCTGGGCGCGGAGATTTAAGTGGATCTTCATATTCACCTCGTCTTAACAAATAATCCAGCGCTTCTTCTCCATCGTTAACGATAATAAGTTTATTATCAATCTTACCTTCTTCCAGAGCTCGTTTAGTAAGCTCTTGATCACCCCTGTCATCTTCAACCAACAGTATGGTGGCTAATCTGCCGTCAAGTTCTTTCATATTTCTCCTTTTCAACTACCGTTTACGGAACGCTATAGTCGAACATCCCTGGCAGTTTTACGTTGAACAACAGTGAACTTGAAATGAGATCCTCTTCCCTCTTCAGATTCAACCCACAGCTTACCACCGTGTCGTTCTACCGTTTTACGACAGATTGACAATCCGATGCCACTTCCTTCATATTCGGTGTTTCCATGAAGACGTTTGAACGGTACGAATATCTGGTCTAGATATTTCGCTCTTATTCCAATACCATTGTCTTTAACTCCCAGTATTTCAGTGTGATTATCACTTTCGACACTAAGGTGAATTATTGGACGTTCTCCGTCCGATACAAATTTGAGAGCGTTCGCAATTAAATTCTGATACAATTGGGCAATCATCATTGGATCCGCCCAGATCTCAGGCAGGTTATCCCGGGTAATAAGTGCATCTGTTTCTTTGATCCTGACGGCGAGAGAATCCAACACTGAGTTTACACATTCATCTACAGACGTCATTTCACGATTCATCGCAGAACGTCCAACGCGTGAAAGGGTAAGAAGGTCTTGGATAAGCCGCTGCATGCGCAATGCTGCATCAGTAATGAAGTTCATATCTGTCTGCGCACGTTCCGGAATTGTTTCACCAATGTCTTTTTTGAGCAGGCTACAGAATGATGTCAGTTTACGGAGAGGTTCCTGCAGGTCATGGCTGGCAATGTATGTGAACTCATCGAGCTCATTATTCCGGGAAACCAGGATTTCATTGGTTCTTTCGAGACGTAACCTCTCTTCCTTCAGGGCAAGACTGTCAAGCTCAGCTTGAACGAGAACATGTGCCAGGCTGATCATTAAACCAATCAGTACACAGATATAGCTCACCTTCTTCAGTAGGTGCGCCATATCGAACATCCCATCAAACAGTTGATGCGAAGTCGACATGAATACAGCTTGGCAAATGAAACCAACGACGAGCGACAGGACTACCCAATGCTCAAAAGCATTAGACTTCCACATTCCTTTCCTGAGGTATCCGATCAATGCCAACAGGAAGAATGTGGCCGAAATGGTGGCTATTCCCTGGCTCGTGATCCCAATAGTATTAAGCTGATCGAAATCATTAAAACGTATGAACACACAGAGATCTTCGAGAGTTGCCTGATCGGGTTCGGATCTTGTGTTTGCAACGTGAAGTGCGATTTCCACCTTCGTTGGGCACGAGTTCAGGCGCAGATTGATGAGTACCTGGAAAATACGACCATCGGCGACATGGTTCGTGATCGCGAGTTGATGCGCAGAAAAAGAGTGGTTCTCAGCTGAAATCTTCATTTCCTTTGAAATAGAAAAGGCTGCCTGAAACCAGGCAGCCTTTTCCTACGAAAGGGGGGTACAGCTTACTTCATCAAAACCATCTTCTGAATATCACTACCTGCGCCTGTGGTCAGGCGGACAAAGTAGATGCCCGATGACAGGTCGTGACCGTTAAACGTTACCTGGTGTGAGCCAGCGTGCGTCGGAGCATCGAGCAACGTCGCTACCTGACGTCCCAGCGCATCGTATACGACAACCGTTGTGATGTATGGCTTGTCAAGCTCAAACGTGATCGTCGTTGAGGGGTTGAACGGGTTCGGATACACGGATGCGATCCGGTACGATTCAGGCAGTGTTGTCACAGCAGCGTCGCCAACGGACGATGCGTGTGCGGTGTGAATGTTTGTCGCATACGCAGACAGATCATCCAAAGTCATACCGTCGTTGAGGTGGCAACTGTAGCAGGCATAGTCGAGGGTAGCGAATGCATCGCCGTTATCGTCCTGATTCCAATACAGCTCACCGTCGATTTCAGTGGTGTTGTCTTCACGCGCGATCGGATCAGTCATGATCTGGAACATGTGGCCTGAGACATCAGCAACATATTCGTTGTTCGGATCGGCAGCAGCGTTCTTGGTCATCTTCGGCATGTGGCACTCGGTGCATGTTACGTTTTCCATACCGTCGACCAGGTAGTAGCTGTTTTCCTCGTTTCCTGCATGGCAGTTGCTGCACGAGAAATCATCCGGGATACCGCCGTCATTGTAAAGAACTGAGCGGTGTGGCTCATGGCATGTCACGCAATCAAAGAAGGAGTGCGGGGAGTGTGAAAGATCTTCGGCCTGCTGGTGATGCCGTCCGAATCCACCCTTCCACGGCATGCGGAATTCATCATCACGGTAATGGCACTCGGCGCAGTCTTTGCCATTTGCCGGATGTGTCTGCGGATTGCCAATATGCACACTGGCAGGACCGTGGCAGGCTTCGCAACGGATACCGTCTTGTGCCCACGTGCCAATCATACCAGGCAGATCGTGCTGGTTTCCTTCTTCCACATAGCCGGTCGTGTGACAACGTCCGCAGTTAAACGGCTTGTCCACTTCACCAGCGTGATAGGCTACCCATTCCTGCGTGTTGAGGTTCCACTGGGTGACATCGGTTTCGCTACCGGTGTAGATGTACCCTTCACGATCAACGAAACGTGCTTTCCAGTAGAAGTTACCGATCACATATTCGACATCCGACCATACCAACTGGTTGTCAAATACTGTCGGAAGCGGCGGAACAGGTGTGTGTGGCCAGGTATCATCACCCGGAACTTCACCAGCTGTGTGGGTTACTTTGTACGGATGGCCTGAATTCATGTACTCGTTGTACTTGCTGGCGTGGCAGCCACTGCAAGCATCATCGCCTACGTAATCTTGCGCAAAACTTACGCTTACGGCCAACAACAATGCGAAACAAATCACAAGCGTTTTCATCTTCTCTCCTGTTGGGGGTTCTTGATGGCACATAAACTAGGATATCTTGAGCAATAAATCAAGAAATAAAACTGGAGAGCTCTGATCTCCATTCTATTTCAGGAGTTTTTGGTTAGCCTAACCCAAGATTAGGCTAACTAACTTGGTAGAACCATAAATATTTACTGTTGATCCAGAGATACTGTCCTCCAGCAGAATGGAGACATTTATCATTTTTCACTTAAGATTTCCAAAGAACCGTTCAAAATCCTGCTTATAACTGCGGCAACCATCATTGAGATCATTTATGTCGAGTGACCGCCAATATGGATTCATTGCGGTGGCTTGGGCTTGCGCAAGGTTTGATTCGTTGATCCAACCGTCGATATATGTGACAGGTTCGAACTCACCGACCGGTTTCGTATAGATCCAACCGTCGCAGAAATCAGAGATGGTGAAACCATCTCCGCCGTGTGAGGCGGTGTACCCGTGCACATAGACCGCGTCAGTTATGGGTAGTGAGGCCAGGGGTGAATCGGCAACGTCGAAGCCCAGTGTGAATGGGCCCTCATCACGCGTGAGCATGAAGGCGTCCAGCCGTCCTCCAGCCGGATGGATGAAATCAGCGTTGTAGCCAGCGGAAGTATTCCACGGTGCGTGCAGGTAGACTGTCACCACTCCCATTCCTAACGAATCGCGCAGGACATTGCCCATCCGTGATCGATTGTGCCTGACAAATTCACCGTCAACGACAACCGGTTGATGATATCCTGAGAACGCGTGATGAATTCCGCAATGGATAAGCACCTTCTCGCCCTGCGCCACGGCATCGAGCACAACCTGCGTCCAGTCCGCTTCGGTCTGGCCTGCCCTGACCAGCTTCCACACTTCACTATTGTCCCAATCCGCTTCGGATTTGAAATGTGACATATCAAGCGTGTTGTTCAGTGCGAGTACACGCATCGATGATTCATCCTCCGCACGGTCGTGATTGACCTGCCAGGCGGCATGCAGGATATCAACATATTCCTGGAAGCCCCACGCCATGAACTGGTTGAATATTATTTCGCGCGCCAGAGTTTCGTTCCACTCCTCGCCAGCCATCAATGAATCAAGTAAAGATTGATCTGAACGTCGGGCAAATTCTGTCGCGAAAGTGTGGACGCCTGATGCATGCAACGGTGCAATCATCGACGCTACAAACTCGACGTCATGCTTGATCCGGTGTTGTTCGCCGAGGATGACAACATCATGATTAGCAAACAGACCAGCCACGTAAGTGTCCGGCGCGCGTCCATGTTCACCAAACCAGGATTCGAGTTCAGTCTGCAGATCTTCAGAGATGGCGGATGGATTAATGCTGGATGGCGTGGTTTTACTACAAGCTGAAATCAGAATCAAGCACACAAACATGGTAAGCGCCCCAAACCACTGCTCACCCACTCGATGATTCCCAAGTCGCGTGATCATCATGACCTCCCCCCTTTTTGATGGCGTCCATCATTGGTTTACAACATGTGAATATACAATGCGGTTGCCAAGTAGTTGCCGATATCTACAGGAAGGTAAATGCGTGCGATCATAATACCGATCTTGATTCTATTTCGATGGTTCTCACCACAATCTGGTTGTGGAACCTCTCTTTTCTGAATTCGTGATTGCGAGTTCCGGCAGCTCATTGTTAAGCTATAACAAGTTTCTTCACTTTAGACAAAGGAGAACGCTATGCCAGCGTACAACGAAATTCGCGAAAACCTGAAAACAGGCGATATTGTCTTGTTTTCAGGCAAGAAAGCACTCAGTATGGGAATCAAATGGTTTACAGGAAGCACATGGTCGCACGTCGGAATGGTGTTGCGTCTACCTGAGTGGAACATTGTACTTCTCTGGGAATCGACCACGCTCAGCAATCTCACTGACATAACAACTGGGAAAGAAACCCAGGGTGTCCAACTCGTCCCGTTAAGCGAACGAGTGAAAAAGTATGATGGCGACATTTCCGTCCGTCAGTTGGAAGGGGTAGATCGCACGCCTGAGATGATGGCAGATTTGAAAACCTTGAGTGAACAGTTTAAGGGGAAGCCGTACGAGCAAAGCAAGATTGAGCTTCTCAAGTCAGCCTATGATGGGTTATTTGGTGAGAACCAGGAAGACTTGTCGAGCCTCTTCTGCAGCGAACTGGTGGCTGAAGCCTATCAGACGATGGGGTTGATCTCGGAAAGTGAGCCATCCAACGAATTCACTCCCAAGGATTTTTCTTCGGAGAAGAGAATCTCACTATTGCGTGGCAGCTTGACTGACGAAATCAAAGTACATGCGTGATCGACTTATCCGGTTAGCGTACAACGGGAAATTGGTTGCTACAGTTTCGGTTCCATACTCTGATTCCATATAACAAAAACGGCTCATGCATTACGCGTGAGCCGTTTCGGTTGCAAAATCCAAGCTAGGATATATCACAAGACAAGTTCTTCTTTGAGATCGTACTGCTTTATGTAGTTTTCGAGCAGTTCGACTTCGTCATGGTTACCCATGAAGAGTGGAATACGCTGGTGCAGCTCTTCGGGTTGGACATCAAGAATGTCCATTACACCGTTACTCGCAGCACCACCCGCCTGTTCGATGAGGAACGCCATTGGATTGGCTTCGTACATCAAGCGCAATTTACCCTGTGGCTTACTCACCGTTCCCGGATACAGGAATATGCCACCGTAAAGCAGGTTGCGGTGGAAATCAGCAACCATCGATCCGATGTAGCGTGACGACATCGGCTTTTCAAGCTGATGTTCATCCGGTTCACCAATGCATTTGCACCGTTCAACATAGCGTCGAACACCTTCAGTCCAATCGGCTGTATAGCTCTCGTTTACTGAGTAAATCTTGCACTTGTTCGGAACTTGAATCTTCCGATGG
Organism: uncultured bacterium; assembly: GCA_964552465.1. Lineage (GTDB taxonomy): Bacteria > Electryoneota > Electryoneia > Electryoneales > Electryoneaceae > BMS3BBIN04. Next base: position 20,485 of record CAZKGR010000030.1, read on the forward strand.
CTGAGGATGAATGTCCCGGCTGATGGATCGAGCGTGAATCCATATACGCCGCGCCCAGATGTGTACACCATGATCGTGGATGAACCATAGAGAACATAGCCTGCCGCGACCAGGTTTCGTCCTGGCTGCAGGAAATCTTCCAACGCGCCCGGTTCACCTGGCGGTGTAACGCGGCGGTAGATCGCAAAGATTGATCCAATCGAAACATTCGCATCGATGTTGGACGATCCATCCAGTGGATCAAGCAGCACAACGTATTTGCCGCTGTTGACATACGTCGGTCCGTGCACCAGATCTTCAGCTTCTTCGGACGCCATCGCACACACATGACCTGAGTATTTCAAGATGTGCATGAACAGGTCGTCGGCGTATTGATCGAGCGCCCGGACCTCTTCACCCTGCACGTTGATGTCACCGGTAAAACCGGTGATGTCGTCGAGCAGTCCAGCCTTGTTGACTTCCCGGCTGATGATTTTCGCGGTGAGTACCATCTCCGACATCAGCGAGGTAAATTCACCGGTCGCTTGCGGATATCGGCGCCCTTCCATCGCGATATGTCGGCCGATAGTGATAAACTCCTGCGCCACGTGACCCTCCGGTTTTCCGGTTGTCCTGGGGGTGCAAAATGCACGAGCCGCCCCTTCTTTGGGGAGGCCCGGTGCAGCATTCGCTTGCATGAAAAGGTACAGCCATTGTTCGGTTATGGCAACATCAGTCAAGGCGCTATTAAATCAATAACTCTCAGGTTCACATGAGGTTAATTGAACGAAGTCCCCGGGAGATCATTAGCAATCACCACGAGGCACATGGCGTCCAGCTATCCTATTCGACGTCCAGCAATTGTTCAGCACCCTGCCTGATCAAATCTTGCGCCACTCGATCGGCCAATTCCTCAGGTGATACCTTAGCAGCAATATTGGATGAGGATTCGATCATCTCCCGTCCATCGAGCGACATGATCCGTGCGCTCATCCGCATGCCTTCCTGCCCGTACCAGCGTGCGAGCGCGCCGAGTGCAGCGTGACACCCGGCGTTCAGATTGCGGAGTAACGCTCGTTCCGCCATCAAACAGTGCCATGTTGCTTCATGATTGATCGGTTCGAGCAATTTGCGTGTCTTATAGTCATCTTCCCGTATCTGAACAGCGACGATGCCCTGCTGAGCTGCAGGCAGGAACTGGTCGAGGGAAAAGACATCGTCAATGCGCCAGGCCAGTCCGAGGCGCCTCACCCCCACCCACGCGAGTATCGTTGCGTCAACGACGCCCTCATCGACTTTGCGTATGCGAGTTTCAACGTTTCCACGGATATTGGTCGTCTTCAGGTCTGGACGGATGTGTAATAAGGATGCTACACGTCGCGGGCTGGACGTCCCGACAATCGATCCTTCAGGCAGATCAGACAGCATGATCGAATCGCGCAGGATCAGAGCATCGTTAACCACCCCACGCTCCGGAACCGCGACCAGGTCGAGTCCATCCGGATTGGACGCGGGCAGATCTTTCGCGCTATGCACGGCAAGATCAACGTTATCCGCGAGCAATTCCCCTTCCAACTGCTTAACGAAAACGCCAGTCCCACCCATCGCAGCGAGCGGCGTGGTTAAATCCTTGTCGCCCGGACTTTCTGCGATCACCAGCTCAACGGGCTGGTTTGGATGAGCTGCAATAATCAAATCTCGGACAGTATTTGCCTGCCATAATGCGAGCGCGCTGGCCCGTGTTCCGAGTCGTAACGGCTTGGTCATGGTGTCTCACGTAGCTTTATGTTCAATTCCTGCGCCCAACTTTCCCACATCTGGACAGGCGGCTGTTTTCTGTCCCAAGCTGCGATCTCAGCATCATTCAGCTCAAGGAAACGACCCAGCATTTCTTCCCGCTGGGAGAATTCTGCCACATGTTCCTTCACCCAATTTCGATAGGTTGATCCCCAACGCACTCGAGGCGCCCAGCGGTGCGCGAAATCAACCAGTTCATGCTTCAAGTGTCGAGCCAGGAACGGCGCTTTGCCTTCTGTAGAGATTGAAATCTGCAGCGGTTCCTCACGGACTACCGCCGAAAAGTAGACAGTGCATAATTCAGGAACATCCACAATGTTCACCGGGATGCCCTCTGCCTGGCACTCGGTGGAAATGGCTTCGTTGGTCACGGGGTCGTCGGTCGCGGCAATCACGAGGTTGAACGCGACTTTCTTCGGGTCGGCGTGCTCGCGTAGTCGGGTGTCCCCAACACAAAACAACCGTTCCAGCAATCGCACACTCTGATTCTCTTTGCAAATGTCTTGGAGTTCAGAAATGACGATCGGCGATATAACCGTGACCTGCGCCTCGACTTCGATCAGGTTCTGCACCTTTCGCAGCGCGATCTCACCGCCACCGACAACCAGCGCGCGGATCTTATCCCCACGGAAAACTAAGGGTAATGTCGACATTCGATCCCTCACCGTGAAACCTATTCGGGGAAGGTACGCATCCAGCCCAGGCAATGCCGCCTCTGAGGTTACCAGGAAAATTTGGAAAATCTTCTCGCAATACGTGACATGGTACGAGACAGATATTATTTAGATCTAGATAGAATAGGTTTTCTATATATTGATCATTATCGGATAGTTCAGACGGGGGAGGATATTTCCATGTTCCGGACTTCGAGTATATTCCTGCTGTTATTCGTTCTTATTTCCAGTGTGTCAGCCCGTGAAGTCGATCAATACCCATACCGGGTTCAACTACCTGCTATTTCAGCACGTTCAACAGATTTACCTGCGGAGCCACCCGTAGCGGATTCCGTCATCTACTTTGATCAATTTGAAGCTCAACCGCACAATTGGACGTTCTATGATCAGCATATTCCTCCGCCGGATTGGCAGGTAGATGATTGGGAAGCGTTTGAGGGCAACAACAGCTGGAGGTGTTTTTCTCCCGATGTTGGCTCACCTGATTACGGTGGCTACTACAACGACTGGCTGGTCTTCTTGCTTACGACACCGTTCACTATTCCAGCCCTGGCGGATCAGGCAACTTTCAGCTTTCACTTCCGCGCCTATCTTGAGGATGGTGAATGGGATGGAGCTAATGCCTGGATTGCTTACGGAGACAATCCTCAGGATCTGACGTTGGAAGTTCTGACTCCAGTTTCTCCCGCCTATACGGCGGATGATGTGGTTGCCTTCGACCGGGTCTTTGGTCCGGGCATCTATCCCGCCTGGGTAGGTGAAGGGAATTATCCTTATTGCGAAACCTGGACGCTTGCCACCTTCGACCTGGCTGCATACGCAGGATTCAACTATGTGCAGGTCGGCATCGGATTTGGTTCTGACGAAGTGTACTGTTCATTAGATAATCAGCTGATGTTCGGCTACCAAGTGGATAATCTGAATGTTGAGATCGATGGTCAAACTGTGTGGTATGACGACGCGGACGGTGGCAATATCGGCGGAGACCCTGTATTGCTTACCCCAGGTAACATATTGCCGCAACCGCCTGTCACCTGGGATGTTTTTGACGACGAGCAGAACGCTTATTCACCTACGCACTACCTGGGAATAAATACGTTTTACGTACAGGATCAAATCCAGTACGCAGAAAGCCCGCCGTTCAATTTACCTGAGATTGGCGAGAATGAGGAAATCTGGATGGATGTGATGGTCAATCTGAATTACGAATACGGGGGCAATTTCCCGAATGAGTATTACTGGCGACCGGAAGTTTGGAATCCAACTCTTGGTGCATGGGGTCCGGTAACCAACGAGGGGTATGTGTATGTGGATGGTAATGGCGGAATCTGGGAGCCGTTTAGTAGTTTGGGTTACGATGAATGGTATTTGACCGATTTCGCCGGAATGGATGGTGTCAAGATCAGGTTCATGTTCCATTCCCCGCAAAATCCTGGTTTGTATGAGCATGCCAGGTTCGATGACCTGATCATACAAACGTACCAGGTTACTAATGACGTTAGTACTCAACTGACTATCCCCTATCCGACATCAGTTGGAATACCGATTTATGGCAAGGTTCGATTAGAGAACCTGGGCCAGTCGCAAGCGAACGACTTTTGGGCCTATTGGGTAATGGATGAAGTGCAGAATCCACTATACCCTGAAGGTCCGTATTCCATCAGCGGTGGTGATTTGCTGGACCTCTGGCTGGACCGCCCCGATGACGGTTATTTCGGTTACCTGATTCCAGACGAAGCAGATATTGGTGATCAAGAGATCGAGGCCTACCACACATTTGGACAGGATGAAGTTCCAGACAACGACGTATCGACAGTTGATATCCAGATACGTCCATCCGGAAGTCTTGAAATGGGTGTGGATTCACGTGATTATTACGGTTCGTTGTCAGTCACAGCTCCAAACGATGGTCCTGTCGTTCATCTCGTGCCCGAAGTCATCAATCCGGACGCATTCGGGGGAATTACCTTCGACATTGATGCACTTGTCATGTACAGCTACTTTCATTCAGCAGCTGGCGGGTGTCCCTTGGATGCCACGATGACCTTCCACGTCTTTGATGGTGGCGACACACCTGGCGCTGAACTGTTCAGTGACGATTATCAGTTCACGGTTCCCGCTGGGTACACAGGCGCTTACCAAGTGGAGATGGACGTTTCTGATCAAGCCGGTTTACAAGGACTGACTGGTGATATCTGGCTGTGGGCTGAGATGACGACTGAAGGAATGAATGGATATTACCAACCATTCCCATATCGTACAACACAAAACGAGTTCCAGGCTTACCAGTTCTTCGATTTTGAAGATGCCATGTCGGGCGAATCTATTGAGGATTTCGGACACCATATAACCGCTGTTAAGAGG
>CAZKGR010000030.1:25398-36725 GCA_964552465.1 uncultured bacterium
TTGGCAGGTGTACAGCACTTCATTTTCGACGCATCCAGACTAGCCAGCGGATTGTATTTCATTCGTGCGACAGTTCCCGGTCATATGGATGCTGTACAGAAAGTGATGCTCTTGAGATGACCACAGTTTAATTCTTCCTCCGAATACGGGCCACAGTAAACTGCTGTGGCTCTTATTTTATATCTGATTGTGGAAATTTCTAGTTTGACTTGCATTCCAAGCTCTTTTCGAATACACTCAAGCATCATGTTCAAAACTCAATCAGGCTAGCGCGATGCGCGTTCTAATATTTCTTGCCTTGTATCTCATTCCTTTTCTCGCCGCATCTCAAATCGAGCAGGACTTCGAGCTTGGCAATACAGGTGTCACTGTCACCATGGTCTGGATCGATCCGGGCAGCTTCATGATGGGCGCCCTCCCATACGACTCCGACCAGCAGGATGATGAACATCCCCGTCACCCAGTGACAATCAGCGAAGGTTTCTGGATCGGGAAGTATGAGCTCACGCAGGATCAGTGGTCAGCGGTAATGGGAGAATGGAATTTCTGGTGGAATGACTATCAAAACCTCCCTGCCGAAATGCTTTCATGGAACGATATTCACGACGATTTCCTGCCTGCGTTGAATGAAGGTCTTGACGCACGGAAATGGCGTCTGCCGACCGAGGCTGAATGGGAATACTGCGCCCGAGCAGGAGTTGACAACACCCGTTTCTGGTGGGGTGACGATATTGACTACCTCGAGGTTGACACATACAGCTGGTATTGGGAGAACAACACACCCAATGGCACAAAACCAATCGGGTTGAAGCAACCGAATCCGTGGGGGTTGCATGACATCGTCGGTAATGTTTGGGAGTTCTGTGAAGATTGGTACCGCCCGGATTATTACAACTACAGCGCCATTGGAGATCCGAAAGGTCCCTACAGCGGACGCGGACACTCTGTTCGCGGCGGTGCCTGGCGCAGTGTAGACAGGAACACTCGTCCAGCGGACCGGTTCAAGCGTCTGCCGCACGAGACTCGTTATTGCACAGGACTACGGCTCGTCTATAACCCGCATGCGCAGCCAGAACCGCTTGTGCTCGAACTTGTGCCAATTGATCCGTTCATCCCGTCTGAAGGTGGTCCGTTGTATTTCACTGCTCATCTGACCAACAACACAGGGGGCGTGCAGACGCGGATCGCGTGGATTGAGGCCCTCTCGCCGCACGGGGTCAGCACCGGGACGTTAGCACAAAACATGGTCACATTACATCCGGGGACACGAACAGTATCAGGATTAATACTGGACGTACCAACGAATGCTGCTTCAGGGAAACACACACTTATCGGACGGCTGAGCAATCAGACGCTGCCGAATGTAGACGCGTACGACAGCTTTGAGTTTGAAAAACTGCCAGCAGAACAGTGATGCGTGTCAAATTGTGGAGGAATGCGAACTGGGATCCTACACCATGCGGCGCAGGCGTTTGACAGGTATACTAAGTTGTTCGCGGTATTTCTGGACGGTGCGGCGGGCTATCTCGTACCCGTGTTCCTTCAGCTGGTCAGCGATGGCTTGATCACTTAACGGTTTCTTCTTCTCTTCAGCTTCGATTATCTCCTTCAACTTCTCTTTGATCGCGCGGGTTGATACATCATCCCCCGATTCGGTTGTCATTTTGTCGTTGAAATAGAATTTCAGCTCGCGTACGCCATACGGCGTCTGAACATACTTCTCGCGGCTCACGCGGCTGATGGTTGATATGTCCATCCCTATGTCTTCCGCGACATCTTGCAGGATCATGGGACGCAGATCGGCGTCACGTCCGCTCAGGAACCACGGTTTTTGACGGTCAACGATGGCACGCATCGTGCGAATCATTGTCGTCCGACGCTGCATGATCGCATTGATGAACCAGCGTGCGCTTTCCGCCTTCCGCATCGCAAATTCACGCGCTTCCTTGTCTGAATTTCGCTTCAGGATCAGTTTTTTCAGATCTTCGTTCACATAGAAGCTGGGGATATTGCCGTCGTTCAGCATCACCGCAAATTCAGGATCAGAATCCTCATCTCGCTGAATTACCTCAACAATCAGGTCTGGAATGATGTAGTTCATCTTCTCATTGATCACACCCTCTCCCGGGCGTGGATCCAGAGTGGCGATTATTTCAAACGCTGCTTGCACTTCCTGTGGAGTAATTCCCTGGGCGGATGCAATGGGTTCAAAACGACGGTTAACAAATTCGTCAAAGTGATCGTGCAGGATACGCCAGGTAACGTCATCCTTTTGCCCACGCACTTCAAGCTGAATCAACAGACATTCCCGCAAATCCCGGGCACCAACACCAGCGGGTTCGTACCGCTGAATATTCTTCAACACATGTTCAACTTCCACTCGAGTAGATTCGGACAGGCCTGCGATCAGATCAAGTGGTGCGTCCAGATATCCCCGTGCATCCAGGCTGCCGATCAGATATTCACCGATAAGCATCTGCTTGTCGGTGAACTTGTCCATCCTGAGCTGATCCATCAAGTTTTCAGCCAAGGTCTGAACATCAGCCTGCGGAATCTCAACCGCATCCGTTATTGCCTGGTTGGATCTGTACAAACGGCGTTCGTCAGCACGCGCATCTTCCTGATCATCAAAAAACGCCTCCCAGTCGGGTTCACGTTCTTCCTGTTCAGCCTTGCGTGCTTCGCTGTCTTCCGCTCGATCATTCGCTTCTTTTACCGCCCTGCTTTCGAGCGTTTCTCCTTCGGGTGGCTGCTGATCGAGTTCGGTTTCTTCGATGACTTCAAGCAACGGGTTCTGTTCGAATTCCTGCTGGAAACGTGCTTCCAGCTGAATAAGCGGAGTCTGGATCAGCTCAGACCGCAGAATTTGCTGCGGCTGGGCGACCATTTCCTGTTTCAGACCTATGACTTGTGACAGTTGCATCGAGAACCCGTTATGGTGATATGCAGTATAATATCCAAATTACCAAAATTGCACGATTCTTGTAACTACTGTAATATAAGAACGGTTCAGCTTCGTTTCAGCTCAAATGATTCGCCGAGATAGAGCTTCCGTGCTTCCGGATCGACTGCCAGTTCTTCGCTCGATCCTGACTTCAGGATGCGGCCTTCGTAGAGCAGGTACGCGCGGTCAGTGATTGCCAGAGTTTCGTGCACGTTGTGATCAGTGATCAGAACGCCGATTCCACGTTTGACCAGGTTGCGAACGATCTCTTGAATATCCGCGACAGCGATAGGATCTATGCCCGCAAACGGCTCATCGAGCAGAATGAATTTGGGATCAGTGACCAGACAGCGTGCGATCTCTGTGCGCCGCCTCTCTCCACCAGACAGGTTATATGCTGCGCTTTTTCGGATGTGCGTGATCGACAACTCTTCCAGCAATCGATCGACAGTGGCGCGTCGCTCAGAACGGCTCATTTTCAACGTTTGTGCGATGGCCATCAGGTTGTCTTCCACACTCAATTTTCGGAAAACACTGGCTTCCTGTGCGAGGTATCCAATACCCTTGCGAGCCCGCTGAAACATCTTCATCTGGGTGATTTCTTCGCCATCAAACAGGATGCGTCCTTCGTTCGGCTGCACCATGCCGACGGTCATGTAGAACGTCGTAGTCTTGCCTGCTCCATTGGGACCTAGCAGACCGACGATCTCTTCCTGGCTGACCTCGATGCTGACATTGCTGACGACAGTTCGTTTGCCGTAACGCTTGACGAGGTTTTGCGCCATCAGCGTACTGCGTTTCTTGTCTGTTGAATGATCAGTCATCACGTAGCTTTCCAGCGAGTCGTGGCGGGTAGAATGTTCCTTCTGTTCCTCCGACTACACGCACACTATTCAAGATTCGATCTTCGAAATTAAGTTCGACCATATCACCGCTTACCTGGTTCGATCCCTGGTCCACACCTTCGTCAAATACGTGATAGACGCCGGTGGCTTGCCCAAAACTGGCCATCTCGCTGACATTTCCATTGGTGAAGGTGAGGGTGATCCGTTTCCCTTCCAGCGAAGAGCGTGGTCCGAAATCTGAGCTGTCAGCCGCGGTGTAGGCGATTGCATGCCCTACTACCACTGCAGAATCGAGTGTTTCTTCGTTCATGTACAACCAGATCGAATCGCCGAGCACTTCATCCCTGAAGTGGGTCATTCGCGGATCCCCTACGAGCAAAGCACGCGAGGAGTCAGGATAGAAGTACAGCTCTTCCCCCCACCCTTCGACATCGTGCCAGTTAATCTTGACGCTGTCTCGGGCCAGGGCGATACCGTTCAGAGCTTCGTATTCCATGTATTCACCGACAATCCGCGCTTCTTCCTGGTCGAGGCTGTCGAGCTGGACGAGTACGGGATTGGTTGGGACAATGGTGTGTTCTTTCTCGGTCCAGAACGTGCCGTTGTCGCCGGTCATCACCACGCGACGTCGTAAATCATGACCGATCAGGTTACGGTCGAAGGTCGCGATATCGTTCAGTTCATCGTATTGTGCCTGATCGCAGTACAAGATGGTCGAGTCGCGTTCAAGAATAACATTTCCGCGAGCGACACTACGTTGCGATTCATCGTAGTAGTAAACCTCTTCCGCTTTCAGGGTACGCTGTGGGTCGATCATGACCACATCACCGAACATCTCGAGCAGCCCCTGAGCGCGGCGATGTCGTCCCCAATCGCACCAAGTTGTCATGCTGTCTTGTATGATTTTAACATTGTGCTCGAGTAAGACAACTTCGCCGGTTGCGTTTTCGATCTGACGGAATTCACCTGCGCGTTTCAGTACAATCGCTCCGCCTGTATCGCGTCCGTATCCGTGGTAATCACCGCGGTCATCAATACGCTTTTGCGTGGATGCAACCGAGTCTGACATGGATATGGTAGGTTGCTCTTGCTCCCTCTCCTTTTTCCGCCGCCGGGCTAAAGCGTGCTGGCGAGCTAACAATTCTGAATCAATCAGACTGGGTTTCGCAGTGCTATCAGAAACCGTTGTGTCAACAGCCGTACTGTCCTGGGCCATACTGGCCTCGGACGACGCTATCAACAAGATCACGACAATCAACAGGGTATTCCGCCGGAAGGTCATTAATCACCCTCCTGCGTTTGTTCAGATGTCGACGATTCTGTGGCGGTGCTATCCGAAATGCCGGTTGAATCTGACGGTTGGGCTGGTGCAAAATCCACTGGAGGTTGACTTCCGCTGGGTCCAACCACGGTCATGTTTGCTGTCCGACGCCGACTTTGGGTTTCATCCTCAGTTCTCCGTGGCGACAATAACAAGCCGCCTCCACTACCCTCATCGCTCGCACTGCGATGACTGACTCCGGTTGGATTGATGATTCGCTTCATCCGCAGGTCATCGGTGGCGATCAGTCCAGTTCCGTGCAATGTGTCATAATCAGTGATAATGGTGACTGTCGTATCATTCGTAATCATCTTGGTATCACGGTTCCAGCGAAGACGAGGTGTGAGAATGGTTGTTCCAGTGTCGGTCGTTACAATCACGTTTCCGATCGCAATCAATTCCTCACCGTCGCGCAACACCTCTCCACTCTCTGAGGTGAGTTCGCTTGATACCTGACCGTCATCAAAAAACAGAATCTCTATCCCACCATAAAACAGTGCGCGTTCCTTACGGTCAAAGCGATCAAGGTGTGGTGCGGTAAGCTGGAAGTGCTTTTCTCCGGCTTGTGAATGAACCAGAGTGACATCCTCAAATTCCTGCGAGGGCAGACCCCAGCGAACCTCATCCTCGGCCAATTCGGTTTCGGATTCGATCTCCACGCAGCCACCCAATCCAATCAAGATGATTGGCAACCACGCGATGCTATGCCACGTTCGCCGGGTCAATCCTACAGACCTCCATCCTTATCGTTCTCTATGGCGTCGAGCACATCATCCCACTTTCCCTTCGCTTTGACGATGGCTTCGACCGCGTCCCGAATCACGCCTCGTCCGCCTGGAGTTTCGATAACAACATCTACCATCGCACGAACATCCTCATGCGCATCCATCGGTGCCATAGACACGCCGACCTGTTTCAGCACCGGGATGTCAAACAGATCATCGCCAATGAACACAGTTTCCTCAGGGGTGAAACCGGTTTCATCGAGAATCTCCTGGAAATAGCCAGTTTTACGGAAATGCCCGCCTTTGATCCGGTGGATGTTGAATTTTTCGAGCCGCCGTTTAAGCAAATCAACGACATTCCCGGTAATTACGGCGAAATCCAGTCCAGCGAATTTTCCCATGACGAAGCCGAAACCGTCGCGCATTGAGAACGCCTTCATCGTCATGCCCTTATCGGTGAAGTACGCGCTGCCGTCGGTCATCACACCGTCTACATCAAAGATGACCAGTTTGACGTTCTTTAGTTTCTCCGTGACCGAAGCGTCGCGAACTGTCAATCCCACCATGCCTCCTGGCTGTCTGAATCTTACACATATTCCGAATCGAGAAAGATCCTCGAAACAGCAATACAATCTGCACTGGCCTGTTTTTTGCTAAGACAAGCTACCCAAGCATGCTCTGCGAAGCAAGAGGCGGATAATTTTATTCACATACTCACAGGTCAAATGCTAACGGAACCCTGTGTGAATCAAGCGAGTTTACAAGAGTACTGACCTGGAACTCGAGCTCGGAGACCACTGCTCGGATTTCGCAGTCGGTGCCAATGACACGACATTCTGAGACTGAAAGCGCCCAACCGGCAGGGAAATACGTCAGCTTGGCAGGATGCATACATCGCTCACCTAGGTGAGCATTCATATCATAGGAAAGATGATGCCAGATAATTCCTCAAAGCAGCCAACACCTGAAGAGCTACAGCGTGATATTCAGGAGTTTCTCAAGGACAAATACGGCGCAGATGCGGTCCATGCCGAAGTGGATACACTCGGCAGCAAGGAGATGTCCGGGGAGCTCAAGGAGGACGAGGAACCGAACCTCCACTTTGACATGAAACCACGCGATCTCGAAGAATATTTGCAGGAATACGTCGTCCGACAGGACGATGCCATCGAGATTCTCGCGACCAAGGTCGCAACACATTTCAACCGCATGCGCTGGGAATCGGAAGAAGGAAAATCATGGAAACGCATTCCCGGCCAGATAAAGCCGAATGTGCTGATGATCGGCCCAACCGGCGTTGGCAAAACTTACATCATCAAGCTGATCGCTGATCGATTGGGCGTGCCGTTCGTCAAGGGTGACGCGACCAAATTCAGTGAGACTGGTTATGTCGGCGGCGATGTCGAAGACCTGGTCCGTGATCTGGTTCGTGCAGCGGGCGGCAACATCAAGCAGGCGGAATATGGTATCGTCTACATCGACGAGATCGACAAGATCGCGTCCAGCCAGGGACTGAGCGGACCGGATGTCAGCCGGACAGGCGTGCAGCGAAACCTGCTTAAGCTGATGGAAGAGACCGATGTCGATCTGCGTGTCCCGCATGATCTTGCCAGTCAGATGGAAGCGGTCATGGAAGCTCAGAAGACTGGCAAGGCGCCACACAAGAAGGTCAACACACGCAACATCCTGTTCATCGTCAGCGGTGCGTTCAATGGACTCGAGGACATTGTCCGCAAACGGCTGAACCGTCAGCCAATCGGATTCGGCGGGGATGTCGGAACAAAGGTTGCTGAACGCAATGACCTTTTCCCGCACATCTCGACCAAAGACCTGATCGACTACGGATTCGAGTCAGAATTCATCGGCCGTCTGCCGGTACTCGCGCGTCTGGACGATCTTGATACGGACGGTCTGTTTGAGATTTTAACTAACGAATACAACGCCGTCATTCAGGGCAAGATTCGCGACTTCCGCGCCTACGGCATCGAACTGCAGTTTGACGAAGATGCGCTCCGTCTGCTCGCTGAACAGGCGTACGAGGAGAAGACGGGTGCCCGTGGTCTGACACGTGCCGCAGAACGCGCGTTGATGACCTTCGAGAAACAGCTACCATCAACCAGCGTCCGTGAGTTTATTTTAACCCGTGAAGCTATCGAGCATCCGCAGGACGTGTGCGATGAGCTGGTGTATACAGCGACCGTGCGTGATGCTGTACTCGAGTTCAAGGAAGAAACGGGGATCATTCTTTCCCTCTCCTCCGCCGCGAAGAACTGGTTAATCAAGGAATCCAGGAACAAGTGCGAGTTGCCTGGTGAGCTGTTGCTTGAATTGTTCAAGCCGCTGCACTACGCGTTCAATCTGCTGAATGTGGAGCAGGTTCGGGTGAGCAAAGCTATGCTCGAGGATCCAAAACAAACCCTCGAGGCGATGATTAAGAAGAGTTACCAGCCTGAGTAAGGCAGGGTGTGAGCTGTGAGCAAAAGAAACGGGATACTTTCAAAGAAAGTGTCCCGTCTTGTCTCACATCTCATATCTCGAATCTCTAGTCTATTTCTCCAACTCCTCGACCTCTTCCGACCGTTCAACGAACTCCATTCCCATCTCAGCCAGTTCCTTGAGGATCGGTGTGTAGACGGCGGCGTGCAACGGGATGTGCGAGCCAGTCAGCTTCAACTGGCCGGTGAGAATCAGCTTGGTCGCGATTGCGGCAGGTAGACCGACAGTTTTGCTCATGGCCGTTTCGCCACCCGGATCTCCGTAGTGAACGAACGTGCTGATGATCTTTTCGCTTTCACGTGGCTTGGCGGCGTCCGGATAATCGACCAGCATCTTGTGAACGAGGATTACCATATCGCGCCCGTTCTCCGGTAGCGCGAGTTTCTTCGACAGCAGATGGACCATCGCATCGGCGGGTGTACGTCCGGTACAGCCGCACTTCTCGTCACTGAACAAGCCGAGCCACTCGAGCTTTTTCATCGTGTAGCCGGTAGGGTTGATGCGCAGGTAATTGGCGACACGCAGGCGGATGTCGGCGCCGTTGACATGCACGGGCAGGCACATTTCGACGATGTCCTGCATGCTTCGTTCGTGCAGGTCCGGGATGGTCAGCTCGTCGTTGGTCAAACCGAGGTTGATGATCGTCTGCCAGGTTTCGGCGTAGGTCGGATTGCGCAGCGTACCGCGGATCATTGTCACAGCGTACTTGAGCCCGAACTGATCCTTGTAGGCGAGGCTGTCACGGTTTGGGAAAGCTTCAAGGGTACCAATACCGTCGACATCCACCGGCCAGGTTTGCCGGAAAACCTGATGGTAGGGCAGGATCTTGATTTTGCCATCCTCGAGATATTGGGCGCCATTATTGCCTGACACGACAACGTTGTACGGATTCCATGTTATCACATACCCGATAGGATTTGGTTCTTCATCATGCGCGGGTAAGCCTGATCCATAAGAGACGAATTTGCGGATGATGCCGCCATCATTGCGAACCCGTGCGATGATTTCAGCGGCTGACATCAGGTCAATGCCTGGATCGAGCCCCATCTCATTGAGGATGAGCACACCTTCACGTTTCGCCATCACATCCAGTTCACGGATACCCTGGCTGCGATAGGACGCGGACACCATGTGTACGCCGTTCTGGACACACTCGTAGGCAACTTGCTGTTGGAAACGGGGGGCGAGGAAATTGACGACGATGTCAGCGTTTTTGACTTGGTGTTCGACCATGCTTGGATCGGTGACATCGAAGAAGATTGCCGTGCCTTGCGGGTGGTCGCCGACTCGCTCCGCCGCCGCTTTCTGGCTGTAGTCGCCAACAGTGACGAACCAATCGTTCTCCGCCGCCTGGTCAAGCAGGTAACGAATCAGGCTTGGTGAGCTTTTTCCAGCCCCGAGGACAAGAATATGCTTCATCAGAATTCCCGTTGTATGTACCGTCCCGTCCAGCTATTGTGCGCAACTTACGGAACGCCCGAAACCCCTTCAAGGTGAAGGCTCCGGGCGCTGTAAGCTAACTAACAGAACACATTCCGGGAACTCGAGAGCTTCCGTGTCAATGAGTTGGAAACACTTCTTGATGGACGATTTCTTCGTATCCAAGGCGCTTCACTCGTTCCGGCGGCGGTGTCTTTTCGTAGCCGACGGTCAGTAGCATCACCGGCATATAGTTCTCCGGGATGTTGAAGTTTTCCATTATGGCATCGGGATGGAAACCGATGATCGCAGCCGTGTCCAATCCTCGTTCCTTTGCCGCCAGCATCATCATACCGATCATGATAGATGTTGAACGGATTGCTTCGTCCCTTTGCACATTTGGATTCAGACCGTAAAACTTGTCTGAGACAACGCGCAGGTGCTTGTCGTCAGGGTAGTATCCCTTGTCGATCCAATCATCGACGAACAGGTCGACATCTTCATGCGCATCAATTTTGCCCAGTACGATCAATACCGCAGATGCGTCCAGAATGTGCTTCTGATCCAAAGAGGCCTGATGCAGCTTCTCTTTTCCTTCCTGCGAGCGAACGATAACGAACCGCCACTGGTTCAAGTTGAACGATGAAGGCGCAAGTGTGGAAACCTCGATCAGCTCGTGCAGCAAATCGTCACTGATGGGCTTGCTGGAATCGTATGAATGAACAGATCGTCGTGCCTGCATCGCTTCGGTTACTGTCATCGGGTTTTATCTCCTGTAGAATAAGTTTGGACCACCTAACAAGCATCGTTAATTGTAGGTCAAAATGACCGGGTGGTCAACTCGATAAAAGGCATTGACTCGTGAGGTGTGTGAATATCCTGCTGAAGCGCGATACGGGACACCCGATAACTAAGCCAGACCCTACTCTCATATCTCTACCGAGATGGAATCATACATGGTATATTATTCGTAACATTGAGAGAACACTAAAATGGGATTAAGATGCGACGCTCATCAGCTAAAGCTATATTAATTTCAATAGTATTATTGTTCACGAGTGGATGTGCCTCAGTAGGCTGGGATACTGCTTATTCAGGTTATACAACAAGTAATATCAATGAAATTGGAAATGATTCACTCCGAATTGCAATACTCCCATTGAACGCCAATAGCGGAGAAGAATCGTTCAGACGATCAGCAGGAAAAGTTTTAGCACAAAGTATTGCTGATAAGAATTTAAATATGCAAGTTGTTGCCCCAGATGTTACTGCCAGGATTATCAGTAAGAAAGGATTGAGTAAGATTTATGCAGACATGATGTACACATATGATAGAACAGGTATACTAGACAAAAATACACTAACAGATATGGCTGGACCGCTTGGTTGTGATTATTTTCTATATGCTGATGCCACTGTAGATATCACAGTAGCGGAAAAGTTTCTTTTCACAAGATCTATTATACATGGTCAAGTCTGGGACGTACAACTAGGTGATGTTGCTTGGGAAGGAAGAAGTGACATTACTAGAGAAGGTGCAAATTCTAATAATTCGTTGAAATATGCTTCTGAAAGAT
>CAZKGR010000031.1:0-36215 GCA_964552465.1 uncultured bacterium
CTGCCATCCATGCTGATCTGCACACCCGCAGCCTTCAAACGTGATGTGAACGCATTTTTTCATACGCATACCCTTGACTCCAATAGTTAATTCGTTCAACAAAGACATGACTGTAGAAAAAACTAAGCGGGATTCTCCCATATGTTTCAGTAGCCTTGGCAGTTAAACCAAATACGTAGCGCAAGCTGTCACTATGACCTCCGTCCTCTGCATCTAACACGGCAGCCAAAAACTGGCTGTGTCTGCGGCCAACTCCATATCCATATGATTCAAACGTAGCCGTTTTCTTCTGGTGTCTTTTTACCACAGTGAAGATGCTGTTTAGTTCGCGCGCTCCTGCTGCATAATCAAGATATCTAACCAAGTTCAAGTTATCCTTATACTCCCATTCATTATTATATGAGAACATTCCGTCTACAATCCTATAATGCTCGTCTATTTCTACATTGTTTGGCTGTTCAGGACGATATCTATCATGTTTGTCCATGAATATCAATCTATTCGCTCCTATTGAACTGTTCATATACATCGTTGGGGTATCGATATCTATTCCAAATAGATCATAAATATCAATTGGATATTGAATGAATATTACATTACGCACATGAGGGCTTAAGCGCTGGTGATAGATATCATTGGAAGTGGAGCTTGCGAGCAATCCGTACAACCCACGATACTTTTCGAGGTTTCTGAAACCATCACCTGCCTTCTTCAGTGTATCTTCGTACGCGAAGTAGTTATCAAGTTGTAACCATCTGTGATCGTATTCGGGAAATATGTTTTTCAGTGCATCCGAATCATCGTTTTCTGGTCGCAGGGTTAGGATGCTTTGGTAGATGAGCGAGTCCTGCAAATCATCTATGTCGTCGTTGACCGCGAAATTGGCGCTTCGATCAACGTAGAGTTCTTCCCACGCGTCTCCAATGCCATCACCGAGGTAGATTCTTGGGACAGTGTCTCCTTTGACCGTGTCAAATGCAATCCCAACTTCTTCATCACGCGGCAGCGGCAGTCCAGCGATAAAGAATCCATCGATCTCACGTGCATAAAGATCGTTCCCGGCAATTTGCTGGATATCACCTATATCATTGGTAGTTGGTGAGAGCTCACCTCTCAGCCATCCATCAGCGCCAAAATCACGGCTGCTCACTCGTAAACTCAGCGTATCACCTGGCATCACCGGATCTTGAGTTACAGCCAGTTGGGTACCCCAGTACACTGTATCCGTTCCTACTAGCGTTGAGTCGAGCTGGAATCCAAAATCCCAATCTGCATTGTCAGGGTGGTTGGGATTCATGATGAGATCGGTTAGAGCCAGACTGGTGGCAGTTTTGTAGTAGGTAAGTTCTTTTCCGGCAATTGACTCATGGCTTCTCAGGTAGTCATTTGTCCATCTGGCGGGCAATTGTGTTGACATGAGACTCATCCTCGCCCACATGGGATCACTCGCATCTGAGTTGAACCTGAATGATAAGGTTATACCCGGAGTTGGATCTCCTGGTTCCAGAGCTGCGCTTGGTAACCACGCCATCCATTCAGCCAGATTCAGAATGTCGATTGATTGAGTGAGGGGAGGAACCGGATCAGATGCCGTAACTGTGATTTCAACCTCGTCCCAATACCCATAGGGATTGTCCTGGTAGAAGTTAAACCACTCCTCATCGGTGAAATCACGCCAGAATTCTGAGAGGTTCAGATCAAGAAAACCGATTCTGACTTTGTATGATCCTGGAGTCAGGTGTAGATACTGAATGTAAGAACCCTGATACTCTACATAGTGGGTAAAGTATCCGGGCGGATCTTCAACAGTCCAGGAATCTCCTGTATACTCTTCAAGGAAAGTAGCTGCCTGAGTGTTTGCCGGGTAGGAATTCAAATCATCGTAAGAAACCCCTAGATTATTATCTCGCCTGATCATGGATTTTCGCCGTACTGCGCCGCTTCCATCTCGATTGTTATAGGCAGCTTCAACTTCCACTGCAATGAAATAGTTTCCATCCATGAACTGAATCGGGAATGGGTCTTCGTTCCACAGAGTATCGCTGCCGTCTTGACCAAAGACTGCTTCGAAATCAGTCATTTCAAGCTCAGTGCTGAAATACGCTTGCCCCCACCCAACAGAAACACAAAATACAAGTAAAATACCGATTGATAAATACAGATACATTGTCCTTGAATTCAACATCGTTATGTATCCTCCATCGTAGCCCACAAGTATATGTTCATAAGTAATGTAACGAAAATAAAATAGACATTCAAATGGTATTTACTCATGAAACATATTCGTACTTCAGTCTCCCCCGTCCATGATCCTGCTTTGCCCTTACCCTGCCCAGATCTATTCGGCGGACAACCTGAAGCAACCCTGGAACAGAACAAATGGCGGACACCGCCCGTAAACGACACCTCGACTTGTGCGCCGAGTTACATCGTCACAACCTGCTTTATGCTCTCGCCAAACCGGAGATTACTGACTTTCAGTATGACTAGATGTACAGGGAGTTGAAGGTTGTCGAGGTCAAGCATCCGGACTGGCTGACGGCGGACAGTCTGACGCATAAACGTGTGGGGGGATCGCAGCGACGCGTGCGGTAGTTCGGATTCTTCCACACATCATCATCCGCATTACGACTCCAGGATCCAGCTAAACCTATTTACGCTCGATTACTTCTTTCACTTTCTTTGCCAGCATATCGACTGTAAGTGGTTTCTGAATGAAATCAATGCCTTCTTCGAGCACACCATGATGTGAAATAATATCCTGCGTATATCCTGACATATACACGACTTTCAGGGCAGGAAAGTTCTCAATCAAATTGGTATACAGTTCTTGTCCATTCATATTTGGCATGATAACATCAGTCAAGAGAAGGTCTACTGACAGATCCTGTTCCCTCATCATCGTCATCGCTTCATCCCCATTGCTCGCGGTGTGAACCGTATACCCGCACGCTTGCAGAATACGTGCCGCAATCAAGCGAACATCCTCCTGATCTTCTACAATCAGGATGGTTCCTGTTCCTCGATGCTGGTCTGAATCATGACTGGAACCAGCACTAAGCTCAGAGTTTTCCTGAACAATCGGCAGGTACAACTTGAATGTCGTGCCTTCACCAGGTTCGCTGTATACCCAGATATTGCCGCCGTGTTGCTTGACAATTCCGTATACCGTTGACAACCCTAAGCCGGTTCCCTTTCCCAATTCCTTGGTCGTGAAAAACGGATCAAATATATTTTGGATTGTTACTTTTTCCATACCCTCGCCTGTATCGCTAACTGAAAGCAACACGTATTTCCCGGGTTTCGCACTCGTATGGCTTTCTGCATACTCCCTGTCTATTTCTACCGATGAAGTTTCAACAATAATGAGTCCACCGGTTGGCATTGCATCCTGGGCGTTTACAAGCAGATTCATCAGAATCTGCTCGATCTGAGAAACATCAACCCGCACCACGCCGATTGATTTGCCGTATTTCATCTCAATTTTCACGTCCTCACGAATAGTTCTACGGAGGATTTTCCTGAAGTTCTCGATCAGCTTGTTCAGGTTTACGGTCTTGACATCAAGAACCTGTTTACGACTGAAAGCAAGTAACTGACGGGTCAGCTCGCTGGCACGAGTGGCAGTTTGATTTATTTCACGTAAGTCTTCGAACAAGGGATTTGATGGTTCCATATTCATCATCGCCAGTTCTGAATTACCGATGATAGGTGTCAGGAGGTTGTTAAAATCATGCGCAATACCGCCAGCCAGATGACCTATCGATTCGATCTTCTGTGACTGGCGGAGTTGATCCTCGAGAGATTTGTGCTCAGTGATGTCCCTGAGAATCCCCAGGATAGCTTTGCCATCACGGTATTCGATCTCTGCCACTGAAGCCTGAACGTGATGGAGATCGCCATTATTGTGGATGAGCGAAAACTCATAAACACTGGATGGATGTTCGCCGCGTTCCCACATCTGTTCACGCTTTTCAACCAGGGTTCTGCTTTCGCTGGTTAAAGTATCCATGAAATTAAAATCAGGATCTTCTGTATCATCTTTCGTGATACCAGTCAGCTCGGTGAAGCGTCTGTTTATTAAATCGAATCTGTCATTGAACAGGATATAGATAGCGTCATTTGACTGTTCGATCACTGAACGAAATCTTGACTCGCTTTCACGAAGCGACTCTTCAGCTTTTTTGCGTTCGGTGATATCGCGTACGATTGCCTGGAGAAAGGCACCTGTGGAAAGTTCAATCAGGTTCAGGCTAACTTCGGCATCAAAAAGAGTACCATCCAGTTGTTTGTGTTTCCATTCGAAAAGCTGTGGATTTCCAGCCAGCGCTGCGCTGATTTTTTCAATCGCCTTCTCAACGGATTCTCTCCCATCCGGCTGAACGGGTGGGGAAAACTCAACTGGAGAGTGACCGACAATTTCATCCCGCTTGCAACCGAACATATCGAGCGTTTCTTGATTGCAGTCGACAAATACCTCTTTTGTCATCAAAAAGATTGCATTACCTGCAGATTCAAACAAAGTGCGGTAGCGAGCTTCCGATTCACCAAGTGCCGTCTCCGCCCGCTTGCGCTCGGTGATATCATAGATGATTGCCACAAAGACAGGTTTCTCTTCGGAGGTCAACTGAAGGCGAACCTCCACCGGATAAAGCGTTCCATCTTTCCGTTGATGAACAGTCGAAAATTGGACTACTTCCTTATCACCCGAATTAAGAGGGGTAACCAGCTCTTCAAAAATCTCTGCTGTGATTTCTGGCTTGATATCAATAGGAGTCAGTTCGCGCAGTTCTTCGATCGAGTACCCGAGATTTTTTCGAGCACAATTATTAACATTGATGAACTTGAGAGTTTCCGCATCGAAGATGTAGATCTCGTTCAGGGAACTTTCAAGTACACGACTGAAACGTGCTACCTCTTCCTCCGCCTGCTTGCGGTCGGTAATGTCTTGAATTGTGCCGATCATAGAAAGAATGTTGCCTTGTTCATCAAATTCACACTCTCCAAGACCGTGAACCCACCTGATTGCTTTGTCGTTCATTCTCTCAATTCGATACACATAATCAAATAGTTTCTGCTTGGCTAAAACATGATCACTTAAATACGCGCCCATCTCTTCTCTTTCATCCGGATGGACTATATCCAGCCATCCCTCAACGCTTCTATTGTATTCGCTATCAATTCCGAAAATTGTGTCGAGAGTTTCTGAGCTTTCCCAAAATCCTGTAGTGAAATCCGTTCTGTATGATCCAATCTGGGTTACACGCTGAGATTCTCTTAGGAAATATTCTTTCTGTTTGAGAGTTCTTTCTGCCTGTTCGCGCTCGGTAACATCGTAAGTGAACAGCGAATAACCGACTATCTCACCTTCGGGATTGGAAATGCCTGCCACGGTCGAGGCCAATATGCGCTCACCGTCGTCAGTCTTTTGGGTAACAGTGTAGCGGTATTCTCCGTCGCGACGAACAATTTCGATTGCACGCTCAAAGCGCTCGGGCGAGACATTCTCTTTCGTGTGCATTTCAGTGACGGTCTTGCCGATAACTTCCGCTGCCGAGTAACCGAAAAATTCCTCAGCCAGCGGATTGTAATAGGTGATTCTGAAGTCAAGGTCTGTCGTAGCGATGGAAACACCTCGCGCGCTTTGCAAGATGTTGTCGAGCATCATCGTCTTTTCCTGAAGTGCCTCCTCAGCCAATTTTCTTTCCGTGACGTCAGTTACAATTCCCTCGATCGCTATTAACTGTCCCTCATCGTCGCGGATCAATACGTTTCGCTGATGTAGCCAGCGATCTTCTCCTGTCCGCCCGTGAATGATCTTGTACTCATAAAATGGTGGCATCTTTCCCGCCAGGAGAGCTTGCCACTGTTCATTGAAGTACTCTTGCCAATCCGGATGAATCACCTTCTGAATTAAAAGGGGTGAGTTCAGGAATTCTTCGGGGGTGTGTCCGAACATCTCTGTCGACGCTGGGCTTATATATTCGTAGCGGCCTTCAGGCAGCGACATGCGGTATATCATGTCCTGGGCATTCTCAGTTAAACGTCGAAACCGCTCTTCGCTATCCTGCAATGCCATCTCAGCATTTTTGCGTTTGGAGATGTCGCGGACAAATGCACCAATCCTGGTTGATTCTAAATCCGTTCCTTTTTCAAGAGTATAGGCTTGGACTTCAATCGGAAAGACTGTGCCATCCTTACGCGTATACTCTTTCTCATAAAGGTCTGTGTAGCCCTGTTCAAGTAACAGTGTACCTTGTACATCGTATTCCCATTTCCGCCATTTCTCGGGAGTAATCTCCCAGAAACTCTGCTTCTTCATTTCGTCTAATGAATATCCCAGCATCTCAAGAATGCGTGGATTGGCATCAAGGATCTCGCCGCCTCCCATGACGATGAAGTAGCCATCACGGTTAGCGTTGAACAAACTATGGAATCTCTCTTCACTCTCCTGCAACAACTTGTGTGTATTGTACTCTTCGGTCACATTCCGGAAAACCAGCACCAGGCCGATGATCTTTCCATTAACATCTTTGATCGGCGCACCCGAATCAGCGATTTGGTGCTTAGAACCGTCTTTGGCAACAAGCATTGTGTGATTGGCCAACTCCATGACCTCACCGGAGTCGATCACCTTTGATACAGGATTATCAACTTTTTCGCCGGTTAATGCGTTTACGATATTAAAGACTTCGTCGAGCGATTTACCCTTCGCATCCTCAGACATCCAGCCAGTAAGTTTTTCAGCAATTGGATTAATGCGGGTGATGTTGCCTTGAATGTCCGTGGTAATAACTGCGTCACCGATCGAATTAAGCGTGGTTCGCAGGTCTTCTTCCTTTTCCTGTAATTCAAGAATATATCTACCGCGCCTTCGCTGGTATCGTAGAATCACAATGCCACAGAACGCCCCTAGCGCAACAACGAGTACTTTCAACAGACTTTGCAGAAATTGGAATCGCTGCAGTTGCTTTTCCATCGCTTGATGCAGAGTCGAATCTACCTCATCAGTAGATGCAATAAGAACCTCGAACACTTCGTGAAAACGTTGGTCAATATCTGACCCTATCCCTGCTGTTGATAGTGCATCCAATCTTTGATGCGCGATTTCCCGAAAGACCCTTACTTCCTCCAAGGTCTCTTCGATTTGTCGGCGTAGCGTAGTATCCTCAAGAGGTATAATCTGGCCCTTCTGGTTTTCTCCTCCTTCGAACCAAAGGTGGGCGATAATAGCTTCCTGTTTGATTTCTTTTGCAGCTTCAGCTAGCGGAGAGTAGCGAACCGCCATACTCCGTCCCGTTAAGGATGAGTAGAGCATTACGCTCACTACTGCCAGAGTGATGACGACGATCCAAATGATCGTGTTAAACTTTGTCACTCTTCCACTCCTCATACTACCCTCCAAGAATTACCTGAAGCACTTCTTGACATCGTTGGAAGTCTGGTTTAATACTTGTTCGGTGTCTGGTGATGGTAGCGATTAATTGCGGCTATTTAAGATGCAACCACACTCCAAGCCGGAATTGCATATCGATCCAAGCTCTGATCTATACGTACCTACGTTGCTCCATTCGTTGACTTGGTCTATTTTCTTCAATTATACATTCTACCTGGAGTCTGATTCATGGCGGATAGTGTCCGCAAACGATACCTCGAGCTAAGTGACGAGATCCGCCGTCACAACCTGCTTTATGCTCTGGCCAAGCCGCAGATCACCGACTCCCAGTACGACGAGCTGTACCGGGAGTTGGAAGCGATTGAGGCCGAGCATCCAGAGTGGGTCACTCCCGACAGCCCGACGCAGACGGTGTGGGGGGATCGCAGCGACGCGTTCGCACCGGTTGAACACGTTATCCCGATGATGTCTTTATCGAACACGTACAACGAGGATGAGGTTCGGGAGTTCATCGAGCGCGTTATGCGATTTGAAGCGGACGATGATCCGCGTTTGCAAGCAAACACGGGCCGATCAAAACCCAGCGCAATGGACCTGTTCGCAATTCAGCCGGAATATACTTGTGAACCAAAAGTGGACGGCGTCGGGATGTCGATCCACTACCGGGAAGGCGTATTGACCCTCGCCGCCAGCCGTGGCGATGGTCGAACCGGCGAAAACATCACTGCCAACGCCCGTACCATAAGCAACATTCCGGAAATGTTGCTTGATGGACCGTGGACCGAAGGTTGGACGGAAGTTCGTGGTGAAGTGTACATGGCGTTGCCGGATTTTCATGAAGCCAACCGTCGTCGTGAGGACGAGGGACTTGACCCATTCGCCAACCCGCGCAACGCGACTGCGGGCTCATTGAAGCTGCTTGACCCGAACGAAGTCGCCAAGCGTCCCCTGAAATTCTGGGCGTACACGTTGCTAACCCACGACGGACCATTGTCGCAGAATCCTGACCTTCGTCTGCATTCAGAACGCTTGCTGCTAATGAAAGAGATGGGTCTACCGATGGTCGACTGGCAGATGGCGCATGACGCTGATGAGGTTCATCACTACTGGTCAGATCTGCAAAACCGCCGTGGTGATCTTGACTACGAGGTGGACGGCGTCGTTGTTAAAGTCAACGATCTGCAGCTTCGTGATCAGCTCGGCTCGACCGCGAAGGCTCCACGTTGGGCGATGGCGTACAAATTCAAAGCCCGGCGCGAGGTGACGACCCTGCTCGCGATCAAGCACAGCGTGGGTCGGACTGGCGCGGTCACTCCTTACGCCGAACTGGAACCGGTCAACATCGGCGGTGCGACGATACGTAATGCGACGTTGCACAACGAGGACGAGATCCAGCGTCTCGGTGTAGCGCCTGGGTTACGAGTGGTTCTCGAGCGTGCTGGCGATGTCATCCCCAAGGTGATCTCACTCGCACCGGACGAAGCTCGCACCGGCGAATACACTTCGCCGACTGTCTGCCCTAGTTGCAGCAACGAACTGGTCCAGCCGGAAGGTGAAGTAATCAGAAGATGTGTCAACATATCGTGTCCGGCACAAAAGCGTGGCCGATTGATCCACTACGGATCACGCAACGCGATGGACATCGACGGCCTCGGCGAAAAGACCATCGATCTGCTGCTTGAACACGACCTGGCCAACGATCCCGGCGACATCTATGCGTTGACCAACGAAGAGTGGGGCGCTCTGCCTGGCTTCAAGGAGAAATCGGTCAGCAACATCAGGGTGGCGCTGAATACTTCGAAGGATCGCACACTGGATCGTCTAATCTTCGGCCTCGGCATTCGCATGGTCGGAGAAGGTGCTGCTCGTGCTCTGGCAAATCACTACAGAACACTGGATGCTCTAATCGCAGCCTCGCCGAATGTCGAGGAACTTGAAGCGATTGAAGACATCGGCACCAAGATCGCGACGAGTGTCGCCGAGTTTTTCAGGCTCGAACGCAACCTGACGGTGATCGGAAAGCTTCGCACAGCTGGTGTGTCGTTCGGCACGCTTCCCTCATCAGCAGACACATCAGAACACCAGGCGTTCACTGGAAAAACTTTCGTACTCACTGGATCGCTGGATTCCATGTCGCGCAAGCAGGGACAGGAGTACATCGAATCGTTCGGTGGAAAGATGACTGGATCAGTGTCGAAGAAGACGGATATTGTTGTGGCGGGCGATTCCCCTGGTTCGAAGCTGGACAAGGCGCAATCATTGGGAATTGATGTCTGGGATGAACCGCAATTTCTTGGCCATTTGCGTGATGCAGGTATCAAGCTCTGATGATCCGCGGGCTTTGGGTTTCTGGCCAAGGTTAATCGCTTTCGATTCCATGCACTCTCATCTCCTTTGAACATCTTGATTTTACATCAGATACAACAGAAGAGGACGGAACGCTGATTCGTTGCGTCCACCGGGGGGTGAGCTTATCTTCGGGGATCATTCAACATATCATTTAACCAGCAATTGGGGATTCCATGGCGTCCACCGCTGATTTCCGTAACGGCATGGTGTTCAAGTTCAAGAATGATCTGTATCAGATCGTCGAATTTCAGCATGTCAAGCCCGGCAAGGGTGGCGCATTTGTGCGGACAAAGCTGAAAAACGTAGTCACTGGTCGCATTCTGGACAACACGTTCCGTTCGGGTGAAAAGGTAGACGAGGTCCGCCTGGAAGCTCGTACGATGCAGTTTTTGTACATGGAGGGTGAGGCGTACGTGTTCATGGACAATGAAACGTATGACCAGGTCAACATGACCGCCGATAACCTCGGTGACGATGTTATCAAATATTTGAAGGAAGGCATTGACTACAAGGTGTTGTTCAACGAAGGCACACCATTATTGGTCGAAACGCCAAACTTCATGGAGCTCGAGATTACGCACACTGAGCCCGGTGACAAGGGTGACCGCGTGAGTGCGGCTACCAAGCCGGCTACGTTGGAAACTGGCGCTGTCGTGCAGGTGCCACTGTTTGTCAACTCGGGCGAGATTGTCAAGGTGGACACTCGCACCAGTGAGTATCTCGAACGAGTCAAGTAGTTACCTCATTTAGATAGATAGACCGCGTCGCGGTGCAACGGAGGGCGGGATGAATTACGCCGATGTTCGAAAGCTTGTCAAACTTGTAGAATCCAGCAAGATTCAAGAGCTGGAAATTGAAGAAGAAGGCTCGCGCATCCGTGTGAGCAAGGGATATGGTGACGAAGTAGTTGTGCAGGCCGCTCCACAGGCAGTTCAAATGGCCGCCCCGGTTGCCGCAGCTGCTCCAGCTCCTGCAGCCACTCCAGCCCCTGCTGAAGCGCCTGTTGCAGAACCCGGTAAGAAGTACCACGAGATCAAAAGTCCGATGGTCGGTACGTATTACAGTTCCCCAGCTCCGGACGCTGACCCGTTTGCCAAAGTTGGGATGACGGTGAGTGTGGGCCAGACCCTGTGCATCGTGGAAGCGATGAAATTGATGAACGAGATCGAATCCGACGTGGCGGGCAAGATCGTATCCATCGACATTGAGAACGCAACTCCAGTTGAATTCGGTCAGGTTCTGGTCAAGATCGACACAGCGGGCTGATATCGTGTACAACAAAATTCTGATTGCCAACCGTGGCGAGATCGCGCTGCGGGTGATCCGTGCGTGCCGGGAGCTTGGAATCCCTTCCGTAGCTGTTTACAGCGAAGCGGACCGCGATTCTTTGCATGTGCGTTTCGCTGATGAAGCTGTGTGCATCGGCCCGCCGCAGGGTACGCTCAGCTACCTGAAGTACCAGAGCATCCTTGCTGCCGCGGAAATCACCGATGCTGACGCGATTCATCCGGGATATGGTTTTCTCGCGGAGAACGCCGAGTTCGCAGAGATGTGCCTCGATTCGGGCGTCTCGTGGATTGGTCCTCCCCCTCACTCCATCCGTTCCATGGGCGATAAGTCGAATGCCAAGGATCTGATGACCAAGGCGCGTGTTCCGGTCACACCGGGTAGTGATGGTCCGGTCGGCAGCCTTGAAGAAACTAAGCGAATCGCCAAAGATATCGGTTTCCCGATCATCCTGAAGGCGAGTGCGGGCGGTGGTGGACGCGGAATGCGCATGGTCGAAGAGGCCAGCGGAGTTCAAAAGGCGTACGATTCCGCACGTGCGGAAGCCGGATCAGCATTCGGTAACCCTGAGCTGTATCTCGAGAAATTCATCGTCAACCCTCGACACATTGAAATTCAGTTGATGGGCGATAGCCACGGCAACGTTGTTCATCTGGGCGAACGAGATTGCTCTATCCAACGACGTCACCAGAAGCTGATCGAGGAAAGCCCAAGTCCGGCGGTGTCACCTGAGCTACGCAAGAAACTCGGTGATGCGGCTGTTATGGGTGCAGCAGCGGTGAATTACGTTGGTGCTGGAACCATGGAGTTCCTGCTGACTCCGGACCGCGACTTCTATTTCATGGAGATGAACACTCGTATCCAGGTCGAGCATCCGGTGACGGAGGCAGTTACGGGACGAGATCTCGTTGCCGAACAGATCCGTACTTGTGCAGGCGAGAAACTGCGTTGGAAACAGAAGGACATCCATGTTCGCGGGCATTCGATTGAATTCCGAATCAACGCTGAAGATCCATCGCACAATTTCCGTCCGGGTCCGGGTATGATCAGTGACATAAACATACCAGGTGGACTGGGTGTACGTGTTGACACGCACATTTATTCCGGTTATAGCATTCCCCCGTTCTACGATAGTCTGATTGCGAAATTGATCGTGCATGGTGAAGATCGTCCTGAAGCTATCGCACGTGGTCGTCGCACATTGGAAGAGTTTGTTGTTGAGGGTATTCCGACTACGATTCCTTTCCATTTACAGATTCTGGATACGGATGAGTTCCAGAGTGGCGATGTTTCAACATCATTCCTTGAAGATTGGATGGCCCGGCTAGACCAGGCCTGACCAGGCGGAGATTTACTATGGCAAACATTCCGAAAGATATGAAGTACTCGGAAGAGCACGAGTGGGTTCAGGTAAATGGTGACACTGTAACCATCGGCGTAACCGACTTTGCTCAGGAAGAACTCGGGGACATTGTCTTCCTCGAACTGCCGGATACAGGTGAGGAATTCAAGCAGGGTGACGCCTTTGGGTCCATTGAGGCAGTGAAAACCGTGGCTGATCTTTACGCGCCGATTAGTGGAACGGTAGTTGAAGTAAATGAAACCCTTGAGGATGCGCCTGAAACGGTGAATGATTCGCCCTACGGTGATGGTTGGTTGATGAAATTGAAGCTATCAGACCCGGGTGAACTGGACGCATTGATGGATGCTGAAGCCTACGCTCAGCATATCGAGTAGGAGTAGTATCTATGGCCTATGTGCCACACACCCCGGAGCAGCTTGCCGAAATGTACAAGGCGATCAGGGTGGAGAAGTTTGAAGACATAATCCATGCAATTCCGGAAGGTATTCGTCTCGCGAACGGTCTACCGCTCCCCGACGGGATGTCCGAACTCGAAGTCTCGCAGTCGTTAAGCGAGATTGGTGCGAAAAATAATTTCGCAGTCAACTCAGTTAGTTTCCTCGGCGGTGGTGCCTACGATCATTTCATCCCGGCCGGAGTGGATTCGATTACTTCTCGTAGCGAATTCTACACCGCGTATACGCCTTATCAACCAGAAGTTTCGCAAGGATCGCTTCAGGCGATTTACGAATACCAGTCGGTGATTTGTGACATCACGGGGATGGATGTTTCAAACGCATCAGTCTATGATGGCCCGACAGCAGTTACAGAAGCGATGTTATTAGCGATGCGTGCCACGAAGAAACGTACTCAGATAGTTGTTTCCGAAGGACTTCATCCGCACGCAATGAAAATTATGCGCACCTATGCGGAAACGGGTGGTTTTGAATTGCACTCTGTACCACTCGGTGAAGATGGACGCACCAACCTCGAATCCTTGAAGCGCACTCTGGGCAACAATTCGGCTTGTGTCATTTTCCAACAACCTAATTTTTTCGGTGTGTTAGAGAACGCATCGAAGATCGTTGACATGGGCCATGCCGCTGGAGCCAAGGCAATAGCGAACGTATATCCGGTCAGTCTTGGTTTGGTACAACCTCCGGGCGAATACGGAGCCGACATATGCGTCGGAGAAGGTCAGTGTCTGGGCAACGCCTTAGGATTTGGCGGACCGTACCTCGGCATTTTTGCTGTGAAGCAGGACTTGATCCGTCAACTACCGGGCCGTCTCTCAGGTCAAACTGTCGACAGCGATGGTCTGCGTGGTTTTGTGCTCACCTTACAGACTCGCGAACAGCACATCCGACGTGGGAAGGCAACATCCAATATCTGCACTAATCAGGGTTTGAACGCTTTGGCTGCGCTGGTACATATCGCATTACTCGGTAAGCAGGGATTTAAAGATGTAGCTAAGCTATGCTATGACAAGGCGCATTACTTGCAAGCCCAGTTGATGGAGAAGACGCGATTCCGTATGACATACTCTTCCCCGTTCTTCAATGAGTTTGTGTTGACAACTCCGGTTCCAGCAGTGGATGTCATCAATCGTATGGCAGAACAGAACTACCTTGCCGGCGTTCGGTTGGATCGTTTCTTCCCTGATGGTGAAAATCAGTTACTCGTCGCGGTGACCGAGAAGCGAACCCGTGAAGAGTTGGATCTTTTTGTGAAAGCGATGGCCGGGATCGGATAGAACAGCTGATATGCGAATTACCGTGGGGACACTTACTCAGTAAGTGTCCCCCTTTCGTTTCAATGGATTACGCGCTATTTTCCTAATATGAGAAGCGGGCAGTTCCGTCCAGCAGCGACGGCAACGGGAGGAAACATATCATGCCACCTATCGGAGTCATTGTAGCGGTTGTAATCGGCCTTCTCATTCTGGTCAGCGCGATCAAAGTTGTGCGTGAGTACGACCGTCTGGTTGTCTTCCGTCTCGGGCGTTTGTCTGGTGTGAAAGGACCGGGCATCGTACTCATCATCCCGATCATTGACTCGGTGATTCGCATATCGACCCGGATTCAAGTGTTCGACGTGCAGCCTCAGGATTTGCTGACCAAGGATAATGTCAGTGTCCAGGTTAATGCAGTCGTGTATTTCCGCGTAGTTGATCCATCACGTGCGGTAGTCAGCGCTGAAAATTTCTACCAGGCGACGGTACAGATCGCGCAGACGACACTGCGTGCAACGGTCGGTGAGATATCGCTTCAGACTCTACTCGATGACCTCGCTACTGTGAACGAGCGTTTGCAGGAAATCATTGATGAGCACACTGATGCGTGGGGCGTAAAGGTATCCACGGTCGAGATCAAGCATGTGGATCTGCCGACGGATATGAAACGTGTGATGGCTGCAGAGGCTGAAGCAGATCGTGTCCGGCGCGCGAAGATCGTAGCTGCTGATGGTGAGTTCCAAGCCGCTAAAAAGTTGACTGAAGCCGGCCAGCTATTGGCAACCGAGCCTGTTTCTGTAACCCTGCGTTATCTGCAAACATTGGTTGAGGTCGCTGCGGAGAACAATTCAACAACGTTGTTCCCTGTTCCGTTCGACTTGCTCGAGGCATTCAAACACCAGTCGAAAAAGGAATAATCAGTTTGGGGACTAATGGTTTCGATGTAGGGGACACTTTAAGAACAAGGTGTCCCCTCATTATTTGCCAAATGTTCCCTCGTTTTGCAAATACTTTCAATCTGAATTCAGTTGCCCACAGCGTGGATTTGACCTCTTGGCGAAGGGCTTTCGGTGTATTAGCTTTCTGTCCACGTTGAACAGGATGCTTATCACATGCATATGTTGGCTCAACTCCTTCTCTCCATGTTTCTGAAGCGCAGCACAGATGCTGGTGAATCCAACAATCTGGGACGTTCTCCGCTTCTGCGAATGAGGCATCCGATCCGAACGGTGCATCTTCTGCCGGGACGTGTGCGTTTCAACGCACCAATCCTGGTTGGACGATCGGACGAAGCGGAACAGGTCCGTGGCTCACTGCGACGAATCCAGGGAGTGCAAAGTGTAGAAGTGAATACTCGTACAGGTAGTGTTTTGATCCTGTTTGACAACAACCGTCTCGAAGCGGAGATTTTATTCGCGGCGTTGATTCGTTTGCTTGGACTGGAGAGGGAACTGAACAAGACGCCGAAATCGTTGCTTCGCAAGGAAGGGTGGGAAGCGTTACAGTCGCTGAATCGTGCGGTTTACGACACAACGCACGGTTTGATTGATTTGTACTCAGCTGCTGGTATCCTCGCAGGTGCTGCTGCAGTCAATCACCTGGTCATACGTCATATCTCGTTACCAGGCGTGGCAGTTTCTGCATGGTTAATGATGAAAGCACGCGGCAATCGTTGATCCAGCCGTCTCCCTCCCCCATCTTCCCTGAAACAAACATCGCAGTAATGCGAAGAGGTTTTACATGGCTATCAGTAACGATCATTTGACTGGATTTGTTGTCGGTGTTGGTGCCGCGGCTGCCGCGTACTACTACTACCGCAAGAACCAGCCGCAGGTGGATGACTTCCTGCGCAAACAGGGTATCGAGTTACCCAGTTTGCAGATGCAACGTGACTTGACTGACTGGACTATTGATGACTTGGTGCTCGAGAAGGAGCGATTAGAAGATCTGATTGCTGAGCGTGAATTCTCAGGGAACGGTTCGGCGCACGCTCATGCAAATCCAGAGCCTTCGTCTAGCGCAGGTTCAGAAACTGAGTGAAATTGGATAGGTGGTCTGACATGTTTGATACGAGCTCAGGGTGACCAACCAGTACGAACGTGACAGTATTCAGGTCAAGCGTGTCAGTGTCACCGGTGCGATAATCAACTTCAGCCTGGCCGTTGCCAAGGCGGTTGGCGGGATACTTTTTCACAGCCATGCGTTAATTGCAGACGCCGTCGATTCGACGAGTGACCTTTTCACGGATGCGGTCACCATTGCCGCTATTCGCTTCAGCCGACGTCCTGTTGACACAAATCACCCTTACGGTCACGGACGATTTGAATCCCTGGCCTCACTCGTTGTTGCCGTTGTCCTGTTCTTCGCTGCGTTTCCAATTATTTACCAAGCGATACGCGCCTTGCTCGGTGGACCGTCTGTTGAAGTTGGCTGGCCTGCCGCAGTCATTGCTGGCATATCAGTCATCACCAAAGAGTGGCTCTTTCATTGGACGCGGAAAGCCGCCCGGAAAACCCACTCCCCTGCTTTGCTTGCAAATGCCTACCATCATCGCAGTGACGCCTTCTCATCCATTACTGTATTACTTGGCGTCCTGGGAAGTGTGCTCATTCCTGGTGCCTGGTACCTGGATTCAGTTGCCAGTCTTGCAGTGAGCGGATTTATCATCAACATGGGTGTCCGTATCGCGACGCAGGCGGTCCATGAGCTGACTGATATGGAGCAAAACCCGGATCTGGTGAAAAAGCTCGAACAGCTGTCATTAACGATTCCCGAGGTCAATGATGCGCACCGTATCCGAACCCGTCGATATGGTTCCCTGCTCTATGTTGACATGGACATCGAAGTCTCACCGGAAATGACGGTGCATGCTGCTCACGCTGTTGCTCATAGCGTGAAGGATCTCATCCTTGAAACCTATGATTTCATTGCGGACGCGTTGATCCACATCGAGCCAGAGGGATCACGTCACGAAGGAGAGGGTCCGGTCCGTGGACATTAGTAAAGGAGTTTTCAATGCCGGAAAGCGGCGTAACAGATAACCACTCGACGAATCATCGTCCATTACCAGACCCCTCAGATCTTCCCGCCGATGTACATGGAGATGGAACAGCAGGCGGTGAGATGGAAGCGCTTGTCGCGGTGATGAAACACTTGCGGGCGAAAGACGGTTGCCCGTGGGATCGTGCTCAGACGCACGAGTCCCTGCGCCCATACCTGCTTGAAGAAACCTACGAAGTTCTTTCAGCCATTGACGCTGGGGACATGGACGAGCTTCGTGATGAACTCGGTGACTTGCTGTTGCAGCTCGTTTTCCATGCAGAAATAGAAGTAGAAAAGGGAGGATTCACGGCAGCAGACTCGATCCGTGCGATTAGGGAGAAACTGATTCGCCGTCATCCACATGTTTTTGGTGAACGTAAACTTAATACGCCTGAACAGGTTCGTGATGTTTGGGAAAAGATCAAGCTTGCGGACAAGGGCGAAACGGATACCCCGAAAAGCGTGCTTTCCGGTGTGCCGAATGTCCTGCCCGCTTTGACCCGTGCGTTTCGGGTGCAGGAAAAAATGGCGGGGGTTGGTTTTGACTGGCCCGATGCCTCTGGCGCATTGGAGAAACTATCCGAAGAGATGGAAGAAGTTTCTGAAGCGGTACTGTCCGGTGATCGTGACCATGCCGAAGAAGAACTCGGCGACGTGCTGTTCAGCGCTGTTAATGCCGCACGCCTCGCAGGTTTTGCCGCCGAAGATGCATTGCGCCGCAGCACAGATAAGGTGATCAAGCGCTTCCAATCAATCGAACGACTGACTGCTGAAGATGGCTATGACGTACATGAATTGAATCTTGAACAGCTTGACGCTTATTGGGATAAGGCAAAAGAGATCGAATACCGGGAGAAGCATTCGTAGTGGCAGTCGTCTGGGTGTTCCTCGATGGGGTCGGTCTGGGTGTAGATGACCCAACGGTCAATCCGTGGTCTGCGGTTGCAGATCCAACACTGATAGCAGTGGAAGGTCGCGATCCGAGTTGGCCCGGCGCTCTCTGGAAACCACTGGACGCCAACCTGGGAATTGACGGTCTACCCCAATCCGCAACTGGTACTACCGCATTGTTTACAGGTATCAACGCCCCAAAGATTCTGGGGCGTCATTTATCAGGTTTCCCACCACGAGAACTACAGGCCGTAATTAACGAGCACTCAATCCACAAGCAGGCTTTAGATCGTGGGTTGCGTTCCACATTTGCCAACGCTTACAACGAAGCGTATTTCAAACGTCCCCCATTCATGCAATCTGTAACAACGCATGCTGTTCGTGCAGCCGGGATTCCTTTCCGTATGCTGGATGACTACCGAGCTGGCAGGGCTGTATTTCATGATTTGACGGGTGAGATGATCCGTTCTCAGGGAAATTCTGGACCACTTCAGTATCCTGGTGCACCACCAGCACATTCGGAACAGGCGGAGAAATTCCGCGAACGATATGCCCGGATCAGCCAACGAGCCAAGCGCAAAGGTTCACCCTCTACCCCTCCGGTTGCTGGTAATGGCTTGGCAGAAGGTGATTCACTTTCGACTGAAGCCACCCGATCTGCGAGCCCGGCGGAAACTCTCGCCGATGTGGTCCGGCGCGAAAATCTGCCTGTGATTGGACCGGAAGAGGCAGCCCGACGTATTGCCGGGCTGGCATTGGATCATGATCTCGTAATCTTTGAATACATCAAGACCGATCTCGCTGGTCATGCTCAGGATCTGGATTGGGCAGCGAATGTAATCGATGAGGTGATGCGCTTCCTTCGAGCGCTGTTGCTTGGTTTGGACTCTGACAACGACACGTTACTGATCGCCAGTGATCATGGCAACAGTGAAGACCTGTCTGTCCGCAGCCACACACGAGCTCCAGTTCCAGCTGTGGCTGTAGGTCCACTTGCTGAAAATATCCTCACAGGATGCACCTTTATCACCGACCTCACGCCCACAGTACTCGACGCACTCTCGAAATAGCTGTGGTGCGTCATTCTGAACTGAACCCAGTGAAGTGAAGAAGATCCAGCTAAGAAACGGATCAATACTTGTATATATCAGTGATTTAGTTCGACCTTCTTCCCTGTGGTCAGAATGACGTGTTCCGTATCTTTTGACGTTGTTTTCGAGTATTGGTGATTTGTCAGAGTCAAAACAGCCCGAACCAATTGGTTCGGGCTGTTGGATATAAGACTTATCTGGTGAAGCACTAGCGCATGAGTACGACTTTCTGCGTCGAGTTCATGGGACCGGCGCTTACGTTCAGGAAGTACACACCTGATGAAACACCGTTTGCGGTCCAAGTCAACGTATGCGATCCAGCGTTTAATTGCCTGTTGCTGATCTCAGCAACCTGGCGACCGAGGATGTCATAGACTCGCAGCCTGACATCCGAAACTGCGGCCAGGGTGACAGGCACGGCAACGGACGGGTTGAACGGATTCGGATATGCCTCGCCAATCGAGAATTCGAGCGGCAATTCAGTCGGATCGTTCTCCTCGACACTCAATGCGCCGGAGTCAATCACAATAACGTCCGATGTCGCAACACCTTGCTCGAAAACTGATTCGACGAAGTACTCGTAGGTTCCACCTCCTGGCAGAGTTTCGAGCATCTGTGTTTCTGTTGTCGAACCCAGCAACGCACCCTCACGATAGACGTCAAACTGAATCAAACCAGCCTCACCGATCGCTTGATCTACGCCAAACACACCGCGCAACATCAGATCGCCAGCATAGGCTCCAGGGAAACCGAATTCATGCAGTGCGACCCATACTCCACCCTGTCCGATGTCGGCATACACTGTGCTGCGATTATTCTGAACATCTTGCGTGACATCAACATTTATAGCAGTATGCCCAGTTTCCAACCACTCTATACCCAGCCAGACACTGTCATCTGCGTCAAACTCGAACCGTACGGGCAAGTCAAATGTATACCAACCCGCTTCCGCGACTTGCAGGGTTTCTGACGACCAGATCATGTCACCCGGAATCACTGGATCATCAGCATATTCGTAAACAACGAACCGGATATCTCCTGCCGAAACTCCGTCATTGATGTTGATCATGATTGAGTGCAGGGACGCATCATCGTCAAGCGTGAACAATTGCGCGACAACGGCACCCGGTTCGACCAGTGCACTGAAGGTCAAGTAGGCATTGTCTTCTTCGCCATCATCGTAGGCAATCTCGTTGTCCAGCGATTGTTCCCAAAGCAGCTCAATCTCCATCGCCGGTTCATTCAAGACTCGGTAGCTGAAGAAGTCGACCGCTGCCGGTGGGATAAAAATTACTTCAATGGTCGGATTGGCCAGCGATTCGCCTTCCTCATATACTGAAACAATCTCGTACTCGTAAGTACCGAAGTCAGGAAGGAGGTCCGAATAGGATGTGTTTCCCGTTGTACCTACTTCAGAACCATTACGCAAAACACTGTACTCGATGAATGTATCTCCACCTGGATGATCCCAGCTCAAGTCAGCAGTTCCGCCCACATAATCCACATCCGCAGCCAGGTTGGTCACAGGTTCGCGTGGATCATTGGCGTCGACGGCACCGGAAATTACCAAACTGTAGCTTGTTGTTTCACTCAGGTTATTCTTGTGGGTCACACGCACTTCGTATGTACCGGCCGGAACATTTTCGAGATAAATCTGTTCGACGTTATCGACAACGTTATCGCCCGTAGTCGCCGGAGAATTCGGATCGTCCAATCCACCCAGAACATACGGGTAGTATGTCGTATTGGTACCTGTTTCTACCAGGCGAACATCGAGGTCGTTTATCAGGTTTGGGGTCTGATCGTTATTGCCGAACCCCGTCGATCCCATCGGTTCATTCCACATCAGAGTGACCCGAATTGACTCGTCACCGAACGGTACGAGTTCCTGCACAAAGGACTCTCCGTCCGCGAGCTCTGCTTCGCGAAGTGCTGCGGGATTCACTATGGACCAATCCATGAACTGCGCGGCGGCGAGAGCGTTGATCAAACCCCAGCCGAAACTATAGTCAGGACCGTCCCAATTGCCACACTCGTCAGCTGTATGGATCACAACACCGCGGAGGGTTGTTGAGAGCGGGTCCATCCCGTACAGGTTTTGAAAATGCAGGAGGAGCAAGTTCATTGTTCCTGCGGCTGACGGCGATGACATTGATGTGCCACCCATAGATGTGTAATGAGTGTCGCTATTAACTCCTGCTGAGATCAACCCAACGCCGTTTGCGACGATGTCTGGCTTGATGCGACCATCATCCGTCGGTCCCCAACTGGAGAAGTTAGACATGCTTACTGATCCTGGGCCGACATATTGCTGCACATCATTTACTGCGCCGATAGTGAACAAGTTCTTGCAAACTCCGCGATAACCTATGCAATCGTATCCTAAATTTCCGCCATCGGGTTCGTGATAGTCTGTATAGATGGTTCCACCCTGTCCATGATAGTGCTGGCCACCTCCGGCCCCCGAATCCGAACGGTCATTGCCCGCCGACACACAAACAGTCAGGTATGGGTTGTCGTGCGCTATATCATCCCAGACACGGCTGATATTGCTGTTGTATCTACCGAACTCACCATCATATTCGAGGTTGCCATTGCCATACCATGACCATGGAATTCCTCCACCTTCGTATTCCCAACCCATCGGCTGACCGTAAGAATGGTTGGTGATACGTGTGCTACCCAAAGCCGCAGCGATCATCTCGGAGGTGTCTGAAAACCAGTCGTAGACATGCAAATAGGCTTCGTAGCTCATACCTCGAGCATTCTCATGGCCTGCGGCTCCGCCGGCAATCATCGTTCCAGCGACATGCTGCGCGTGAAAGTGGTTCGCCGTCGCATCCTGATTCATCGCACGTGGAATGCCAAAGAACGTGTTGAAGCACTCGTGAGTCGTGCGTGCAGTACCCGCATCCCACATAGCCATGTGAGTTGTAAAAGCGCCAGTGATGGAGTAACCGTTACCAGCCTCGGGATAGAGTTGATCAGCGCGAGATGTTCTGGCGGCGTTGGCGTTGTCAATCCGGTAGTATATCGCATCACCTTCTGGAGTAA
Source organism: uncultured bacterium (assembly GCA_964552465.1). Taxonomy (GTDB): domain Bacteria; phylum Electryoneota; class Electryoneia; order Electryoneales; family Electryoneaceae; genus BMS3BBIN04. Next base: position 22,185 of record CAZKGR010000031.1, read on the forward strand.
CTCCGATCAGGGATGTTCCATTGTAGACATTGTCCACATACCTGTGCAGGTTGTTTTGCTCGACAAATGCCCAGAACTGGGGTCCACGGTTGATCTCGTATTGACGCTCAACTTCCACTTTTAGTTGCTGTAGTTCGTCAACCTTGATCTCGGGACGCGCATACACTGGTCCAGCAATCCAAACCAGTGCAACAGCAATAATCAGAACACCAAGTCCTGCCCGCAGAAGGCTGCTACCACTTTTTACACAATCACTCATCGTTCCACCACCGTAGCTCGTTAGCAAGTCCAACGCCGGAAATATCCGGGGTTCATGTTTTTGATCAATACAGTAAGATAATCGAAAGCAGGGGCTGCGACCACTGAGGAGGGCACTATCGGAAAAATCTTTGTTCGCTGAGAGTTCTCTGTCAATAGCAGGCCGTCCTCGTCTCAGCAATCCTGTCTGTGTATAACATGGGAGCCAAATGGGCTCGCTCCAAACAGAGAAAGCGTCCAGAGTAACTCTGGACGCTTATTGAGAGCCGTGAACCAACATCAGTTCACGGACGAGGAGGCCGCCTGTGGTGACCACCGTCATCGAGATTGATGTAGAACGTGTCACCGTTATCCATCTCAACGAGTGCCATGTTCGTACCATCAAAGGTGATTGTCGAACCGACCTCGATGATCTCGGTGTGAGTTGCATGACCATCAATCCTGGTTCTTTCCATGATCGTATAATTGTAAACCTGCCCGGACAGAGGGTACGGATAGGTTTCGTGATCAACGTGAACATTCAGATCAGTGGTCACCCATTCGTGGAATGCATCCCAGGTACGAATATGATCTTCGTGCCGTCCCTGCATCTCCCCGATTTCCGAGCGAGTTGCCTCTTCATTGATCACGTGAACAGTATCGATTTCAAGGATGTTGTCCATGGTCAGCATGGATTGCAGGTCGACCACCACTTCACGGAAATCATCGGAATGTTCACCGTTCATGGTCAGGTAACGGAGCAGACGGACACTCGTTTCGGGATCGTATAGCTGAAACTGGTTATCGTCCACATCGAAGAACGTGACGTCGATCGTGGTCGTAAAACCGCGATGAGTGAAAGTTGTGTCGTGGAGGTTGCTGAAATCACGGAAATGGTCTGCCTGTGGTTCACCACCTCCCGGTCCTTCACCTTCCATCGGCGGTACCGGCCGCCACAGGACCAACATACCATCTTCCGGATTAGTAATCGCATAGGCAATGTCTTCAGCTAATATCTGATAGTCATCGTCCGTGGGTGTCGCTTGCTGAGTGTCTGGGTTCGTGGCAACGCTGCTGTCATCCGAACAGCCGACAACCAGCATGAACGCAGCCAGCAACACTGCGAGTGATAACGTATGGCGTGTGATCTTCATGTATTCCTCCGTACACGTTGTTCCGGAAATGTTAATCAATCAATTAATCTGTGTCTCAAGAAAGTCTTGGTGAACCTTTAGACAGGGTGTCAGCTTCGCACCCTGTCCATGCATCAGTAATCGTTATCGACCCCAGCCACATGAACCGCGTGGGTATTGTCCATAACCATGTCCATGCATGCCAGGTCCTTTATGCATGCCATATCCTGAGCCTCGGACTCCCCGTGGTCCACGGAATCCCGGTCCGCGGCTCTCCGGACTCATCTCAGACTTGGCCTGCATGTGTTCAGCGCGTTGAATCGCGAGTTCTTCCCATTGTTCATCAGTCAGGATGTTCTGCATCCTCTCTTGCTGAGCGACGCGATCCTTGCTCATCTGTAAGCGAATAGCGCCCATCCGCTGCTGAATCTCACCGAGACGTCTGCGGTTGGCGTCCGGATCATCGGACAGAGTCTGGATTTCTTCCATCAGCTCTTGCTTCTCGTTCATCATCTTGATGTGCGACATCTGCATCTCCTTCTGCAGGTCGAGAATCTGTCCCAACTGCTTGTCGCTCAGGTTTGGGATACCCATCAAGCCCATCGGACCATGTCCGCTACTCATGCCGAATCCAGGTCCACCGCCGTTCCTCATGCCTTTTCCACTGAAAGGTTGCGCATCAGCAGCTTGCACGCTTACAAAGATCAATCCGGCCGTAACTGCCGCCAGTATGATCATGTTCGTCCAACGTTTCATCACTCCTTCTCCTTCTAAAGTAGTTTGGTTTCTATGTGAACCAATTATTCTCCCTGTGCTCAGGTAATGGACGCAGGCGGATAGCGAGGGTTTAATGGAGTGGAGTCAGGCTTGTTCTTGCCCGTGTTGGCTGCGCCAACGCGCACCTCTGATTTCTGTTCTTGGAGGAGTGAAAATGGTCAGGAAAAGGACAAGTGATGATTACTCATCACCTTCGAGGAAATAGCGGATGTCTTCGAACAGCTTTGCGTAATCGGTGTACACGTTTGGTCGGACAGGCAGCGAATCGACCATTATCCGTCCCCAGCGTGAACGCACCAGCCGTGGATCGCATATGACTGCGACACCGTAGTCGTCTGTTCGACGGATCAGACGTCCCAGTCCCTGCCGCAGCCGGAGGATGGCTTCGGGCACGGTGTATTCTATGAACGGATTGCCACCCTCCGCCTTGATCTTCTCGGACCGAGCTTCGACCAGCGGATCATTAGGCACATGGAACGGCAGCTTCGCGATGAGCAGTAATTCGAGTGAGTCGCCGGGTACATCAATCCCTTCCCAGAACGAATTGACACCGAAGAGGACAGACTTCCGTTCGATCCGGAACCGGTCGAGCATTTCCGCCTGCGATGATCCTACACCTTGTGCGAACGTTGTCCATCCTTGCCGTTCGAGCAACGGTGCTGCTTGATCGTACGCATCCCCGAGCATCTTCTGGCTGGTGAACAGAACCAGCGTGCCGGCATCCAGTTCGGTAGGCAGCCGGTGGGCGAGCATCGACACGCCTTCGACATACTCATCCAGATTACCCTTGGGCACGCCAAACATGTCCGCGACGGCAATGAACATCTGGTCGCTCATCTCGAACGGCGTCGGGTACACCACGCCCCGAGCATTGTTCAGCCCCAAACGTTTCCGAATGAAATCAAACTTGTTGTCCACCGTCAGAGTCGCCGAGGTTAACGCTACCGACTCCAGCTTTGGGTAGAGTTTCTCATTTAGCACTATGCTGACATCCAGCGGTGCTGAATTAAGCGTCACTCCCGCACGTGCATCTTTCCCCACTCGGTACCACATAACCGTGTTTTCTGGTTCGGCTCCGGTGAGGATGGAGAAGGCATCAGCAATGCCTTTGAGTTCAGTGCGGACAGATTTCAAGCGTGCGACTACGTCATTTCCATCAATCAGTGGATCATCAGCTTCCGACAAGATTTCCAGTAGTTTATCCAATTCTCGGAGCAATTCGATGAACGACCGGTGATGCGCTTGAATCGTCGGCTGGAGAGGTCCGAACGCGAGTTCTCCACTCAGGTACCGGGTAGATCGGTTGTAATAGACTGATCCGTTGTTGTTCTGTCCGTTCTCTTCCCGGGTCACGCTGAGCAAGCTGTAGAGTTCGCCGTGGAAGTGGTCGCCTGTTCGGTGTAGTGATGTGATCGCATCAACGACACGGTCGATGGGCCCGGGCTTATCCGCCTCACCGCGTTCGAGGGGAGTTTCCAGCATCGGTTGTAGTGCACGCAGCGCCATCAACAGGCCGGGACGTTTCGCTGAAACGTCATGCATCTGTGTCAACAAATTACGCAGCGGTACGAAATGATATTCCATCCCAAGATGATTGGCGGCGATGTCTTCGATGTGGTGCGCTTCGTCAATGATCAGCCGGTCGTATTCGCCAAGCACTCCACCATCGCTCGCCAAATCGCTGAACAACAACGCGTGATTTATCAGTACTACATCAGATGCCAGAGCGGACATACGAATTCGATGCAGGAAACAGCCTTCACTGGCCCTGCAGACACGGTTCGAGCAGAACCCGGAATCGGCGGACAGACGCGGCCACAGTCCCCAAGCCAGCGATTGACGCACGCCTGGTGCTTCGTTTATGTCGCCCGTCTTCGTCCGGTTCAGCCACCGAACGATGGGCAGCAGCGACAACCGTTCACCGTTCTCCAGCGAATCCGGTTCGGTAACCAGAGCGTCGTATCGACGCTTGCAGATGTAGTTGCCACGACCCTTCAATAGAGTCGCGCGTACATCGCCCGCAAAAACTTCGGACAGATACGGCAGATCCTTGTCGAAGAGTTGGTTTTGCAGATGACGAGTGTGCGTCGAAACGACGACTCGTCCCTTACCGGAGCGGGCGTGCATCAATGCTGGCAGCAGATACGCGAGTGACTTACCAGTACCAGTACCGGCTTCACAGATCAGTTGTCCGCCACTTTCCATCGTCTCGTGGACATCCCACGCCATGTCCACCTGCCCCTGCCGCACCTCGTAGCCTGGGACCTGCTTGGCGACAGGACCAGTTTCGCTGAAAAAATCGGAGTACGTATCGATATCAACTTTTTCTGCATCAAAGTTGCGTTCACGATCAACGCCAAGATTCTCGAACTCGCCGAGACGGTTATCGGCCAAGTCCGGCGGTGTCCAATGACCATGTTCACCCGGACCGATAGCGAGCAGACCATCGAGCAATGCGCCGAGGCTGAAACTGGTCTGGCCGAGAATACGCAGCATCTCGCGCAACTCACCGTGTGGGAGTCGACGAGCGCAAGCCATCAAGGCGAGTAGCACATTTCCGGTTGCTTCGGCGTCATCGGTTGCACGGTGGGCGTTGGACAGATCCACCTCGAGCTGCCGTGCCATCGCTCCAAGTCCAAACCGGCTGAATTCCATCGGGAACAGACTACGTGCGATGGGTAGGGTGTCGTAAATGTCACCCGGCGGCGGCAACGGCGCGCCTTCCGGGATTCGCATCAACTCCGCTTCGAGGAAGTCCAGATCAAACTTGATGTTCTGCCCGAGGATCGGATCGTCACCGAAGAAGTCGACCATTTCCTGAGCCACGGCCTCGAAAGGTTGCTCATTTGCGAGGTCGTCGTCCGTGATGCCGGTCAGCCGTGTGATGAACGCGGGCAATGGTTCATCAACGCGTAGCAGGCGGGTGAACCGGTCCGCTACCTCTCCCCCTTCAAAACGTACCGCTCCCAGTTCGATAACGCGACAGTTCGCCGGATCAAGGCCGGTGGTTTCGGTATCAAATGCGACGAACTTGCTCAGGCCTAGCCGGGCAAGTTCTTGTGGGGTCAACGGTGATTGGTCTGGCAAACGCAGCGGTCGGTCTCCTCAGCAGGTGAATCGCTAAGAATACACATTTGTGTAGAGCGGAACAAGTAGGCGAGTTGCGGGATCGGCGTTTGTGATACCGGGGACATCTTACCCCATTTAACTACATACAATGGTCGAACAAATATCCAGCAGAATCAGAAGACCGCGACGAGCAATGCTGGTTGTATGGGGTTAGGTGTCCCCATTGACAGGCCCGTGTTTGCTTGCAAACGCGGTCACTCGAATGGTGCCCGTGATTATCCGTCGAAACTGATGCCCGCGGAAGCTGTGCTACCGCGGCTCATCCGAACCGTAGATAACAAGGCTCCGCCAACGCGGGTGTATTTTACAAATTCGTGTAAGTTCGTTGATTGTTGGTACATGCGAAACCATATTCCAGCTATGAAATGGTCAACGGACATCTACGACACGACACCCGGTTTGCCAAGGTGCGCGCCGCACCCGAGAAACCGGGCCACCCAGCCATTGGGGAAGTTAAGATGAAATTCTATTTAGTGTTTTCGACAGCGCTTCTCCTGGTGACCCTGGGCAAAACTCAAGTGGTTCCACCCTTTGGTTTATGCGCGAACATTTCACAAGGGGGGCAAGTAGAGCTCAACTTCGCGCCAAACAATCAGCCTGATTATTATGAGGACTTTGAAGAGATCTTTGCGCAAGATATTGTATTACGAACTCCAGAATATGGTACGTTTATAGTAGAGAATGGGTATCTTGAGACCTATACTGAAGGATTACATACCTGGAATTCATTTTATTATACTCAGCAACTATTCAACGAATATACACTAGTTTTAACTATTACAAATGTTGATCATTTCAATGCAAGAGGAGTTATATTTAATACAAATGGACTATACTATGACCCATTTTTTGAGGAAAGCAATTTTACGGGTTATACTTTCTTGTTTGGCTATCATCCAGCTTATGGTGGTGAATACTCTGTCGGTAAGTATTATAATGGATTTTTCGTTTATGTAATTTACTGGACGCAAACAGATGTGATCAATATCGAAGATGGAGATATTAATACTCTGAAAGTTGTATCAAGTGATGGAATATTTGATTATTATATAAATGATATATACGTGGATACATTCCAGGATAATCAAATTCCATGGGGTTATGTTGGTGGCCTTTCCGGCGATGGGAATACCGTACGCTTTAACGAGATTTCCTGCACACGTGACGCCCAATTGATGGATCGTTCGATTGAGCCACGCCGTGGACGAGTCATTGAAGAGTGGCTCGATCCCGCCGGAAACCCTACCGATCAGCCGCCACGCATGTCCGGTTGGCCGTGGGATGAGCCGGACGATGCCCGCGGGGCAGAAGACGCTACCACGGATCATCCCAAGAATTCAAGTCTCGCCAATCCGCGCCAGCAGAGCTTGCGCGGGCATCAACATGGAGTTCAAATCAATGAGCTGGACGAGTTCGTCGAATACCGTGTCTACCGCAACGGAAATCTGATCGGCACGACGCAGGACACCGTCTTCACCGACCAGTTGCCACAGTACGGTACGTACGACTACCATGTCACCGCATACTATGATCCCGAGGGTGAGTCAATCCCCAGCATCACGAAAACCGTCACCTGGCACCCCGTCACCTACGCCATCGATGGTGGAAATGTCATCCTTCCATCCTCCGGCGGCACAATCACGTATTCGGCCCAACTGTTCAATGAGCTGCCGATTTCTTTCGCGAACGTCACCTACCGGACTTTCATCGCCGAACCGCCGTTTTACGAGCAGGTTTACGGTCCGTTGTTCGAACGCAATTTCACGCTCACGCCCGGCTGGTCGATAACCATCCCCGAAATGACGCAGGTCATCCCCGCTGGCGCCGTCGCAGGAATGTACCTGTTCACCGGCAAACTGCTCTACAACAGCAACCCCGTGCGTGAACAGAGTTTCTACTTCCACAAAATGAGCGGCGGGGAATGAAAGCTGTGAGCCGTGAGCAAACAAGAATCCCGGATTCGAGTGAATCCGGGATTGACTTTTAAAATCCAGCATGTGGATGCTGGTTGCCCTTACGGACTTGGTGTTTAGCCAGCCGTCCAACGAACATTCGGTTTACGTGATGCGCCAGCTTCATCGAGCCGCTTGATCGGCGTGTTGTACGGCGCGTTGTGCAGGAATTCCGGATCGTTCTTTGCTTCTTCCGAGATCTGATGCATGATTTCGATAAACCGGTCGAGCGTTTCTTTAGTCTCAGTTTCGGTCGGTTCCATCATCATCGCTTCGTGCACAATCAGCGGGAAATAGACCGTTGGCGCGTGGATGCCGAAGTCGAGCAGACGTTTGGCGATGTCGAGTGCCCGGGCGCCGTTCTTCGCTTGTTTGTCGGCGCTGAAGACGACTTCGTGCAGGCAGCGGTCCGGGAACGGTAGCTCGTAATCCTTCTGCAACAGGATGCGCAGGTAGTTGGCATTTGTGATTGCAGCCTTGGACACTTCTTCGAGTCCATCCTTGCCGGTCGCGAGGATATATATGTACGCGCGCAACAGGATCAGGAAGTTACCGTAGAAGCCCTGCATCTTACCGATGGCTTTGGGTCGCACCCAATCGTGAAAGAACATGTCTTCTTCTTTACGGATAACAGGCGTCGGCAGGTACGGTTCGAGCTTGCTGACGCAGCAGACTGGTCCTGCACCCGGACCACCACCACCGTGCGGCGTCGAAAATGTCTTATGCACGTTGATGTGCATGACATCAAAACCCATCTTCGCTGGCGCGGTGATGCCGAGCAGGGCGTTCAGGTTCGCACCGTCCATATACATGAAACCGCCAGCCTCATGTACGATCTTGGCGATCTCCTGGATGTTGCTTTCGAAGATCCCAAGTGTGTTCGGGTTGGTGATCATCATGCCGACGAGTCGATCATCCGCAGCTTTCTGCACTTCTTCCAGGTCAACAGTACCGTCGGGGCCAGATTTCAATTCAACGACTTCGCAGCCAGCGAAATTGATTGTCGCTGGATTTGTACCATGCGCTGAGTCGGGGATGATGACACGGTTGCGTTTGTGGTCACCTCGTTCTTCGTGATACTTGCGCATCAGCAGCAAACCAGTCAGTTCGCCCGACGCGCCTGCTGGTGGCTGCAAAGTGACTGATGAAAAACCCGTGATTGCTTTTAACTGTTCACCTAGTTCATAGAGCACTTGCAATGCGCCCTGGGCGTATCGGGTCGGTGTGAACGGATGCAGTCCGGCGAAATCCGAATCCGAAGCAATCTGTTCATTCACCTTCGGATTGTATTTCATCGTGCACGAACCGAGCGGGTAGAAATCCCGGTCGACATGGTGATTGAGATTCGAGAGGCGGTGAAAATGGCGGATGACCTCATTCTCACTTACCTCGGGGAGTGGAGCGTCTTCCAGACGTTGCAAAGACTTCGGCAACGGTTTGGCTGCGGGTACATCAGCAACGGGGAGACGAACTCCTTTGCGTCCGGGTGCGGACAGTTCGTAGAGCAGTTTCTCCGGCATCGGGTTCTGCATCAGCAGGTATTCCTTGACTCTGAGTACGTTATCACACTAAATGGAGGGCATCAGCCTCACATCCGCCCTTTGCAAACGGGAAATTGAATATACAGTGTTAACATCAGTTTCGCAGTGAGCGCTCATTGCCTCTGAAGTCCATCTTATGTGCATCACTTGATCGGAATTTGTATGGCAAATTGAAAGTGGATCCGCATATTTACAGGATTTGACAATCAAGCGAGGTCGGGCTAACTCTTCGTTGACTCACCGCGTGCTTCCCTTTATATTCAGGGGTTCATTTCGAGCCGGTCCTCGTCGGACCGGTTTCGTTTGCAGGGAAGGGGCTGAACAAGTTCGGGAATGATAGTGGGGGCGGCTTGTGGAGACATGGAGCCTCCCTTCCTTCTTCTCAAGCAACTTCAGTTGAGTCCGGGCACTTCACCTCTTAACCTTGCGTGTCGCACATCAGACAAGGCCAGCCTACGCGATAAGATGTTCCGGGACTGGTTCAACTCCGCCTTCAGGCGCCAACAGACGTTATGGTTCCAATGAAAGGTTCTCATCTTTTCCGCACCCTGTTGATCGTCGCGCTAGTCGTGCTCGCGCTGGTGAATTTGTATCCCACCTACCGCGGCACCCAGCTCGAAGATGCTCTACAGGAAAAACTTGAGCGGATCAGCGACGCCACTGACACCCCCGTCAAAGTCCTGCGTGAAGATATCTTCCGTTTCGACATTGACCTCGCCCATCGAATCCGGACAAACGAAAACTTGTCCCAGGATGAAAAGGATGAGCTGGTTGATCTCGTGGATGAGCTTCGTACGGATTTCTTCACCGAATTTGACGAAGTCAGTGATGAATCGATTAAACTCGGCCTCGACCTCCAGGGTGGTATGCACTTGGTGCTGGAAGTCAGCCTTGTCGATTTGATGGATCGTTTGGCGAAGAACACGGACGCGACATTCGAAGAGATTGCGGGTGCTGTCCGAACTGAACTCGCCAGTAATCCTACATCTGAGTTCGATCAGGTTGTGATGCAGGAATTCGCTGCCCGTGAAGTGCCGATGGCACGTTACTTCGGCGATCCTCGTCAGTCCGACCGTGAGATTGTCCGCATGCTGCAAGAGCAGGCGGAAGAAGCGGTCAACCTGACTCTGACCAAACTCCGTAACCGTATCGACGAGTTCGGCGTAAGCGAACCGTCGATCACGCGTCAGGGCGCGCGCCGTATCGTGGTTGAGCTTCCTGGTGTACAGGATCCGTCGCGAGCACGAAGCTTGATTGGGCGAACAGCGCTGCTGGAGTTCCAGTTAGTTGCTGATCCGGAAGTGACCGCACGTGTCATTCGTGACATCGACAACGCTCTGGTTGACGATGCTGATGGTCCGGATCTGGTCGCTGCTGACGACGCTGAAGAAGTAGTCGAACTTACAGATGAAACTGTTGCCGACGGCACTGGTGATGACGAAGCTGTGGCTGATGCGGAAGACCTGACTGGCACTGAACGGCTGTTTGGTGAAGGTGAAGACGGTGTTTCCGAAACGGGAAACACGTTTGATCCGAACCGTCCGTTCAGCAGCTTGCTCAGCCTGTTTGGCCGTCAGATGGTTGTGCTTCAAGCTGACCACGATCAGATAGAACGCATTCTCGGCCGTGAAGATATCCGCGCGCTGATTCCTCCGGATTATGAATTCCTGTGGGGAAGCGCATCGCAGGAAGATCAGCAGGGCCGGTCGTTCACATACCTGTACCTGTTGAAAGAACGTGCTGAGCTTACCGGTAACGATCTGTCTGATGCACAGGTTACCATCGGTAGCGGGAGCCAGGATCCGACTCAGGCTGGTCAGGCCATCGTCACCTTGACGATGAAGCGTGAAGGCGCACGTACTTTTGCCCGTGTCACCGAAAACAACATCGGTGAGCAATTGGCAATCGTATTGGATGACAAGGTTCACATGGCGCCGAACATCCGTTCCCGGATTCCTGACGGTCGCGCGATTATTGAAGGTATGGAAAGCGTTGAAGAAGCCGACGATATCTCGATCGTTTTGCGTGCGGGTGCTTTGCCGGCTCCGGTGAATATCATCGAAGAACGGACTGTTGGTCCAAGCCTCGGTGAGGATTCGATCCGGGCAGGCACGATGAGTGCCATCGCTGGTCTGATTATTGTGATGGTCTTCATGGTCATCTACTACCGTGGAAGCGGGTTGGTCGCTGACCTTGCGTTGGTCCTGAATATGATCTTCCTGATGGCCGTGCTTGCGGGCTTTGGATTCACATTGACGCTGCCAGGCATCGCAGGCATCATTCTGACTATCGGTATGGCTGTTGACGCGAACGTTCTGATTTTTGAACGTATTCGTGAAGAGCTACGTGCGGGTAAAACGACGTGGAACGCGGTGAAAAACGGTTTCGATCGCGCATTGGTCACCATTCTTGACGCGAACATTACCACTATGATCGCGGGTATCATCCTGTACCAGTTTGGTACTGGACCGATCCGCGGTTTCGCGCTCACATTGATGATCGGTATTACCGCTTCTGTTTTCACGGCTCTAGTTGTCAGCCGTGCAATCTTCGATTACATCACCGCCCGTTGGTCGGTGAAAAAGCTGAGTATCTGAGCCATGTTCCAGATCTTTCGCGAAACACACTACGATTTCCAATCGAAGCGCCGTGGTGCATTCATGATCAGCAGCGCTCTGATTGTCATCGGGATAATTGCCACCATTGTCCGTGGCGGTCCGAACTACTCGATTGACTTCACCGGTGGTCTGCAGTCGATGCTGCGGTTTGAGACGCCGGTCGAACAAGGTCTTGTTCGCGACGCCGTCCTCGACATGGGATATGCGGACGCTGAAGTCAAGACGATCACCGGTCGTGGACAACAGGACGTGATGATCCGCATTCCAGTTATCGATGGTGGAGAAGACATCAGCGATGCGCTGCAAAATGGACTTCAGGAACGTTTCCCTGACAATCCAATTACTGTGCGCAGCGTTGAAACTGTCGGTCCAAAGATCGGATATGAGCTGCGAAATGCTGCGATCCTCGCGATCTTGGCATCCTTGTTCTTCATCGTGATCTACATTAGCTGGCGGTTCAAGTACCGCTATGCTATTGCAGCGTTGGCGGCGTTGGCACATGACGTGTTAATCGTGTTCGGCTTGTTCTCGATCCTCAACCTGCAGATTAGCCTGGCAGTCATCGCAGCGTTCCTGACGATTGTTGGTTATTCGTTGAACGATACCATCGTTGTCTTTGACCGTATCCGCGAGAATGTGAAGAAGTTGCGCGCCAAAGGATTCCTTGATCAGGTAAATATTTCGATTAACGAAACCTTGTCACGTACTGTGCTTACATCGGGTACGACATTGATCGTGGTTCTCATTCTCTACTTCTTCGGTGGAGCAGTGATTCATGATTTCGCGTTCGCACTTCTGGCTGGTGTGATTGTCGGTACGTATTCGTCGATTTTCGTGGCGAGCCCTGTTCTTGTTGAATGGGATATCAAACGTCCAGACAAGAACTCGAAAAAACAGTTCTAACAAGTAGATGAGATTCCCAAAGCCCGGGAGCCTCCTGGGCTTTTTTTGTGCGCTCGGAATCTCGGATCACATATTAATCCTGATGGTGACTCTTCACCGGAGGATGATCGCATGGCAGTAACCGCCATTGTAGGTTGTCAGTGGGGCGACGAAGGCAAGGGCAAGATCGTAGACCTGCTCAGTGAGCCGGCTGATCTCGTCGCACGTTATCAGGGTGGTCCAAACGCGGGTCATACCGTTGTCCACCAAGGTGAAGAGACTATTCTCCACCAGATCCCGTCTGGAATACTGCATCCAGATGTCATCTGCTTGCTTGGGAACGGTTCGGTCATCGATCCTCGAATTCTGTTTGACGAAATCGCTGAATTGGAACAGCGTGGTGTGAAAGTAGCTGGCAGGTTGTTCATCAGCCACAAAGCGCATTTGATCATGCCGTATCACCGGGCAATAGATGAAGCGGCGGAACAAGCTGCTGGTAAGGGTAAGATCGGAACCACTGGACGCGGTATTGGTCCGGCTTATACCGATAAATATCAGCGATGCGGTGTGCGAATCGTCGATCTTCTCGACCGGGATTACCTGGAAAAGAAACTGCGCGCCAACCTGCAGGAAAAGAACAAACTGCTTCGTGACTATTACAAAAGCAGCGAATTAGATGTCGACCGCATCATCGAAGAATACATCGATTTTGACAAGAAAGCGGATCCGTATATCAAGGATGTATCCGTCCTGCTGAATGAAGCAATTGATGATGGCAAGAGCGTGCTTCTCGAGGGTGCGCAGGGAACGTTGCTGGACATAGATCATGGGACGTATCCATTCGTCACCAGTTCAAACCCGACCGCAGGTGCGGCGGCGTCGGGAACTGGAATCGGCCCACGTCGTATTGATCATGTGATCGGTGTAATGAAGGCGTACACGACGCGCGTTGGGAACGGCCCCTTCCCCACTGAGCTGGATGAACCACTGCAATCTGAGTTTCGCAAGTGGGGCGGCGAATACGGCGCTACAACTGGACGTGCCCGTCGCTGTGGATGGCTGGATCTCGTGATCGGTCGCTATTCCGCCCGAATCAATGGTCTGGACTCGTGGGCGATTACGAAGCTCGACGTGTTGAGTGAATTGGACGAGATAAAGGTATGTACGTCCTATCATTATCAGGGACGCACGATCAAGCACTTCCCGGCTGAACCGTGGATTTTGGACGAAGTTACACCGATCTATGATACATTACCTGGTTGGAAAGAAGATATCAGCGATGTACGTCGCTACAGCAATCTTCCCAACAACTGCCGGAACTATTTGGACTATATCCAGGAACAAACGAATGTTCCGATTGGACTGATCAGTGTCGGCGCTGAACGTGAAGCCTATGTCCCGCTCTCTGCTGCGGCGATCGGGTTACAAGAGAAGTAGGTGCCAACGTTGAAAGTGTGTTGGCGTGTATGCAGCTGTTTGATAAGCTGGTATCAGGAATATCACTAACCTTTGAAATAGTGTTGGTGTGATCGCAATTCGTCGACGCGATCAACCATTAAAAGTGTGTTAGTGCATTTGAGCCGCAGTACATGTGAATGATCTGCTGCTCGAAGTCAGTTGTTGTATTACGTGTCTTTCTACTTTGTAATTGGTACTGTTTTCCATCTTTACAATCTATTGTCGAGGATGTAGCTCAGCTGGTAGAGCAGGGGCCTTTTAAGCCCAAGGCCGAGGGTTCGAGTCCCTCCATCCTCACTTGATT